>JBAXBA010000026.1:0-44882 GCA_037142195.1 Pseudomonadota bacterium
AAAATATTAAGCTGGGAATTGGGTTATGTCAGACACATTTGCCGGAACAGTAGGAGTGAGTTAGATTTACTTGCAAAGCTTTTAGTAAGTATTCCAAGAGTATTTCAATTCTTACCGAGTTCATTGCAGCTATGATGGAAAAACCCCGAATGAAGTAGCCGGCAAACGGCAATTGGCCTCAGTGAAATTAAATAATTTCAAGTGGAAGCCTGTATGTGGAGGAATGTATTACACACCCTTTGCACCTTAGATTTGAATTAGAGTAGGCACAGGAGATCGCTCTCGCCTACGAGATATCAATAGCAGTTACAGACAATTTTTTTAAAGCCTGGGAGCGATCAACATTCCACATCGTTCCCTTCAAGGAACCGCTACCCAAGACCTAGCCGAGCCTACTTGAGCTCTTTGTACGGTTTGCAAAATAGAAGTGGGAGCGCAAATAAGAGAGCAGGGCACTTTTTAACCAAGTCTATAAATAATCAATATTATCAGATTCTTACATAGTAAGTTTGACTCAGAGGCCCGCTCACGAACGCCCAATGGGGACCTTTTGGTTAAACTTCCAACAAACCCATTAACTTCCCCCTAACAATCGGTTATGGTAGCGGTCGTTTGATTCTGGTTTTTCTCGTAACTGGCTGAATTTAGTAAGATAAAGCACTACTAAAGACAACTTTAAGAGATTTGACCCACATTGAGAATCTAAAGCTATTCGTGACACCGTAAGGAGATTATTTCATGAAACTAAAATTAGGGACTTTTTTGTTCGCGACGCTTTTATCAGGGCTTGCTTTCGAGGCTGCCTTTGCTGGCGATAAAGTTATCATTATCTCCCCCCATAGAAAATCCATACAAGAAGAATTCGTCCCTAAATTTAAGGAATACTACAAAGCTAAGTATAAAGCTGATGTGGAAGTGGAATGGATCGACCAAGGTGGAACAAGCGACGACATAAGATTCGTCTCCTCTAAGTTTTCAACCAATCCCAAAACATCAGGGATCGATATTTTTTGGGGCGGTGGCGCTAGTGCGTTTGTCGACTTGGCAAAAGATACGTTTCTAGCCGAGTACAAACTTCCGGCAGACCTAAAAAAACAGCTGCCTGAAAAGATCGCCGGCGTTGCGATGTATGACGCGACACAAACCTGGTACGGCTCTGCAGCCAGCTCCTTTGGAATATTTACAAACAAGAAACTCTTAAAGATCCAAAGAACTGAAGCACCTAAAATATGGGCTGATTTAGCAAACCCTAAGTTCGAAGACCAGATTAGTGCGACAGACCCCAGACATTCCGGGGGAGCTGCTATTATGAATACCATTATTTTGCAAGGCTATGGCTGGGATAAGGGTTGGGAAATCCTTGGAAACATGGCTGCAAATGTGAGAAAGTTCACTCACTCTTCTTCTGATCCTATAAAAGCAGTCGTGAGCGGTGATGTTTCTCTGGCTCCCACTATTGATTTTTATGCCGCTGCTAAAATAGGCGATCTTGGCGCGGAAAACCTTGGATTTGTATTGCCAACTGATTTTAGCGTTTTAGACCCTGATCCCGTGGCCATTCTTAAAGGAGCTCCCAATCGAAAAGTAGCGGAGCGCTTTATGGAATTTGTTCTTTCAGCAGATGCTCAAAAGCTACTTGTCCTTCCTAAAGGTCAAGCTGGAGGCCCTGTAAAAGACACCCTTGGGCGCATGGCAGTAAATAAAGACACCTACAATCAAGTTCAATTGAAGTCCATTTCGGCGAATCCTTTGATGTTTAAAACCAGCTTCACCTTAGATGCCCAGAAAGCTGCAAAATTAAAAAACATTTTAAATGATCTTATCGGTGCAATACATATCGACATACAAAACGAACTAAAAACTGCTGTAAAGAACTTAAGAAAAAAAGGTGCAAAACCCGCTGAAATTTCTGCACTGCTTAAGCCACCTATGAGTGAAAAAGAAGCTTTGGCGTTAGCAGATAAGTGGGATGACGATGTGTTTCGGAATAAAACCATTAACACTTGGATCAACGACTATAAAAGTCGATATATCGCTGCTTCTAAATAGTTTAAATAGTTTAACTAGTTTAAATAGTTGAGAATTTCTGTATCTTATTTCTAATGTTTCAAGTTTGTTGGCTCGGGGACTTATCATGAAAGTTGAATTTAAAGACGTTTACAAGCGCTACGGTAAAGTAGTTGCTGTGGAAAAGCTCAATTTAGTCATCGAAAGTGGAGCGCTTCACTTTCTTCTGGGCCCATCAGGCTGCGGCAAAACAACCACTCTGAGAATGCTGGCAGGACTTGAGGAAGTGAGTGAAGGCCAACTTCTATTTGATGGCAAAGATGTTACCCATCTGCCCGCAGCTGAGCGGGGCATTGGCATGGTTTTTCAAAACTATGCGCTTTGGCCTCATATGACCGTCCAAAAAAACATCGAGTATGGACTTAACTTGAGAAAGCTTTCCCCTGAAATCAAAAGAAAGCGTGTCACAGAAGTTCTCGGAATCACACAACTGACTACCTTTAAAGACCGGCTCCCAGGCCAGCTTTCAGGGGGCCAACAACAAAGGGTCGCCTTAGCACGAGCCCTTGCGATTGAGCCCAGCGTATTACTGCTCGATGAGCCGCTTTCCAATCTTGATGCAAAGCTTCGACATGAAATGCGAGATAATATTACAAGAATTCATAAGCAAACCGGAATCACGACTCTTTATGTCACCCATGACCAAAAAGAAGCCCTTTCTATGGGAACTTCTATTACCGTGATGAGAGCTGGGAGAACCATTCAGACGGGCTCACCGCGTGAGCTTTATACGAGACCTGCCACGCCCTTTCTTGCTGGCTTTATAGGCGAAACCAATTTAATTCCTGGCATTATCACGGGAGTAGAAAAGGATGTTGCTGGTCATTCTATAACCGTAGAAACGGAAATAGGTACCATTGTGTCGACGAATTCTCAGTTGAAGGAACCCTCCTCTGGACAGAAGTGCATGGTGTCGATTCGACCTGAAATGCTTCAGATTAGAATCGATCCCTCTTCACCAGAACCTACCAGAAATAAGCTTAGGCTTGCTCTAGATCGGCTAACCTATTTAGGTGAGTCGGAACAGATTCAATTAAAACACGGCTCTCTTTTAGTTCGCGGAAGCGTCTTCAGACCCACTTCCCATATGCCAGAAGAAGGTACTTTGCTATCTGTTGGTGTCGATTCTTCTGATGTTTTGTTACTCGCTGAAGAAACCGATTTGAGTTCAGGAACTTGACATGAATATGAAGTCTCAGAGCTCAGCGTTTAAGACCTATTTCCCAAAAGTGCTTGGCTATGGCACAGTCCTAGCTACATTAGCCTTGCTTTTCTTCTTTCTAATTTACCCAGTGGGCCTGATCATATCTAAGGCTTTTCTTGGACCCAATGGTTTTACTTTAGAATATTTTGGGTTGCTGTTTCAAAATGAATTACAGACCTCTGCCATTTGGAACTCCATACAGTTGGGTATCGCCACTACGATTTTAGCCACTATTGTGGCACTTCCACTTTCCATCATGACGACTAAGTTTGATTTTCCCCTAAAGGGTCTCCTTTCGGCTTTACTTTTAATACCCATGATCATGCCCCCATTTGTTGGTGCCATAGGCATTCAAAGACTTTTTGCGCGAATGGGATCTGTGAACCAGTTCCTGCTTGAGCACAATTTTATTTCAACTCCCATTGACTGGCTGGGCCATTCCAATCAGTTTTGGGCAGTCGTTATATTAGAAGTGATGCATCTCTATCCAATTATGTACCTTAATTTGACAGCAGCCCTATCCAATGTCGATCCCTCACTGGAAGAAATGGCTGGCATTCTAGGAGCTGGTAGATTCAAGCAATTTAAAGATATCGTTTGGCCTTTAGCGAGACCTGGATATTTTGCCGGAGCGATTATCACTTTTATTTGGGCCCTTACAGACCTCGGCACCCCGCTCCTTATAGGCTTTCATGATACCATGCCGGTTCGTATCTTTAACATGGTAACGGATATCAATCAAAACCCCGTGGGCTTTGCTCTCGTGTTTATCGTGATCCTTATGACCATTTCCTTCTTTTTAATCTCGAAGTCGGCATTAGGTGCGAAGAAATATGAAATGATGGCTAAGGGTCATGTGACTGAAAGCGCGAAAAAAACTGGCTTTTGGGGCAAGACTATTATCTACACCTCTATTCTTGTTGTGGTCGTCTTGTCTTTGATTCCCCATTTAGGCGTGATCATTACGAGCCTTTCCGATGATTGGTTTATGACCGTACTTCCACAAAAATGGACGACTGAGCACTATGCAGCCGTTTTGCAGAATTCTTTGTCCAGCGCTGGAATCAAGAACTCTCTGCTTCTGGCTTCTGCGTCCACTTTGTTTGATCTTGGCCTCGGTATACTTATCGCCTATGCCATTCAACGGAAGCTCGTTCCCCTTGCCAATTGGTTAGATGCTCTGGTTATGGTCCCCTTGGCGCTTCCTGGAATTGTTCTCGCGTTTGGATATGTAGTTACCTATGACGGTACATTTTTAGACCCTCTAAATAATCCGGTCTATTTGTTAATCATCGCCTATGCCATTCGCCGTCTCCCCTATATGGTACGGTCAGCAACGGCTGGATTGCAGCAGATGAGCATTTCCCTTGAAGAAGCAAGTACCACTTTTGGTGCTTCCAAGTTCTATACGCTCAGAAAAATCACAATCCCACTTGTTGCCGCAAATCTTATTGCAGGATCCCTACTTTGCTTTTCTTATGCGATGCTCGATGTGTCTGATTCCATGATATTAGCTATGAAAGATCGCTTCTACCCGCTTACCAAAGCTATATATGTTCTTTTTCTTGAGCAAGGAAATGGCGAGTTTTTAGCTTCTGCATTAGGAGTTATAGCTATGGGAATCTTGAGTGCATGTATCTTAGGGGCATCCCTCATTCTTGGCAAGAAAATGGGCGAACTCTTTCGAAGTTAAAAAAAGGTCCTCAATTTTTACATGAGGACCTCTTTCACTTTAAAATTTTTAATTATAAAGCCTAAGATGCTTTTTTACTAAAGAGTTTCTGTCGTGCTGCTTCGTATTTAATAAGATCTTCTGCATCGACGGAAACGGCATCTGAATCAAATTCATGTGTCGTTTTCTTCGCAATATGGAGTTTGCGAATATGGCTGACTCCCTTGTGATTTTTGATTTTTTCTTTTTGTTTTCTCAGTTGGCCTGCCAAACGATCGACTAAAATATCAACCGATCCGTACATATCAGGACTTGAGCTTTCTACTTCAAAATTAAATCCATCGCCGCCCTTTATCGTGCATTTGACACGATGAAGTTCGCGCTGAACATCAAAATATATATGTGCTTCGACTGGTTTTGTTACCCATTTTGCAACTCGGTCATCGACCTTGGACCGGGCGTATTGTTCTAAACTTGATGAGGTTTCCATGTGCTTGAATGTGAATCTGATCTGCATTTCTTATCTCCTTCGCAAATCTGTTCTTGCCTAAACCATCACTGTGAATAAGCTCCGATTCTTGGCCCTCCTTCCTACGTATGTCTACCCACAATCTGGTGCCAGGTAGTCTCATCGTCTCCCACCATGGCCTCGCCTTCAAAACAATATAAACCTTTGAAATTAAAAACTTTTTAATTCCGAATTTTAAATAAAATAAAAACAGATTTGACAAAGCCCCCTCATTTCAAGTGGAGCTTTGCTTATAAATATCAATTATTACTGCATGTTACAATAAAGACGAAACCAAAGCTCCAAGGCCAGCGAAGCCCCGTTCGTTTTTCAGCTATCTCTTACAGAGAGATTCTTTTGCAGGCTCGACGGAACAGGTTTTTCTTAGCCCGGCATCTACCTGCATCATGCATAATGCCTTTTTAGCAGCGGGCGCATTCCCCTCAGAGAGAAACTTGCTTAAACCGGCTACGGTAGTATCAGACATGGGAGTTCGACCCTCACAGGAGTCTGGGCCATTTTTAACACATGATTTAGAACCCGCTACTGCCAAGGAAGACAACATAACGGCCATCAATTTCCAATGCTTTGAAGTCACTTTCACTGCATTATAAGAGATTTGGGAAAGGCCGGCAGCGCTTAAAGAATTCGCTAAAAAAATCGTCATTTCCATTGCATTACGGGTAGGAGTGCCTTTTATGTAATGGTCTAAATTGTTTTGTAAGTTAAGGACATCAGAGACTACATAAGGAATAAAACCTCCAGACTCCGCGGCAAAGAATATGCCGTCTCGAGCCATAACGAGGGGCATCATACGCAATTTGATAGCCTCAACAGACGTTTTAGCTCCAGCCGCCATGAGATTTTTATTTGCTAACATGGCAGTCTGGAACCTCATCGGAGCAGACATTCCAAACATAATCATTGCTGTATTCATGGCAGCATTGCCTGCAATACCTGATAGGACGACCGGCTTTCGATAGTCTTGATAGTATTTTAGGGCCCTATTGGAAAGATCGACTAAATTCATGACCCTAGTATTACAGCTTTGAAACAAAGTCCCTAACTCATCGCCGAAGGGTAATGGAAAGTTATAGGGAGTCACGACGATAGGAGCAAATATGTCTTTTGCAAAAAAGAACTTCGTAAGAAATCCATAAAAGCCAGGGTTTTTAGGTTGCAACAGTCGATTCGTCATTAACAAAACTTTCTCCCCTACAGGAGTTCGATGTATAAAGACAGGCGGACGTTGCATTCCATCATTTGCTGCTTTAATCGTTACAATTTGATGAATCTTGCAACCACTATCACCCAAATAACACGTTTTTCCTTTTTGGATGTCATAAGATATAAAAGAGAATTGGACGGTGGTTTCTTGAAAACTAAGGACACTGCTACATTCTTTAATGACTTTAGTTTGCGGATAAAACGAACTTCCCTCACAGTAGAGAAACTTAAACTCGTCGCTTTTTCCAGCAAAACTCTGCCATAGTTCTTGAAAAAGGAGCTTCGTTTCATCAACCGTAAAAAAGGAATCATTAGGATTCTCTTTGGCAAAGGAACCTAAATACCTGACTTCAAGGTTCGGCATAAGGGATTCTAACTCATCATTGGCTTTACTTACCGAAATGGACTCCTCATCTGACAATTTTTCTTCCAAATCGGTTTTACATGCGCTTTGAAAAAGGATTGCCAAAGACAATAAAAAGAAAGGAAATCTCATACGGCATGTCTTCATGGAATGTCCTTGAGCTTGTGGTTGCGCGCACGCTTTTATATAGAAGTTCCATAATTATACTTGTGTTGAGGCCTCGATACCAAAAAATTATTTTGAAATAGAGGACCGAAGTCACAAGGTAGACCTGAACTCACCCCTGTGCCGCCCAAGACATCATTAGGATATGGCCTAGTGTAGTCGCCCTAGTGAAACAGCGTTATCAAAATTTTTGGCAAATAGAGCCTCTCCCATACCACTCTAAAGAGACTAACTGAAACCACATTCTTTTGCCAAATCCACCCTAGGCCAGGCTTTTATAAGTTTAGGATTCTAAATCGAGATAACTCTAAGAAGCGCCGGCCATCTGGATTCGCTCCAAAGCGACGAAACTTGCTATTTGCAACGATTACCTATCCAGCCTGAAATATTGCCTTTTTTTAAATTTTAAGACCCGCGAAGGGGTTACAATTTGAGGCATTGAAATTCATTGGTTTTTTTTGCATTGTTAGAGCTTGGAGGTTTTTTTGGCCGAGACTTCATTAAATTCCCAAATTCAGATTCAAGTAGAAGATGTCCGCTTCTACAATGAAGACAATGGATTTTCTGTATTCAAAGCCAGAAATGTGCATAACGACAGATTGGTCACCGTCACAGGTAATTTTCCACCCCTTTCTCAGGGGGAAATGTTTGAGCTGCAAGGCGCCTGGTCTGAACATAAAGAATTTGGAGCCCAGTTTAAAACTGAGACAGCTACTTCGATAAAGCCAAGCACGAAATCGGCCATTAAGAGATTTGTACAATTCATCCTGTTTAAAGATATTAAGGGATTAGGTGAAAAAGCAGCCGACCGTGTGGTTGCTCATTTTGGTACCACATTATTTGATGTTTTGGAGGATGAGCCTGAGCTGCTTTCCAATGTAAAAGGCATTAGCGTAAAGCATGTGGATATTCTTTCTGAAACATGGCGTCAACATCGACAAAATATCGATGCTATTATGTTTCTTAACAGCCACAATATTTCCATGAGTCTCGCTCAAAAAATTGTTAAAAAATACGGTTCGTCTACCCAAAAAATTGTCGAAGATAACCCGTATAGGCTCGCTATTGAAATGTCTGGTGTTGGATTTAAGACGGCAGACGCCATGGCTAGAGCCCTAGGGCTGCCCACCGACTCTCCTAAACGCATGGAAGCGGCTATTTTGCATACGTTAGTCCAGGCTGAAGACATGGGGCATTGCTACTTATCCAATGTCCAGCTTTTTGGCCAACTGTTAGTCCTACTGGAACTACCAGAAGCAAGTTTGATCAAAGAATTGCCTGGCTGTATTCAAAAACTCAACGATCAGCGTCACATGGTTACAGAACAAGTCCCGGCAAATGGCGGTATAGTTCAGAGCTACCATTACTCATGGGATATTTACGAGGCGGAGCAATATGTCGCTGACAACATCAGCCGGCTTATGAATGCTGATTTTGGCGGTATTGACCCTAGCAAAGCAGACATTGAACACCGTATTCATACTTGGCTTGAAAAATTTAAGGACACATCTGGAACTATGCTCAGTGAGGAGCAATTGAATGCTGTTCGGTTAGCCGTTTCTAGTAAAGTGTTTGTGCTCACGGGGGGGCCGGGCGTTGGAAAAACGACCACTGCCAACACGATCATTCGGCTCCTTAAGGCGATGGGAAAGACGATTCTTTTAGCAGCGCCTACGGGCAGAGCCGCACAACGCCTTTCCGAGGTATCAGGCCTCTCTGCTAAGACCATACACCGACTTTTGGAATGGAATCCTTCGGAAGGAGGATTTATCAAAAATGATCAAAACCCTCTTACAGCTGATGTGCTTATTGTGGATGAATCTTCCATGATCGACATTAAGTTGGCGGATCACTTGCTAAGAGCTCTCCCTGACCGTACCCAACTTATTTTCATAGGAGACGTCGATCAGCTGCCAAGTGTAGGTCCAGGAAGTGTATTGGGAGACCTCATTGAAAGTAGCGCCATTCCCTTTGTAAAACTCGATAAGATTTTTAGACAAGCCCGGCAGTCTAAAATCATTCAATCTGCCCACGCCATTAATCGCGGGGAACTTCCCGTTTTTGAAAATGACGCCCAAAGCGACTGCCGATTCTTTGATGCGGATTCCAATGAGCGCGTTAAGTCCATTATTAAGACTTTGGCCTCAGAAGAACTTAAGAAATTCGGCTGGGATCCCGTGCGAGACATTCAAATTTTGACTCCCATGAATAAAGGCGAGCTCGGAAATGATCAGTTAAATATCGAGCTTCAAGACTTGCTTAATCCCGGGGGCTCCAACGCTTTGCAATACAAAAAGAGGTCGCTGACCTTTCGGATGGGCGATAAAGTGATTCAAGTCGTAAATAATTACGAACTTTCCGTATTCAATGGTGATATCGGTTTTGTCCGTCATATTAATTCCGGAGGCGCAAAACTCATCGTAGAGTTTGGAGATCGCTTGGTAGGCTACAACGATGAGCAAACAGGAGATTTACGCCTAGCCTATGCCATTACCATCCATAAATCACAGGGTTCAGAGTTTCCCGTAGTCATAATCCCTTGTTCGATGTCGCATTTTGTAATGCTCCAAAGAAATCTTTTCTATACCGGTCTTACCAGAGCCAGGAAATTGGCTTTATTTGTGGGAACAAAATCTGCCCTGTCAATGGCGGCAAAACAACAGCAAGCAAAGTCTCGCCAGACAAGGTTAAAAGAGATTCTAAAAGCAAATTTGGCGAAGAGCGATTATTAAATATTCTTGAAGCAATGTAAAAGCATTCTATATCTTCTCATACAAGCCTAGGCAGCTACATTGTCTTACTAATTTTTACCGTAAATCGGCTGTTTTTTTTCTGTAAATTCTTTATCAGATAGATTTTGGTCGGAGAGAAATTGCCATACTGCTAATCGAGGGTACTTTACCCCAGAAGCTTTTAAAATAAGTGAAATGTCATGAATCATATCTTCTGCATTGCGATATCGAAAGATCTTATAGTACGAGACCGATTTCTTTATGACTGCGAGTATCGCCTTCTCAAGGCCCCCTTTGGGCATACCTATTTGTGAGAGGTCTCTTTTTTTCATAGCCGCGATGACCATTTTATTGTCTTTAGAGTTAGGCAAAAGCCGCTTTCCTGCGATGAGCTGATAGAGAAGCAACCCAGCTTCGTATAGGTCACTCGCTTCAGTAAGAGCCTTTCGCCTAATGTGCTCAGGAGAAAAATATCCGGGCGTTCCAAATTTTTTTCCTTCCGAGGAGTCGACGTCACTTACTAAGCTTAGGCCAAAGTCGGTAAGAAAAGCCCGCCCTTGTTTGTTGACAAGAATGTTCCCTGGAGTCAAGTCCGAGTGGATAATGTCATGGACATGAAGATGATCGACTGCTTGCAATACCTGAACAAGGACACAAAGTGCCACTAAAGGAGGAAGGGTCTTTACTTCCTTGAGAAGTTTATATCCATTCCAACCTTCTATATAATCTGTAACCACATAACAGATGGGTGGATCCCATTTTGCCTCAATATAACTGACAATATTTTTATGCTTCATCTGACTTAAAATAAGCAACTCTTTGTGGAAGGAACCTAGAATTTCTGGACGAGTCAGCATCTCATCATGAAGAATTTTAATGGCGACAATTTCATGGGTCTCCTTAACTTGAGCCTTAAATACTCGGCCAAGTCCACCAGCACCCACTTGCTCGATAAGCCGGTAGGGCCCTGGAAGTAGGGGAAGATTATTTTCAGAATTGTCTTCAGACATCTATGTCTCCTCTGAAGATGTTCTCGGCAGATAAGCTTAAATCCTTGTGAAAGTCATTCCAAAGATTGACAAAAAAAAAGAAATAATGGAATTATTTCGATGTGTTAACTAAATATATGGTCTTGATGCCTGCGTTTCAAAGCCGAGCTAATTCAAGAAATAGGCTTTTTCTCCTCGAGACTCAGACACATAAAGGGATGGGGTAAAAATCTCTAATTGAAGATGGTCAGCATAATAGGCGATCATTCCAATTAAATAATTAAAATTTTCATAGCCAAAATAAATCGCTAATGCGTGTGCAGCTAAAATCAGATCACCTTCTTTAGAAAAAGCTAATTTTACAATCTGAGTTTCATCGTTGAGCTGCATGAGCCTGATCATTAACTCAGGATGCATCTTCCAATCCACGCTTCGATCTATATAAGGGCGAACTTCAAAAAGAACGGACGTATCGTTGAGGTGAATCATCAAAGGGTATTCTGTACTGGCTCCAGCCCATCCTGTGAGCCAAGTAGACTCATCTACTCGCTCGTAAGCCCAGCCGTATCTGATGATAAACTCTTCTAGCAATTCGGCAGTACAATGCATCCAAGTTTCCTGATATGATTGGCTAGTAAGTAGCCTAACGAGTAAATTAAATGCAGTCAATAGCTGAAAAAATCATTCATTTTGACATCCCTGGAGTCAACACTGGCATCTCGAAGGGTATTTTGATTTCTCCACAATTTGGCCTTCCCCTGGTCCTCATGGTCCATGGAACAGGAAATGACAGAAACTATCCTTGGGCAAATGTCGTGGAATGTCTTGTTGGGTCAGGCTTTCAAGTTGCTGTGTTTGATTTACCTGGACACGGAAAAGATTCTACGGACTTCCTAGGTGAAAATGCTGCTGCATCGGTCGAGAATGCGCTTACTGCACTCCATGGACTCACACTTTGGAGTAAACTTTTTGGCCTTGGCCAGAGCCTAGGCGGCTCCCTCTTGCTAGAAGCCGCATCCCAAAAAAATCTCGGCTTTAAGAAGCTTTCTATCTGGGGGATTCCTTCAGATCGAACACCAGACTTTAGAGTTCTAACAGAGCTTATGAGCCCTTTTCTTATTTCGACTTGGTCGTTACCCAACTATTATGGATTCTGGGGATCGCTGCCTGCATTGTTTCATTTCAAAAGAAAAGAGTTTCCCATTCGGAGTAACCAGATCCACTATGTGGAATACGTGCTCGATCTGATTAAAAATTCCCGTCAAAAAATGGTCCCGAAAGGTTGCCCACCGACGCAATTTATTCATGGAAATATCGATTTTATTGCGGATATGGAATTTGCCGAAACCTTGGTAAACCAAATTCAAAACAGTCACATGAAAACTATTTTTGAATCTCATTTTTCACTCCTTTGCAGTGAAAATGCAGCTGATCTTGCCATAGATTGGTTCTTACAAGCTTAAATTTAATGAAGCCTATTTCAGATTCTACAACCATCAAGCAAGAGAGTTTCCGAGCTACCTTTTGAGAGCGCTTCATTAGGAGCGCTCATTTAACAGTTGCCAGCTAGAAGTCGCATCTTAGATTTTATAGTCTCAAATTTGCTAACTCATCCAAAACAGCAGCGTGGGTGGTGGTGTTTTTCAAGCGCTCTAAAATCCCTTTAATGTTCGGTGAAGGCTCACGCCTGGTACCTTCTATAAAGGCTATTTGTACATAGACATCAGCTCTGGCAAGCTCTTCGCTCAAAGCTTCCCCTAAGGTCGGCGCCCAGGACTCAATCACTTCCCTAGCACCTTTTGCTAAAACAATATTTCTAGATACCGCAAACTCAAATAGTTTCATGATATGCGCATTACTCGCGGAAATAGGCGTCATTTCTAAATGGCTTAATATTACTGAACAGGTATAGGAATTCACGGACACCAAAGTTCTCTGTCTGAGCTCTTCAGAAGAAGCCTGTTGAAGATAGGACATAAAGTCATTGGCTGCATCTAAGGGCTTAATTTTTATCATCGCTTGCGCAAAGGCAACATCACCTTTTTTGAATAGACCCACTCGCAGCACAGTATAGAGATTTTTAATACGATGAATTCCAATCGACTTTGCCATCTCTGGAATAAGGTGCTTTTCCATATTGTTCATATCACGCGTGAGAACGCCATCGATGCTCGCAGCCATGTTCGATGAGGTACCAACCCCGGCAAGGCGCCAGCCCAATTTTAGTTTTATGGAGTCGTCATATTTCGTTAATAGGGTAAACAGCTTGCTGGTATCGGAAGGACGAGTGAGCTCATATAACTGCACGGCATGGATCAACTGGGGTTCAGTCCATTTCTCTATATCCTTAGGAATGATTTCGAGAAGCAGAGATTCGACCGCAGACGTATCCCCTTTAGCTTCCATGATTTTTCTTGAAGAATCGATGGATTTTCCGCCAAAATCAATGGCCACACGAACTCTCTCTTCCAAAGACGTAGAGGAATTTATTTCAGGTGCTTTTTTTTGGTCTTCAGGGCTCCATGAAACACAACTTAAGGGAATAGAAAAAACAAAAAGAACCAATAGTAGCCTCAACATGATGATTTCTCCTTTGTGTAAATGATACGACACCCTAAAGCTACAGAAACTGGCTCGGAAGCCGCTTCTAACTCTTTTAATAGTTCGTTTGAGTAGTGAGACTCTGATAAAAAAATCTCCAGAGTATCTTGACTCATGAAGACCCTAGCTCCTACAGGAATTTTTTGAATCAAGGTTCCGCACGCCAACAAAGGAATGCGCTTAGGCTCTCGATGAAAGCTATGAAATTCTACTGGGACTCCTGAAGCTTCCAAGGCTCTGAAAAGAAAATCTGCAGCAAAATCGACTCGCAAGGCTGATCTCGGTCGAAAGAGATCCGTTAAAACCTTAACTTTTTGTAGCTCGCGCCACCAAAGCCAAATAAGTCCCAAAATGAAACCGGCAGACGCGAGATGAGCAGCGAGATTTGTTGATGCCATGAGAACCTCTACTTTTATTATAGCAAATACTCTTTCCGCTGAGTAGAGTCATTCCCATAAGAAGAAGGAACAGGCACACGGAAACTAGAATGTTCCATGAGCCGATTAACACCCCTCACTTAGTCTAACGGCAATTTTGTCAGTCCGGCGTTGTCAAGAGCTCCAGCCCAAGGCGAATCATTCTTTGGGATGCTTCACTATGCTTAGAGTGGTCCTGCAGTCTTTGCTTCAATTCCTCGAAACTTCCTTTGATTTCAATATTTCTTAAGGCTAGAACCTCCAAAAGCTCTATGGCCAATAGCCACTCAAACTTAGATCCGTTTAATATGTCGGCAGCAATTCCCATAAGGCGTTGCCAATCATCAGGAGTTGAGGCATGAACTCTCAATGATTTGATTTGAGTAAATAGGGCCTGGATCTTAATTTCTTCTGCTGAGTAGGGCGTGCTGCGGCTTGGGGCAGAGCTTGCCTTTCCAATGTCATACGCGCCATATAAACCCTGGTCCGCTGGGCCACCAAATACAGAAGCGACTTCAGAACAGAGCGGCATATCAAACTCGCCCCATTCTGGGCTATATAAGCTCTGGCTACCTAGTGTTACATGGCAGTCCTGCCAGACAATATAGATAGCTTTTTCATTTTGAAACACAATGTCTTTAACCACCCCTTCCACCATTACGCCAGAAGTGTAGGCCAGACTGCTAGCAGCTCCTTTTCTAATGCCAAGACTCTGCAAATCTTTCGCTTCTAATTCACTGGTATTCTTTTTGGAATTCAAAATCGTCCCGATGGGCATGGAAAATCCGCTAGGATGCCTCCGGATGCCTTGCCCAGAAAGCTCTTTTTCCTGAAGAGACAACTGAACAGGCCCTTCCCAAAATAAATAACTCGGCTGTCCTTCATGCACATGCATTTTAGCAAGGGTGCCTGAAACTCCTAATTGGTTCTCAAATTGGACGGTAGTAACTGTTTTTGCTCTGCTGGCAATCTCAAGGCCTTCTAAGCCTCCTATTTTGTAGGCCATGGTATCTTCAAGCTCCGTCAACACCTCACTCATATGCTTGAAATCTCGCGCGATAAAGAGTTGAGGTTGGGGCTCCGTGATGTCGTAAGATTGGTCTATACAAGCAAGACTTAAGGGAACTTTTTGAATCCTAGGTGATAGGCATTCTCGAGCCTCCCCAATGCTGGACAACAGCCCTGCGCCATAAATTTTTGGACTTTCAAAGTCGCCAATAAGACCGTACTCGATCGTCCACCAGCTCATTCTTGCGACTTTAGAGGCCTCTGAAACCCATGTCATACTGTTCACTGCTTTGGTCAGCGCTTCCTGCGCTGCCGCAATCTCTGCCTTGGTTGCATCCGGATTCTCTTTAGAGTCAGAGAGCAATCGAATCGCTTCATATAATCGAATATCTTCGATGGAATAAATGGCTTTTCTAGCCAGCTTCGCATAATGAGTTAAATAGTTACGATATTCTAAGTCGGCAAGAATCGGCGCATGGCCAGCTGCCTCATGGACAATATCTGGAGCGGGGGTGTAATCAATATGTTCTAAGGTACGCATATCTGCAGCAATGGGGAGAACATTAAACGCCAAAAACTCTAAAAAAGCAGAGGGCGGAATAAAACCACAAATACAACATGCTCCCCAGCCGTAATTTTGAAGGGCACGGTCCATATCTTCAATTCGAGGAATTTCTGTTAATGGAACACCTGTTTCTTTGAGACCACGAAGCCAAATCGGGTGAGCATTTTCAGAGAAGAAGCGTCGCGACTGCCGCATGATGAAACGCCATGCTGCTTGATCTGCCGAAGTATATTTTTCGTAGTTTTGATTGACTACATATCCTTTTAGGTAGTGGGGCAGCCTGTCGTAAGTAGAGCCGAGTTTCATGAACGTCCCTCCATTCCTCAGAATTTATCAGTTGTTACCTAACGTTGTACCCGTCAAGTCAGCTAAAGCTCAAGCCTGGAATCAACGTATCCACAATTAAACTGTGCGGCTAGCTGCTCGAAGTCTCGGCACACAAGTTGCAGTATATCTTTCGGCAGCGCCCAATCAGCTGAGCCATAGGCTCTAAGTCTCGGCAAGTTAGTGAAATTGGGAAGCAAAATATTTACCCACACTGTATTAAAAAAACTCACTTGTAAGGACAGCTATGTACCTCTCCGTAACATTACCCAGAAGATGCCACCCAAGACCCCAAGTCAAAACCACCGGCCCCATGGAAGATTTAAGTCCAGAAAACTTAGCTCTTTTCATTGTAACTAGGCAATTTTTAAGCCGAGGCGATGCGGAAACCGCTCTCATTCTTTTAAAAAACCAACTCCAAATTCACCCCCAGAACAGCTGGATACGCTCAGAAATCGAGCGTCTGGAGCCTTGTTTAGGATCTATAGTGAGCTAACTCCATGCTGTTTCCCCCTAAAAACAAGGCGCCTTGCCCTTGTTTGAAGCCGACCTTCTCCTTTAAGCATCCAATTTTAATGGGTTATTTTCATCAATTATAGACTTTTAAAAGTGCCTGCTTTCGGTCCAACACTGAAAGTCACATTTCCTATATTTGTCAAACTTTAACACCATGCTATCATTAGTTTTTGGACCTTTTTACGGATTGGCTTTTATGTCGCAATGGGGCAAACAGCAAACAGTTGAGAATGCCACACGGCGAGATGTGCAACGAAGTAATTTGACGCCCATGGAGAGCCTTGAGCTTTCCCAGGGAACATTGTTAACTTCGATGGGCATGGACTTTTACGAAAAAATTTCCACGCTAATGGCAAAAAGGGAATTGCTAGTAACTCCTTTTAGGAATCCTTGGTTTCCAGTGCCCGCACAGTACCTTAAAATGAAAAGTAGAAATTTTAGTTCCTTGGCCTCCGCTTTTTATGCTCTTTATGCTCTTTATGCTCTTTATGCTCTTTATGCTCTTTATGCTCTTTATGCTCTTCATTTTGATACTCTTTTTTTTCAAATTCTATTCAGATTTCTTAATGTTATGCTTTTCACAACCTCGAACTCTCGGGCCTTTAATTTCAAATCGAGTCTAACTGGGAGTAGGCTTATGGAGCTCACCCGCAATGAAAATCCTTTTCCAAGTATTTGGACTTTTGACGTTCTAGCTCATGGCAACATAGCATCCACTTGCACAAAACTTATGAGCCCAAAACTAGAATTCAACATGGGGGGGCTATGACTCAATTTAGAAATGTTTATGTCGTGGTAGCCCCTTCAGGGACTGGTAAAACCACCCTAAATAATCGACTCTTAAGCGACTATCCTGAACATATCGAAATGTCTGTCAGTTGCACAACTCGCAAGATAAGACCTGGTGAAACTGAGGGTATAGATTACCATTTTGTTACTAAGGAAAGATTTGAAAATCAGGTTTCCTCACATGAAATGTTAGAATGGGCAAATGTTCACGGCAATATGTATGGCACAACGATTCAAGAAATTAACCGTATCAGTCTAACCGGAAAAAAAATATTACTTGAAATTGACTATCAAGGTTGGAAGCAAGCCAAAAAAATCATTACTGATGCCGTCGCGGTCTTTATTCTTCCTCCAAGCCTTGAAGAAATGTGGAGGCGCCTTGAGTCCCGAGGCACCGACTCTCTTCAAGTAAGGTGGAAAAGGCTTCAGTCGGCTAAAAAAGAATTCGAATCTTCTAGCGATTATGAATTCTTTATAGTAAATGAAACCCTAGATAGCGCCTACAAGGCTCTTTCCGATTTGATTATACTGGGTAAAAACCCTCCCCTTTCTAAAGACGCTGCATTAGAAATGACCCGTAAGTTTCTTTTTGAATTTGAAAACGCCGCTTGGATCAAACAAATCGAGAAGCAGGTACTCGAGGCCAAACATGAGTGATCTACCATCCAGCTCAGCTCTGCCTGTTGCTTCCTCTAAGTGGGCGACCACGCCAGAGAAAGAGTACGCCGAGTTAGTGGCATCTCTAAAAAGCTATATAAGCGATGAGGCTATTTTTAAAAAAGTTGAGAACGCCTATCTTTATGCGACTGAAAAACACAAGGATCAGTCAAGAAGATCTGGCGAACCCTATATCATACACCCCATCGCAGTTGCTGGTATCTTAGCAAAACTTAAACTGGATATGCCGTCCATTTTTGCAGCGATTTTGCACGATGTAGTTGAGGACACCAATACCACCATTGAGGAGATTGAGTCTCTCTATGGCACAGACGTTGCCCAATTAGTCGAAGGCCTGACCAAGATTTCTAAAATTAAGTTTAGGTCCAATCAGGAAAAACTTGCGGAAAATTTTAGGAAAATGGTTTTAGCTATGGCGAAGGACCTGCGCGTGATTATCGTGAAGCTAGCAGACAGACTTCACAATATGCGCACTCTTGACAGCCTCCCGATGCACAAAAGACTTTCTATTGCCCAAGAGACCATGGATATTTATGCACCCTTAGCCAACCGGCTAGGTATCAATGGCATTAAAAGCGAGCTTGAAGACCTGTGTCTCAAGCAGCTTAAAAATGACGTGTATAAAGAAATTTCTAAGGCCGTTTCCACAAAAAAATCCGAGCGAACTAACTATATTGAAGAAGTAAAGAATATCGTTAAAAATGAGCTCGATAAATATGGATTTAAGGATGTAAAAGTTTTTGGTCGCCCCAAACATTTTTACTCTATTTATAAGAAGATGGTCGAAAGAAAATTAACTTTCGAAGACATTCATGACATGTTTGCATTTCGCATTATCGTAAAATCCGTAAAAGACTGCTACGAAGCTCTTGGCGTTGTTCACGCCATGTGGAAACCCATGCCAGGTAGATTCAAAGATTATATCGCCATGCCTAAGGCGAACATGTACCAGTCTCTTCACACTACGGTCATTCGCCCAAATGGGGAACCTGCAGAGTTTCAGATTCGAACTGAAGAAATGCACAATATCTGTGAGTTTGGGGTTGCTGCACATTGGGCTTATAAGGAAAAAGGCGAAAAATCAGAAACAGATCTTAAGAAGTTTTCTTGGCTAAGACAGATCATGCAATGGGAGAGTGAGCTCACGGATCCCCTTGAGTTTATGGAGTCCGTCAAAATTGATCTTTTTGATGATGAAATCTTTGTGTTTACACCTCGAGGGGATGTCATACAGCTTCCCAACGGCGCCACGCCTCTCGACTTTGCCTTTTCCGTTCACACGGAGCTAGGCATTAAAACGGTCGGCGCAAAAATCAATGGGCGCATGTGCCCACTGCGAAAGAAGCTTAGTAGTGGTGATATCGTAGAAATCCAAACATCAGCTCACCAAAAGCCCTCAAAAGATTGGTTAGCTTTCGTAATCACCTCGAAAGCTCGGACAAAAATTCGGCAGTATTTAAGAAGCGAACAAAGAGAAACTTCAAAATCTCTTGGGAAAGATCTTTTAGTACATGCACTCGAACGCATTGATGTTACCTGGGATAGGTTTATTAAGAGTGGTAAGACTGAGATTTTGAATCGCTTTTGCAAAGAATCGAAACTAGATGACTCTCTTGCTGCCATTGGTTATGGCCATTTGGACGCAAAAGATTTGGTCCAAAAAATTTACCCGTCTGAAGAGATCCTCAAAGCCCCAAGTATCCTAAAAGACAGTTTGATAGATCAAAGCGAAAATCTACCAATCCCTCCCAAGAAACGCAATTCTCAAACCGGCGTCCTCGTCGGAAACATGGACAACGTATTGGTGAGCTTGGCGAGATGCTGTAGCCCTGTTCCCGGTGATGACATCATTGGATTTATCACCAGAGGAAAAGGCGTCACCATTCATTTAAGCACCTGCCAGAGTTCTTTAGATCTAGATCCCGCAAGGCGCATTGAAGTGTCTTGGCGCCTAGGTGAGCAGACACTGTCTCATTTAGTCTGCATTCGAATTGAAACCCAAGACCGGCAAGGAATACTTGCCGATGTTACAACTGCTATTGCGTCCACGGGTGCAAATATTCAAAAAGCCAACATCAATATAACCAAAGACCTTTTAGGCGTCCTAGATTTTGAACTCTTGGTCAAAAATATTGATCATCTTAGGGCCACTATCAATCGCATTGAAAGCCTAAGTGGCGTTATTTCTGTGAACCGCGTAAATTTGGATCAAAACCCCCAGCCTACTCCCAAAAAACCAAAAAAGAGTGGCCGGATCGAAAAATAGTTTTTCATTTGGATTTCAATTTCAGGTCTGCTTCTACTCACAAGAGCATCATGCATTTCTAATGAGGGATCGACTTGATGCGTTAGGCCCGCAGCACCCTACCGCCTCTTAAACGAATCCAAAGCAGTGTCTTTGCCATCCTAGTCAGAACTTGCCTCAAGGTTGCAAAACGGACTTCTTTCTAAAAGTCCTAGCCCGCTGGACTTAGGAGCTATCAGAGCACCAGCTCCTAGAAGGGTCTCCCCTGAGCTTGTACAAAAAACATTCTCAATGGCACCTAGAATGCCCCAAAAAGGCAGTATTAGCCTTGATTTTCTGGCCTGAAAGGGCCATAATAGCCTTGACAAACTGCCCTGAAAGGGCCACATCATCCTTGATAAACTGCCCTTGAATAAAAATAGGGAGGGAATATTCGTGCTTTATCTTCCGCGCACCGCCGATAAGAAATTACTGCAATGGGCTCGCCAGGAATCCCGAAAGCCGCTCGTACTTCGCGGAGCACGACAAGTTGGTAAAACCGTCGTGGCGCGCAACCTGGCAACCGCTGCCAACTTGTCACTTTGCGAACTCAACTTCGAACGGATCCCTCGCCTTCGCACTTTATTTGAGAAGGCTGGCGACCTCTCGCCGAGAATCTTGATTCCTCAAATCGAGGCCATCGTCGAAACTGACATTCGTCCAGGAAATACCCTGCTGTTCTTCGACGAAATTCAGGAGTGCCCACAGGCCATCACGTTTCTTCGATATTTGTACGAAGATCTTCCAGCACTACACACGATCGCAGCAGGTAGTCTCCTCGAATTTGCATTACAAAGGGTTTCCACTCCAGTAGGCAGACTCTCATTCGCCTTCATCCGCCCCATGTCTCTCGAGGAGTTTTTGATAGCAACAGGACGTTCCACGCTTTGCAAACAACGTCCGAAACTGGATGTCACAGGCGAAAACCAACATATCCCAGAAGCCATTCATGACGCTCTTATCGAAGCACTCAGAGAATACTTTATTGTGGGAGGAATGCCAGCCTGCGTTGCTGAATTCGGGAAAAATCGAAACTTTGCCAAAGTTCGCGAAATACAAAACGACATTGTGCAGACTTATCTATCCGATATTAGAAAATATGCACGAGGAGACTTGCAAGTCACCAATGTGGGTGAAGTCATGGCGAACACGTTTTCCTTTGTAGGTAAGCAAATTTCCTATACATTGCTGGGCCATGGCGATGCCATCAAGCGAACAAAACAGTCGGTACATCTTCTTTCCCAAGCGCAAATTGTTCACATCGTTCGTTCCTCAACAGCAACAAAGCCACCGCTCGCAGCTGATGCTGACGACAAAACTTTCAAACTTGTATTCCTCGATATCGGCTTAGGACAATGTCTTTCGGGAATTAAACCAGGAGATCTCATTTCCACAACAGATCTCACAGCAACATATGAAGGCAAACTTTCAGAGCAATTTGTGGGACAGGAACTTCTTGCCGCAAGTGATGAGGCGTCAGAAGGTGGACATCTATACTACTGGAAACGTAATGCTCGTGGCTCTTCGGCCGAGGTCGATTTTCTTTTATGGCGAAACGGAAGAGTCATTCCTATTGAAGTCAAGTCTGGGGCGTCAGGGCGATTGCGAAGTCTTCACCTCTTTCTCGCAACATACGGGGGGCAAGGAATTTGCCTCCAAGATACCAATCGGTGCGCCAAAGACGGAAACGTGCGATTCCTCCCTTTGTACTCAAAAATGCCATGATATCGTTGCCACAAAATGCCATTTACGAACATGAAAAACTGCTGTGCTGATTTTAGGAAACAAATTTGGTACTCCAGATGTTGGGATATTGCCACCGTGCAGGTTAACATCGGAATCCTCATCAGATTCAAAATTGGAGCAAGCAAGATAGCACACATCCACTTTCAAGGGCTGCTTTCCTTGCTCCGTGTCAGAATCATGTAGCAACTTTTTACCGAAACTTCGAGATCCACAAAGGGAATGGACTTGAAATGACGGGGCATAATTTTTTTAGCAAAATCCATAGTCGTGCCTGGATAGTTTAGCTTTGCGCTGTCGGCAAAACACCTTAATGCAGAACGCAACCAATGTCTGAAGCACTACATGCTACTTAAAAGGGTGCCACATAATTTGTAAAGGATCCTGGCACCGACATTGGCATCCCATTCTGATGAAGGATTGGGTGTCACCTCACATAAGTCAAAGCCAATGACTTTTCTCCCGGTCGCAACAATAGATTCGAGAAGATACATAGTTTCCTCATATTGCAGACCACCCGGCACCGGAGTTCCTGTCGACGGGCAAAGTGAAGGGTCAAGGCCATCAATGTCGAAAGAAATATAAATTTTCTCCGGAAGAGGTCTTAGCAGTTCATCCACCATTTGCGACCAATTGGTGCCCATGGCCTTTTTTCGCCCGATATCTCGGGAATACATCACACTGGATCGAGATCCTAGACTCTCATGAAAAAGACGCTCGTCTTTTGAAAAATCTCTAATCCCAAGTTGGGCAATATGGGAAACATTTGGTATTTTTGACATCACATTATGCATAATAGATGCGTGGGAGTTATGAAAGCCTTCGTAACCCGCTCGTAAGTCAAAATGAGCATCTACATGCAAAACACCAAAATTGCTATGCACCTTAGACAAGGCTACCAAGAGTCCAAATGGTGACGAATGATCTCCCCCTACAACCGCGACACTCTTCCCTTGAGAAAGCCATTTTGTGGCGCATTGTTCTACCTTTCTATTTACGAAATCACTGGCATCATTGATACCCTTTAAAAGGGAAGACCTTTCCGCCTCTGCCGTTGTACTTTCTCGATACTGAATGACTTTTTTTCGAGTGGATTTCGAAAGCTCAAAGATTTCCTCATCCAAAGGAAGCAGAGTGATGCCCTTCTTATAAGGCTGTCCAAACGCTAAATCTTCCAAATCTAATTGATGGCTAGCGGGAAGAAGCGCAATAGGACCTTCGCTGGTTCCGCCTCCATAGGACGTTGTAGCATCCCAGGGAACCCCAATGAGAATCAGATCAGATTCTTCGGGTTTAATAGTAGCGCCGAAAACACCTGCATCGCTTGCTGGCGGCAAACCGCTTTCGAGATTTTCATATTGCTCTTTTTTACTTTTGGTAGAGTTCAAATGGGAATCGGTCACTCAAAAACCTCCTGATCTATGAAAAAATATGCTGATAGGCCCCAAACATTAAGAAATGTGAATCTCCGTCCTCATTCCATATGTAAAGGTTTCCTTAGAAAACTTCTACCAGCCCAAAGCTCGTCTTGCTTGAGAGGCCGAAGATAACTGAAAATTTCTATGTCTCCTAGGAGTATCCACAGACCTCCACAAATGGCGCTTGATCAGGAAGGGCTGCTCGTTAGAGCAGCGTTTCATGTCTCTTTTTAACAGTAAAATCATTCCTTCCATCCTTATTTTTCCACGCTGCTCTTAAGAACGTATCCCAATGAAATATTTGATGTTTTCTTTAAAATTTAAAGGTCTTCAAGAACCTACCGATGGGACCTATGCCGGGCTGATTCGGTAGGGAGCATAGTTTATGAAAAGTTGGCATAAACCGCTGGTAATGTCTTTAACTTTAGTTCTTGCAGCGTACTGTGGACGCTCCCAAGTAGGTAGTGATAAAACCACTACTAAAATTGCTGCAGAAACGGCCAAGGTCACCGATCCGAGCGCTGGGGCAACGCTTTCCATTACCAAAGGCCCTGCAGCTGGAACCACTGTTGCTTTCAGTCCGGGATCTCTAGAAATAGACACTTCTGTTTATGCAGAGGTTGTATCCATGCCTAATGATTTCAATATTAGCAGCGTTGCTAGAAGCTCACCTGCTATATCTGTAAGCGCCACAAGCAAAGGATCTTCGATCACTACTTTAAGTTCGCCTCTGGCCATTTCGGTGCCCGTGGATACGCTATCGCTTACGGACTGGAACTTGACGACACGTTCGGCAGATAATCTTTGTATGTTTCTAAAGTCGGGCTCCGATCTCTTCTTCTGGCGAAAGTCAGCATTAACTCTATCTACTTCCTCAGGAAAAAACTTTGCCAAGGTGCTTTCGACCCGCGTCGGTGTCTTTCAACTGGTTTACTGTGGAAGCGAAACTCTGCCAGGATTTGTCGATGCAACGGAGGCCAAACTGGGCGTGGGCAAAGAACACAAAATCACCTTTGATTCGGCGCTTTATGGAAGAGGCCAAGCAAAACTCTGTATAGGGGTCATCTCAGGCGCGAAGAAAACGAATTCCGGCGAGGAAAAACCTGAAGTTTCTCTCGGAGGAAAATCGGTCGCTATAAATGGCGGCGGTAAAGTGACTGTGGGTTTAAGTCTTGACAATTCTAAACTCGTAACGGGCGGTTGGGCTGCTCTGGTTTTTGTTCTGCTTGGAGAATCAGACACCTGCGGCCTAGAAACAGCAGGCGAGCTATCCAAAGCTTCTTTAAAGAGTAAAGGCATATATGCCTGGGGCGTTCGGTATGAGGATTTAAATACCAGTATAGACGGCGAAGTTGGCGATGCGAAATATCCGCTTCTTTCTACCAAAGCTAATTTAAGTGAGGTTTCAGGTTCAGGGGCTTTGCCAGCTGGAACACATTGTCTTTCTTTGGAATCAACTGTAGAATCAGAAATGATTCACGCTGAGTTTGAAGTTACAACGAATGCCTCGGGCGATTTGTCTGAAGCTTACTCCTTCTCAGTTCCGAAGGCGACCTCCTATAAGTCCCGTCTCCAGGTAGGCTCCTCTTGTGGTGGAGACTCATCAGGGACATCTTCCACATCAAGTTATTCCATTGAATTTCCGAATGCAGCACAGCCTACTTTAGAAATTGCTTCTATGGCTCTTTCCACTCAGACCGCGTCCACATATTGTGTTAACATCTACGAATCCTCAGCCTTTTCAGGCAACACTCCTGGAAGCGTATCGGCAAGTCCCAATGTCTCCTGGACAAATGCAGCCCTTGGTCCCACCGCTACTCAATTGATCATCCCCTCCTTAGGAGGAATATCGGATATGTCTGTCCAGCCAGGATGCACGGGAGCCAATATCTATTTGGACAATCGTGTCTATACCCAGGACGTCGCGATTACGCTACCTTAGATTTTAGAAGGCTTACTTTTTTGGCGAATTCATTCCTTTTCTTTAGGGATTTTCGCCAAGAAATCAGCTTCACTCCATATCTCAATACCTAGATCCACTGCCTTTTTCGCTTTGGAAGATGACGACTGGGATTCATTTGTGAGAAGGACCGAAGTCTTTTTGGAGACTGAACTCACTACTTTCCCGCCTTGATCCTCGATGATTCGTTCAAAATCCTCTCGGGGCTTGGACAAAGTTCCTGTGATCGCAAAGGTCATTCCTGAAAAAGGACCTATTTCTCTTTTTCCTTCTATTTCTGCAGGAACGATTCCCATTTTTAAGAGTTCGTCTATGACGGGCGCCATGCGGTGAAGCCCCTCTACTACGGCATTCGCGGTTTTGTCGGCAAATCCATCAAGCTTAAGCAAATCCTCAGATTTCAAATTTCTTACTTCTGCCAAGGTTCTAAAGTGATGACAGATTTCAACCCAACTGGCTTGCCCTAAACCACCGATGCCGAGACCTCTCAGGAATTTAGTAAGGGTGGGATCTTTGGATCCCTGAATGTTATCAAATAATTTCTGAGCCATCTTGTCTTTGGTTGCGGGAAGTTTTAATAGGTCTTCCGGCTTGATTTTATATAAGTCAGGAATAGACTCTACGAGCTTTCCATCCATCAACTGCTGAAGTCTTTTTTCGGAAAGATCTTCGATGTCGACTGCTTTAATCCAGTTTAATATGGTGCCACTACGCTGAGCTGGACAAATTTCCTTTTGAGCACATAGAAGCCTTACCCCATCAAAGGTCAGACTGTTATGACAAGAGGTACACAAGTCAGGCAATTTACTGGTTCCTTCTGCGGGTGAAACCACAGAAAGAAACTTAGGAATCACCTCCCCTGAGCGAATGATCTCAATTTGATCGCCGATTTTTAAATTATAAGACAGCACGTGGGCGGCGTTATGGAGGGTAACATTAGTTAAATTAGCACCACTGAGATATACGGGCTCGACAATGGCGACCGGGGTTACAATGCCCAGCCGACTTGTGGCCCAGAGAATATCTTGGATCTGTGTTACAGCTGTTTCCCCGGCCCATTTGAAGGAAAGCTTATATCTAGGATGGTGAGAGGTGGAGCCGAGTTCACGATGTTTATGCAAAGAATTGAAGGAAAAAACTACGCCATCTACCTGCACATCTCCTTCATCCATAAATTTTTGGGCAAAGTCTAAATAGGCTTCCATTTCTGAGGGAGAAGAACACAATTTATGGTCTGGAAGCTTAAATCCAAAACTTTCAAGTTTCTCAAATTTCTGAACTTCTGTATCAAAAGGAGCAAAACCCGTTGCATCTAAAAGATCAAAAGCAAAAAAATCGAAATATCTGGCCAAATCCTGGTGCTGCTTCCGCCCTAAGATGCCAGAAACAATATTTCTTGGATTCGAAGGTCGTTCCATACCCCTTGCCACCATTTCTTCTGCCAGGTGAATAAAGGAACTATCTGAACAATAGAGCTCGCCTCTAATCTCCATCTCACCTGACATTTGTATTTTGGGTATGCACTCTGACACCCATCTTATTTTGTCCGTGACATCCTCGCCTTCACGGCCGTTGCCCCGGGTTTTTCCTAGTTTTAACTCTCCGTCTTGATAGACCAAGGAAAGGCTATTTCCGTCAATCTTCAATGTAGCCATCACAGGTTGATCCTCAGCCCATTCCAAGACGTCACTTTTGGCATAGGTTTTGGCAAGAGAAAGCATCGGCACTCGATGGCTGGCTTTTCTATATTGAGATTCACTTCCATCGCCAACAAGCGACAAAACCGGATGATCAGGAATCAACGCACGTAGAGATTCTTCAAGAGAATCGTACTTAGGATCTGAAATCTCTGGTTTTCCTGCATAATATGCTTTTTTGTGGTGTAGAATCTGGTTTACAAGTTGATCCACTTTTTGAACATCCGTGGGTTCTACTCTGCTTTTTTCCATATCCAAAGCGTCTCCTCAGCAACGACAGGTAAAGGAGATGGTACTGCCACGCGGTAACATCCCATTAAGGTGAAAGACTCGGTAAAAAGGCTCGTCATGGCTTCTTCCTGAATCGCAAAGGGAGGCCCTTTAAAATCCCCATGGAGCTTATGAAAAGTCAGGGAGGAAAAAATACCTCGTGGGGCGAGGGAATCCGTTACTGCTTTGACATAGCTTGGTCGTAATTCAGGCGAAAGCGCACAAAGCATGGCCCGATCAAAGACTAAGCTATAGGCCCCCTTATGATTCCGGGCGAATTCCTCATTGGTGGAAGCTACAAGCTCTAGCCCCTTTGTATCTTTCCACAGATCTTTTGCGGTACGTATGGCCTCGTCAGAAAGATCTACCCCAGTAACTTCCAAGCCATGTTTTAAGAATACTGCTGCATCATGGGCACGCCCACACCCTGGAATCAAGACTTTCGACAATGGGATCCGCCAACCGCCTAAAAGCTGCATCAACCGCTCGGTCTCGGGATGAGCTCCTTTTAAGTCCCAAGGAGTATCTTGGGCGAGCCATCGTGATTGCCAATTTGTCATGAAGGATCTCCTACTTTGCAAATTTCCATCGACTCACCCGGCAGCCTATCTGAACCCATGATTTAAATGGAGCCTATACACATTGTCAATCTTTGATATAATAGAATCTTACTAGGAGCTTTTTATGACTTTTAAAAGATTTGGTCTTTTAGTTACAATTTTGGTTGCGATCTCCGCATGCTTGACCTGGAACCGCAATGACTCGGATGAAAAAGTACTCGAAAAAAACTTAGTCTATCGTCTACCACTGGCAGACAAGCAGTTGATTCTGACGTTTGACGACGGCCCTGGGATCAAAACGGAACAGCTGCTTAAGTTTCTCAAAGAAAAAGGCGTCAAAGCTACTTTTTTTGTCACCGGAAATATCGCTAAGAATAACTTAGGCATTCTGGAACACATGTATAAAGATGGTCACATCATAGGCAACCATACCTTTTCCCATCAACTGCCGATGCCCACAGGACAAAAGCTAGTTAATGAAATTCTCACTGCCCACAAGATCATTAAGCCGTTTAGTCGCTCGGCTGTGTATTTCTTTAGACCTCCAGGGGGAGCGTGGGATTCTGGCGATGCAGCGGCCACAGCCCTGCCCGACTTAAAAGCCTACATTGGTCCTATTTTTTGGGACGTGGGCGGAGCCCTAGAAAATGGTCACTCAGCGGATTGGAACTGTTGGACGGCAGGTCTTTCACCTGCGGAATGCTCTGCAGGTTACGTCCGGGAAGTTAAGGAACGCAGAAAGGGAATCGTCTTATTACATGATGTCCACGAAAAGACAGTCACGATGTTTATCGAGCATCTCTATCCTGCGCTCATAAAAGAAGGCTTTAACTTTGTTGCTCTAGATGAAAACAAAGGCATTGCGGACCGGGTTAAGAAGTTTGGCGGCCGTCCTTTAGGCGAAGATACCGTGAAAATACCAGGCCCAGCCCATCCTCCGCTAGAACCAAGCATACCGGTTAAAGAGCCTAAATGTACGGACTCTCCCGACCTAGCGCTCTTTGACAGCAAAGATCAGAAGTTTTCCTTAACTCACGGTACAGACGAAGATCCGGATAAATTTCAAGCCGTGGTTTCCAACATTGCTGATACTCCCGCCAAAGATCCTAAATACACCCAAAAATGGTTTGTGAGGCACTCTCCTTCGGACGCTTCCAACATGAACTTTCTTACCAAAGAAGATGGAAAAGTCCTCCAAGGAATTAGATACAACTTAGTATTTGCCCCTGAAGCCAAGGTCGAGTTTGAAGTGAAATGGACCTGTGATCGCTGGAAAGGCCAATTTAGTTATAGTGAGACACAAAAAGAAGTTCTTAGCATCACTCCTATCTAGGGCAGGGAAAATTTCTTCTTATTTTTAAACAGCCACTTAGTGACTGTCCTGTGGTGGGATCAAGATAAAAACATCTAGGATTAACGATGGGCCTCAAAACTTTATTTTTCATTTGGTTGGCTTTAACTTCAATGACATCTTGGTGCCATAGCCTCGATGAGTTGTCTCTGACGGTTCGCCAATCAAATGATGGAATCCTACTTAGAGGCAGTATCGGCCAAGTTTTAGAGCCTTCCTCCCAAAAAGCGTTAGAGATTTTGCGCTCTGAATTTGTCAATCTTGATTTTTTCTTAGACGGAAATATGTGCGAGCCCCATGAAGATTTCATAGCTGTGGAAATTGAGAAGAGCCTTCAGTCTACAGTAGCGACTCAATCGTTTCGCTGCCCGGGAAACTTCCATGTTTTAAAAATAAAGCCCAAGACTACCTTAAAGTGGCGGACAAGCATTGTCCTTGTTTCCGATGGAAACTGGACTTCAGACTTTTTGGAAACCACTTCCCATGAAGTGATTCTTAAAACAAAATCTAGCCGATCTAAGACTTTTGTTACTTATTTTAAAGAAGGTTTTTCCCATCTGGCAATGGGATTTGACCACATTCTTTTTCTACTTATCGTCATGTTTGGCGTTTTTTTGGAGCGCCAGAGTTCTCAGACGTATTCGCCCAAGAAAGCACTTTTAGTTGGGGCTAGAGATCTCACCTTTTTTACTTTAGGACATGCACTAGCCACCATTGTCAGCACCCTTGCAGATATATCTTTAAATGCTGGTATTGTTGAGCCACTCATAGCTCTCACTATTGCCTTTAGCGGGATGGCTCTTTCTCATCACTTCCCATGGAAGCGTCGCCATCTTCACTTCCTTGTGGTGCCCTTTGGCTTCATCCATGGTTTAAGCTTTGCATATGCTCTGACCGATAGAGGCCTCATCCTCAAATCTTCTTGGGAGGAGTTGATTTCTTTTAATGTAGGTCTTGAGTTCTGCCAAATCTTGATTTTTGTGGGCAGTCTTCTTTTTGTTTTGTCGATGCCTGCCAAGTTTAGCAGGCAATTTACTGAGACCAGGCTTTCTCTCGTCTTTAGCATAGCTGGATTCTTCTTATTCGGCATGTCACTCCTCAAGCCATAAGTCCTGTCTATTAAAGAGTTCTATGACGATTCCCTTGAAAAAAACAGGATCCAGCCAAGGAACGCCAGAAATAGCAAAAATCCTCTCGGGTGATTTTGCCGTGAGAAAATAAATTTCTTAGACAATTACAATTCTATATAAACGCTCGGCGTATGACTTTCAGTCCTTTAATTCCTTATCCCCTTGAATACCCGGTCATGTGACCGTTAGCCGAGCGGTATTTTGACACTTCTTCCCTAAAGTTCTCGTTTGGCTCATTGCTCGGCTATGTAAGCTGCCAAAACTGCACAACTAGCTATTTACATGTGTCGGTTCCAGGAGCCTACTCCGTGCTACCGCATCCTTCAAAATCACCTAAACACTTCTATCGCGGACAGAGACAGGTTAGATAGTTTAGAAAATGGAAATCCATTATGTGTCAGGAAAATCAGCCCAAAGAGCCGCGAGAAAATCCCCTACTGAATAGATAGTGATTTTATCCGAAGTCACACGGGAGGTGTCTTCAAGGGATACGATCATTCTCCTTTTAAACTGCGGCTGGTCTTGTGTCAGTTCACGCAGCCCTGCAAGATGTTTCGCGGAAATGGTCCGAGACGACTTGATTTCTATGGCCATTCCCAGATCTTCAATGATCAAATCCACTTCGGCGCCCGAAGCAAGCTTCCAATAGGACAAGTTATGTCCAGCCTTGTGATAGGCGTTCCAAGCTCTTATTTCATTAAGGATTACATTTTCAAACGCTTTTCCAAACTCCGAAGAGCCTGGTTCCAATAGTTTTCTTTTTGCCAACCAATTGACAACGCCTACATTTGCAAAATAAAACTTGGGAGCATGAATCACTTTACGTTTGGGGCGTTTAGTGTAAGCGGGTAGAAAAAATCCCTGAAGTGTATCGCTTAAAATTTCATAGTAGTTTTTAACGGTCGGACTCTTTACGCCACAGTCAGAAGCAATGTTCGTATAGTCGATGAGCTCTGTGTCGCAAATGGCGGCAGCTCTTAGGAAATCTGAAAAAGATGGTAGGCTTCTGATTAGGGCCTCTTCCAAAATTTCCTCTTTAAGATAGTCACTGACATAGCTTTCAAGTAAATCCCAATAGTCTTCGGAAAAATAGTGGTTGGGAATGTTTCCGGTATTGCAAATTCTTACTAAGTCGAAGGGCTTCGTCAGCTCTTGGCTTACCAGTCCGAACATCTCAAATCTCAAAGCTCGCCCACCCAAGAGGTTTGCCTTTCCTCTTTTTAGTTTGCGCGCACTGGACCCGCAAAGGCCAAAAATGAACCCCTTTGATTCTATTAACCGATGGATCTCGTCAAGTAGCTCTGGGACTTTTTGTACTTCATCGATGATAATCAAGGTCTTGGGATCAACCTTCTCGAGTTCCTCACCGAGAATACTAGGATTTTGTGTATATTTAATGAATTGCTTGCTGCTTAAAAGGTCAATGTAGAGGGCACTGGGAAAGCTATGCTTTAGGAAAAAGGTCTTCCCAACTTGCCTCGGGCCCCAAAGAAAGAAGGAATTTGATATTGATTTCCGTATGTTAAGTATTCTTTTAAGTTGCATTTTAAAAAATCGCTTTAAATTAAGACTCTATTTTAAAATGTAAATTATTTTTTGGCAATCGCTAGTCTTTAGAAGCTTGGACACCTATAATAATCCAATAATATTGGAATGTTAAACTTTGGATGAGGTTGAAGAGCCCTCCTGTGAAAAAAGCGAGCTATCCTGCCTACTGCTACGAGAGAAGGTACCACCTGAATTTAAACTTTAGGTATCAGTGCAAGATCGCAGTCGCGTTGTTGCTGGGCTACTGATTCCTACCTCAATGAAAGCAACACTTGAATTCCCGATTCGGCCTTGAAGCGGGCTACTCCAGAAGAAATCATAGCTGGTAATTTGATTAAAGAAGAAAAGACCGAACTAAAAGAGAAAATAATAACATCTAGACCATTAAGGATGGAAACCAACAATGCGATTCGTTGCAATCCTTGCCTTGCCTAAGTTCCCTGAGCTAGGGTGATAGAAGAACCTTTCTTAAAAGTCTTAAAATGTGTTTGCAACCTACGGGAACTGCTCAATCTACTATTGCTCGCGGAACGAAAAATCGCACATCTATCACACTACTAACGAGTTCTTTGGTTAACCGACATTAAGCAGCATATCTGAGAGTTTTTTTCCAAAGAATGATTTAATTTTCAATAGGTTGAGTTTTATCAGCATTAATTAGAAAGACGAATCTCTTTTTCGCGGGAATGTGGGCTTTAGGTGTCAACATCCCGCCTTGGCGGACGGGCGCTACATTTGGCCTTTGCACTTTACGGGCACGAATAGTTCGACGAGCACTTGGTGGTGATGGTGCCAGTAGTAAAGGTCCACGACGTGCTCGGTCCCACATCCATAACACCAGCATTAATAGAGCCACCTTGCACAAACGATGTGCTGTTATTGCTGGTCAAGTCGCCGCTTAACACATAGATACGCTGTGTTCCGAAATCGAGATTACCACCGCCACGCACTTCAAGGTTATCAAGCACCAGCTGCAGCTTAAATGCATTGCCCGACGACGCCACGCCCGTCATGTCACCGGTGGAAATGGTGAGAGAGCCTGCGTCGCTCGATAAAATGGGGAATACGGTGTCATCCGACAATTTGTTGGTAGCGTTTTGGCCCGTGTTGGGGTTCACATACATCCCCACAAGCTGATCGGTAAGCCCGTAAGAATTTGTAAATGCACCACCCGCCGAAAGTGTTGTGGACGTAAGAGTGCCCGAAGTTGCAACGCTGGGCGAGGTTAGGCTTGTCCAACCAGCGCCAGTGGTTCCACCGTTATTGATAATGAGATCACCATATGTTTGCGAGTTTTTCTTGAGATAAACGGTTCCCGGCGCACTGGGTCTTGAGCCACCAGCACCCAAAGCGTAGATGGCGTTATAAACTGTGGGGCCACTGAATGCGCCACTACTTGAACCATAATAAACAGCAATTCTACCACCACTTCCCGATGCGTAGTTTGCGGTCACGCCGTTAGCAGACATATAACTACTGCCGGCAAGGGTATTTGTGGTCACAAAAATGCTTCCGCCGGTGCCAGCAGGAACATTGGTGCTAGGTGTTGCCGCATTTGCCATAATGGGGCCATTAAGCGTGAGCGTGCCCGAAGTTGTGATACGCACGGCACCGCCGCCTTGGCTGTATCCATCGCTACCCGAAGAACCCAAATCAGTAGGGGCATTGAACTTGCCGTACGCAGCGTTGGTTGAGCCGCTCCAAACACCGCCCTGACCACCGTAGCTGCCGCCGGTATTATTAGCACCGGTAGAATAGTTAATGTTTCCCGGCCCACGTATGAAATTAACGTTCTGACACTGATAACCACGCCCCGTGACGTTGATGTTCGAAGTTGAATCGACCGAAAGATTGGCAGCCGTTACGTTCAACCGATACTCGGCAGTAGCCGTGGTTGAAAGCGAGGTGAATGACGAAGTGTTAGTGAGCGCAATATCGCCGGTCACCGCCAAGTTGGTTGTGAGCCCAGCTGATCCCGCATAATACGTTGCCGCATTCAACGTGAGGTTTACTCCCACGCTTGCACTATTTGCCACAAACGCGCCATTCTGCATCACAACAGATCCCGTTGTGGTGAGGTTATTGAAGTAAGACGCAGCAATCGCACTCAAGCTCCCACCATCCAAAGTGCCCGAAGCCAAACCTTGGAATTCGGCATAACCGCTTCCGCCGCCCACAACGCCAGACATGGCAAATGTGTTTGTGGTATCACTTGATATATCGCCCGACTTCACCAGCATCGGACCGGTAGGCGTTAAAATTCCTTTGCCAGAAACCTGCAAGTTATCGAGCACCAGCATCGCCTGATAGGTGTTGCCGGCGGTGCCAACAGCAATGTTTGAAGCTGTTAGCGTGTCGGAGGTTTGATCCGTAATCACATAACAGGTGTCGTCGGTGTAGGTGAGTGTACTGTTTTGTGCTGTGTTGGGATTAAGGCACAGGCCCACCAAGTGCCGCGAGTTAGCAGTATTCTCGACAAATCGTCCATTGTCGGTAAGCGTGTTTGCAGTGAGCCCGCCAGATGCTCTGGCCGCTGGAATATTAATCACAGTTGTAGACGACGTAGATTGATTATTATTATTGATATACATATCGCCATAGGTTTGCGCTGCCGATTTTAAGAAAATGGTACCGGCAGCACCGAAGCCATAGCTGCAACTGGAACAACCACCACCGAAGGCCTGGACTCGAGACAAGATACTAGAAGGATAGGCAAAGCCACCCGTAGCTGTTGTGTAGTAAACCGCAATACGCCCACCACCACCACCGCCAGCTTGGTACCATACGCCCGTGCCGCCGTTGGTACTGATAGTTCCGGATCCTGCAATGGTGCCCGCGCGCAACAGGATCGACCCGCCAGCACCACCACCAATATGACTGCCAGATCCACTGTTGCCGTTTGCGTTAATGGTTCCATCGATGGTTGCCGTGCCCGCCCCCAAATTGATACGCACTATGCCGCCACCAGAACCACCGGCTCCGCCCGTACCATTGCCGCCACTTGCACCCGATGTATTCGGATCGGCAAAGCTGCCGTAAGGACCTATTGGGCCCCAGTCGTTGCCGCCGCGCCCACCATGGCTGCCGCCATAGTATGAGCCGTAGTAGTAGGCAGTGTTGGGGAATGAATACGAGTAATAGGTTGATGCATGGCCCACATATCCGCGCCCTGCAGCCGAAATGCTTCCGCCATTTTCCACCGTGAGCGAAGCCGCATTAATGTTGAGCGCATATTCCGCCGTTGTAGTTGTGGCCTGTTGCTGTAAGGTGGCAGTTCCTTTAACCGTGAGAGCACCGCCTACTGAAACGCAGCTGGAAGCTGTTTTTGTGCAGTTCATCACAAAGGTTCCGTTTTGCAATGTGAGCGCGCCCGTTGTTGCAAGGGTGCTTAAAGTTGTTGTTCCACTGCCCCCATCGAGCGTAGCTGACACTAGACCTTCGTACTCAACATTGTTGCTCGCAGCCAGCGAGCCCACAACAGATGCGGTGTTGGTTGTGTTGCTAGAGATGTCGCCATTTTTGACCAACACTGGGCCTTGGGGTGCGAATACGGCTTTGCCGCTAACTTCGAGATTGTCCAAAACCAGCATAGTGGTGTAGGTGTTTCCTGCTGAACCAATGTTGATATTGGATGCCGACAAATCATTTGCCGTTTGGTTGGTAATCACAAAACAAGTATCATCGGTGTAGGTTGCCGTACTATTTTGCGCTGTGTTGGGATTGAGGCACATGCCCACTAAGTGCTTCGTATTTGCACCAACTTCCAAAAACGCTCCACTTTGCGTGAGTGCTGAGGTCGACAATGACGCAGAAACACCTGTTACAGACTTGATGGGAGTTGTGGCCGACGTCGATTGATTATTATTATTGATATACATGTCGCCATAGGTTTGTGCTGCCGATTTTAAGAAAATGGTACCGGCAGCACCGAAGCCATAACTGCAACTGGAACAACCACCACCGAAGGCCTGGACTCTTGACAACATGCTTGAAGGATAGGCAAAGCCACCCGTAGCTGTTGTGTAGTAAACCGCAATACGCCCACCACCACCACCGCCAGCTTGGTACCATACGCCCGTGCCGCCGTTGGTACTGATAGTTCCGGATCCTGCAATGGTGCCCGCGCGCAACAGGATCGACCCGCCAGCACCACCACCAATATGACTGCCAGATCCACTGTTGCCGTTTGCGTTAATGGTTCCATCGATGGTTGCCGTGCCCGCCCCCAAATTGATACGCACTATGCCGCCACCAGAACCACCGGCTCCGCCCGTACCATTGCCGCCACTTGCACCCGATGTATTCGGATCGGCAAAGCTGCCGTAAGGACCTATTGGGCCCCAGTCGTTGCCGCCGCGCCCACCATGGCTGCCGCCATAGTATGAGCCGTAGTAGTAGGCCGTGTTTGGGAATGAATACGAGTAAAAAGTTGATGCATGGCCCACATATCCGCGTCCAGCCGCAGTGATACCGCCGCCCGTTTCTACTGTGAGCGAGGCAGCGTTAATTTCAAGCGCGTATTCTGCTGTAGTTGTTGTGTACTGCTGCGCTATGGTGGCAGTGCTTTTCACCGTAAGGGCGCCTCCAGCGGTAATGCAAGAGGAGTCTTTTAGGCAAGTCGCGTAGAACGTGCCGTTTTGGAACGTAAGTGCGCCCGTGGTTGTGATGGGATTGAAGTAAGACGGGGTAGAAAGTGCACCACCGTCGAATAGGGCCGAAGTGAGGCCAGCATACTCTATAGGCGTTCCATACGAGGCTCCGACAAAAGAGGTCACTGTATCGGTGGTATTGCTGGAGATGTCACCCTTCTTAACCAAGACGCGTCCTTGGGGCGCAAAAATCGCCTTACCCGCAATTTCAAGATTATCTAAAACCAGCATGGTTGTGTAGGTGTTTCCTGAAGAACCAATGCTAATATTCGAAGCAGATAATGTATTTACGGTCTGATCGGTAATTGGGTAGCAAGTATCATCCGCATAGGTTGTGGTGCTGTTTTGCGCCGTGTTGGGGTTGAGGCACGTGCCAACAAGGTGGCGCGAATTGGCACCATTTTCCTTAAACATTCCACTGTGCGTAAGAGCCGAACTCGAAAGCGCCGTAGAAGCACCCGTTGCAATATTAATGGGGGTATTGATGTAAGATCCGTATGTCACTTGACCATTATTGTTGATAATCATGTCGCCGTATGTTTGCGCCGCCGATTTTAAGAAGATGGTGCCAGCAGCGCCGTAACCATTAGAGTTAGCGTACGTTCCACCGAAAGCTTGCAAACGCGAGAGAATACTTGTGGGATAGGAAAAACCTCCCGAGGCAGTCGTGTAATAAACCGCAACACGGCCGCCACCACCACCCGCCTGCTCTCCGTATACACCATTTGCTCTCAGCGTTCCGCTTCCAGTGACGGTACCCGCACGCAACAGAATGGAGCCACCAGCACCACCGGTCCGGAATGCATAGGTTCCGTTTGCATCAATAATTCCGTCCAAGGTTGCCGTGCCACTTCCCAAGTTTATGCGCACAATGCCACCACCCGCTGCGCCACCATAACCGCTAAAGTAAGCTCCACTGCCACCCGATGTGTTAGGGTCGGCAAAACTACCATAAGTACTAGGCCCTGAGCCCGAACTGCAGCCGCCTTTGCCACCGTGGCTGCCACCATAATATGTTCCCAAGTAGAAGCTGGCATTTGGGAAAGTCGACGAATAACCGTCGGCAGCCGTAACCCCCGTGCTTGTATAACCGCGCCCGGCGGCCGATATCACCGAGTCGGCTGAAACATTCAGCGAGGCTGCGTTGATTTCGAGAGCGTATTCGGTGGTTGTGGTTGTGTACTGATGCCCCAGAGTTGCCGAACTCAGTAATGTGAGCGCTCCCCCTGCAGTTACACAAGGCGAATCTTTGAGACACACCATATTGAAAAGTCCATTCTGGAAAGTGAGATTGCCAGTTGTGGTGACAGGGTTAAAATAGGACGCAGTTGAAAGCCCTCCACCATCAAAAGTGGCCGAAGCAAGACCAACAAACTCGATAGGCGCTCCGTACGAAACTCCAACAAACGATGTCACCGTGTCTGTGGTGCCACTGGAGATATCGCCGTTCTTCACCAACACCGGGCCTTGGGGTGCAAAAATGGCTTTGCCCGCAATTTGCAAGTTGGCCAAAACAAGCATAGTTGTGTAGGCGTTTCCGGCAGATCCAACACTAATATTGGACGCGTATAAATTATCGATGGTTTGTTCGGTAATCATAAAGCAGGTGTCGTCGTTATATGTCGCGGTGCTATTTTGCGCCGTGTTTGGGTTTAAACACATGCCCACCAAGTGGCGCGAATTGGCACCATTTTCCTTAAACATGCCACCGTGCGTAAGCGCCGAACTCGAAAGAGCCGCAGAAGCACCCGTTGCAATATTAATAGGAGTATTGATGTAAGATCCGTATGTCACTTGACCATTATTGTTGATAATCATGTCGCCGTATGTTTGCGCCGCCGATTTTAAGAAGATGGTGCCAGCAGCGCCGTAACCATTAGAGTTAGCGTACGTTCCACCGAAAGCTTGCAAACGCGAGAGAATACTTGTGGGATAGGAAAAACCTCCCGAGGCAGTCGTGTAATAAACCGCAACACGGCCGCCACCGCCACCCGCCTGCTCTCCGTAGGCGCCGTTTGCTCTCAGCGTGCCGCTTCCTGTGATAGTGCCCGCACGCAACAGAATGGAGCCACCAGCACCACCGGTCCGGTATGCATAGGTTCCGTTTGCATCAATAACTCCGTCTACAGTGGCACTACCGCTTCCCAAATTGATGCGCACTATGCCACCACCCGCTGCGCCAGCGTATCCGGTATAATAAGCTCCGCTACCACCCGATGTGTTTGGGTCTGCAAAGCTGCCATAAGTACTAGGCCCTGAGCCCGAATTGCAGCCGCCTTTGCCACCGTGGCTGCCACCAAAGTATGTTCCCAAGTAAAAGCTCGCATTTGGGAAAGTCGACGAATAACCGTCGGCAGCCGTTCTCCCTGTACTCGTGTAGCCGCGCCCAGCAACCGAAATGGTTGAACCCAAACCAACGTTGAGAGAACCCGCGCTAATTTCCAGCGCATATTCTGCACTAAGTGTGGTTGGCAGTTGATACAAAATTGCGTTGTTTTGCAACGTGAGAGCATCCGTTAACGTGATGCACGAAGTGCCTTTGAGGCATGTTGGCGTTACAGTTGCGGCATCCAGCGTAAGAGCCCCTGCTGTGATGGCGTTGGTTGTAAAGGTTCCACCCGCAAGCGTGAGAGCTGCGGGTGTTGAAACGGAACCTAGATTTATGGTCGCTCCACCGGCGTTGTATACAAATGAAGTGAGGTTTGGAGTTTCTATATTCACAGAACCAACGGGCAAAAGCGTGCCCACAACGGACATGGTGTTGGTGGCGTTGCCAGAAATATCGCCGCCATTTACCAGCACCGGACCCGAAGATGCAAAAACACTCTTCCCTGCCACTTCCAAATTATCTAGCACCAGCATCACTTGGTAAGGACTTCCAGTGGTGCCCGTATTTATGCCCGTGGAATTCACCGCATTTGCCGTTTGTGACGTGATGATAAAACAGCTGTCGTCGGTGTAGGTGGCTGTTGCATTTTGAGCCGTGTTGGGATTGAGGCACATGCCAACCAAATGCCCCGTGTTGTAGCTTGTGAGCTCCACAAATTTTCCGGTGTCGGTGAGCGAAGTGGATGTGAGCGCGGTGGATGTGCTCGCCGCTGGAATGTTCATAAAGGTACTTATGTTGGTAGATGCGGTAACCTGATTATTGTTATTTACATAAAGGTCGCCATAGGTTTGTGTCGAGCCTTTAAGATAAATGGTTCCGGCTGCGCCAAATCCTTGTGCCACAGCCACGTAGTTTCCGCCATAAGCCTGCAGGCGCGCAAGAATGCTTGTGGGATAAGCAAAATTCCCTGAAGTAGAAATGTAGTTGAGCGCAATGCGTCCACCACCACCGCCACCGTAAGCAGAACCGTTTCCGCCATTTGCCCTTAATGTGCCCGATCCCGATACGGCACCAGCATTCAAATAAACAGAACCACCAGAGCCACCGTTGCGGCCAGCGCCACCGCCAACATCAATAATACCGTCGATAACGGCAGGCCCACCGTTTAAATTGATGCGCACAATGCCGCCACCGTTACCAGAAGCACCACCATCGTATGTGCCGGTTGTACCGGACATGTAGGGGTTTACATAACTGCCATAAATCGCGGGGCCCGCAGCAGAGGCGCTGCCGCCCTTGCCGCCATAGCTACCGCCGCTGGTCACGCCGGAAGTGTACTGAGCGTTGGGGAACGTAACTCCCGTGAGAGCCGCCGTACCTGCATACGTGTAGCCTCTGCCATTCGCGTTAATCTGCGAATTAGAGCTCACGTTTAGAGAGCCAGCAGTAATTTCCAACGAATATTCTACGGACGCCGATGTAGCACCCTGATAAAGGTACGATGTGTTTATGAGTGAAAACGTATTTGTCACTGAAAAACATGTGGAAAGCCTAGTACAATTGGCTGTTACCGTGGCGCCGTCAAAAGTGAGACTTCCAGCAGTAGTGTTAGAAAGCGTATAGGTAGCACTTTTTAAAGTAACTACTGCCGAGCCAAAGTTTGAATTCGTGAGCACTATGGTCGATGGACAGTAGCTTCCCGTAGGATCCAAGGTAATGCTCGATTGACCTGGATACTCGACACCACCGCTTGGACAACCCGCAACGGAAGCTGTTGTGGTGTTGCCGCTTTGCAAGTCGCCACTGGTGGAAACAATGGGAGCGATGCTCACCAACGAAGCTTTACCGGTAATTTCCACGTTGTCAAACTTGAGCATGACCTGATAGGTTTTGCTGGCATCGCCCACACTCAACAAACTTCCTGCCGAAATGCTGACGCTATCTTTTGTTCCCGATGTGATGGGGAAACAGGTGTCGTCGGCAAGAGCTATTGTGCCGTTCTGAGTAATATTCGGGTTTGCACACCAGCCCACATATGGATTTTTTGATGTGGAAAACACGTCACCAAACGTATTTGCCTTGGTGAGTGTGGTTGATGTAAGTGCGTCGGGAACGGCGGTTGGTGGCGCATTGATAACCGTCCGCAATCCCAGATTGATAGATGATCGGTTGCAGTTGTTGATAATAAGGTCGCCGTAGGTTTGCGAAGCGCCCTTTAGGTACACAGTGCCTGCGCCACCTTCGTAACCGACTGAGGTATGAGCTCCGCCGCAAGCGGTAACATTAGAAACAACAGAGGTTGGGCCCGCAAAATTGTTTTGTGCCGTGGTGTAGTAGATAGCAACGCGACCGCCCATACCACCATCATCGTAGCGATTAACCCTGGCCGCAGTAATGGCACCGCCATTGGCTGATATGGCTCCAGCACCACTCAATGTTCCCGTAGTGATCCAAATACTGCCCCCCCAACCTGCTTGGCCATATGTTGCGCCAGAAGCGTTTCCGTTGGCCAAAATAGATCCGTTATTTTGCAGCATGCCGCCGTTGGAGATCGTGATTTTAAGCTTGCCGCCGCCCGTTGCTCCCTGATAAGCACCGGAGTCCCACCCTTTGCCACTAGCACCTAAGTCGTAGGGGTAGAAAATACTGCCGTACGTTAAAAATGACGCAGATATCGAATTAGCTTGCGTTCGTTGTGAACCACCGGTTGGTTGGCCTGGATATCCCTTACCTGTGACATCGATTTTACTAGTAGCGTCGATGGAAAGACTCGAAGCGGTAAACTCCAATCCATATTCTATAGTGGAGGTTGTCGCGCCGTGTGTAATCACTCCACTGTTGTTAAGAACAATGGAGCCAAAAACAAAGTCGGATGAACAGTCGGTAAGAGTTGAAGTTGTGTAGTTGTATGTATACGAGGTCATCGTGAGCGTGCCGCTTGTGACCATGATGTTTGTGTTTTTATATGTGGCAATATTGGCACATGTTATAGCAACACCCGCCAAATTATTGGATGCGAAAAAGGTCACCGTTGTGCCAGCCGAGAAAGCGTTACCGCTTTTTGAAGCCGTTACCGTTGCGTTTGCTGCAGAGGCAGGGGCTTTTAGGCTTTGAGAATAGGTGCCGTTGCCGTTATCGGCAATGCTACCCTGCAAAGTTCCGGCGGTTGTGGCAAACGTAATACCGGTTTCGCCGCCAACGGGAATGGTAATTCCCGAAGAGTCTTTGGCTGTAATCACAAGAAGAGTCGTGCTTGTGTTGTCGGCTACAACAGCCGATGGATACGCGGCCATTGTGCTTTGGGAAAGGCTCAAAGAGCCGTAGTACTGAACACTTGCCGTGTTGCTAATAGCTTGGCCATCAAAGCTCGCGCTAATGGTGGCAATGCTACTGAGCGATGGCGCACGAATGGTCTGCGTGTAAGTGCCGTTGCCGTTGTCAAGCACGCTGCCAATTAAAGTTCCCGCTGATGTGGCGAGGGTAACAGTGCTTCCACCAACCGCCATTTGCGTGTTGGTGCTATCTTTGAGAGTCACACGAACGGTGGCCGTGGTTGTACCATTAGCGGCCAGGGTGGTGGTTCCTCCCACAATTTCAACGGTGGATTTGAGAGTGTTGGGGCCGCTTGCTCCCGAGGTTATGTAAACGTTCACACTGCTGGGAAGTGCACTTCCGTTTACTGTTGCCGAAACAACCGCGGTGGCATCAACAACCCCCGCCTTTAATACGCGTTGATAGGTTCCGTTGTTGTTGTCTATAACCGCTGTCGACCAGCTTCCGGCTGTTGAACTCACAGCAACCGTGGATCCTCCCGTACTGAGCTGATTGTTGTTAGCATCGCGCAGAGTAACCGTAACCGTTGTGGTAGATGATCCATTTGGGAACAATGTTGAAGGCGAAACTAGAATGCTTGATTTTGCTAAAACTACAGCACCCGGCGCAAACGCAAGTGATGCCGTGCTTGAAAGCGCGTTGCCGCCCACGGTGGCGCTGATTGTGCTAGTTTGCGCTATGGTGTTCGAACGGACGGCGCGCTGATAAGTGCCGTCACCATTATCTGTTACGCCGGTGCCCAAAAGGGTTCCTGCCGAAGCGGCAATAGCAACGGTTTCTCCACCCGTGGAAATTTGGTTGCCGTTGGCGTCCCGCAGCGTGACGGTAACAATAGAGCTCGAAGAACCGTCGGCTGTGATCGACGACGGACTCAGCGAAATCGTGGATTGTGTGAGATCCACCTGGCCTGACATCAGGGAAACCGAAGCTGCAGTTGAGGTTAAGGCTGAGCCATCAAACGTTGCCGAAACCGTGAGAGTTCCGGAGCCGCGCGATGTGGGTGCACGCAGTTGTTGAGTCCATGTGCCGTCGAGGTTGTTGGTTACAGAACCTAATAAAGTTCCAGCCGAAGCCGTGAACACAACGGTTCCTGTTGTTCTGGGAATTTGGTTTCCGTACTGATCGCGCACGGTGAGTTTTACAGCTGTTTGCGCAATACCGTTGGCCACAAGTGACGCCGGTGTTACCGAAACACTTGTGGTGGACAAATCCACCGCCGCCGCAGCATTTACCACAGTAGTGTGACTAAAATTTACAATTTCAGTGGGATTGCCAACAATAAGCGCGCGCACCGTGTTTGTGCCACCAATGGTGCCGAGGTTGAAATTCACTGAAGCTACGCCCGAGGCGTTGGTAAGGATTTCTACCAAGTTTTGGTTGGTATTGATTTTTCCGTTGCCGGCTATCACATAAAAACGCACCAAAACATTTTGCAGGGCGGCGCCGCCACTCGAAGACACCTGCGCAACCAATGGGTTGGAAAGCGTTGCGCCCGGAGCGCCTGATTGGCTGTTGCCGCTCACATACGAAAGAGTTGTTCCCGACTGTTCTACGGTGGTGAGAGTAAAATCGGCAGATTGTGTGTGCCATGACGCTCTTACCGTGGTAGCACCCGAGCTGGATGTTGCCGTCACTAGGGTTTGCGCAACACCCACGGCGTCGGTTGTTGCCGATGAAGTCGCAATGGTCACGCCCGCTCCCGTTTGCACCGAGAATGTCACCACGGTTCCCGCAACGGGAGAGCCGTCTTTGAGTACTTGCACCTTAAGTTGGTCTTGAAAAGGTTGCGCTGGAGCGGCCGATTGCAAGTTTCCGCCCACAATATTAATGCGCTCGTCGAGGCTCACCGTGAGCGTAAAATCGATGTACTTGCTGCCCCACGATGCTCGCACAAGCGCCGTACCTTGCACCGTTCCTGCAGAAAGCGCAGTGGAGGCCTCGCCATTGGCGCCAGAAATGGCGCTGGAGTTGCTGAACGTAACCCCCACGCTTCCGGGGCGCTGCGTAAAAGAGACAGCTTCACCCGCCAGCGCAACTCCGTTGCGCATCACCTTGACACGCAACGACTGGGCAAAGGTTCCCGACGGATCGGCCGTTTGTCCACTGCCCGACAAAAGCTGCAACTCATCGTTCACTACGTTGAGCGTGAAATTCGTTGTTTGTGATCCCCATGTGGCCTTCACCACGGTGGTGCCGCCGCTACCAGCAACAGGCGTGAAAACGGTTTGAGCCACGCCTAAGCTGTCAAGCGCCACAACACTGCTGGAAAACGTGCCCGCTGGGCCCGAATCGACAGAAAACGAAACGTTCTCACCAACAACTGCGCTTCCGTTGCGAATGGCCTGCACTTGCAAGGGAACTGTGAATGCTGTTCCCGGTGGTGATATTTGATTGTTTCCAGCCAGCGCCGTGAATAGGGTTGTCGTGGCCACATTCAGAGTGAAATCGGCATTCAAATGCGCCCATGAAGCTCTTATTGCGGAGGACCCCATGGTGCTGCCAGCGAATAAACTAAAAGAGGCAATGCCGCTGGCATCAGTGGTGGAAACTGCAGGAACAAAACTGACGTTTACGCCTGCAACTTTAGTGAGTGTAACAGCTTCTCCAGCAACTGGCGCTCCGTTGCGAGTAAGTTTCACTTGGAGAGTATTTGAAAACGATGTTCCCGGCTCCGCAACTTGGCCATTGCCAGCCACAACATCTAACGATTCACTAGTCGCGCTCAAATTAACGTAGCTGTTTTCCCTTCCCAGCTTGCGCGTATGACCAAATCTCCTAAACCAGT
>JBAXBA010000027.1:0-44315 GCA_037142195.1 Pseudomonadota bacterium
CAGCTCCGTTTGCGGTTATAGTGTACGAGAAACCTGCAGCGCCATTGTAGTTTGCAGTGCCAGTTACACCAACGGTACATACGCCGTCGCCGTCGCAAGCGCACGGAGTTGTGATCGTTACCAGTGAAAGATTTGAGAGGGTGCAGGCTGTGGCTTTGTCACTTTCAACATCGCTGTACGAAAGAGTTATGCTCGAAGCCGTGTCTTCGCTAAACGCAGCCGGTGTAATGTTTTGCGCCACTGGAGCATCATCAACTGCGGTAATGGAAAGCCTAGCAGTTGCTGCTGCGGAAGCAGCTCCGTTTGCGGTTATAGTGTACGAGAAACCTGCAGCGCCATTGTAGTTTGCTGCGCCAGTTACACCAACGGTACATACGCCGTCGCCGTCGCACGCGCACGGAGTTGTGATCGTAACCATCGAAAGATTTGAGAGGGCGCAGGCAGTGGCTTTGTCACCATCAGCATCGAAGTACGAAAGAGTGATAATCGAAGACGTGTCTTCGTTAAAAGCAACTGCTGTAATGTCTTCAGCCAAGGGAGCATCGTCTACAGCAGTCACCACAAATTCAAGCTTGCTTACGGTGATGGAAATAGCAGCATAGTGGGCCTTGATTTCAACGGTAGCTGAACCACTCGTATTCGCTACTGCCGAGAAAACGGCGGTACAGTTAGGCCAAACCCCTCCCCATGTCACTGCATTTTCTGATGCAATTAACGAAGGGTCGGAAGAAGAATAAGACAGAAAATCAGAATTGCAAGCGGATGAAGGTGCCACCAACTCTGACACGTCAAATCGAATTTCAGAGGCAATATCTTCCTCGACTTTCACAACAACCGTTTCAGAACTCTTGGAACTATTTTTCTGTACCAAATTATTTTTGGATGTCTTACTAATATGTCCTTTTTGCCGGCAACCCCCGACAACGCTAAGAATTGAACAAAAAATTAGAAACTTTATTAATCTAAAATTGATCATAAATCCTCCCTTACCTTAAAACTCATCCCGGCAATCGACGCATTGGCGCTATCAGTCCATCGGCCACTTGAGGGAGAGCAACAAAAGAAATTCTAAAGAAAGACGTAAGACATAACAAACATTGATATATTTTAGCTGTGAGAAAGCGGCCTTATGTCTAAATAATCAAAAACACAATGAAAAAAAGGAGCAGCAAGGATGGAAATATATTCCCCGGAGGAAAGGGCGAATATTCGTGCAAAAGAAGTTTGGTAATGCCAACATCTTCATACCCGATGTTGGGCTGCACATAGAGTTTAAGTCGCGTGAAAATGAGATAGCGGCTTTTTGCCAATATCTTTTTTTTGGGGTCTCGCATGTCTCGAAAAACGTTTTACATAATCACACTTTTGACAAAGGTCCTCACGTAGCTCGCCTTTTTTAAATCCCTCGAGCATATTTTGAGCCTTGGGACTGGCAAGAATGGACTCAAGAGACTGAGTGTGCAAATTACCTAATGCTAAAACACCCTTGTCATCTAAGCAGCAAGGCACTACCGTTCCATCCGCGTGTATGCCTATGTGGCCTGATAACCCATGGCAAAAACCTTTTTCACTTAGCTTTTCAGAGTCAAGTCTTGGCCAAATAAATCGAGAATCAAAATGAAGATAAAGCCGATCTCTAATTTTAAAGTTCTTTTTGCGACGGACATCGACTTTTACATCGGACCAGGAAAACTGAAAGGCTTCGCTACAAGACACCATAATATCTGAGGGACTTAGAGAATTCACGATGACATCATTGTCCCAAAATCTAAGATTGATGTATAAATCAGGCCTCAGTTGTTCGGCCTGTACGACAAATCTGGAAATTTTGGCCATGTAGGTCTGAGGTGATGCGCCCTTAAAATTGTCAGTAAAGGATTGCAGGGAAATATTGACCTGCCTAAGAGCCGGGTGTAGCAGCACTCCCATTCTTTGTTCCGATAAGATTACGCCGTTCGTCGTCAAATTGACTCTCACGTTTTTTCTGTGGGCCGTGTCCAAAAGTTCCATAATATGAGGATGATTTAATGGTTCACCGAGAAGGTGTGGCACCACTTCCTCAGTAACATTCGCTACCTTACCTAATAGGGATTCAAACTCGCTGACAGACATGACTTTTTGTGAACGTTCTACTTCTGGGCAAAACGAGCACTTAAGATTGCAAATATTCGAAACTTCTATATTGATGCGCTTAAATTTAATGGCGGTCCTCATATTTCATGAATCCTTGGACGGCAGCTTGGCCTAAAAAAATTAGGTCCTCTGCCTGCACCTTCTAGTGCAACTCATTGCAGATTAAAAGAAAAAAACTCACCTGAATACATGAAAGGCAAGGAAAAGGGAATTTAAACACCACGACAGATCCAGCTACTAAAGCTATAACTATCGAAAAGTGCGTCAGAAGTTAGAGTTTGGAAGGTATCTCATCTGAATCGAATGTCCTGAGAATCTTGGAGAATAAACCTTGATATCTAAAGTTTATGAGTCAAAGTGGCTTGTAGGGGGACAGAAAAGTCAACCAGATGAGGAACTTCCAATTCTCAATCTAGAAAACTTATGGAGTTATATTTTTGGACATTAGGACAGATCCTAAATGCCCAATCTTCTGGCTTGAATGAAAGACTCCTCTAGACTTTGCCGGCAGCTAAGTCACTGTCCCGCGAGGACATCGTGTCGATGCCCATTTTGCTATAGAATAATTCATCGACAGTTTTTTTAATAAGGATCCACATGAGTTCCCGGTCTGTGCATTTTGAAAATATTCCAAGAGGAATTTGAAATCCGCCTTTATCTTTTCTACCTCCTCCGTACCACTGACCTTCTTTATCTTGTCCAAAAACATTTTTAAGCCATTTATCCGGATCTAATGTATGAGAGCGGGTCCTGAGGGACCCATCTACTGCTGAGTTACCCACAATTCCGTAGACGACTACGGTTTCGATGCCTTCACGGTGAAGAAGATAGTCAGCACATTGTCCTATACCGTCTCTGTCTTCTTCACGAACATAACCCACACCAGCAAAAAGAAACGTTTCTTTAATATCTTTATGCTGAAGGGCAAGCTGAGTTAGGTCCATGGTTTTAGCGGGGATGGATTGTCGAGAAATCAAACCTAAAAGGTCTTTATCTACTTTTTTTGCCAAAAACTGACTTGCCATAAAGTCAATGGGTTGTGCATTAGTAAAGTCGTCAGTATCCGTTCTAATGCCGTGCATTAGGGCTGAGGCTATCTTACCTTCTGCTTCCGTCTGACCTGTAAACTTAACTTCAGAAGACATGAGATACTCACAATAGATGGCTGAAGTAGAGCCAGCATCTTCCCGCACGTCAAGAAACTCTGACGTGACAAGAGGGAGCAATCTGTGGTGATCGACAAAAACCAACAACTTTAGGTGCTCAGGAAGCTTAATGGGAAGTTCGGGGCTTTGAGCATCATTTACTGCAAAATACTGAAACGAACTGGCGTCAAACTTATCTGACCAATGAATCATATCAATATCTAATTTTTTAACTAAAGCGCGATTTTCGTGATGAGAGATTTCATCAAAGTAGATGATTTGCGAAGAAATTTTGTAGTTTCCTGCTAGCCACTGCAAGGCCAATGCTGAACCTATACTATCCGGATCAGGATAGCCTTTAATGCAAATCAGAAGGTTTTTACCGGAAGCTTGAGACAGCACTCTAAAGAGTTCTTCGGATCGCCGAATGCGCCGCTGATAGCAATCGGAATCCTCGCCAGTCATAGGCAACAACTTTCGTGTTTCCAATTCATTAGGCATTATGGCACGCTCCAATGTGGTGTTTAAAGAGGCTGCTGTGTTGCGCTTTCTGGGTGCCACGTTATTGTCTCCAGGAACGAGGTATAAATCTATCTCATTTTTAATTGTCGGCACTAGGCCACCCTGGCTTTAAAAGCGAATAGTTTGGAAAATTTGTAAAAATCTCCAAAATAGAGCGTATTGTGGGAAACTCCCTAAATTCCAATACGGGTATATCCTCACTCCTTGCTTTTTCTATCAATTTCTGGACTTTTGACTCTTTTGTTAGGGACTTATCGATAGCCAGCACGAGACCATTTTTTTTGAGCTCTGCTAAGCTACTGAGAGACTTTATGGCGCTAGATTGATGCCACTTATGAATGAGCTCAACATAGAACCCATTTCCTTTCGAATGGACAAAGAAATCCGGAATCACAATACTATTGCTAATGGTTAAAAAATTGGTGTTGTTTTTTATCTCGACACTGCCCTTCTGAAAGGGATGCTGCCCCACCAAAGCCTTAAACTCTTCGGGGATATAAGCGTCATGGGTCTCAGGGGCGCCAAAAAAAGCCTTGCCAGAATTTACTTCTAGCTTTAGAGACATCGACCTAACTTCGACATCTGTATTCAATTTCCAGGAAGGTAAATCAATGACATGGTTTACAAAGCTTGAGAGCCTGGATCCGTAGGCGATGTTATGAGATCCAAGGGCTAATGGTCCTGAAATGCGAAGACGACTGACTTTTTCTCCAATATCTAGAGATTCTAAAATTAAGCGGTGAAATTTAGAAGCTCTTAGCAGCTTTCTGACCTGAGCTAAATTTCCAGATATTTCTATATCAATAGCATTACTTGAAAGCATCATCCCTCTTAAAAGAGCTCGATTATAGCTACCCAAAATGCTCGAAGCTGAAATTAATTTAGGCATTGTAATAAGGGAGAAGTCTGGCAAATCTGCATAAAGAGAAGCGGATATTTCTTCAAAAGATTTTCCTGAGCGCTCGGCAATCATAGATCTAAACTTATCTATATCGCCCCCACAATTCTTTCTTAGGTCTTCACTCAAAATCAAATACTCACGGCGCTTTTCTGAAAGATCATCTGGATCCTCTGATGCGGAAGATTCTAGAAAAACCTTAAGCATACCTTTGTAGTAGGGTAAAGTTGTGTCAGCTTCCAGATCCAATGCTTCTTTAAAGTCTTCTAATGTCGCTCCAGCAAGTCGCTCTCCTATGTCGATCATGGTGCCAGCAAGGTCTCTTGCTTTAGCGAGATCTTCATTTAAAAAAACAGGAAACGCCTTGTCATCCTTTATTCTTACCTTAATGAGGTCCTTGGTAAGCAGCATGCTGCCGTCTCCTTTCGTTGACACCGCGCTCTGCTGTGTCAGCAGCAATGATTTCATAGAGTCTGGCTCGCTTCCCTGGTCGTTGCCTTAAAATGCGACCAAGTCTTTGCACATGCTCCCGAACGGAACCCGTACCAGAAACGACCACACCTACGCTTGCTTCAGGTACATCTATCCCTTCATTTAACACTCGACTGGTCACTAGCACACTCAATCTTCCCTCTCTAAATTCGGCTAATAAATACTTTCTTTCAGCGGCCTTGGAGTGATGGGTAATCACAGGAAGAAGGAATTCTCTGCCTATCTTATAAGCCATTGCATTATCATTCGTGAAGACGATGACTCTTTCGCCCAAATGCGAGGACAAAATCTTCCAAATCTCCATGAGCTTGGCATCTGAAGCGTTACATAATGCCTTCTGCTCTCGATGGGCTCTAAGCGCCTGTTTGCCTTGTGGAGTGCGTGAGGCTACTTGAATAAATTTTTGCCAGCCACCTGGAGATCCTATTTGAACGCCACTTCGTCGTAAAAAGTTTAAATATTTATCCCGAGCCGCATTATACTTGATCCACTCCTCATCGGTCAGTGGAACTTCCACGCTTACAACATCATAGGGCGCTAAATCCTTGGAAACCATTTCGGAAATTTCGCCTGAGTAGACTTTCTTTCCAACACTTTCATAAACATAATCTTCAAATCCATCGGACCGCTCAATCGTTGCCGTCAGCCCTAGTCGAAAGGGCGCTATTGCAGCTTCGGCAATAATCCGATTTCCGGCGGCTGGCAAATGATGACACTCATCAAACACAATCATCCCAAATAAGACACCCTTCGATTCGATGATCATGCGAGCCGAGTCATAGGTGGCGACTGTAATACGCTTTAAATTCTTATCACCGCCTCCGTAGGCGCCAATCTCTTCACCAAAGAAACTTTCAAGCGTTACCTGCCATTGGTGAACTAAATCAATAGTTGGAACCACGACTAACGAAGGCCTTTTTACGCGAGCAATGGCCATAACTCCAAGAATCGATTTTCCTGCGCCTGTAGGCAAAATGACGACGCCCATTTGACCTGCCACTTCCCAGGCAGTTAAAGCCTCGATTTGGTGTTTTCTAGGAAGAATTTCTTTCTTCAATTCCAATTCTTCTCGGTCATACTTTCTGACATGATCCACAAGCTCTAGTTTTAACTTTTGACATTCCATAACCAACTCCCGGTACTTTCGCCCGGGAAGGACCATTTTTTTTAATCTGGGATCGTAAGTCATTCCTAAAGTCGGTGCGGAATCTAAATCGGCAATTCCTCGACCGGACACCAGAATTAAGCCGTTCAAATACTCAATCTCGATCATTATTTTGATCCCGAAAGGTAAAAAGCTTTTCTATTGCCAATAAAAAACCACCCAAAACTGTAATAAGTGCCGAGACCCTAAGTCCATCCAAAAGCCATCCGGGGGAAGCTTTGCCAAATAAAGAATACAGAATCCAAAAATTACCCAATAGAATAATAAGTGCAAATCCTGCTGCTGAAATTTTGGCGCCAAAGCTTTTGTGGTTAATCATTGGGCCCATAAAATAAACTCCTGTATTTACATAGTCGCCTGAGGCTCTATTAAAACCGTCTTTCCAGATTCCGTTATGGAACGGCCCCTAGGCCCACGACTCAGATAGCCCTGAAACACTAAAAAGGGTTCATAGACCTCCTCTACTGTCGAGCGGTCTTCTCCGATACTCACGGCAATGGCTTCAATACCGACAGGACCCCCATCATAGCGCTCCCATATGGTGCGTAAAATCACTCGATCAGTGCGATCTAATCCATGAGAATCAATATCGAGTCTCGACAAAGCACGTAAAGCAATTTCTTCATTGATGGTGTCCAAATCTGCAACTAAGGCAAAATCCCATACCCTCTTCAATATCCTATTGGCAATTCTTGGCGTTCCCCTAGAGGAAAGAGCAATCAACTCTAGTGCATCTCCATCAATTTTTATGGATAAAATGTCTGAAGTGCGCGCTACGATTTTCATGAGGGATGCGATGTCGTAAAATTCAAGCCGTTCTTGAATCCCAAAGCGACTCTGAAAAGGTCTTGACAACAAACTCACGCGAGTCGTAGCCCCAATCAAAGTAAACGGTGACACTGGCACCCGCATGGTTCTAGCTGAAGATCCCTGGCCTACCAAAATATCCATGGCAAAATCTTCCATTGCCGAATACATCAGCTCTTCGAGTTGAATAGGTAGACGATGAATTTCATCGATGAATAGAATGGATCCTGGCTCAAGCCCAGCAAGTATTCCTGCTAAATCACCCGCCCGTTCGATAGCGGGAGCGCTTGTCGCATGAAAACTCACACCCATCTCGTGGGCGACAATGTGCGCTAATGTAGTCTTACCTAATCCTGGTGGGCCATGAAGCAAAATATGGTCTAAGGTTTTATTCCGTTTCTTAGCTGATTCCACATAAACTTTGAGATTTTCTTTGGCCACCGTCTGCCCAGGGTAGTCATCAAAAGTATCAGGACGCAAGTTAGATGTAAGCCTGAGATCAGTCTCTAGTTCGGCACTATCCATAAATCTTTCAAGTCGCACTGAATTCTTTAAAGTAGAGTCTTCTGGCACAACGCACCTCATATATCCAAAGATGGAGATTTACGCAACGACTGCAAGGACGCCTTTAAAAGTGTGGGGAGGTCAGCTTCTGGATGAAGTTTACGACTAGCATCTACAATTCTTGCTACATCTTTATCTTTAAACCCAAGGTTGACCAAAGCACCTACGACATCTTGCACGATTTGATCCTCATAAGAACCCTCAAAAATAATGTCTTGATGCCGCATACTGTTCGATCCTCTAGAACGCTCTACAGTCGAAAGGCGATCAATTTTTCCGGTCATCTCCACTATGATTTTCTCTGCAGATCGACGGCCAATCCCCGGAACGAGTTCCAAAATCTCGATCCTTTTTTCATGAACGGCCCGTTTTAGTTCACTCGGGGTTAAAGTCGAGAGTATGGCCATCGCTATTTTAGGACCAATGCCATTGACTGCGATCAATGCTTCAAAGGTCTCTTTGTCTTCCCATGCTAAAAAACCATATAATTTAATAAGATCTTCTCTGACTCTTGTATGGACCCAAAGGGAACACTCTTTAGCAGACATCAAATCACACATGTCGGGAATCGTCAGTTCTAAACCGTAGCCAATGCCCTTAACATCGAGGATGACGCCACTGGAAAGACGGCGTTTAATATCGCCAGAAATATATTCAATCATCTAGGCCCTCTTTTTCAGTCCAAGTAATTCTAGCTTTCAATCGCTTGGCTATTGTTTTCAATTCATTTTTGGCTAAATCCATGGATTCGCCTGCTTCTATAGACTCAATGACATTTTCAATAGAGATAATATCTAGGTCGGTCATCTCCCTTAGGGCGACTGAGGCCTCATTGAAATTTCTTATCAGATATTTAAGCTCATCTTCTTTTCTAACTCGCATTTCATGTCCAAAAAAACCGGCTGCAATGCGCCGAAACTCCCTAAGTAGGCCATAAACGGGCCCCGCAAGCCGATGAGGAAAAAATAAAGAAAACCCCGATATAAGGATGATATTTAATAACACTGCAAGAGCCATGGAGGCCAATATCGGTGCCGGTAGAAATTTTGGAATGACCAAAATTTTAAAGACAAATAAGGGATAGAGCAAAACAGTCGCTGTCAAGAAACTAGAAATAATGCCTGCTACCCCAGCTGATTTTGCATATCTAAATTGCAAATCGCGGTTGACTAGAAAAATACGTTTTCTGAATTGAAACATATATGAGTAAGCCTCTACTGCTAACTAAGGTTTTTCTGACCTCATTCTACACGTTTGCGCATTCTAAAGGGAGTGAAAAACAAAGAACCCAAGGAGTCATGGCGAGGCCCAATAAATAGACAGACCAAAGAACTCAGCCCTCCCTAGGAAACTACATACTTCCTCAATCTACAACTGATGGAATAGACCTCAAAATCTTAAACCAACCTGAATGAGCTTCTACTTTTACGCACCAAAAAAGAGGCCTACTTGTAAAGTAGGCCTGTAATCTTCAAAAATAATCCGCAAAACGATCTGACAATGATTTTTGAGCTGGTTTTTTGACAATACGTATTTTAGAGCGTGGATTTTCGAGAGAATCCCAAAAGTCACTAAAAAGTGTTTTTTATCGCTCGAATATATAAACCTCAACTGGCTAAAGAAACTTCTTTAAAGTCTCGACTTTGTCTAGTCGCTCCCAAGGGAAATCTGCACGCCCAAAATGCCCATAGGCTGCCGTCTTGCGGTAGATGGGGCGAAGCAAATCTAGGGTTTCGACAATCTGTCTTGGCTTAAGTCCAAAATTTGTTCTAATGATTTTTGCTAATTCATCTTGTGATTTTGTGGAAGTCCCATAGGTTTCTACATAAACACTCACCGGATCCGCAACACCAATCGCATAGGAAAGCTGAACCAATGCCTTTTTAGCCAGTCCGGCCGCCACGATGTTTTTAGCGATATAGCGCCCCATATAAGCCGCAGAACGATCGACTTTGGAAGGGTCTTTTCCAGAAAAAGCACCGCCGCCGTGAGCGCCATGACCACCATAGGTATCTACAATAATTTTACGGCCGGTGAGCCCACAATCGCCCATCGGTCCTCCGACCACAAAACGTCCTGTGGGATTGATATGGTAGGTCGTATCTTTAAGAAGTTCCGCTGGAATCACCTTCTTAACGCATTGATTTACAATAAACTCTCTTATTTGCTCGAGTTCTACATGGGGGGCATGTTGAGTAGAAATAACAACTGTATCGATGCGAGTAATTTTTCCATCTACATATTCTGCAGTAACTTGACTTTTAGCATCAGGCCTAAGCCAGTCGACTTTTTTAGACTTTCTAATATCAGCAAGCTCTTTGAGGAGTGCATGAGAATACTGAATTGTTGCTGGCATGAGTTCCTTGGTTTCATCACAAGCAAATCCAAACATCATTCCTTGGTCACCAGCACCCTGCTCTTTTGTAGAGTCAGAATCGACCCCCATAGCAATATCTGGTGACTGCTTACCCACAGAGATCATGACACCGCAACTTTTAGCGTCAAATCCAATATCACCGTCTGTATAACCAATTTCTTCAATCGTATTTCTAGCAATTTGAGCATAGTCCACACTGCCTTTTGAAGTGATTTCTCCAGCAATAACAACCAAACCGGTAGTCACTAGGGTTTCACAGGCCACTCGCGAATACTTATCCTGAGTTAAAAAGGCATCTAAAATTGCATCTGAAATCTGATCAGCTACTTTGTCGGGATGACCTTCACTAACGGATTCAGACGTAAAAAGAAATTTGTTTTGATTTGCCATTTCTATAATCCCCGCTTGAGTTTTATCATAAATCTATTTATGCCCATTTCGTCCAGCTCATGCTGCTCAATGACCATTCCAATACCGAAAAGCTTTTGGCTTGGACCAGCAAGTAAAATATCTTTATCAGTAAGAGCCTTATCGTAGCCTATCTTATTTAGCTCAGGCGGAAACGCAACTATTTGTTTTTGCCCTTGAAGAATTTTTTCCTCGACTGCTTGGGATACATGCAAAATAGAAAGACCAGTCTCAAGAACTTCCATTGGCAAGAGCTTTGACAAAACGTCTTCTTTTGAGTTCACTTCATTCAAATTGAGGCATTTCTCTGCACTTACGCCTGCGGCTTCTGTTCTTTTAAGAAAGGTTACATTGCCATAATTTCCCAGTTTCGAGCACAGATCATAGGCAAAAACGCGAACATAGGCGCCTTTGCTACATTCTATTCTACAAGTGATATAGTGGTCGCCAAAATCTATTAGCTCGGCCGCATAAATCTCGATGCGCCTAGAAAGCTCAGAAAGGGGGACCTCATCCCCTCGCCCCGCTCTCGCATACTCATAGAGGGGTTTACCCTGCCACTTTACTGCGGAATAGAGTGGAGGCACTTGACAATAGGCCCCCGTTAGCTCTTTAAGAGCCTCCAAAATCTGGGTTTTGCTGAAGCCCGCTACTGGCTTTTCGAACAAGACCGCACCATCTGCATCCAAAGAATCAGTATGTTTTCCTAGCTCTACACGAAACTCGTAAGTTTTCTTTGAATCCAGAAGATAGTCTTGAAGTCGAGTTGCTTTTCCTAAAACAATAGCCAACACCCCTTCAGCCAAGGGGTCGAGTGTACCCACATGACCTATGGGGTGATTTTTACCAATAACCTTTTGAAGGATCCTGGAGACATCTTTGGATATGACCCCCTTTGGCTTATATATGGGGAGAAGTCCGTCCATGTATGCTCAACTCATAATTGTAGTTATAATGCCTATAACAGGCATTCAAAGATGCGAGAAAGACCAGCGCAACCTATCGAGTCAACTAGGACTTTCTTTTTTAATATGACTTAAGATCTTCTCAATCTTTTCACCTTTTTCTATGGTTTCATCATAGAAAAACTTGAGTTCTGGTACCCGTCTAACCTCTAAATTATCTGCCAATTTAGTCCTAAGAAACCCAGCACAAGACTGGAATCCTTTAAGGGCATCTGGAGTTTTACTTGGATCAAACAACCTAAAATAGACATAGGCTAACTGGAGATCAGGAGTCAGCTTTACCGCGGTAATCGTCACCCCAGTCAATCTTGGATCTTGAATCGAGTCTCCTTGGAATGTAATTGCAAGCAGATCCCGAATCTCGTCCGTCATTCGTTCTTTTCTAAGACTCACTCAAATCCTCATAATTCTGCTGCTGTTTCTTCAATTTGGAATGCCTCAATGACATCTCCTATTCGAAGATCGTTGAAGCTCTCAATGCCAATCCCGCATTCGTAGCCAGTTGCCACTTCTTTGACATCATCTTTAAAGCGACGTAGTGAGCCAATTCTGCCCGCATGAATCACAACGTTATCTCGAATAATTCTAAGATTAGCAGATCGCACAATCTTGCCGCTCGTTACAAATGAGCCAGCAATCATACCTATTTTAGGCACAGAAATAGGATTTCTAACCTCGGCATGTCCAGTCACTACTTCTTTTCGAACTGGTGGAAGTTGACCTGCCATGATGGACTTGGTTGCATCTAATAGTTCATAAATAATGGAAAAATACTTAATGATAACGCCGCGCTTTTCAGCTGCATCTTGTAAATCTCTTGGCGCACGGGCATTAAATCCAAATATTACAGCCCCAGATGTTTCGGCAAGCGATACGTCGGAAGCATTAATTCCACCTACAGCTCTATGGACAATTTTTGCTTTGATTTTATCACTCTTAATTTTGGTCATGGATTCTGCAATAGCTTCCGCAGATCCTTGCGTATCGGCTTTGATTATAAATGGAACCTCCGGAGCTTCTTGATTAGCTACTTTGGCAAGTAGATCTTCAAGGGTTGCGCCATTGGACTTTGCTTGAGCTTCATTTCTTAAAACATCTTGCCTATGGGAAATTACATCTCGTCCAGATTTTTCGTCATCCACAAAATCGACCTGATCTCCTGCCATGGGAACTGATTCTAGACCAATAATTTCAACTGGCGTTGACGGCCCCGCGGAATCAAGTTGTTTTCCGTGCCAATCAATCATAGCTCTAATTCTTCCAAAAGCAGTTCCGGCGATCATTTGATCTCCTTTTTTAAGAACCCCTTCGGTCACCATAACGGTTGCCACCGGACCACGGCCTTTATCAAGGTGTGCCTCTACAACAACCCCTCGTGCAGCTACCTTTACTGATGATTTAAGATCAAGAACTTCGGCCTGAAGCAAAATAGCATCCATCAACTCTTCTAAGCCTAGGCGCTTGAGGGCTGAAACCTTAACAAATTGGTTTTCACCACCCCACTCTTCAGACTGAATTCCATATTCTGCTAGCTCATTAAATATCCGATCGAAATTGATTCCTTGTTTGTCAATTTTATTGACGGCAACAACTACTGGGACATTGGCAGCTTTTGCGTGCGAAATCGCCTCAATCGTTTGCGGCATCACGCCGTCATCGGCAGCTACCACTAAAACAATAATATCGGTTACTTTTGCGCCCCTGGATCTCATCGCCGAAAAGGCTTCGTGACCAGGTGTGTCTAAAAATGCAATACGCTTACCTTGATAATCTACCGTATAAGCACCGATATGCTGTGTAATTCCTCCAGCCTCACCAGCTGCTACATTCGCTGACCGCAGGGCATCAAGAATCGATGTTTTGCCGTGATCTACGTGGCCCATAATGGTTACAATTGGCGGCCGCGTTTCCATCTCGGATGGATCTGAAGCTTTGCGACCCAAGAGGTCGTCAGCGCTGACTGCGACATTTCTCACTTCAAAACCGTACTCACTTGCAATCAACGTCGCTGTATCAGCATCTAAGGGTTGATTGATTGTGGCCATTACGCCCTGGCCCATTAACTTTTTAATAATATCTGCTGCTTTGATGCTTAACTGATGTGCCAAATCACCCACAGTAATCGTCGAAGATGCCATTTTTACCACTCTGTATGCGGCTCTTGGCATAGTAATCTGTGTATTCTTTAGATCTTTACGTCTACGTACTTCCCGACGACGCATAGCAGGTGCTGGGGTAAACGTGCGACGTTGAGCTGCTTCAGTTTCCGCCAAAGGAGCATCGGATAATCCCTCTTCATCATCTTCACCAACTACCTGAGCCAGTAGATCTCTCATAGAAAGATGGGAGCGGCGTTCTTTCTTGGCAGATGCCTGTGCTTTCTTTTCTTCTTCCTCTGTCAATGGCTTTTTCTTGACTTCAACACGCTTACGCGTGCCCCATTGAACAGCTTCATCACCAAGTGGCGAAATAAAGGAATCCGTCCCTCCACCTACTGGGCGCCTAAAGCCCCCCGGGGAATCTCCGCCCGGACGTGGGCCACCAAAACCCCCACCTTGTGGGCGAGGCGGTCGATCGCCATAAGGCCTATCACCTTGTGGGCGAGGCGAACCATATGCTGGACGATCTCCATAAGGCCTATCGCCCTGAGGACGAGGCGAACCATATGCTGGACGATCTCCATAAGGCCTATCGCCCTGAGGACGAGGCGAACCATAAGCTGGACGGTCTCCTTGCGGACGAGGAGGGCGATCACCATAAGCAGGACGATCTCCTTGCGGACGAGGAGGACGGTCACCATAAGCGGGACGGTCTCCTTGCGGACGAGGAGGGCGATCACCATAAGCGGGACGATCTCCTTGCGGACGAGGAGGACGGTCACCATAAGCGGGACGGTCACCATAAGCGGGACGGTCTCCTTGCGGACGAGGAGGACGATCACCATAAGCGGGACGATCACCATAGGCAGGACGATCTCCTTGCGGTCGAGGAGGACGGTCACCATAAGCGGGACGGTCACCTTGAGGGCGCGCAGGGCGATCCCCGTAAGCAGGGCGATCCCCGTAAGCAGGGCGATCCCCGTAAGCAGGGCGATCCCCGTATGAAGGACGATCACTGCCTAGGCGCGCTGACCGCTCCATAGATGGTCTTGCTGACTTTTCCACTTGAACATCTCTAGGTGCCGATCGAACTACAGTTGCTCCCTGAAACTCAGGCTTCTTCTCTTTTTCAACGGGTGCCGGCGCTTTCTCCACAGGAGCAGTTGTGCTAACGGCAATGGGCTCTATATTTTTAACTTCAGCCTGCTTGGGCTCTTCCCTAGATGGACTGGGCTCGAGATGCTGTATATTTTTTTCGGACGGTGCCTCTTTTTGTACGTGATTGCTACTGTCGACTTCTTCGGAATGTGCCGAAACCGTAGCAGCTTCCATGGGAGATGTTCCCGACTCATCTTCACCCTTGCGACGTCGCACAACGACTTTTGGACGTGGGTCGCTAGTGACAGCTGCTTGAGACTTCTTGCTCGGCGAGAAGTGAGCCTTAATTTTAGCAATTTGCGCATCGGTCAATGTGCTTTGATGACTCGCGACATCGATACCTAAGTCCTTTACTTTTTGAACTAGGGACTTACTATCAACATTGAGATCTCGAGCCAATTCATAAACACGAAGTTTCGACATCAGGTTCCTCTGTGTCCGAGCTGCTTTGGGCTGGACGAAAAAAGCATCGGGAGAATTTAGTTTCTCCGGCGTACCTATGTAAAAGAAAATGGGGAAAATAAAAAGACATTTTTCCCCTGCCGTCTAGGAAGTCTTCCACGGAGCCAGAAACCATACCGCTGATCCACCCTGTGAACATAGATGGCAGGATTATACATCTGACCTCTTTAGTTGTGAGATTTCCCCAAAAAACCAAATAATTCAGGGGGTAGAAAAGCCCACCCCCTGAATTTCAATACTTGGCAATAAACAGGCGCCCTTGGCCTATTTTTGAGATTGAAGATAGCGATCAGCTGCCATTTGTATGGTCTTTGCCACACCAATCGGCAGGTTCGTCTTGTCAGATACTTCCTCAGCGGTGTCGGCAACCACATCGCCAATGGCTCTATACCCACCTTCCGCCAATGCTGCTGCAGCGGCTTCACCCACTCCATTTAGCTTCAAAAATAGAGTCACTCTTTCCTTAAGGTGATCGCGCTCTGCTGGTTTTTGATCATTCTCTGGCAAGGCAAATGCATCTTCTGAGCGATAATCCGCTCCATCTTCCAAAGCATCTTCAAATTCTTCAGCTTTAGCCTGGGCTGCGGTAATAATTTTTTCAGCTGTTTCTTCGTCAAGGTTAAGCAATCTTACAAGCTGCCTTGGTGAAAGTGCCGCTAAATCACTTGGCGATTTAATACCTTCGTTAACTAGGACGCCCGCCTGCATATCGCCTAGCCCTTCAATACTTGCCAATACCATTTTAACGCCCGCTAGCTGCTCTGCGAGTTTGGCTTCAGATTTAATATCAAGCTTCCATCCCGTTAGTTGAGCAGCAAGACGAACATTCTGTCCACGTCTTCCAATTGCTAAAGAAAGCTGATCGTCACTTACAACTACTTCCATCGAATGGTTTTCTTCATCTACAATCACTTTACTAACGACTGCAGGAGCAAGAGCATTGCATACCAGTCTTGCTACGTCCGGATCCCATGGTACAATATCAATCTTTTCACCATTTAATTCTTGAACCACCGCCTGAACACGCGATCCTTTCATCCCGACACAAGCTCCTACCGGATCCACGCTTCCATCTCTTGAGTAAACCGCAATTTTTGACCTAAGACCTGGATCACGAGCTGCAGATTTAATGGAAACAATTCCATCATAAATTTCCGTTACGTGCTGTTCAAAAAGCTTAACCAAATACATGCTGTGAGCTCGCGACATGACAATTTGAGGCCCTCGCGAGGACTTCTTCACATCAACAACATAACCTTGGATACGATCTTTAGCTCTAAAACGCTCTCCCTGCATTTGCTCTTTATAAGGAATTACAGCTTCAACTTTACCTAAATCCACAACAATTCCAGATCGATCTGAGCTCTTTACATAGCCGCTCATGATTTCGCCTACTCGATCTTTAAACTCATCAAAGACCTTCATACGCTCTGCTTCGCGCATCTTTTGAACGATAATTTGCTTGGCTGATTGCGCAGCAATCCTCCCAAACTTCGCAGCATCAATGGATTCGCCTATGGAATCGCCCAAATCAACGCTAGCATCCATTTTTCGCGCATCTTCAAGTGCAATTTCAATTGCAGCATCCGCTACGTCACCATCTTCCACAACAGTGCGGAATAAAATCAAATTGATTTCTTCTTTTTCCTCATCAAACTCAGCTTCCAAATCCGCGTTGGCTCCGTAGTCGCGACGAGCAGCATGCATAATCGCTTGCTTCAAAGCATCCACTACAATCGTAGAATCTAAATTCTTTTCTTTACTAACCGCATCGATCACACCGCTTAAATTCACAATCGGTCTCCTTAGCAACTGAACGTTTATAAATTTTATTCAACAGAGTGCCTAATGGCACCAAACTCAATACGCCTATCGTGAAAAACCTGTCCCCTAGCTAAATACTAACTGAAAGTCTCGCCCCACACTCACACGTCCTCCCTAGTCCAATCATAAACTAAACGAGCACTGTGGACCGAATCTACTGAAAACGGCCAAAAACCGCTTAAAGTTTTAACAGCAAAACCTCCATCTCCAAGCAGCAGCAGTTCTCCAGTCTCTTGTCGCTTCCCGTCAATTATTTTGGAGACCCTAACTTTTAGTGTCTTGCCAACATGGGCTAAGAAATCATCCTTAAGTCTAACCGGCCGCTCAATACCTGGAGAACTCACTTCTAAATTGTAATCGCCAGAGACCAAAGAGTCTAACTCAATAATATCACTAACTAACTTGCTAACTGCTGCGCAGTCATCCATGTTCACGCCCTGGAGAGGATCTAAAGAGTCTATATAAACCCTAAGGGCACGATCCATCTGAACCCATTCCGTTTCAATAACTCGATAGGGCAAATGGGCATGACCCAACATATTTTGGATGAGTTCAAGCGCTTCATTGAGTCGTGTTCTATGCACAATTACCTGCGATTTCTGGCGGTTAACAATCTCAATAGAGGCTCATCACAACAAAAAACCCGAGGTCGACCGTTTCCAGTCGGACATCAGGCTAAGTATGAGAGAGCCTAAATTGTCAGCTCAGAAAAACTTTCTAAGCTGCTTTATGGTAACAAACAAAAGCGCTTAAAACAAGATTAAAATATAGCCAGCTACTAAAAATCGCGCCCTTTTGATGTAAAATAGAACAAGACATAAATCTGTCCCTAGCGAGAGGGGTTCCTTCATGGGCTTTCTGGATCATGTTAAAAAATTTCTATCTCTAGATGGTACTGCGAAGGCAGGCCCCACAAATGACTCCTCTTCAGCCTACCATCTAAGCTCAGAGCTGAGGCTTCATGCAAGATACTTTGTATTGACCTCAGATTTGGCCAGCCTTGAAATCGCTGCAACGGTTGCTAAAGGCCACATCAAAGATCTCAGCTATGGCGGGATTTTGGCTGATTTTAAAGAGTCCTGGCTGCAAAACCCTCTAATAGCAGACCAGAAGTCAATTGAGGCAAAGTTAACATTTTTAGACCAAAGCGCCCAAGTTTTTGTCCAAGTCGTTCATGAAAAAAACGGCGGGCAGACCGTAGGTCTTTCTTTTATTCATAAAAACATTGAGACGCTAGTCTTCCTTCGCGATATTCTAGAAAATTTAAGAATAGGATCAACCTTCTCGTCTCTAGATCCCGCCCACACCAAAGACAAGTATAATGTCTCTGGACAAAGTATTTATAGAGGCGATGGTCCTAGTGATTTACAAATTACGGAAATAGATGGATACATTCAAAATATATTACTTACCTTTCGGAGTGGATCATCCTATTTCGAGTTAAAAATGGTCAATGACGTCCTCACTACAGCACGCTCTAAAAATGAGGATCAAAAAGTCGCCTCTCAAATGGAACCTAGTCCAGATGGTGTCGACATCACTATTTTGAGAAATGCGACACAACTTATCTTAGGATTTCTCTCAACTCATCCTAAATCCAAAATGCTTCAACTTTTGCCTAAACTTTACAAGGAACTTTATCGCAGAGAAAGCAAATAAGTAGCATTACCGTTAAAACCTTAACCAGCTAGTTCATCAGGCATAAATAAGGGAATAGCTACTTTTCCATCGATTAACAAATAACAAAATGAGATTTCGCCGGAAACATAAACTAATGCCCACAGGCTTCGCTATTAAGACAAACAAGTTCTGAGAGATTTTGTTTACTCACATTCTTTTGCAGCCAAATCACAAAATCTCTCAGCGAATAAACAGATTGAAACCCAGATTTGTCATCTGATTTGATTCCAATCACTAAGTTATTGGAAAAAGCAGCGCCCTCTAATGCCCTCATACTTTGGATGGGCGACTCTAAGACCCGAATTCCCTTTGGCTCCATCGCTCTAAAAGAATCCAGATCAAATGCAAAGCCTCCTACTATCGAGCGATTCACTTCGTCTACATTATCCTTGGTCAAGACAATGGCACATTTCACCTTATCCGGAGAGCAATATTTAACGACTGCCTTGCCCCCAATCACGGTATGGCCATTGATTACTGTATGCCCATTAATAACTGTGTGTCCATTCGTGAAAAAATAGCCGCTCTTTCCGTAGGAACTACTTTCATCTGAAAATCCTAATACTTCTTGGATGCGCCATGTCCCATGCAAGGCCTCGGAGCGGTATGCAGCACCAAAGTCTCCATAGTGGCATTCTGCGGACTCAGAATGTAAAACGAATAAGCGTACAAAGGGATCAAAAGTATAGTAACAATCTGGGTTATTGGCTTCGGGCAAGACAACGGGCGAAACCAAATCAATACCTATAAGAGAATTGCTGTTCATCGGCCGTTCTGAGGCAAGTCCTACAACGAAGCCATCGTTATCTAAAATGGGGCCTCCTGACATACCTGCTTGGGCAAGATCTCCATCGGCCGGCCCAAGAGAAGTGAGCTTAAGCTTGCGGAAGGGACCAAAATTTGAAGTGTCTTGCGTCGGCCAATTTTCCCTTGATAAAAACCCGGCCCGCTGCACCAATTCGCCTGACTTGATCGATGGAAATCCCAGAGCGACAAGTGACGTATCCGTTTGGATTTGCTTTGCCCACTCTAAACCCCTCAAAGCAGAGTCCTCGGGCTCTCCTAGAGCGCTGTTTATGGATCTTAGGGCAATAGGATCCATTGACAAAATGGCTATGTCTGACTCTCTATGATAGTAAACCAATCGGGCGCTAGCAAAAATGTCCAGTTCATTAACTCTTAAATCGTAAGCCCCATTGATTTCTGCTGATGACTGGGGTGGTGGAAATAAATGAGCCGCCGTAACTACATAATTTCCGAATCTTGGCAGAAAAGCTGTTTTGGAGATAAGGGCCATCAAGGGATCTAAATCATTAACAATAAAACCGCTTCCTAATGATAGGTCCCCATCTTGTAATATTTGTACAACCCTTTTCTTCAAGTACTCCATCTCTCTCGGCGGATTTGCCGAACCCTGGTGATCGGAATGCTCAGTAAACTCGGTGCTATTTAGAGAAAAAGATCTTGTTTCAGGGACCACAAAATAGAAACTGCCATCCGGTAAGAACGACCGTTGCCCAGTTGAATTACGATATCCAATATCAAGTTGAATCACACCAGAATACATAGTGCGATCGACTGAAACCTTTGTCGTGCATTTGGTTGTAGTAGAGACAAAGTTCACTAATTCACAAAAGGGCTTGCCTACGTAAAAAAAGCGGTTAGACCAGCTGGCAGCCATAGTCTTTCCCTGCTCTTCCTCTAAGTCACGCCACGGGCCTCTGACGCGAAACATGAGTTCGTCTGAGGCGATTTGAGTTGCAAAATACTGCTCTATAGTAAATTCAGTTACGTTCGGCTTAACTACAACGGGCAGACCTGGGGGGTAGATAAAAGACTTCAAACCGGGCGTTCTGATAGGGCTTGAGTACATTACGGAGCTTAAAACCTTAGCTCCCCAAGCTGTTGGCGCAGTCATCAGTGCTACAATTGCAATTATGCTATAAGTCTTAAACAATGTACTCTTGGCCATCTTGCCCTCTTCAATTCCAAATCCCTGGATTGATTGCACAGTTTGACACATATTAATTATATTTATAATTCTCTTTAATTTTATGCAAATTTTTGGCTATATTCAAGCTCATACTTCAGCTTACATCAAGAAAAGGTAAAGCCCTTGGCTAGAGAACACTTAGAGGAGGCGCGTCGATGCCAGACTAAGAAGGCATGGGAGTCCTTTTTCAAAGATTTTGGCTCTGAGCTGACTTCGCTTAATCCGGGTGAGATAGTTAAACTAATCACGTACCTCAAACAGGACAAAGACTCAAAATACTTCGGTGAAGGAGTTTTTTCTGCGCTGATTGCGGTATGTCGAGCCCAGAAATGCTTTGAACAGGGTCTGGATCTCTACAAGTTTGTAGAAGAGCAGTGCTATCCGCTAGTATCCTTAGAAACTGCCCATCTTCTATTAGAAAACAGCAAACCGAAAGACGCTAGGTACCTAGCGTTAAAGGCCTTACGACGGAAAACCATACCCATCATTGTTGAAGTCAAACTTCGCTTATTGATATGCAATTCGTTTGCAGAGGAAGGCCTTCACCATTTTGCTGCAAAACACTTTGTTGCACTTGAGCATTTAGCCGAACACCAAGACATCCCCTTGGCTGAGCGAGCAGACATCCAAGTAAGCATTGCTAGGCTCCATTTCTTTAGTGGCCACCTACCTAGAGCGGCGAGGCATTACCAGCTCGCCACGAAGTTTGCTCTGGAAGAAGGGAATGAGGAACTAGCAGCTCGATCACTATTCAATACTGCCGCGGCTCTACATAATTCCGGCCACGAAAGTTACGAAAAAAGTTATGCATTTGCTCGAGAGTGTCGGGCTCTTTCCCAAAAAAATGGCTATGCATTTATACTTGCACATGTGGAATCTTTTTTTGGCTTGGACGCACACATTATTGGCCACTTCACTAAAGCTCACCAACATTTTGAATCTGCCTTAGGCTACCTGACCGAAAGCGATTTGAGTTATAGTAGAGTGCATTTTCTGTCTCTACTCACAATATTATGTTTCGAAGAGGCCAACTTTAGCAAGGGGCTTGAATTAGCTCAAAGAACTTTGGAGCTCTCAGAAAATGATCATTCGAATCGCTACAAATCAAGATACAGAAATATAGAAGCACATTATCTTTGGGAGACGGGAAAATATTCAGAAAGCTATTCAGTCCTTCAAGAAGCTGTAAAACAAATCAAATCAAACGGCATTGTTTCTAACGAAGACTACAATACTTGGAATCAATTTATTAAATTTTCTGCCCTTTTAGGGGCGAAGAGTGATCCTGGAGAGCCTACAATTTCCCACCATATCCGCCATACGTCATATCATATTTCAGAAAATCAAATTGCGCTGGCGAGAATCCTATTCAACAAACGCGACTATTCATCAGCCCTGAACATCTATGAAAGGGTTTTTGAAACAGCCTTAGAAAGAAATAATTTAAACCATCAGATGTATTGTCTAATGGGTATTTTTGCCTGTAAAAATGCTCAGAAAGCATCTCCTTGCGCGCTTGAGACCCTTTTGTCTAGATTTGAGGCCTGCCACAGTTTAATGGGAAAATCTGTTCATACAGGCTATCTCTATATTCTAGGCGCGAGTTTGGAAATGAAAAGAAATAAGCCTAAATTTGCTGAAAATCAACTCAGAAAAGCTCTGCAATCCAATGCTCTACCTAGTCACTACCGATTTATAGTCGAAACTTGGCTAAAATGTTTAAGAGGCCGTCGAGTTGATTTTCCTAATCTCGAAATCTATGATATTTTTGAGAACTCAACCAAATTCTTCTTTCCCATTATTCTTTCTTGGAATTCGGACAAGTCCACACTAACTTCATCACTTGGAAGCACTATAGATTTTAAAGACTTTCCTATTTTAAAGGACATTCTTATTTGCTTGATAGATGCAAATGAAAGCGGTCTTTCTGCGGCAGAGCTGTTTACCAAGGCTTGGAACGAGTCCCTTAAGACTCAAGGATGGCGTCAGAAATTAAACAATGCTTTGTCACGTCTTCGATGGCAGTGCAGAGGATTGCCATTTCCACTCTTTAAAAAAATTACAAATGGTTGGGCTATTTCGGATGCCTTCTTGCTTGAAGCTGAAAAGAAAAACAACGATTTAATGAGACGGAAAAATCAGATCCTCCTATATAGCAGCAACAAACCAGCATCCGCCGCTGAAATGTCTGAAAAACTACAGATCCCACTTGCTAGCGTGAAGCGAATGATCTCAAATTTGTCGCAGTCGGGAAAGTTAAGTTCTACAACTAATGGACGTAACGTCGTATATTCCAGCTCAGTTACTAACCTTGGAAACCCTATACATCCTGAAACCAGCCAAAGCTAAAAAAAGATTCGCTGTCCAACCACCAAACATTGGAGGGAAAATATTATTGTTAGCCATGGCTCTAGTCGCTGCTAATACAAACCAGTAGCTTATGGCAACAGCAAATACACTCATTATTGATTTGACCGTTTCCGTCTTTCGTTCAGAAAGTGAGGAAAACGGAATCGCCATAAACACCATCATCAAACTTGAGAAAGCATAGCCAAGCTTTACATGAAAGGCTACTTCAAGGGGAGATGAAATAACACCTGACTTCTTAGCTGTATCAATGGAATCCCCTAACTCGGTGAAAGAAAACTCATTGATATCTCGACGGTCTTTGACAAGTTGATCAGGCTTAAAGGGTAGCGGAAACAAGAGAAAATCCTTTCTGGAGACTTCGCTTACTAAGGCTCTATCCGTAAATTTAACCACGCGAATATCGTGCAAAAGCCAATCATTCTTTGAAGGCTGAAACAACCCGCTATCCGCGCTCCATTGGCGACTGATTCGATACTCTTTTTTATCCATTTCCAAAGCTTCTATTTGACGCAAAGTTTGGGTTTTAGAGTCAAAACTACCGTAGGAATAAAAGACATTGCCATCTTTCTTCCATCTTACACCTCCAGCTAACTGATCATCTGCCTGTTTTTCAATGAGTACAGACTTCACATAATGCATACGATAAGAAGACTTAGGAATCACGTATTCATTTGCAATAACAGCCAATAAGGAAAGAAGGCTGCTGGTTATGACAAATCCTCTTAGAAGCCGGAAGGGACTCATACCTGCTGCAAAAACAGCGGTAGTCTCATTATTACGAGAAAGACCTACCATAGTTACGATAGCCCCTACCAATGAAGCTATAGGCAAGGCTTGTATAATCTGGAAAGGAGTCTGATAGAAATAATACAATGCCAAATGACCCATTTGGGGATCATAAGACGTAAAATATCGATTTGCTTTTCCTATGAGATCTAAGATTGTGAATAAGAATACACTTAAAACCAAAGTAAGCGTTAGAATCTTAACGTAACTCGCCGCAACATAACTATCAAAACGCGTCCAAAATTTCACCGGATCACTCTTACACCAGTAGCTACCACTAGTGGCAATCCTCTTTTTCCACCTTGAAGATGCCCATAGACTTGCAATTTCTTTCCATAATAGTCAGCCACTACATTCTGATCAGAATTGGTCACATCTACCAAAATTTGACTCCCTCCGTCTTCAATCACGACAAATGTTCCGGCAAAACCCAATTCAATCACCTTGCCTGAAATCAAAACACTGGAATCCAAGTTCTCCAGCCCACCCAGATGTAACTCTTTTAAGGACACTGAAACCGTCGAAGAATCCAAGGTAACTCCAGACCACTCAAAAAGGTGTTTCCTAAGCGGCTGACAACCGAAAGATAACCCTATCCAAAAAATAAATTGAATAAAAATAGAAAACTTCAAATGTATACGCCCTACTCATTCCGTATTTCTCTAGTGTACATTTTAGCCAAAAGTTCAGCAAATCGGCCCATAGGCAACTTTTTCCATATAAGTCGTCTAAACGACAGCGAACTGGAGCAAGGCTTAGGGCGCAGATAACAAAAAAATAGAACCTCATTTCGAGATTCTATTTTAGAATGAAATATTCAGTGCTCTGAAAGAATTAATCCTTCTTACCTTCGTGAGAAGTAAAGTCAACCAATTCAAAATTACACATTTCAGCGCCATCACCAAATCGCTCACCGAGGCGAACAATTCTTGTATAGCCGCCATTCCTTGTTGCAAATCTTCCTGCCAAATCTTTAAAGACTTTCGTAGAAACTTCAGATGAAAAAAGTACTGACTCTACTTGGCGACGCGCATGTAAATCACCACGCTTACCAAGAGTAATCATCTTTTCTACAACTCTGCGAAGTTCTTTTGCTTTAGGAACAGTGGTTTTAATTCTCCCATGTTCTAAAAAAGATGTTGCTAGGTTACGAAGAAGTGCTTTACGGTGGGAAGACTCCCTACCTAATTTACGATAACCATGTCCGTGGTTCATAGTAGCCTCAAATTTTAGTTCGGTATCACTCTGAAATACTCAAGCAAAGTGACAATTAGTTGTTCTCTTGATTCTCTCTCTTACGGAGCTCTGATGGATCAAATCCATCGATCTTCATCCCTAAATAGAGACCCATTTCCATTAGAATATCTTTAATTTCATTCAACGATTTACGACCGAAGTTCTTAGTCTTAAGCATGTCGCCTTCTGTTCTCGTCACAAGTTCACCAATATACTTGATGTTTGCATTTTCCAAACAGTTTGCTGCTCTCACACTCAACTCCAGGGAGTCAACTGTCTTATAAAGATTATCGTTAATCTTTGGACGGTCGGACGACTCTGGCCTAGATTCTTCAATATCATCCGCTTCGTCGAAGTTAATGAACGTCGTTAGCTGCTCTTTAAGAATCTTAGCAGCATAAGCAACCGCATCATCAGGTCTCACGGCGCCATTTGTCCAAATTTCTAGAGTAAGACGGTCATAATCAGTATCTTGACCTACCCTTGCATTTGATACGTTATAGGCCACTCGTCTGATAGGAGCGAATATAGAATCGATAGGTATAAAGCCTTCAGGTAGATCTTCCGTTCGATTTCCGTCAGCGCTCACATAGCCGCGACCTAAGCGAACGATCATCTCTAAGTCTAAAGTAGCTTCGTTATTGAGAGTACAAATAACCTGATCTTTATTTAACACCTCAACATCACCACCCGCTTCAATATCTGCAGCAGTAACAACTTTAGTTCCTTGCGCCTTTATCCTTACAGTTCTATCGCCTTCACCTAGAAACCTAAGAGAGACCTGCTTGATATTAAGGATAATATCAACAACATCTTCTTTAATCCCGGGAATTGCAGAAAACTCATGGTCAACACCGGCAAAACGCACAGCCGTGACAGAGGCCCCACTGATACTTGAAAGTAGTACTCTACGCAATGAATTGCCGAGTGTGACTCCGTAACCGCGTTCCAACGGCTTCGCTACAAACTTACCATAGGTATCATTCAATTCCACAGATTCAAGATTCTTAGGCTTGATTAGGTCTTTCCAATTATGGTGCATCTACACTACTCCGCAGTTCAGGTTATCAATTACTTGCTGTAGAATTCTACGATCATACGGTCAGTTACAGGTAACTGAATGTCTTCACGTTTAGGTTCTGCTACCACTTTACCAGTATATTTGGCTCCGTCTACCTGAAACCAACCTAATTGACTTCGTCTTGCAAAAAGCTCCTGAGCTGAAGCAAAAATAGGTGATTGAAGGCTGCTAGGCTTAATAGAAACCACATCACCAACTTTAACGTTGGCACTTGGGATATTCAGACGCTTGCCATTTACCAAAACGTGGTTATGTCTAACCACTTGACGGGCTTCTGTACGGCTTCTAGCAAAACCCATGCGATACACTACATTGTCTAAACGAGTTTCTAATGCCCTAAAAAATAGTTCAGAAGTCACCCCACGTTGAACAGCTGCACGCTTAAATGTCAACCGGAATTGTCCTTCTAAAAGACCATAAACCCGCTTAACTTTTTGCTTTTCACGAAGCTGTTGCTTAAATTCTGATGCCTTACCCTTTAATGCCTTACCGTGCATACCAGGTGCATAGTTGCGTCGATCGAAAGAACACTTCTCAGTGTTGCAACGATCGCCTTTTAGATAAAGTTTCGTGCCTTCAGTGCGGCAGAAACGACAAACTGGACCAATATAACGAGCCATTTTTCCTCCAAACCCTACTAATTTATACCCGTCGACGCTTCGGCGGTCGGCAACCATTGTGTGGTACCGGGGTTACATCTTTAATTAAGTTAACTTTCAACCCAATTGCCCCTATGGCCCTAACGGCGCTTTCGCGACCACTTCCTGGACCCTTAACTAGAACGGAAACCGTTCGCATTCCAGCGTCCATGGCCTTACGTCCGGCTTCTTCTGCAGCTACTTGAGCAGCAAAAGGAGTGCTCTTCCGAGACCCTTTAAAACCTTTTGCACCGGCAGTCGACCAAGAGATTACTTCGCCATTCAAATCTGTAAATGTTACGATTGTATTGTTGAAAGTAGCCTGAATGTGGGCGACTCCGTTCGGAATATTGCGTTTTACTTTTTTCTTGCGAACAACGCCTTTATTAGACATTTTCTAGCCACTCCTCAGTGAGAATTACTTCTTCTTGTTTGCTACGGTCTTACGTGGACCCTTACGCGTCCTAGCATTCGTTTTAGATCTCTGTCCACGGACAGGAAGACCTTTACGGTGCCGAAGTCCTCGGTAGCAACCAAGATCTATAAGACGCTTAATGTTAAGAGCCACGTTTCGACGAAGATCGCCTTCAACCGTGAAATCCGCATCCATTACCGTCTTAAGCTGATTAGCTTGAGATTGACTTAAGTCGGCTGCTTTCATAGTTAAAGGAAGACCAGCTTTCTCAACTATAATTTTTGCTGCCTTTTGTCCGATTCCATATATGCTGGTTAGCGCGATATCAATTCGCTTACTACCTGGCAGATCTACGCCTGCTATACGAGCCATGTTTTCTCCTAACCCTGACGCTGCTTATGCTTTGGAACTTCACAGATAACGCGAACTACGTTATTGCGACGAATCACCTTGCACTTTACACAAATTGCTTTAACGCTTGCACGTACTTTCATAATTTACCCCTGAGAACATCAACCTTTTGATCTATATACAATCCGGCCCCTGCCGAGATCGTACGGCGATATTTCTAGCTTCACACGGTCACCAGGAAGAATTCTAATGAAGTTCATTCTCATTTTGCCGCTAATGTGAGCCAACACCTCATGTCCATTATCAAGTTGAACCTTAAACATGGCATTCGGTAGAGGTTCTTTCACAACGCCATCAATTTCGATGACTTCTTCTTTTGGCATCCAAGTCCCCTAAAATATTACCAAAAACCCACTTAAAACAAGCGAATTGCCCATATTAAGCCGAGACCATAACCGAAAACACCATGTCTTGCAACCATTCCCTTTTAAAGGGCAGCCGTAGCTATAAGACTCTCGCTTCGGGCGAGTGGGGTTTTCGTTTATCCTTACTCTTAATTACCTTGGCAAAGGCAACTTTCGCTTACCGGAACCCTGCTTCAAAAAGCCCTCATAACGAAGGGATTGACGATGGGCTTCAATCTGACGGAAAGTCTCAAGTGCCGTACCAACCACGATGAGTAAGCTAGTACCACCAAAGTAAAATTGAACATTAAAACGACCTGCGAGTACCGCTGGTAAAACGCAGATAGCAGACATATAGAATGCGCCGACCAATGTCAAGCGATTCACAACTTTTTGCAAAAATTCTGCTGTTCTTGCTCCCGGACGAATTCCAGGTACAAAACCACCGTGCTTTTTAAGGTTCTCCGCTATATCGTCAGCTTTGAATTGAATCGACGTATAAAAGAATGCAAAGAAAATAATGAGAGACACAAAAATAGTTTCATACAACCAACCACCTGGTACAAAAACTCCGCCCAAAATCTCCGCGAACTTACTATGCGGAGCCACAGATGCAATGGTTACGGGAAACTGCAATAGGCTGGAAGCAAATATAGGTGGAATGACACCAGCAGAATTGATTCGAATAGGCAAATGTGAGTTCTGTCCTGCAAAGGTCTTTCGCCCAACTTGTCTTTTTGCGTATTGAACTGGAACCTGTCTCGCACCCTGTTCAATAAAGACAACTCCTGCAATTACAACCACAACTATTGCAAGCAACAATACAATCCTAAAAAGATCCATCTCTTGGTTATTATATTGAGAGTAAGTGTTTCCAATTACCCGGGGAAGACCCGCAATGATCCCTGAAAAAATGATCAAAGAGATGCCGTTGCCAACTCCTCTTTCAGTGATTTGCTCTCCCAACCACATTACAAATGAGGTGCCTGCCGCCAAGGAAATAACTGTCAACATCTTCCATCCAAATCCAGCATCTGGAACTATGGGAGACCCGTTAAAACTATTTCCAGCAAGTGTATTTGCAATCAAGTAACCCTGAATAATTGCGAGCACTACTGTAGCATATCTTGTGTACTGATTTATTTTTCTACGTCCCGCCTCACCTTCTTTTTGAAGTTGGTCCAGAGCTGGCACTACAACCGTCAAGAGCTGAGCGATAATAGACGCTGAAATATAAGGCATAACACCTAGAGCAAAAATAGAAAATCTTTCTAAAGCCCCGCCCGAAAACATATTAAACATGCCAAGAAGATTTCCTCCTTGGCCTTTAAAGAATGATCCCAAGGCATCTGTATCTACTCCAGGAATCGGAATATGAACGCCAATGCGATATAGCGCCAAAAATCCTAGAGTAAATAGGATTTTCTTTTGCAGTTGATTGATGGTTCCTTTAGGGAGACTTTGTATTACATCTGCCACTCATTTTCTCCTTAAGCCAGCTCCGTATATTCCCACTTGGTACAAAATCGAACGAGTAGCTCGAGTGCCTGGCCATATGAGCAAGGCACATCTCTGCTGATAAACCTATTTCTCAACAACTTCCTTAGTAGTCAGGGAACCGCCAGCTTTTTCAATGGCTAGTTTCGCTGAACCGCTTGCCTTGTCAATCTGAACATTAACTTTGCGCTCTAAAGACCCAGAACCCAATAGCTTTACGGGGATTCTAGTCGTCTTGATCAAGCCAAGCTTGAATAATGAATCTGCATTGACTACAGCACCATTTTCAAAGCGGTTGAGATCTTTCAAGTTTACTATACTAAAGTCGTTAGCAAACGGCTGATTAGAAAAGCCTGTCTTTGGAATGCGGCGGTAAAGGGGAGTTTGTCCGCCTTCGAAACCAGGTCTAATTCCGCCTGACTTACGGGCTTTTTGGCCCTTATGCCCTTTACCAGCTGTCTTGCCTAGACCCGAGCCAATTCCGCGTCCTAAACGCTTTGTTTTGCGGTGGGAGCCAGGAGCAGGTGACAAATTACCAAGATTTTTCATAATATTTCCCAAACCTTAATTATTTAACGATCTCGTAGGATATAAGGTGACAAACCTTGTTGACCATCCCTCGGATACAGTTGTTATCTTTATGCAACTTTTCTGAGTTAATTCCTTTTAACCCAAGAGCTTTTACAACTCTACGAAGTTTTTCAGGGTGACCACTCAGGCTGCGAACTTGTTTTACACGTATTTGTTGAGACATTTTTTATTCCTTGCCTATCACTTTGCCACTGTATGGCGTGACTGGATTACTTCTTCTGGCGATTTTCCGCGGTTAGCGGCATAAACTTCGATCTTTTCAAGCTGTCTTAGTCCTTGAACCGTTGCTCGAACTACATTGTGATGATTTTTAGATCCATGAATCTTACTAATCATGTTCTGTAGGCCAGCAAGCTCCATAACCGTACGAGCAGCACCACCAGCAATAAGACCCTTACCTTCAGGAGCAGGCTTCATAACAATGCTGGATGCACCAAAGCGACCGACTACTTCGAATGGGATCGTTCCTTGAACGATAGGAACCATTACCATGTTCTTTTTAGCTTGTTCAGATGCTTTGCGAATCGCGTCTGGAACTTCGTTTGCCTTGCCTACGCCAAAGCCGATATTGCCGATTCCATCACCAACAACAACCAGTGCAGAAAAGCTAAAGCGACGACCGCCTTTAACCACTTTTGCAACCCGCGCTATATGTATGACGCGATCTTGTAAGGCATCATTTTCTTTTACTTGTTCTCTAGGTGCCAAAGCGCTTCCCCTTTTTAGAATTGTAGTCCTGATTCACGTGCGCCTTCTGCAAAGGCTTTTACGCGTCCATGATACTGGTTTCCGTTTCGATCGAATACTATTTTGCTAATATTCTTTGCAAGACAGCGTTCTCCAAGTTTTTTTCCTAACTCTTTACAGATCTCAACACTAGCGCGCTTATTTGACCCTTTTTCAAAAGAGCTGATGGAAACCACAGTGTTACCCGCTGTATCATCGATGACTTGTGCATAGACATGTTCATTCGAGCGATAAAGCGACAGCCTTGGACGTTCCACAGTGCCGTTAATTTTAGACCGAATACGCAGCTTCCGACGCGCTCGTAATTCTGCTGATTTTTCAGATTTAGTTGACATATTTTTCCTCGTTTACTTCTTACCGGCTGACTTACCAACTTTGGTAATAATTTTCTCATCTGCATAACGGACGCCCTTACCGTGATACGGCTCAGGTGGTCTAAAGCCACGAATATTCGCCGCAGTCTGTCCAACTTTTTCCTTGTCTGCTCCAGCGATAACAATCGTTGTGTTCTTATCAACAGTAATCGTCAGGCCTGCGTCGATTGGATAAATAACTGGGTGCGAAAACCCTAGAGTTAGCTGTAGCTCTTTACCTGCTACAGCAGCTCTATAACCCACACCTATCAAGGTCAAGGTCTTTGTGTAGCCACTAGAGACACCAACGACCATGTTATTTACTAGAGTTCTAGAGAGGCCATGAAATTTACGATCTTCCAAAGCACCTGTTTTAGAGGTAACTAAAGCACTATCACCTTCGACAGCAACGCCGATGGAGGAGTGCAAACTTCTTTCTAGCTGGCCTTTTGGGCCCTTTACCGACACCTTAGTGCCAGTTAATTTAACTTCAACTCCCTTTGGAAGCTGAATAGGTTGTTTACCAATTCGAGACATTATAACCTCTTAATATATGGAGAGTAGGACTTCGCCGCCAACTTTGCGCTTACGCGCTTCGCGGCAGGTCATTACGCCCTGGCTAGTAGATAGAACTGCAACCCCGAAACCGTTTCGGACAAAAGGTATTTTTTCAGCGCCAACATAGTATCGGCGAGAAGCTGTACTTTTTCGAATGACTTCATGAATAGTGGCAGCACCATTCTCGTTGTACTTAAGAGCAATTTTTAACACACCCTGCTTGTTGTCTCGGATACATTTAAAAGCCCTAATAAAACCTTCTTGCTGAAGCACCATTGCTATAGCAATTTTCAATTTTGAAGCAGGGATCGCAACAACATCGTGCTTTGCTTTTTGAGCATTGCGGATTCTTGTGATCATATCTGCTACTGGATCTGTTGTGTTCATCATTTACTCCAATTACTTGCGAACCTGTGAGATAGCATATAACCTAGCTATCTATTACCAAGAAGCCTTTTTAACACCTGGAAGAAGTCCTTTGAGTGCCATCAGACGAAAGCAAATTCGGCATATGCCAAACTTTCTATAGACCGCCTTAGGTCTTCCACAACTGTTGCACCTTGTATAGGCACGTGTAGAAAACTTAGGTTCTTTTTGACTTTTCATTACTAAAGCTAGACGAGCCATTTGTCACCCTCTTATTGTTTACGGAACGGAAAGTTGAATTTATCTAAAAGAGCCTTAGCATAAGCATCGTTTGATGCAGTCGTTACCAATGTAACGCCCAAGCCTCTGAGTCTATCAACTTTATCATAGTCAATTTCAGGAAAAACGATTTGCTCTTTAAATCCAAGAGTATAGTTTCCACGACCGTCAAATGCCTTCGCGGAAAATCCCCTGAAGTCACGGATACGAGGTACCGCAATGTTTACCATGCGATCTAAAAATTCATACATTCTGTCGCCGCGTAAAGTTACACAACATCCGATCGGTTGGCCTTCTCTTAGCTTAAACCCTGCGATAGATTTTTTAGCGCGGGTAAGAATAGCTTTTTGCCCTGTAATCGCTTCTAGCTCTTTTACAGCTGCTTCCAAAATCTTAACATTTTGAACGGCTAATCCCTGACCAATATTCACGACAATTTTCTCGAGCCTAGGAACATTCATAGAGTTTTCAATAGAAAGCTCTTTTTGAAGTTCTGCTACAGCTTTTTTGTAAACACCCGCTAACCGCGGCTTATTTTGTGACACGACTTCTCTCCTTACTTCAGGCCAAGTACCTAAAGCTTTAAGTCTTGTTTATATAACTTCCGGAGCGAGTGAGGCGATCCGGATAAAACCCTTGTTACGAACTTCTCTAGCCACTGGTCCAAATATTCTGGTTCCAACTGGCTCGTTGTCTTTTCCTTTAATCAAAACGCAAGCGTTTTCATCAAATCTAATTACGGAACCATCTTTTCTGATGGTATTATGCTTAATTCTTACAACTACAGCTTTATGAACTGAGCCTTTTTGAATCTTGCTGCTAGCCATAGCATCTTTTACAGAGACGACGATCACATCACCGACATCCGCAAAATGTTTGTGACTTCCGCCTAAAACCTTAATACACTTAAGGGTTTTAGCTCCAGAGTTGTCCCCTGCTTGAAGAACTGTTTCCATCTGAATCATGGTTTTTCCCCTTAAGCTTTCTCAACTACGGCATAAAGACTAAAACGCTTTCTTGCGCTTAGCGGCCGAGTTTGTACGATCTCAACAACGTCTCCAATTTTCGTAGAGTTCGTCTCATCGTGAAACATATACTTAGTGGTTTTTCTTTGATATTTACCAAGAAGTGGATGCTTGACAAGGCGCTCTAGAGTAGCAACTCGTGTCTTCATCATTTTATCGCTGCTGACAACGCAGCGATATGTCTTAGGCTTTTCCGTAGCGGTTGTTGTATTCACTGTTTTTACCTCTTAGCCCTTCTTCTGGCCGCGAACTGTTAGAACGCGAGCAAGAGTTTTGCGTAAACCTCTGGTCTTGCCAGCGGTACGAGCTCCATACACGTCCATTTTGAGAAGTGCAAGCTCTTTTCTAATTTCTCGTTCAATTTCAACACTTTTTGTCTTTTCTTGGCCACGAATGTCAGCCAAAGACAGCTTAACTAGATCCATTTTTTACCTCATGCCCAAGGATCATCTTCCTTGGCAATAAATTTCGTTCTTAAAGGAAGCTTTGCAGCAGCTAATGAAAGAGCTTCTACCGCGGTTGTGCGATCTACGCCTCCCATTTCATAAAGCATCTTTCCAGACTGCACCTTAGCCACGTAGTATTCTACGGAACCTTTACCGTTACCCATACGGACTTCAGCAGGCTTCTTAGTAACTGGGGTGTCAGGGAAAATCTTGATCCACACCTGACCGCCGCGCTTTGTGCGCCTAGTCATAGCAATACGAGCTGCTTCGATTTGACGCGAAGTTATTCGGCCGCATTCAACTGCCATAAGCCCAAATTCACCGAAAGCAAGATGAGTACCGCGGCATGCTTGTCCGTCGACTCTGCCCTTGTGTTGCTTTCTCCATTTCATCTTTTTAGGTGCCAACATTGGCTAACCTCCCGATCTTAAGCGTTATCTAGTACGTCGCCTTTAAATACCCAAACCTTGACACCAATCAACCCGTAAGTTGTTAATGCTTCGGCTGTACCATAATCTATGTCAGCTCTGATGGTATGCAAAGGAACTCGTCCCTCAGCATAACGCTCAACGCGTGTCATATCTGCCCCATTCAACCGGCCTGAAAGCTGAACTTTACATCCTTTTGCGCCAGCTTTTAATGCTGTAGCAATAGCCTTCTTCATCGCCCGACGAAAAGAAACCCTTTTAACTAATTGCTGCCTTATGCTGTCTGCAATAAGAGTCGCGTCAGAATCAGGTTTTTTAACCTCTAAAACGTTAAGATTAGCTTCGCTGCTTAGCTTGCAGGCCTTCATGATTTTGGCCTTTAGCTGTTCAGCTCCCGCTCCTTTTTTCCCGATAATGATACCTGGACGACTAGAGTGAATGTTGATCTTTAGGTTCTTTGCAGCTCGTTCAATTTCCACTCTGGCCACGCCAGCGGAATCAAACTCCTTAGCAATGAACTTTCTAATGCGCATATCTTCTTTTAGAAGCTCTGCATAATTATGGTTCGCAAACCATTTTGATGACCACTGAGTCGTGACACCAAGTCTAAAACCGATTGGATTTACTTTTTGTCCCATTAGGTCAACCTCTTAAACTTCACGAAGTTTTATCGTGATGTGTGAACTCTTTTTTCTGATACCAGAAGCACTACCTTTTGCACGAGGTAGGAACCGTCTTAGCATTGGACCTTCATCAACGAAGGCTTCAGAAACAACCAAACTATCCACATCAACCGAACTTGACTGTTGTGCATTGGCTATAGCAGAGCTAATTAATTTAAAAACCACTGGAGCCCCACGCTTGTTTAAGAAGCGTACTGTGTCCAATGCGTCTTGGACTTGCTTTCCCCTCACCAGATCTACTACGAGTCTAGCTTTACGGGCACCGATTCTTACACCAGTGAGTTTTGCGCTGTAGGATTGAGACATTGTTTTCATTCCTTAATTACTTCGTTGTCGCTTTTTTATCACCAGAGTGACCGGTAAATGTACGTGTAGGAGCAAATTCTCCGAGCTTATGCCCAACCATGTTCTCACTTACAAATACTGGCACGAACTTTTTGCCATTGTGCACAGCAAATGTTAGACCAACAAAGTCAGGAAGGATTGTAGAGCGTCTGCTCCACGTCTTGATTGGCTTCTTATCCTTACGGGATACTTCAGCTTTTTTGAATAGGTACTCATCAACGAAAGGACCTTTTTTAATTGATCTAGGCACGGGTTCCTCCGATTACTTGGTGCGACGCTTGATTATAAAACGATCAGTCCGCTTGTTGTGGCGGGTCTTGTAACCCTTAGTAGGTAGAGCCCATGGAGACACCGGATGGCGACCACCAGAGGTACGACCTTCACCACCACCGTGTGGGTGATCAACTGGATTCATTACAACACCGCGAACTGTAGGGCGAATTCCAAGGTAACGGCTCTTGCCCGCTTTTCCAAGTTTTACGTTGATGTGATCAGCATTTGATACTACACCAATTGTTGCCATGCAATCTTCTTTGACTAATCGCATTTCACCAGAAGGCATCCGCAATTGTGCGTTACCTTCGGTTCTACCTACTAGTTGGCAATAGCCTCCAGCAGATCTTGCAATTTGTCCGCCTTTACCAGGCTTCAACTCAACGTTATGCACCATAGTTCCTAGAGGAACATTTTTTAATGGCATCGCGTTTCCTGGTTTCACATCGACTTTATCAGCCGCCAAAACCGTTGCGCCCTTTTCTAGGCCTGCTGGAGCAATAATATAAGCTCTTTCGCCGTCTTTGAATAGGATTCGAGCTATGAATGCGGTTCGGTTAGGATCATATTCTAGATACTCTACAGTACCTGGAACTTCTCGCTTCACTCGCTTGAAGTCAATAATTCTATAGTGCCTGCGTACGCCACCACCTTGGTGCCTCGTAGTGATACGACCCATATTGTTTCGACCGCCTTGGCCACGAATCACATCGATTAGCGGCTTAAACGGCTCAACTTTATCTAGGCCGCTGTAGTCTACCGTCTTCATTTGTCGGCGACCTGGTGTTATTCCTTTATAGCTTTTGATACCCATTGTATCTATGCCCTCTCAGCAGATTATTTATCTTCAAAAATCGGTAACGTCTGACCTTCTGCCAAAGCTACTACAGCTTTTTTAGCGGCAGTACTTAAGTGAAGATGCATTCCACGTCGCCTAACTTTTCCTCGTGTAATTAACGTATTCACTTGAGTTACTTTAACTCCCCACATTGCCTCAATAGCCGTCTTGACGTCTACCTTTGTCGCTTGCTTGTGGACTAGGAAAGTATATTTCTTGCCTGTTTCCCTAGTTTCATTACTCTTTTCAGAGAGCACTGGTTTAAGGAGTACTTCATATGGATTCATTACTCTTTACCCTCAAAGCGCTGTTGCAGAGCACGAACTGCAGTTTCAGATAGAATCAGTGCTTCGTGTCTTAGCACATTTTCTGCATTAATCTCAGTTGGGGCTAAAACTCCAGCACCATAAAGATTTCTTGCTGATTTAAATAGAAAATCGTCTTTTCTCTCATCAGAAAGAAGAGCTTTGTTGCTTCCATTATTGAGAGTACTCAGAATGGATAGTACGGCCTTAGTGCTATACTTGCTTATTGCAAAATCGTCTACAACTATAAGTTTTTTATGGCGAATTTTGTCGGAAAGAGCAACTTTTAGCGCAAGTTGCTTAACTTGCTTGTTTACTGCTTGACGATAGTCTCTTGGCTGTGGGCCATGAGCTACAGCACCACCTGGCATATGAGGGCCACGAGTAGAGCCTTGTCTTGCTCCACCAGTACCTTTTTGTTTAAATGGCTTCTTGCCGCTTCCGCTTACTAAAGATCTAGTTTTAGTAGCGTGCGTCCCTTGTCTGCGATTTGCCTGGTACGCCTTGACCACAGAGTGAAGCACAGCTTCGTTCATTTCGAGACCATAAATTTCTTCAGGAAGTTCGATAGTTCGAACCGTTTGTCCTTTGATATTAACTACATCTAATTTCATTTGATAGCTCCAGTCCTTCCTTAGCGCGTTTTGATAGAAGGTCTAATTTCAAGAAACACATGCGTGCCTCCGGGAACTGAGCCTTTTACCGCTAGAAGATTGTTAGCCGTATCCACATCAACAACCTTAAGGTTTTGCATTGTTATGCGTTCGGTGCCCATGTGACCAGGCATTTTTTTGTTTTTAACGACGCGGCCTGGACTTGTGTTAGCTCCAAGGGATCCGGTTCGTCTATGATACATCGATCCGTGAGTCATGCGACCGATTTTCGATCCGTGTCTCTTAATTGCGCCTTGGAAGCCTCGTCCTTTGGTCTCACCGCTAACATCAACTGATGTAACGCCTTCTAACAAAGATGCGCCAATAGTTGCTCCTACTTCGTGAGCTACTGGCTTTGATGTTCTGAACTCTCTGAAATTAGAGAAATTCTCTTCTACGCCCGTTTTGCGTAAACGCGTTATATCAGATTTATTGAGATTCTTTTCAGCTTTAAGAAAAAAGCCTATTTGGTAGGCGTTATAGCCGTCGCGTTCTTCTGTAAGCACCTTTGTAACTTTTTGCTCTTCTACTTGGAGAAGAGTTACGGGAATCACATTGCCTTTTGCATCGGTCATGCGCGTCATGCCGACTTTTCTAGCTATGAGTCCTTGTTCGCTGTGGTTTGCCATTGCCTGGAACCTACTGTATGAGAATTAAACCTATGTTCGGCACTTTGCCGAACTCCTCTAAATTCCTAAAACAACCCTACTTGTTAATAGAGTTTGATTTCTACATCCACCCCTGAAGCAAGATCAAGCTTCATGAGAGCATCAATAGTCTGCTGCTTTGGTTCAAGAATATCCAAAACTCTTTTGTGAGTTCTGATCTCGAACTGCTCTCTAGACTTCTTATCGACGTGAGGCGATCGAAGTACAGTGTAGCGATTGATTGCTGTCGGGAGTGGAATCGGGCCAGCTACGCGTGCACCAGTCTTTTTGGCGCGCTCGACGATTTCCGCAGCCGATTTGTCGATTAAGCGATAATCAAATCCTCTTAAACGAATGCGAATTTTTTGGCTTTGCATGATTTTCCTTCCGCGAGATACACAGCCTAGCCGTCATTGACTAGCTGTTTCCGGAAAGGGTCTTTTTTGATGGGCTTATGCTTTGTATACGAAAAACTTAGTAATCTAAAGTTCTTCGATGGCATAGGCTTGTCAAACAAGCTTACCTAACCTTGGAGGGCGCAATGTAGCGTCTTTGATGCGGTCCGTCAAGACTAAATGAAGATCTTTCTTATTTTTCGCTTCGTCTTCAAACTGCTTAAAATGATTAACAATTTCTGATAGCCTAGTGCCTATGATTCCAATGTTTAAAAAAAAGATTTCTTGCTTTCTTGCAAACTGGTTCGTAGGCGCACTAGGAGTATGCCTTTTCTATAGTTCATTGTGCTTTGCAGATTGGATTCAAGATTTTGGGGATTCGGGAAGACTTACGGCTGCCGGTGAAGGCCAGGTGGACCTGGGACTTAAAATTCCTAGCCGCGAGCCGAAAGGCACCAGTGGAAAGGCTAAATATAATCTTACCTATAGCAGTGATTATTGGGCTTTATCAGGCGGTGGAGAAGATTATATTGAGCCAAACGCTGCTGACAACCACTCAAAAACTTTTGCCTTTTCGTTGCATTTACTCAGGGAAAGAAGCTTACATCGATTGAGCTTTGGAGCTTTCCAATTGTCCCCTCTTTGGCAAGAGCTGTACGATATACCCCATGAATATCGTTTGGTTTACGGCCACTCGGACAAGGCCATAGTTTACGAACTTATTCACTTGAATGGTGTTCAGCTTTCGCTGGCCGCGGTTCAAAGGGCCGACAAGGAACAGGAGCTGATGATTCAGAAACGCCCAGGGGCCGTAACAAAGCTAGCTTGGCAGTGGCCCGGGCAGGAAAGCTCTAGGTTTGGGGCAGGCTGGGAATTGGGCACTGATGGGAAATACGAAGGACTTTCGATACTTTTTCAAAATCAAGGGTTTAAAAATCAGGTTTTCAGCGGCGAGTGGATTCGAAAGAAGCGCCTAGCAAATTCGTTTCTTCTCTCAAATATTTTGAGTTCAGATTCCGGGTTTGAATCAAAAGCTATACTAGCGATTACCAACAAGAGCTTGTGGCAGATTTCTCTAGAGCGCTGGACGCGCCTTTGGAATAACCTAGGCTGGAGTTTGATATTCGATCTAAAGAGAGCGCCTGGGGAAGGTAGCAAAATTGGCACGGCGTTCGGCATTGAAGGCAAGTTATGAAAAATACATTTTTTTTTGGCGTTTGTTTTTCTTTAGCAGCATGGCTTTTCCTTTTAGATAGCAATGTTTTTGGGGCGGTTCCTCAGGAAAATCCCTCAGAAGGAGGTAGTGGAGCCCAGGACAATTTAGGGGAGCCTGAGCTCTATGAATTAATGGACTCTCCTGCCATTCGTAATTTAGTGAGTGCTAGCACATTTGCAGCCAATAGGGCCGTCGACAATGCCATGGATGCTCTATTTTATTCCCTATTGGACAAGACTTGGCCTGTTTCTAAAACTAGATTTTCCGTCTTAGAAACCGGCATTGAGCGCAAGCTCACAAAATTACCAACCAAAGCCTATTTGGTAATAGATCGCGTCATGATTGGACCAACATTGACAAGAGATTTACTCCCCCCAAGCCCCCTGGGTGTCAGCACAAAGCTTTCTACGGGAGTCTATTTTTATGAATTCTATCTTGCTTCCGATGCAGAAAGATTGACGGCGACTAAGCTCAATTATTCAAACCAATTTTCTCCCGCCAATTGGTTTGGATTGCTCCCCCTGTTGAGCAAAATATTGCCTCCTTCATTTGACCCCAACGAGCTCTACAATCCGCTCAGAACCTTTAGCGCGCCCCTAAAAGTTCCTCTTAATAGCAAAGACTTGCAAGAGATGCCCAGCAATTCGATTCGAAGCTACGCCATTAAAGGAACCATCGGATTTCCTCTCTCCCATACATGGCTCCTAGAGAGGCTTCCCATAATTGCAGAAACAACCGGGCTTCATGCCGGAACTCCTATCGATTTCTATGCCAATGCAGAAGCGCGAGTCTCCGTGCAAAAGCGCTCAGATAACGAATATCGAATCTCACTTTCCAATATTAAAACGGAAGGGCTATCCTTGGGATTTGAAATTGGAAAAACGTTCTACGCGTTTGGAGTGGCCATGGGAAAATTTTCCTGGAGGGGCCTACCCGTTCCTATCGCACCGCTCAAACTTGCTAGTGTTCGCCAGCTTTTTCAAGAACACACAGAAATTAGAGATATCAATCTCTCCTATAAAATACCTGAGGATATATTGGCTCGGGCATTAACGGGCAACTTTTTGGACTTAGATCGATACTGTCACGCCTGTGTGCCTACCGTTACTTCCAGAGAAGGGAGTACCGTCACTTCTTCGCGTGGTGCCTCCAGTTTTTTCTTTGATACAAACCGCGATTCCATTCATGAATTCGGCAATCACACTATGCAATCTAAGGATATCGATGTCGCCTACAGGGAGTCACGATTTGAAAGAAAAAGCCTGAACTGGAATATCATGAATGGAGCAATTACAAATGAGGCTATTTTCTCATGGTCCACTCCTACAAGACGCCATAATCCAGCCCCACTCCTATGGGGTAAGTTTTCACTTATTTTCCCTCAAATAGATGAGCAAAGTCTCTTAGAAATAAAAACGCTGCTCAATAGTTTTAGCTTCCTTCCAAAGACAAAAAACTTCGACACGATTTCTCATCAAGTTCGTGCCCAGTTTCGAGAAAAACAAAGTCTAGAAACTATGAAGTCCCGGCCGCCACTGGAACCATTTCGAAGAATTTTTTCTGGCCCGCAAGTCGTCGGCGACTTTGAGCTTACATTCGACATTTATGCGGAAGAATCTGGGTTAAAATCGCTCGCTAAAATGCCTACTGAAGAAATATCTCGAATATTAAATCTAGGGCGCGATTCAAATGCAGATCTGTCTCTCAATGCCCTGTGTCATCAGTCCATAATAAGTGAGTTTCTCCCCGCAGATGGTCTAGACATTTGCCGCCCAAATGAAAATTCATTTCAAGCCCTTTCCGAGCTTCAAAGCCAAATTCTAAACGCAGGAACCCAAGATGAGAAGAAGCGGGCAGCCTCTACATTTATAGCAGAGATCGGAGTTCTAGGCTTTATTGAGCTCGTAAATAAAACCCAGCCCGCAGACCAATTTTCCATATATGTAAAGTCCGTTTGTCGTCCTCGATCAGCCCATCCCAACCTTTTGTCAGATTTTTGCAAAGGAGATAGTGATGGAGTGCTTCAAAAAAATGGCAAAATGGATTCGGAAAAGTTCGCCTGGTGGCTGGCAAAAGACACGCCAGATCCACTCACTGTATCTTCTAATGAAGGTAGCTTAAGCGTATTAAAGCTTGAAAAACCGCCGAAAATCTTTGTTGATACTTTTATTGAAGTTCTACTATCTGAATCCATAGCAACGCCGTTGTTTGTATTTTTAAGAATAGAAAGCAAAGGAAGACTTGATGTTGCAAGAACCCTTATTTTTGAAGACATCCTGCAGTTAAACACGGACATGATCGAAAAAAATAGAGTCGTAATTCCTCGCTCCATGTTCCGTGACTCAGACGCGGGCATAGCGGACATGAAGCTTGAAGACTTGCGAATTACAGTCAATGTATCTCGCGATAAAAAGACTTGGTCCGCTATAAAGATCCTCGAAAATTAGGATATTTAGCTCATTTTAAACTGTGGTTTAAAAAGTCAACCACTCCATAAAGAGGCCACTCCTTAAAATGCAATTCTAGATTTCTGGCAAAAGTATCTACTCTCATTCCCCAAGGGCTTAAGGGAGACTGGTTTCCATTTGCAAATCCACCATTGTTTTTCATTTACAACCTTGATAGCGCTCCAATTTCCTAACTTATGACAGCAGTTTTGGGACCAAACTTATCCATATAGACTGTTTATAGACATGCCATCGTTATGTATATAAAATGCCGAATTAAGAAAGTGGCCTTCTCTATGAGGATTTCACTATGAAAGATCCAAAACTTACTTTTTTTGCTCTAGGATACTCACCATTAACAATGCACCATGGAATATTCTCCTGAGAGTTGTCCTTAGACTAACTGATCTTAGAAACGAAACTCATGCTTTACAAATCTTTGCTGACACTTAGGGAGAATTTTCACTTATAAAGCTATGGAGAGTTCTATTGGAAACGATGAAAAAAGAATGAACTTTTTCACCGCTATTCAATATGTTAAAATGAGCCACTGGTAAACCTTAAATAAGATGTAGTTTGTTTGCTGACTTTTTTGCCAATATTTGGCTACTTATGACAAAGGAATTCTTTATCGATAGACAAAATACCATCTTGTAATTCTTAAGAAGAAGCCATTTTAATTTACTAAATTGGGAGATGCTAGTGATTACGCTCAAAAAGACACAACGAGTTGGAGGAAACCCCATCGTTCTTCCGTTAGGGTTTTCCTTACTAGCTTTAATGTTATTTTCGTCTTGTAAAGCTGCTAAAAGGGGAGAATCAGATCCCTATCAAGTTACTTCCCAGAGTGGCTCGCCAACATCGATCAAGCACCCATTGAAAAAGCTGCCAACCGATCTACCTAGTCGAGTTAGAGCCTGGCAAGAAATAGTTGCGGAAAGCTTAAAATCGGACTCACTGAACTTATTCGGAGCCGGCGATTGCGTTGCATATACACAATTATGGCTTGAAAAGATGAATTCCGAAAATGGCATAAAACTTTTCTACTCGCAGTCCTTTGGGATGGGGGATATCACACTGCGGGATGGAAGCCACTTAAGGCATGATATTACTCACGTCTTTGCAAGCGATCGAGGTTTATGTCCAAATTCTGGCGACTGCGATCAATAGATTATTATTGATGCTTCCTATCTGCAATTTGTTGAGCATGGTCAATGCATAGCGGATCCTAAGATAGACGCCTGCAAATCCTTTAACAATCCCGACGCATTGCCTAAAATATTGATTGGCTCCCAATCAGACGTCAGCCATTTCTACTCTAAACTTCCTGTAAAAGTTCAATTGCAAGAAATTCTTGATGTTCAGCCATTTAAGGATTGGATGCCTGAATCGGCAGCTTCTCTAATCTATAGCTACGGCCCTAACTCTAAGCTTCGTTCAAACCTGGCAGTCTTTGCTAAATAAAGCTGAATCTTACCGTCGCAACATTTAAACATGCCTAGCTAGCGGCCAGGTTATTGAGAGCGTTAGTCCGCCAGCTCCACTTCTGTTCGTAGAAGAGCTTTTCAGAAGGCTGCGGATTTCATATCGGGCATAGGCGCTTTCAGCGTTAAGTGGGTCGTCTTCATTTTTCCACAGCATAGATCGATTTTTTTGAGGAAGCGGCAATAGAACTGAATATGTATTGCTCATTGCTTTGACCTTGTATGACAATTCAAGTGCTTCTCTTTACCTAAGTAAGAAATGTTTAAATGAGTGGTAGTATAGCTTGATTGGCTCTAGTTTTAGCAAACTAGAGTCAAAGTGGTACCCGTGAATTTAATTGACTTTTTTATAAAGGCACGACTGGAGCCTGGATCGGTAGTAGATAAGAATGGGGTGGCAGCCGGATACAAGACCAAACCAATTCTCCGCCAGCCCAACTAGCTGAGATCATACACTTTCCTGTGACCCCCCTCTACCAAAATCGTGATTTCCTCCACGAAAAATACGTCGTAAACGGCCTCTCCGCCGAGGAAATTGGCCTCGAAATGGTTGCACCACCAGCACCGTCTTGAAACATCTAAAGCTCCTCGGAATACCCGTCCGGGGCAACGGAAAGAATAATCGGCCCAAACGTCACTTGGCCTATGGGCAGAAGATCGTCGGGCGCAAGGTCGAGGTCTGCAAAAGCGAAATGGCGGCCATCGAAAAGATGAAAAGGCTCAGGGCGAAAGGATTCAGCTACTGGAAGATCGCCGATATTTTGAA
>JBAXBA010000028.1:0-42827 GCA_037142195.1 Pseudomonadota bacterium
CTTAAAGCAGGAGACTGAGGTAAGCCATGGAATTTTTCCCTCATCAGCGCTCGCAAGTAGAGGCCAGAACCTCCGACAACAATCGGGAGTATTCCCATAGATTGAAGCTCTTTAATTTTTGCTAAGGCCAAATCGCCATAACGCGAGGCATCGAGCTCTTCTTCGGGATCTAAAATATCGATGAGATGATGAGGGACTAATTTTCTGTCATCCAGGCTAGGTTTTGCTGTGCCAATATCAAATCTTCGGTACATGGCCACGGAATCGGCATTAACAATCTCGCCATTGAAGTCTTGGGCAATTTTTATGGCTAAGGCGCTTTTGCCACTTGCTGTTGGACCACCAATAACTAGAAAAGGAGTCATTTAAAGCCCTAAAACCATTTTAGCGACACTGAAATAAATGATCAGTCCTGTAACATCAACAAGTGTCGCAACTAGCGGTGCGGAAGCTGCAGCAGGATCGAGTTTGATGGACTTTAACAAGAAAGGAAGCATGGCGCCTAAGAGGTTACCCCAAAGAACAACACCGGTAACTGCAGCCGACACGGCTATTGCTAGGATATGATATTCTTGGCCGTAGACTCCCCTTGCATTGGGGTAGAAACTGATTCTAAGCCAAACCAACGCAGCAAGTATAGCGCCAAGCGCAAGTCCACAGAATATTTCTCTTAAAAAAACTCTGATCCAATTATTTAGCCTCAAGTCCCCTAAAGCCAACGCCCGCATGATGAGAGATGTAGCCTGAGAGCCAGAGTTTCCTCCCGCGCTGATGATTAAGGGAATAAACATGGCGAGAACGACGGCTTTTTCAAGCTCATTTTCAAAAATCCGCATTGCGGAGGCGGTAAACATTTCACCGACAAATAAGATACTTAGCCAAAAAGCTCTTTTTTTAATGAGGTTAAAGAGTGGCACTTGTAAATATCCAGATTCAAGAGATTCCACACCGCCCATTTTTTGCATATCTTCAGTGGCATCTTCTGTCACTACGTCTAAAACATCGTCAAGGGTGATGATTCCCTGCATAAGTCCCTGATGATCAATAACTGGTATAGCAGCTAAACCTGTCTGACTAAAAAGACGAGAAATTTCTTCTTGATCCATATTAATGGGCACGCTGATTATGTCGCTTTCCATAATATCGTTAATGATGGCATTATTTGGTGCCATGATAAGATCGCGAAAGGAAAGGACACCTAAAAGCTTTTGATGAATATCAAGAACATACAGGTAGTGAATGGTTTCGATGGGACGTTTTGATTGAGCACGTAGATAACGAATGGCAACGTCAACCGAGACATCAGGCCGGAGACGTATAAATCTAGGGCTCATCAATCCGCCGGCCTCATCCTCTTGATAAGCCAATAATGCGGTTAATTCTTTGCAGGTGACTGCGTCTAGGGAGCCTAGGATTTCTGAACGACGTTCTGCTTCAAAATGTTGAAGTAAATCCACTGCGTCGTCTGGGTCCAGCTTCTTTACTAGATCTCGTAAGATCTGAACGGGTTTCTCTTCAACAAGTTCAAATTGATCACCAGCGTTTAATGTCGTAAACAGTTCTTCAGCGTCGTCTCGCCCCAACTTCTCGAATTCGTCCAGTCTAAGTGCTGATGGGAGAGATGCCCAACGCTGGATGAGAGAGTCGACTTTTGATTCAACCGCGGCCTCATTTATAGATTCATTCATGGTTAGTCTCGTTTCTTAATATCTGCGTAGGGCGGTGACTTCTCTATATTCTATCTGAAGAGCATCATAACAGGAACTTTATATAAATTTAGATCACTATAGAATCAATGAAAACTAACGGAAGCTAGGAAGTCTTTTTAGGGGCCTTTTTGTCCACTCAGAATTAAGGTATTAAGATCCGATTATCGATCGAACCAGGACCCAACATCCTTTTCATCAAACCATCTAAATACGCGCCTTCCGTGGGGACAGTTGTGATAAAAATCTACTTCCGATGCCTGGCTTAAGAGATCTCGGATTCCGTTTTCAGTAAGGTCTTCACCCGACCTAACGGCGGTATGGCAGGCGATAGTTTCAAGGACTTCAGAGCTTATATCCGATGACATAGAGTCATGATGGGACCAGGACTTTTCAGAAAGTTCAGCTAAAAGCGCCTCTTTATTGGCGTTTACAAGGATTGATGGGAGAGCATTGAGCTCCACCGTGCCATTTGTCCAAATTTTCAAGTCAAAGCCAAGGTCTTTCCATTTGCTGAGATTCTGCTCTAGGCTCGCTGCTTCTTCGGGAGAGAGCGTGTAGACTTCTGGAATTATCAAGGGTTGAACTGTTTTTAAAAGTTTAGGGTCATGGCTGAGTTTTTCAAAAAGGATTCTTTCATGAAACGCATGCTGATCGGCGAGCAATAGCTTCTTTTGATACTCAAAAATGAGGTAGCACTTAGCAAAAGTTCCGATGTAGGTGAGGTCCGCCCACGGGATAGCGCCGGCCTTTTTGTCTTTCTCGAAAAGCTCCCGCCCAGGCTTCCAAGTGGTTGCTTTAGGTGAGGAAGAAGCCTCTAACGGGCTGGGGGAGGTGTCCCTGCGGTCTACATAGGTTTGAGAAGATGCTTGGTTGGCGTAAGATGAGCCATCATAGGATTTAAGTGATACTTTAGTCTCTGTGGTTTTTCGCCAGGGAGTGGCTTGTGAAGTCGTCGCAATATCAAAGTCTTTGCTAAATGACTGATGGGAAATGGGGCTTGAGAAATCTCTGGATTTGGAAGATGGAATGTCATTTCCGAAATCTTCACCTACGAAACGCCCCAAAGGGGCTCTATAAGAAGATGCCTGGAAGTCTGCATGGGCTTCGTTTTCAGTCCCAGCAGCTGTGACGGCGGGGGGGGGCACAGTTGATGGGCTGGACTCCGAGTATTGGGGTGCAGCCCAATCCGCATCGCGAATGGCTTTTCTAATCGCAAGGGAAATTAGGGATTGCACGTCTTCAGGGTACTGAAAGCGAATTTCTGTCTTTGCCGGATGGGCATTGACGTCGACCAAGGAAGGGTCCATGACGACTTGTATAATCGCAACGGGCTGTCGCCCTTTTAAAAGGTGTCCGTGGTAGCCACGCTGAAGAGCAAAACGTAATATTTTATCTTTAACCAGCCTGTGGTTGACAAAGGTATAGATGTTTCGAGCTGTGGAGCGATCGAGTCCAGGAGGGCTAATCAGACCCGTAACTTGGCCAAAGGAGGTTTCGTCTTTTATAAACAACAGTTGATCGACATCTTCGATGATTTGCTTGGCACGGGCTCGGAGGGTTGATTCTGTATCTGAAAGGGCAATCTTTTCTGCCTGGAGCACGTATTTTCCGTTACTCATGGCACTAAAGGAAACCGCCGGATTACAAAGTGCTATATTTTGGATGAGTTCTAGGCAAGCCGCTGATTCTGAGGTCGATTTTCTCAAAAAGTTAAGTCGTGCCGGTACATTATAGAAGAGGTCTTCCATGATGACCGTCGTACCGACGGGCCCAGACCACGGCGAAATTTTAGGCGATAGAAGATCATAATCTGAAAGGACCTGCAGTTTTGAGCCTTCGCCATTTGGTGGCTGCGTCAGGATCGTAAACTTGGAAACACTGGCGATACTTGCAAGAGCTTCGCCCCTAAAACCCATCGTTTTTATAGTAAAAAGATCATCCGCAGTTTTGATTTTGGATGTGGCATGTCTAATTATAGTTCTAGGCATATCGAGTCTATCTATGCCTGCACCATCATCTCTCACAGAAAGACGAGTCATACCACCTGCATCCCATTCCACATCAATGCGGGTGGCGCCAGCGTCAATGCTGTTCTCAATGAGCTCTTTTAAAACGCTTGCAGGGCGTTCCACAACTTCGCCGGCAGCGATTTTAGATGCGACTTCGTCACTTAAAATCTCAATTCTTGTCATCGCTACTCCCATTACCGAAGGATGCGTTCTTTTATCATAGGATGAAGTCATGTTTAAGCCCTAAAGCTTCCGAAGCTCTGAGAAGAGGCTAGGGCTGCGGCAGTCCCTAAATGTGTCTATTTCTAGCTCAGTCACTAAGAATACCAAATGAGCGCCAGAATCCTCTTTGGAACACGGAAAGGTCAAAGTTCTTTAGCATTGCAGGTTCAGCTCAAGGGGACTTCTAAACGAGGAGAGATGAGAAGATGGGTCTCTTTCAGGCGCATTCCAGGCACTCCCCGCGTGAGGCATTTGGTATTTCCCTACAAGAATTGTCAAAAGCCAGGTGATGGAGAGGCAAAATGAATGGTTAGGGTCCGGCCAAAGTGCCAAATAATTAGCTGGTTACAAAATTTAAAGAGGTAGGTCTTGCTACGTCAGTCCACTTCTTGATAGGAAGTCTCGGCAGTTATGTAAGTTCGAAGCCTCTCTTGATTCTAGAGGCACATTTATTAGAAAAGGCTTTGTTAAGCTATGGATGCCAAATATATAACCAGTGCTGCCAAAATGGATCAGTTACCGGCCTATGAGCTGCCGGAAGTCGCCTTTATCGGCAGGTCGAATGTGGGTAAGTCTTCACTGTTGAATTCCCTGATGCAGCGCAAGAGTTTGGCGCGCACCAGCTCGACCCCCGGTCGAACTCAAATGGTAAACTTTTTTCTTTTGAACCAAAAAATTATCTTTGCCGACTTACCAGGCTATGGCTTCCATGAGGCTCCGACCGAAATTCGAAATCATTGGCATTCTTTAATGGACGCTTACTGCGAGCGACCCAATGTTAAGCTCTTTTTATACCTTTTGGATATTAGACGTGAGACCGAGGACTACGAGTTCGACTTTATGGATCAATTGGGAAAGTTTGCTCCCGTGATGATCGTATTAACTAAAGTGGACAAGTTAGGCGTAAAAGAATTCGAAAAAAGAAAAGCATCCCTGTTAACCCAGATTCAGGAGCAGGGTGTGCCTAATGACGGTATCTTTGCAGTTTCCTCTTTTAAAGGTGGCGGGATCGATTCCCTAAGATCCGAAATCATGAAGTTAAATGACCCGCAACAAAACCTATCTCCTCAAAAGTAAATTCGAATATGAGAATTACTTAGTTTCAAAATTTCATGAACAAGAATTCGAGGTTTTAGGCTCCTGCTTACGCAGAGGGCCCATGCATGGCTCATGGGTCAGAATCCTGGGCTTTAATGGGCCTCATTGCTCATTCCAAAGGCTTTCATTAAGGCTCTCGACTGTAAATTACTTGCAATCGAGTATCTTATCAGTAAACTGATAAATAGTCGCGACTAATTATCAGTTTACTGATGAAAGTACATCTCCATGAATCATAAAAAAATCCAACGATATCTTCAAGATGCGATTTATAGTGACGCCTTATTGCATGGAAAAATGGCCTTCATTTCCGGTCCTAGACAGTCGGGCAAATCAACCTTAGGACGTGCTCTATTGAGTTCCACTGAGAACGAATTCAATTGGGATCAGTCTCGATTTCGATTGGCTTGGGTTAAGGATCCAGAAGCCTCGCTCCAAGGTCGATCCGATGGTCCTGTGCTATTGGATGAAATTCACAAAGACAGACGTTGGAAGCAGCGGTTGAAAGGATTGTACGACATTCAAGGGGAGAACCTGCCCATTATCGTTACAGGCAGTGCCCGGCTTGATTATTATCGGAAAGGTGGCGACAGCCTCCTTGGTAGATATCTGCCTTATCGCCTTCACCCCTTCTCTATAGGTGAGACAGCGACTCCGCCGACCCCTGAAAATTGGATGGAACGTCCGGTAAAGTTGACATTTCCTTTAGATGATATTGTGCGACTCACGGGTTTTCCCGAGCCCCTGCTGCGTGGTAGCGAAGGACATGCCAAACGTTGGAGCCGGTTACGGATAGAAAGGCTCCTGAACGAAGATGTTCGTGACTTTCGGAATGTGGGTGATTTGAATGCTTTGCGTATTCTGGTGGATTTGCTCCCAGGGAAAGTTGGGTCGCAGCTTTCTGTCAATAGCCTGCGAGAAGACGTTGGTGTAGCCTATGGGACAGTTCGTGATTGGATGCTGGTATTGGAGGCTCTGTACATTTGCTTCACTATCCGTCCTTATTCAGGCAAGTTAAAACGCAGCCTCACAGCCGAACCGAAGCTTTATCTCTACGACTATTCCATGGTTGATAATCATGGCGCCAAGCTGGAAAATCTGTGTGCATGTCATCTTTTGAAGATGTGTCAATACTGGACCGACCTAGCTATGGGTGAGTTTTCGCTGCACTATTTTCGCAATAAAGAAAAAGAAGAGATTGATTTTATAGTCACACGCGATCAATCCCCTTGGATGCTTTTGGAGTGCAAATCTGGAAAATCGGAACCAACCCAAGTGCTTAAGAAATACAATGAAATTTTCAAACCCAAATTTTGTTTTCAGCTTGTCGATAAGCGTGGTTTTGAAAAGAACTATCCGGCTTTTGGAATAAGGGTTATGGACTATGAAACATTCTTTGCGCGTCTTGTTTAGGATTTCTATAGAGCGTGGATGCTCCCCGCCATCCCAGCTGATTGTATTATAAGTGTGAGGCCGTGGCCTTAAAGTCCGCTGAAAATGACTACAATATAGATTCAAAATTATTGGGTGCACCGCCCATGTTGCCGACCAAACGGTAGCCCAATCTCAAATGAGCGGTAGTTTTCTACGAGCCATGTTAGGTTAGCAGTAGTAAAAAAGTTGACTCCTGCTTTCGCCCGAATAGCGATGACACCTCCTATTATGCGGCAAAATCCGCGAGCTGAGCCTAAAAGAATTCGATGACCTAACGGCTGGTTTAAATCATGGGAGCTTTAGGCGGCATGATCAATGACACCATCTAGAAAATGCCAGTTTCGCACTATATTTGAGATATAACACTCTGCACATCGATGGTGCCAGGTAGGCAACAGCTAAGGTCAGGATGGGTGTTTGCAGATAGCTCCCCATTATAAGCAGTGGAATGGTGACACACAGTGTCCCCAAAATGTCGGTACTTGCTCCGATGTGAGAATGTTCTGCAACTTTAAGAATCGCTGTGTCGCGCAAGCTGTGGATGCCAATGAGGTGCGCAGCAAAAGGCGCAAGTGTAAAAAAAATTGTGGTTCCATCATTAGGCATACCTAGACTCGCAATTACGATCCCACCTAGTATGAGGCAGAGTGATGTTACAGTCACAGTTAAGTTATGCTCAAATTTGCCTGCGTCCTCTAAACTTACTTTTTTTGTGCCCACAGCCTGACCGATAGCTTGCACTGTCAGGGAGCCTGCCGCAGCCCACGGAGTTAAAAAGATTCTTCCAAGTCGATAGCCTAAGGCCGAAGCATTTGCTACCTGGACCGAATAGAACGAATTCATGATATACATAATTACAAATGGGGTGGCGCTCAATGCTATGATCCACAAAGACTCACCTAGGATGATCCTGCGCCCCGTTCGAAGAAAACCCGGAATGTCGATCACAGCTGGCGGACAAAACTTAACTATTCTATAAACGCAGATGATCACTGCAGCTATTTTTGATGCTAGGGTAGCCCACGCAATGATCGTGAAGGTTGCGCCATCACTTTGACCATAGTTGATAGCGTACTCATTTCCGCAAAGGTTAATGATGGCGCTAGCAGCTGCGACGAGAAGTATCCCTTTTCTGTCCTTAAATAGGTTGAGCACACTGGCGCCCGCAGCTAAAAAAATGGACATACCATTAGCTGCTATATATAATGTCACATACTGATCTTTTCCCGGGATCCCATCGAAGGATCGAAACATAAATTGAGAGCAGAGCATTTGGATTAGCATAGCTGGTAATGCAAGACTAGCAGTCAAGCATATTCCAGACCATACATTTAGGTTTGTCTTTTCTTCATTTTTGCTTGATAGCAGTAGTATGGAAAATCCAAGAATACTGCCTATCGAAGCAAATGCCATAGACATTGTGCTCACGCAATTATGTAGATTTAAATAAAAATGGCCCAACTTCCCTGTGTAGTACTGATCTATGATTTCGCTCGATTGCGAAATTAGAGCAGCGAGACTCAATGCCGCAATAGAAGCCAATAGTACCTGAGTTTTTTCTTGCAATTTTGCATTTAGCATTACATAAGCTCCGGAAAATGCTTAGCGACTAATTTGACTGTAGTCTGGAAAGGTTCTAGAGAGGATTTTTTCGAGGAAGGCGAGTGATGCATGTATTCACCAAATAGAGCTTTGCAGTCGGCGAAATATTTTTGGGTATCCAAAATATGCTCATGCCAAAAACTGTCGATGATGTCCGTTGGACTTAAGGTCTGAAGGGGGTAGCTTATTTTAAGCCAAAGGAAGCTTTTGTATAGGTCTCTGATTTCTGAGACGTTCCTACTACTTAAATTAAGGTGCTTATGTGTAGATTTGAAACGACTGCAGACTGTAGAAAGATCTAGATCATCAAGTTTTTCATGTCCTGTTTTAAACATTATTTTCCTCATTCATTGCAAGAAGATTTAAAAAAAACGGAGCGTTGATCGCTCAAGGCCCCGTTTGCCTCACTTAGATTTAAATCTTTCCATCGAGCTACTTAAATGTCTGTTCTGATGAAGTTCCTAAAATAAGTAGCTCAGGAATCAGCTAATTACTCGCCTGGGCGATAGAAGCAAGTTGCTTGCACGCCTTGAGACCAAGAAAAACGCTTTGCTTTGTTCTTTACCGTGTGTTGGGCATGATCGTTCTTTTTTTTCTGTAGCATAAAATACTCCTTAAATTTCTTTTGTAAGACCGTCCTACAAAAAGTTCGTCATTTCTTCGACGAAGAAGCTTGTATTGGAATTTTTGATTCCACGCAAGATTGGAAAAATGTTTAAAAATCGATAAGCCATGCATAAAAAGCATGGTTTTTTTTCCCAGAAAATCATTGGTATAGATCGATTATGCAAAGTTGAATTGCCCAGAATAGGTTTTGGTAAAGCAGTTAGGTCTTTTCATGGTTGCTCCGAAAGGCGTAACTAGATGGCCTCTCGAAGGGTTATAAAAGCTGCCTTCGCTCGGTAAAGTGGCTGAATCTTCGTGAGTTCAGGTGGCTCAACGGAGGTGCAATACCTATGGTGTAATGAAATCAGTGGCCTACTGAGATCTCGATGATTATATCGGATCTTGAATCCGAAATTTTAAGGGCGAAAGATTGAGAAGAAATGAAATAGACATTGCCTTTGCAGAGTCAAAATTTAAGTGCGGTCGAGGATAGTTTTATAATCACCTTAGTCCCTTTTTTGTTCGGATCGGCCCAGCTGTGCTAAAACAAATATTTGCTCGATTGGTATAGCAATTATAGCTATACTGGATCATCGGGTAAAGGGGAGGTTTTCATGCTTAAAGATCTGAAAATTGCTGAGCTGCGCATGCTTTGTGAGATACCAAATCAGCCGTCACTGCGCTCTTTGGCGAGAATGTTTGGAGAAACGCCGCAAAACATGTCAAAGATCGTCAAAAATATGGAACAAAAAACTGGGGAGAAGTTGGTCTTTCGTTCCGCACACGGCTATGAGCCTACTGAGGCAGCGTTTCAAATTGCGAAAAGCTTAGAGACTATCGTACTCAAGCTTTCAAATTTTGAGCTGGAAAATAATTCTGATGAAATAGAAAACGCAACCGTCTATTCGTTTTGTAGTCGTGCCTTCATGAACTTTTGTTTTGCTCCGTCGATAGTCGAGTCCTTTTCAAATCTCGAAACGCAAATTGGCTTTAGTTTTTTAGACGCTTCGCCGCGAAAGAAAGAAGAATGGTCGCGTTTAGGATTGCTGGACATTATTTTGTCGGTTGGCGAGTTGAATCTTTCTAAGGAGTGGAGTCACGAGGCCATAGGGGAAATAAAGTGGGCTTTTTTCACGCGCCTTAACCATCCTCTTGGTTCAGTTGCCACCGTCGCCAAGCTGCAGAAATACCCCATCATTTTGCATAGCCATATCGAAGGATCTCGAGTTTTAGATAGCCAATTCATGGGAGAAAAGAAAATAGTTCCGAAGATTTTTGGAGCCTTTACCGAAACAAATCTGGCTGCGTTACAGATTGCCGCTAAAACGAACCAAGTCTGTTTTGTTCCCGAAGTGATTGTTAAATCCCTCGGTCTTAATTACCAGGTGCAAAAGCTCGTGATAAGTGACTTCGTGGATTCAGCCCCTCCGCTTTTACTTTACGCACACAAAGACCGCGTTAAGATGACTCACTTGAGCATCATAAAAAAAGCCATTCTAAAAATGTTCCATTAGGAAATCCTTCGCAAGAACGGCTGAATCCCTCTCATTTGGAGAAGAAGTGCAAGAATGACTTGATCGAAAAGAAGCTGCCGTATATCGAGGTGTAAGGTGTGATTCTAAAAGTGAGAAGTTAGGTTGGCGTTAAACCTAGCTCAAGCTTATTGAGGTTTCTCAAATAGGAAGGCGGGTTTGATCTGGCGGCAACCGTGCCAAGATGAAGAGTTGTCTAGGCGTTCATTCTTAGAGGCTTAAGAAATACTGGCGGATTTAATGGGACCAGTTAGCTGGCTGTCTCATCCAGTTCAGCTTGCTTCCTGGCTACTTTTTGGCAGATGGCAAAGAGTTTTTGTTTGTCATCCATGTGCTTCATGAGTGTCCCTAGCCTATGTGCTAGCAAGCCAGCTAGCTCTTTAGGGTCTATATCCGAATCATTCAGGGAGCTTATAATGACTTGATCTAAGGCATCCGAGGCTCTTTTCAACTTGATAACAGTCGCGTTTAGCGTTTTTCTCTCTGGAAAGTTGATTACGTTTCCCATAGTAGACCTCCAATCCTGCCGTGTTCAAGTATGATTATCGGCTAATTAGCCCCCACCCTTGAATTATACTCAACTTTTGCTAGATAATCTTTCCCTAAATGGTATAACTTTTTGCTTTTTAGATTATCTTCCCCAAGGCTTACAGGCAGTTGCGTTAAAGAATGGGGATTTGTGTTTTAAAAAGCAAAATAGAAGCTAAAGTGCTTTTTTGATTAGGGAGACTATCATGGGTCAGGATTTGTATGATTTGGTTGTCATCGGTGCGGGTCCTGGCGGATATGCCGGAGCTATCAGAGCTGCTCAGTTAGGCCTTAAAGTTGCCTTAATCGAGAAGCGAGAGGGCCAGCATTTAGGGGGTACTTGTCTTAATGTGGGATGTATTCCGACCAAGTCTTTACTAGAGTCTGCTAAAACTTGGGAAAAATTGTCTCATGCCAGCGAGCTGGGTTTTAATATAGGAAATCCGACCTATGATTGGCAGAGAATTATGGAACGGAAAGACAAGATCGTAGATACCCAGCGAAAAGGTCTTCAGTTCTTAATGAAAAAAAATAAGATTGACGTTTTCTATGGGGCAGGGCGCCTTGAGTCGAAGACCCAAGTTTCTTATACTGATAAGTCTGGCAAAAAAGAAGTTTTGAACTGCAAGTTCATCTTGCTTGCAACGGGTTCCAAAGTTCGTGAGTTACCTTTTGCTAAGGCGAATGGAACCACAATTTTAACTTCCGATTCCGTTTTGTTTATAGATCAAGTGCCTAAGTCACTTTGTATCATTGGCGGTGGTATTGTCGGAATGGAATTCGCAAGCCTATTTGGCCGATTTGGTACACAAGTTACGGTTTTAGAAGGAGCCCCGCAAGTGCTCCCGAGTCTTGATGAAGAATGCGCAAAAGAACTGGTTAAGAGTCTTAAAAAGCAAAATGTGACTGTAGAGGCCGGAGTTACGATTACAGGTGTAGAAGATTCCAAGGGGCAAGTTGTTGTGAAGTTGAAAGGTGCCGAGGATCGCAGGTTTGACCGCGTCTTGGTTTCAGTAGGTCGAGCTCCCGTTACCGAAGATTTAGGTCTTGAAAAGGTCGGCCTTAGTACGGATAGAGGCTATATCAAAACTGATGCTCACTATCTCACTGCGGTTGCAAATATATTTGCCATTGGAGACATTCTTACAACTCCAGCTTTAGCTCACACAGCTACTGCCGAGGCGGTTCATGCTGCAGAGGTTATGGCTGGGCTTCATCCAAAGGTGATCGACTATCAAACGAACCCCAATGCCGTCTATACGTATCCAGAAGTTGCTTCCGTGGGTATGACCGAAAAAGAGCTACGGGAAAAAGGAATCGAGTATAAAATTGGCAAGTTTCCATTTATGCCTATGGCTAAAGCGAAAATTGAAGATGCAACTGAAGGATTTGTTAAGATTCTATTTGACCCTATTTATCATGAACTTTTAGGTGTCCACATTGTGGGAGCCAAGGCAACAGAGATTATTGGTGAATTTGTATTAGGGAAGATCCTGGAAACTACCGTTGATGAAATTGGCCGCGCTATTCATCCCCATCCCACGCTGTCGGAAGCTTCCATGGAGGCCGCGCATGCTGCGTTAGGCCACGCTATTCACGGATGAATTTGATTTAGTCGAGGAGAGACAGAATGGCAATTGAAGTTGTAGTACCTTTGATGGGAGAAGGTATTTTTGAAGCCACTCTCGTGAAGTGGCTTAAAAAACCAGGTGATAAAGTTGAAAAAGATGAACCATTACTTGAAGTCTCTACGGACAAAGTAGATACGGAAATTCCCGCTATAGCCGGTGGCTATGTGATTGCACTCTATGCCCAAGCAAGCGATGTGGTATTAGTGGATCAGGTTATTGCCCATATTGGCGTTTCTCCTGATGAAAAGGTGGCTGCACCCGTAAGGTCTGCGCCTACAAAGAGTCCATCCCCAAAACCATCCTCTGTAGCGGCACGGCCAGGGCAGAGTGCGGGGGCTGCCAACAAGCCTAGTGGACCGATGGGGGCTCAATTTTCCCCCCAAGGTAATAGACCAGGTTACCAAACTGCTACAGTTCCGCTGGAATTAGCGGGAACCGTGAGATCGTCTCCACTGGTGCGCCGAATGGCAAGCGAGATGGGAATTGATTTGCGATTCGTGGAAGGAACGGGACAGTTTTCTAGAATTACGAAGCAGGATTTGCAGCAGTTTTTGTCTGGGGGAGGTTCTCGAATCCCTACGATAGAAGCCGTTGCCTCCTCCCCTGAAAGCTTGGTTGCTCAAGCGGATATGGCACCATTTCGAGTCAAGACAAGAGAGTCTGATGGAGTAGAGACTTTGGAGGGCGTCGGAGTTCGTCGAGAGCCCATGACGAAGATGAGAAAGCTAATTGCAGATCATATGGTACAGTCCATAAGAACGAGCGCTCATGTCACCACTACGATTGAAATTGATTTAGAAAAAATTGTACAGCTGAGACGTGAAAAAAATCACGCTTTTGCGGAGCGTAATGGTTTTAAACTTACATTTACACCTTTCTTTCTTCATGCTGCCATTCAGGCCATTAAAAAAGATATGATTTTTAATTGTTCTGTTGATGGCTACGATATTCTTTGGAAAGACGATATTAATTTAGGTTGCGCAGTCGCTATAGATGAAGGGCTTATTGTGCCTGTCATTAAAAAAGCCCAAGACTTGTCCCTGACGGAAATTGCTGGAAGGCTCAATGATCTCGCGTTAAGAGCCAGATCGAAAAGCTTAAAGCCCGATGAGGTAAAAGGTGGAACCTTTTCTGTGACAAACCCCGGCATGTTTGGATGTTTGGTTTCGACTCCTATTATTAATCAACCACAAGTTGCTATTATGTCAGTCGGTGGAATTATTCGTCGGCCTGTTGTGATTGAAAATGATCAGATCGCGATTCGGTCTATTGCCTCCCTTGGAATCACCTTTGACCATCGAGTGATTGACGGGCAGGGTGGGGCTCGCTTTTTGTCAAATATCAAAAATGCTTTAGAATCCCCCACAGACTTGGGTATTTAAGAGTTGCTGTTTGAAGCGGCGGCGGTTTTTTCTTAAATTATGTAAAGATTTCTTCCGATGGTATCAAGAAGCTATCGGAGTGACGCGTGTCAGGTAAGAACTATACATTAAAACCGGGACAAATTCTTTTCAAAGAAGGTGAGAAGTCCAATGGCATGTTCTTAGTGCGAAAAGGCGAATTACAAGTCTTTGTCACGCAGGGAACTAAAGAAGTCAATTTGGCAGTTGTCGGCGCAGGTGGCATGATCGGGGAAATGGCCCTATTTGATCAAAAACCTAGATCTGCTTCGGTGCGAGCTAAAGAAGAGTCAGAAGTTTCTCATATAACTAACGACGATTTTGTAAATTTGATGAAACAAATTCCCAAGTGGTTCGTGGGCTTGATGACCACGTTATCAGGCCGTTTAAGGACTACAAATGATCGCCTCCAAAAGGTCGAAGCAAAATCAAATAGACCTTATCAGGGGCTTTTAAGAACTCTTCATGTCCTAGATTTAATTTGGAGCGTATATGGCGAAAAAGAAGGAAAGTCTACTAGCTTAGTAAAAGCTGTGGCTATGGATGCGATTCGTCAAATACTGCCTGATGACTATGGGATTTTTGAAGAGGTTTTGCTCACGTTAGAAGAGTCTCAGATGATTACCTCAACAAAGACAGGACGGGGAATTACGCTGCAGACCCAAAGCAAAGGGAGCTTGTCGAGATTTGCTGAATATTTAGCAAAATTCGTGGAGACTCACCCGGGGGTTCCCTGCTTAAGTGACGATGCCATCAATATCTTACGCACGATCGATGGCCATCTAAAACAGTCACCCTATGAAAGCCTGCAGATGGGCTTTAAGGATCTGGTACAGGCAGGATTGGATGCTCAGCATGACATTACTCAATGGGCAGCAACTTTGGCAGTTTTTAAAGACTTTGGCGATTCGATCCAGCTTGTAAAGGGTTCTGATGGCAAACCCGCCCTCAAAGTACATAAAGACAGCATTAATAAGGTCTTAGAGTATCATCAGGTCATCAGACGACTCGCCCTCAAGAAATTTGCATAAATACATTTTTAGGGGTCTTAGTGATCTTTAATTGACTAAAAAGCGTCCTCGGTATTAGTATGCCGACCTCTGGTCTAAAGGTAAACTCTGCTATTTTTATGCATCAGATATTCAATAGCCATTTTCTGTTAGGAATTTTCAAATGAAATCAGTAATTGAAGAGATTAACTCTGTCCAGCGCCGTATTAAAGTTTCTATTCCAGGTGAAACTGTGAATAAGGCCTTTCAAACGGTTTATTCTAGAATTCAAAAGCAAGCAAAAATACCTGGGTTTCGACCGGGTAAAGCACCGATTTCTATGATTAAGAAAATGTATGGTAACTCCATTGCAAATGATGTTGTTGATAGTTTAGTCAAAGAAAACTTGTTTCAAGAAATTGGAAATGCCGCGATTCGTCCCGTTGCTCCACCCGTGCTTGAAGTGAGTAGTTTGCCGGTACCGGATACCGAATTTGTTTTTTCAGCTATTTTGGATATTTTGCCGGAGATAAAAATTTCAGGCGGTAAAGAACTAGAAGTTTCTGCAAAAAAGGCAGTGTTTGAAGAAAGCCAAGTTCAAAAAGAATTGGAATTGTTGGCAAGCCGGAATGCAAAGTCTCGTGAAGTTACAGATCCCAATATAGCCGCTGAGAAAGGTAATTTAGTTCAAGTCTCCCATAAAGTGAGTGTCGATGGGGAAACTGTAGATTCTATGGCAGCTGAGAAAATGTCCGTAAAACTTGGCGTGGATGAAATCCATCCTGAACTTGAGGCTGCACTTATCGGCTTAAAAGTTGGCGAGTTGAAAAAGGTTTCTATCGTTGTAGCGCAAGATTTTGAAGATTCTTCGATTGCCGGTAAAACTGCTGAATTTGAGCTTCAAATTACAGGCATTTCGGTTATGGAAAATCCTTCTATTGACGATGAATTTGCCAAAGATTTAAATTTTGACTCGCTGGCGGATCTTGAGAAGAGAATCAGAGAGTCTATAGAAGTAAATCTCAAGAATCAAAATAAGCGTGAGCTTGACCAGGCTCTTTTGACGGCCCTAAGAACTAAGAATACATTTGATGTTCCACCCGCTATGGTTGATGAAGTTGTCGATTCCATGATTACGGAAGCTGTAGGCGAAGATAAGAATAGAGCAAAAGAACTAGCTAAAGATGAAAATGTTCGTAAGAGCTTCAGAGATCAGGCTAAGATGAGGGTTCAAAACTCACTTTTGCTTTGGGAGCTTGCAAAATTGGAAGAACTTAAAGTAGAAGCTGATGAAATTGTAGCGCATGTACGGAGTACTCTTGGGCCAAGTCAAGAAGGTCCTAAAACTGAAAAATACATCACGGATGTCATTAAGCAGTTTGGTCCTAGAATTCAGGAAAACATATTGCTAGAAAAAGCTTTAGAAGTACTAAGATCGAGTGCGAAAATAACTTATATTTGATCAGATATAAGAGTTTTTGACTTAGATTGAGTTTTTAAATTTGTCTTTGTTAAGTTCTACCAAATAGTTGTATTTGGTAGAACTTTTTACATAGATGCTTAAATCTGATAACGAATATTGATACCGATGGGATTCAGTGTCTGAGTCGTCTTTAGGTTATATAAATGTCGTCATAATTTTGAAGTCACTTTCTTTAATAAAGACGGTGGCATCCGAAAGGAGACACTCAGGGGTGTGCTTTTTATGCCCAGATGATTTCCATCTCAAACTCTGAGTTCCTGAGGAGCAGAGTTTTTTTAAAATTGCCTGTGGCGTATTTTTATACAATCAGGATTAAGCTATTTCTTAAAGCGAAACGGATATTGCCTAGCTCATTAACTACCAAAAAATGGTCAATAAGTCACCAGACGACATGCAACCATTGAGGGTTAAGCACTCTAGCGGGGGGAGTGCTGTGGAAATTGTGTGGGAAAAAAGGAAAAATGCCTTTGGTTGCTGATAGATAAGACTCCCATAAGAAGGTCTCCCTAAAGTAATTTGTGATACACCCGAACCTCAATGCGAGGAAGGTAGTTTACTTGATCTTCCTTCTGGCTTAACCTGAATCTTCCTATGTTGGGTCGTTTTTTGAGCTATTTTACGGAAAGGTTATTCTTATGCCTCTAGTTCCTGTAGTTGTAGAACAAACAGCACGTGGTGAGCGTTCTTGGGATATATATTCTCGTCTTTTAAGAGACCGAATTATTATGCTTGGCACCCCAGTCAATGATGATGTAGCAAATATAATTGTAGCTCAGCTCTTATTTTTAGAATCAGAAGATCCAGATAAAGATATTCACCTCTATATAAACTCTCCAGGGGGCTCCATTACAGCGGGAATGGCGATTTATGACTGTATGCAGGTAATCAAGCCACGTGTGCGGACCTATTGCTTAGGTCAGTGCGCTTCCATGGGCGCTTGGCTTTTAGCAGCCGGTCCCAAAGGATTTAGGTATATCCTCCCTAATGCTCGCGTCATGATTCACCAGCCACTTGGTGGAGCGACAGGCCAGGCGACTGATATTTCCATTCAGGCTCAAGAAATTATTAAGATAAAAGGTAAAATGACCGAAATATTAGCCAGACATACAGGACAACCCGTAATGAAAATAACCGAAGACATAGACCGTGATTATTTCATGTCTGCTGAAGAAGCAAAAGCGTATGGAATTGTTGATGAAATCGTAGCGGCACGCATGAAAGATAAAAAGGACTAGAAGTCTTTGGAGGATTTATGGCAGGTAAAGAAGCTGGCTTACATTGTAGTTTTTGTGGAAAGAGCCAAAAAGAAGTAAAAAAATTGATTGCTGGTCCAAATGTTTACATTTGCGACGAATGCATATCTCTTTGCAATGATATTATTGCTGAGGAAGTGGATAAAGAAGAACTTCTAACTCCATCCGGCAAAGTGCCAAGTCCTAAAGAGATCAAGAGGATTTTGGATGATTATATCATTGGGCAAGACAAAGCTAAAAAGACTCTCTCCGTAGCCGTACATAATCACTATAAGCGCATCGAGACTAAAGCAAATAAGACGGCTGATAGTATCGAACTTCAAAAGTCGAATATTTTGATGCTGGGACCAACAGGAAGCGGCAAAACTCTCCTGGCTCAGACGTTAGCGAAAATTCTAAATGTACCATTTACAATCGCTGATGCCACCAACCTTACAGAGGCCGGCTATGTTGGGGAAGATGTCGAAAATATCATTTTGTCGCTTCTTCAAAATGCGGATTATGATGTTGAGCAAGCCCAAAGGGGCATTGCCTATGTAGATGAGATCGATAAGATCGCACGTAAAAGCGAGAATCCCTCTATTACGCGCGATGTTTCAGGCGAAGGCGTGCAGCAAGCATTGCTTAAAATCATTGAAGGCACCATTGCTAATGTTCCTCCAAGGGGCGGTAGAAAGCATCCACAGCAAGAGTTTTTGCAAGTGGATACTACGAATATTCTATTTATTTGCGGGGGAGCTTTTTCAGGGCTTGAGAACATTGTCGCACAACGCATGGAAACCTCAAGTATGGGATTCGGATCTGAGGTGACCTCAAAAACAGAGAGAAACCTTACCGACCTTTTCTTAAAGGCAAGAACCGAAGATCTTATTCGTTATGGATTGATTCCTGAGTTTTTGGGACGGGTGCCGGTCGTTGTAGCGCTTGCTCAGTTAGATGAGGCGGCTCTGATTCAGATATTGACTGAGCCTAAAAATGCAATTACCAAGCAGTTCCAAAAGCTATTTGATTTTGAGAAGGTCCTACTTAAGTTTACAGAGGGATCGCTTCGTGCTGTAGTGAAGGAAGCTATTAAGCGCAAAACAGGAGCTCGGGGCTTAAGAGCCATCCTAGAGGATGCTATGCTCGATATCATGTATGAAATGCCAGGCGACGAGAATTTAAAAGAAGTGGTTATGACAGAAGAAGCAGTTGTTGGAACAGGGGAGCCCATCAAAGTTTACCTGTCTGATGAAGAGAAAAAAGAAAGATCTCAGAGAATAGAAGCAGCGGCAAGTCAGAAGAAATAACCAGCAATTTGCTAAAATACCAAAAAGAATGTGTGCGGAGGAACTCGCACACATTCTTTATTTTAGTTAAAATAGAAATACCAAACATTACCTCAATACTCATAGTTGCCCGGCGGGGCAAAATGGGAGAGGCCTAGGAGGATGGGAATGTCCGATAAATCGAGTTCAAGCCAGGTATTTCGAATCCCTCTTCTTCCCTTGCGAGACATTTTAGTATTTCCAAATGCAGTGGTTCCGCTTTTTGTAGGCCGAGATAAGTCTATTGCTGCGCTTGAGCACGCCATGTCTACCTCTAAGGAGATCATGCTGGCGGCTCAAAGAAAGGCTAAGACGAATGATCCCAGTGAAGAGGACATCTTTGATGTGGGAACTATTTCCACGATTCTTCAGCTGCTGAGGCTTCCCGACGGTACCGTAAAGGTGTTAGTCGAGGGTCGTAAGAGGGCTAAAATCACAAAATACATAGACTCAGAAGAGTTTTTTGTTGTGGAAGCTGAAGAGCTTAAGGAGCAACTTGCTGCCGACGATAACGAAGCACTTGTGCGCACTGTAAAGACTGCGTTTGAAAACTACGTTCGTCTAAATAAACGCATTCCGCCAGAAATGCTTTTGTCGATCTCTCAAATCGAGGGTGATGGCAAACTAGCTGATACGTTAGTGGGTCATCTTACAAACCTAAAGCTACAAGAAAAACAAGCTCTATTAGAAGAAGCCAGCCCATCCAAGCGCCTCGAGCAAATTTATGGCTATATCCAGTCTGAAATCGAAATTATGCGCGTGGAAAAAAAGATAAGAGCCCGGGTGAAACGCCAGATGGAAAAGAATCAGAAAGAATACTATCTCAATGAGCAGATGGCGGCGATTCAAAAGGAACTTGGAGACCGTGAAGATGGCAAAAACGAAATTCAAGACTTTGACGAACAAATTAAAGAGAAAAAACTCTCTGATGAAGCTCGGGAAAAGTTAACCAAAGAAGTAAAAAAACTTAAGCAGATGAGTCCTATGTCTGCTGAATCTGCCGTGGTTAGGAATTATTTAGAGACGGTTCTATCCCTACCATGGGGGGAATACACCAAAGAGATCAGAAATATTTCCTATGCCGAAACCATTTTAAATCGTGATCACTATGGGCTTGATAAAATTAAGGACCGGATTCTGGAATATCTTTCTATTCGCTCCTTATCAAAAGAGCTTAAAGGCCCAATTCTCTGTCTTGTAGGGCCTCCAGGTGTAGGAAAAACCTCCTTGGCCAAATCCATTGCGGATTCTACGGGAAGGAAATTTAACCGTATAGCTCTTGGCGGTGTAAAAGATCAGGCTGAAATCAGAGGACACAGAAAAACTTATATTGGTTCCATGCCCGGCAAAATTATTATGTCTCTTAAAAAAGCCGGTTCGTCTAATCCTGTTGTGCTATTGGATGAGGTTGATAAGATTTCTGCCGATTATCGCGGCGATCCGACAGCAGCTTTGCTAGAGGTTTTGGATCCAGAGCAAAATCATACTTTTAGCGATCATTATTTGGATTTGGATTATGATTTGTCGAAAGTCTTGTTTTTAGCTACCGCGAATAGCCTATCCGGAATTCCTAGGCCACTGCTTGATCGCATGGAGGTCATCAACCTTAGCGGCTATACGGAAGACGAAAAGTTAGAGATATCAAAGCGATATTTGCTTCAAAAGACGAAGAAGCAAAATGGTCTTGAAGGTCAAAATGTCGAAGTTACGGATGATGCCATTCGAGAAATTCTTCGCTACTATACGCGGGAGTCTGGTGTAAGAAACCTCGAAAGAGAGTTGGGCAAACTTTATCGAAAAGCCGCTAGAAAGCACCTCAAAGTATTCTTCAAGGAGCAGCCAGGTAGCGAGATCAATGTTTCAGATACAGGTGAGATCAATATTCCTGAGGATGTTGACTTCTCTAAGTTTGCCGTGAACGAGACCATTACTGCAGCAAATATTGAAGACTATCTTGGGCCTAGGCGATATAGAATTGGTGTTCAAAATGAAGTTCATGAAGCTGGGCTTTGCACGGGGCTTGCTTGGACGGAAGTGGGCGGAGAGCTTCTTGTTACAGAAGTAGCTGTATTTGCAGGCAAGGGCAAAGTAACGGTCACCGGCAAGCTTGGTGATGTGATGCAAGAAAGCTCTCAGGCTGCCATGAGCTATGTTAGGTCTCGCGCTGCATTTCTAGATCTGGATCCTAATTTCTATGAGAAGAACGACATTCATATTCACCTTCCCGAAGGAGCAATTCCCAAGGATGGCCCAAGTGCTGGCATAACCATGGCTACGGCACTTACATCGGCCCTTACGGGTAGACTTGTGAATAAAGATGTTGCTATGACCGGTGAAATTACACTTCGTGGACGTGTTTTAGCTATCGGCGGACTCAAGGAAAAAGCGCTGGCTGCCCACAGGGGCGGTATCAAAAAAATTCTCTTTCCTAAAGATAATGAAAAAGATCTTCGCGACATTCCAGATGCTATTCGGAAGGAGATTGAGTGGGTGCCCGTAGAGCATATGGATCAAGTTCTTATGCATGCTCTGGTCTGGAATCAGTCTGGGGAGCGGGAGATTCAGGACAATTTGTTTGAACGTCTAAAAGACATCACAAAAATAGAAGCTTTTGATCTTCACCATTAAGATTTAGAGAGCCCACGTTTTTCTTAATTTTGCATGCCCTCTTAGAAATAAGAGGGCATCTTTCATGAGACTAAACCGCCAGTGGGCGGCAATTTTATCTTAAGACTTCAAGAGAAAATGCTGGGATTGAAGATGTCTTTTCATGGGCAAGTGTTATTAAAGTTTGGATTCTTTTAGAAATTTCGACCGAGTGAAAGAAACATGAGCTGCAAATGCGGTTTTAAGAATGCCCTATTGAGTCTCTGCGAGGCGGAGTCAAGCTCTGGGTCTGCTAATCCATTGTATTCTCCAGAGCTGCTTTTTTTAAGGAGGACGGGCATTGCTACTCCCAACCATTCGCAACCTAAAATCATGCCATTTTGAAATTTATATCGATTTCCTATGGAACTGGACAACACGATATAGTGGGCCCTAGTCGCAAGTGAGAAATCGAGATCGCCAATATCAGATATACTTTTGAACCCGTTCATACCTAATTCTAGGAAGCGGTAGGAAGTTGCCAATTTTACAAAAAAACTTTCGGAAAAAGAGAATTTTCTACGAACAAAACCGCCGAGTTGTAAGAATCTCAATGCAATATTTCGATAGTGGAGTCCATTTTCATCTTGATTCTCTTTTAGGTTAAGAGAATTCAATGTCAATTCTGATCCGATATTTAACTCGGAATTATACGTGTACGAGCCAGATGCACCATATCCAGGGATGTCAGCGAAGAATAAGCCCGCAAAAAGAGAGAGTTCTTTATATTTTTGGCAGGAGTCGCCTTTTGCTCCCGCAAGGGAGGGGCATTGAGTTGATTTATTTTTATAGGTAGAGGGGCTTTCTGTGCTTGAATGCAGTGGTTTTGGACTGTTAATGGCGGCGCCAGATTTAACTTTGTCGTCTTTAACTTCTGCTGGTGTGGCGCCCTTCGGAGGTAATTCTCCCAAGCTCAAAAGAGTCGGCTTTTTTCCGCCTGGAAGAATCTCATGATCCCTATCGTCCCCACTACTTTGAAGAGCGGAGGTCCTTCCAGCCCTGTGGGAGATTTTGGTATTTCCCCATAAATCTAGGTTAGAGCCCAGTGAACTCGCAAAGTTGATTTGTGACAAGGCCATGGCGGCAGAGAAAAGACAAAGTTGCAAATAAAATGGCATAAGTTCTTCCTATCTTAGTTCTATTTTAAGTGAAATCAGCAGAAGTGTCGATTTTGCCTGGTGAAACATTGGATGTTTAGAGTCTAATTTCCGAAAGGGAGCTGTCAACTTGAGGAGGTGCCGTGGGCAAAGAGGTGGATAAATCATTAGAGTTCGTGGAAGGCCTCAAGCGTCAGTGGATGGCAATGATCGATGCCTTAGTGGATCCTTTGATGATTGTAAGAGAGGACTACGTCATATTAAAAGCGAATTTAGCGTTAGCTAAGATGAATCATAAGTCTAACTTTGGAGATGTTCTTGGACAAAAGTGCTACGAGGTCTTTGCAGGCCGTAAGACGCCATGTAATGGATGTCGGATGCAAGAGGCCGGAAAAACGAGACAGGCAATCCATGGAACTCTTGATGAAATAGGTGGCAAGCGTTACTTTGAGACCGTAAGTCAGCCTGTTTTTGATTTAAACGGTGAATTGGAAGGCGTGGTTCAGTTGTATCGTGACCGTACTGAGGCAAGGCGCATGCAAAGTCAACTTCTTCAAAGTGAAAAGTTGGCATCTATAGGCTTACTTGCGGGAGGTATCGCCCATGAGATCAATAATCCTCTGGGCGGGATTCTGATATTTTCACAAATGCTACTTAGAGAAATGGACAAGTCGAGCCCTCACTATCAAGATGTCATTGAGATTGAGGGGGCCACACAGCGTTGTAAGGAAATTGTAGAGAGACTGCTTGATTTTGCTCGCCAGCGGCCGGAGAAGCTAGAGGTACTACAAAATGTAAGAATCTTTGAAGTGATATCCAGCGCTTTAAAGTTTGCAATGGTCACCCCTCAAGCAAGGAAAGTTGAGGTAAAGCAGATTTGGCAAAATCAAGACGTAACGATTGCCGCAAATGCCAATAAGACCATTCAGGTTTTTTTGAATCTTTTACAAAATGCGATTCAGGCAATGAAGAAGGGCGGGACTTTAACTATCAGGCAGCATGAAGTTACAGATTCTTCTGTAACATACGTTGTCGTCGATATTGAAGATACGGGTATGGGAATGGACGCGGCGACGTTAAATCATATTTTTGATCCATTTTTTACCACGAAAGAACCAGGCGAGGGGACTGGCTTGGGCTTGGCGATTTGTTATGGGATTATGCAGGAGTTTGATGGGCGATTAGCGGTTGTTAGTGAGGTTGGGAAAGGCACTACTTTTAGCGCCTGGTTTCCAAAGAATAGTATGAAATAGGGATCTATGAATTTAGAAAGACTTAAACATTTCTATAGTGCAAAGACGATGCGAGACGTTTATCTCATTGTTTTTGTGGCTAGCTATCTTTTGGGGTATGTATTTCCTGATGTGCTGTCTGTAGCACAAAAACTAATATCTATTTTGTCTGTCTTTCTATTGCTAGTTTCCTATTTTGTCGTCCCTTCATCTAAGGCAAAAAAGGTGAAGAAAGTTCTCATCGGATTTATCCTTTCGCAGTTGGCTTTGTCTCTATATTCCTACAGGAAGGACTTGGCGCTGTTTTTGGGCGTGGCAGGATCCATTTTTATTTACTTTGGCGCATTAGACAGTGTTAAGCAGGCATTGTCGGTGGAAGATCATGAAGCTAATTTGACCGCAGGGGCGTTCTCTGGTTTAGTACTTTTATTGGTTGGTTCTGGGATCTATAGCGATGGATGGTCAGCAAATTTTTCACCTCTTGTAGGAATGTACTTCTTACGAGATTTTTTGCTATTTACATCTATTTTTATCACAGTTCTTTTTTTGCTTTTTCATCCACGCTACACGTCAAATTCTCATGATGTAAAAATTTCATTCACTCAGAGATTGAGTGGACTTTTTAAGCTGTTTAAGACATCAAAGCTGCTTTCTCCTATAGTTTTCTTTAGTTTTTGTGGTTCCTTGCAAAACGGTGTTTCTGGCTACAAAGGTGACAAACTAAACTCCCAGAGCAGCGTTGACTATAGTTTGGTGTGGCTTCCTGCCGTTGTTCATTTGCTGGTCCTTCTATTTGAGTTCAAATTTCGGGGTCAACAAAACGAAGTTAGTGCAAAGATTCTAGCTGAGGGCGGTCGCAAATTTTTAAGGAAAGCAGGCTCTGATGGCAAAGCCCATACCTTTGCTGTTCAAACGTTTATTTACACCTTTGATCACGATCCTACTGGAGATATAAATAACGCGAGTCCAGCGACGCTAATGCAAATTCGAACTGAGGAAGTTCGAAAGCTATTAGGTGGCATTTCCAAGGGAAAGGTAATGGATGAGTCTAGCACGGGATCTCGCATGTACGGGGCCCTGGATCCTGAACAAGCGATTTGTCTTTCTCAAGAAGCCTTATTAATTTCCACGATTTCCTATCTTAATATTTCTTGCATTGTCAACCGGCGTATGCAAGGTTTAATGTCCATTCTTCCCATTATTGATCCACTTCTTGCTAATGCCACAGATCGCGAGAAAATAGAGGAGGCCCAAACCAAATCCTTGTGGCTTTTCTATGTTGACTTTGACTGGGTCGATCAGCATTTGGTTCCGACAGGGAATGGTGCTCACTTTTGTTCCAATTATTCGATCCTTCCAGAGCATTTAAAGACATCTATTTTGAATGTTAAAGGAGGTGGGGTTCCCATTGGGAGCATGCTTTGGCTTAGCGAGAAAGCTGGAAATAGAGTCATACAAGAAATGCCCCATTTAAAGTCAATTGTTCACATTTTTCCTGTTCCTCTGGTAAATTCAAATGGTGAATACTTGCTTTATGCAATCAAATTTAGTGAGCTTGCTCCCAGGCTGCAAGGTCTTTATGATATGGATTTTAGGCGAAGGCTTTTACTTGACTTTGAACCTAGTGAAGAGAGTCTGAGACTTGTAGGCAGTCTCAAGAGAAGAATGTCTGTTATTTCTGGTGAAATCGAAGTTAGGCATATGGTCAACGCCATTACTAGCTATGATTGGCGAGGTTTTAAAGAAAAAGATTTAGCGATTAACCTCTTGATGGAGGTTTGGGCCAATATTAATCATAAACAAAGCTTCCATGCAAAAATTAAGAAAGATCTTTCGGATTTTGTCGTGCAAGTTATTTTCGAGATTGGCTATCCAAGCCAACATCTCCATCTAGCTCAGTTTCAAAAGAATTCCCTTCGATCATTAGAAACATTGAGGGAAGTTGCATTAGATGTAAGTCATCAGAGATATGTAGAAGCTTGGACGCTTCTTGCGTCAGGGGTCGCTTCAGCAGTCATGACCGAAATGGGGTCACGTGCTCTTTTAGATATGGTTAAGGTCGGGTTGGCGCGTAGTGAGATAAGATCATCCCAGATATTTCAATATCGAGTTATGGATGTGATTTGCTTTGTTTTAGCCAAGAGAGAATGGATCAAGGATGGCGATCTTTCGTCTTTGGTGAGCCAAACCATTCGTCTCTTGTGTAACGAGCAAATGGAAGTTGACTTGATTGTTGCGTGGCTTGTTCGAATTCAGTGGGTCCAGCAGTCGCTTTCTAGACCCTTGCTCCTTGATGAGGGAGATGTTGCTTTTTTATGGAAAATAATTGATTCCATGGAACACAGCCGGAACAGAAATCTTGGGTTCTTAAGGGCTCGTCTATCTGCTGTGGCATCAAAAGACAATTCGGACTACCGAGCGGGATAGTCCGAATTCACTAACGCTTTTTTTAGAAACCACCACAGCCAGGTATGGAAAGAGCGTTTAACCCCAACCAACTGTTATTTTGATATACGATCACTCCCAGGGGATTGCATGCAGAGTACGTCATTGCTGAAACGAAAGTTGTTTGCTTAATACAGTACACAGCTCTTGGGTTATTTAAGTACACCGTTCCGGCATTGAGAATATTGATGGTTTTGAGCATGACTACATGGGGGAACGGAAAGTTTGTAGAGGACGCTCCGTCGATACTGTAGCCCAGGCTGCCTGCACTTCCGATGAAGCCTGCCTGAATGCCGCCGTCAAATATGGGCCAACCGCCATTTACTGGGATTCCTCGTTCCATGGCGCGACCCATGCATGAAATCACATCTTGCTGGCTATAGAAACTAGCTGTGAGACCACCAGATATAACTCCGCCTTGCGGGCCGCCGCCCATATTACAGTAGTACCCTGGAGGGCAGTTCTGACCTGGGTTTTGAATATACTCTTTGGGCCCTTGATATGCCGGAGGTGGATATCCCGTGCTGCCTTTGGGATCATATCCTGGATAGGGATTCGTAGCGGTGCAGGGAACCTTTCCGCTATTGGGAAGGCAATTGGATTGGTACCCTGGTAGGGGCTGCTGATATTGTACGGGGTTCGGTTGTGGATTGTAGACGGGGCTCGTGACAGGGCCAGGCATACCTTGGTCTTGATTGACAATCGGGCTCGGGGCAGGACTCTTCTTCTTTGAAGGGGATTCTCCACATGCACTGATGATCAGGCAAAGGGAAGCTATTGCTGCTGTTGAAGTGAGATTTTTGATGGTCATTTTTAGCCTCGTTAAATGTCAAATGGGGCGTGGACTCCACTCCACCATGGCCATAGAGCAAATTCTGGGCCATCCCTAGATTCCCCAATAGATGCCAGTAATATCCGTAGGGTACGCCTGTTGGGATAGGACCCATAGTCCAAGGAGGTAGGCGATTCATGATGCATTTGTAAAGGAATTAGGCAGAAAATGCAGCTGTTGCTGAGTTCTTGCGCCTAGAGCAGGGCCTTGTTTCAAGTAGGGTTACTAGGGTAAAATAAGAAGCAGGCAGAAGCAAAACCAGAATGCTAACAGATGGGTCGTTTTGTCTGGGTTTAGACGAATGGCGAGGTTAATTTGAGTAATCAGTTTGATATTTCAAAACTTCAAGCCTTAGATGTGGGGCTTGCTGAAAAATTTTGTCTGGCATTCGAAGTTAGTGCCTCAGGCAAAGTGGTTTCCGTGACAAAAAACTGGCCCCTCTATTTTCAAGCTGGAAACTCTAGTTGGCAAGATATGTTTCCAGGGATCGATGCTATTAAGCTTCTTAACAGCAAAGTTCATGAGGACTGTCTCTCTCGAAGTTCTTCTCAGCCCAAAATGTTTAGATGCACAGCTTATGACGAGCAAGGGCGTCATATTTTCGTTGCCAGGGCTCTTGAGCAATATTCGCAATCAACCCTTGAGATGATGTGCTTGGCTGCCATTGCCCAGCAGAATTCAGGTGTAGCTCACGATTTGTCGAATATGGTGACAATTCTATTGGGCTATCAGAGGCAGATTCAGGTTTCACTGGAGCAAGATCCTATGCCAGTAGATCGTATTTCTAGAGCCACTTCGAAAATCTTGGATGTATCGAATCGAATGGTTGCCCTAGCAGCCAGCATGAAGTCATTGGCTAATAGAAGAAATTTAGCGGCTTCGGTACCTATAGATATTTATGAGATTGCTGCGGAGGCTATGGAGCGGTGTGAGCCTAAATTCGGCAAGTATAATATTAAATCTAGCTTGGTTTCGGAATCTAAAACGGGCCAGGTCATTGGGGTTTCAGGTCAAATCTCTTTGGTACTGATGGCCGTAGTAGGGTGGTGCATTAAGTCTGCACAAGACATTCCGGATCAAACCTTTACAATGGTAGTCGAGGATCAAGCAGATCAAGTTCTAGTCCGAATGAGCGCAAATTTTTCTAACAAAAAAGAACCGTCTCATCAAGAAGGTGAGAGCGATATGACTTCTTTTGCGAAATCATGGGAATATAGTTTTTGTCATTTTATTCTCAGTGAGCACCGTGCTACTGTGAGTTCGAACAAAAGTGCAGAAAATATTGATATTGTTTTGAGCTTTCCTAAACCTAAGTAAGTAGCAAGTGTTGGAGGTGAAGCATGACAGGTCGAAATTGGAATATTCTTGTTGTAGATGACGAGCCAGAATTATGCGAACTAGTTTCTGAGGAGTTCGAATTTGCTGGTTGTCAAACCCTAAGAGCTTCCTCTGGGAATCAGGCCCTAAAGGTTTTCGAATCCAACGATATCGATGCCGTTGTTTCCGATGTGAGAATGGCCGATGGAAACGGGATTGAGCTGCTGGGAAATATTAAGTCCAGCGCCAAGTCGTCGGCATTAGTTTTTCTGGTTACGGGGTTTGCTGATATTACAAAAGAGAAGGCAGTAGCAGCTGGGGCCGCAGCCCTAATTGGAAAACCTTATGATATCAGCGACTTGTGCCAAGTTGTTTTGGCCGCTTTGGAAAAAGAAGATTCAGCAGGCAGATTAAAGAATTAGGTTGCCAATGATACCTAAAAACTGCTAAAACTCCCCCTCCAAAGGGTAGTGTCTTTAAAACTATTTAGTTTATCTATAAAGATGCGATATTTTTGGAAATTTATAAATACACGGAAGATAGTCAGGAGTTTTTGATATGGCAAAGTCTACAAGGCGCGAGAAAGTAAAATTAGTTTCTACTGCGGGCACTGGCTATTATTACACTTGTAATAAGCTTAAAGGTAAAGAAAAGCTTCTACTTAAGAAGTATGATCCAGTTGTTCGTAAACATGTAGAATTTAAAGAGTCTAAACTTCAGAAGTAGACCTAGCTGTAATTAGGTTTAGACGTGAGTGATAGATTTAGGCGAGGGTTAATACCTCGCTTTTGTCTTTTGTAAAAGGATTGAGGCTATGTCGATATACAGCGAAATAGGTCATGAAAAACTAACTGAAATTCTAACCCTTTTTTATAATCGTCTTTTTGAAGACCCCTTTGTGGGCTTTTTGTTTGAAGCCTTTGACAAAGAAGATCTTCTACGCAAACAAATCTTGTTTACAGGAAGATTACTCGGGGCAACGGAACTTAAGTACGAAGGGAAGGGGCTGAGAGAAGCTCATTTTCCGCATCCGATTCGATCCGCACACTTTGGCCGAAGGCAAGTGATTCTCCGCAGTGTTTTAGAAGAGCTAAAGATACCCGAAAATCTGATTTCTGAATGGCTGGCCATAGAGCTGTCTCTGAAGCCTTTTGTGATCAAAGGACCAGGAGATTGCAACGATTGATTTCATTGCATGTATTAGGCAGTCTAGTTGGCAGTCGCTACTTGGCTCCTGAACCACATACAATCAACGCGGTTGCCGGCTTGTCCCGAAATGGGTGACCGGCTTGTCTCGAAATATGCATAAGGTTTTGACTTACTGCTTTAACCTTAAAACCCAACAACCAACTCGCTCAAGTTTAGCTGTCTTCGCGAAGTCGCTGCGTCAGTAATTTTGCTCCAAAAGTCTACCAAAGTAGATGTAGGGCCGAGGCCAGCCCCCACCCTTAGTGTGGAGATTTGCTTTCTAATTTTGTAGACAACACGTCAGTGGTATTGAAAACAGGTTCATCAAAGCTAACCGTGTCTATGTCTAGCGGGTCTTCTAAATCTTCCTGGTCTTGCCTATCTTCTTGGTCTTGTAAGTCTTCTAGATCTTCTAAATCCGTCAATTCGTCTAGGTCTTCTAAATCAGCCATGTCTTCAGCAAAGTGGTTTTTAAGTGCTTCTAGTCGCAGAGGATTTAGGTCGTTCAGATCCTCTTCGTTAAAGAGATCATCATCGTTGGTTAAGGTTATGTTGGGAGCTTTTTTTCTAGAAGCCGACAGGCTTTTCTTGTCTTTTAGGTCCCCTGAAGGCACGTTAAATATATTTTTTGCCATGCCTAGCATTTCCATCATTTCATCTTCACTTCTCGCTGCTCTTCCGCCTTGCTTCGCTTTTTTATCACGCAGGATGACTCGAATAGGGATGTTCTCAAAGCCAAGTAGATCTCTGAATTGGTTCGTCACATAACGCTTATAGGATTCCTGGGCGGCTTCTGCGATATTACACATGAGGACCACTGTGGGAGGATTTGAGCGTACTTGCGTTGCATAGTAGAATCTGATTCTTTTTGAAAACTTACGTACTACGGCGGGGTTGTGGCTGTCGACAATTTTTAGCATAATTTCATTGACTCGGGCGGTCGGAATACGTTGATTCGCCATCTTATGAAGTTGATCGACTTGGGCTAGGATATTCTGAACACGCTGATTTTCCAAACAGGAAACGAAGATAATCGGTAGGAACGCCATATCTTTAAGGTAAAAGTTTTTTATGTTTTCAGCATACACCTTGGTAGTATTCGTGTCCTTTTCGGGGACTAAATCCCATTTGTTTACTACAATGAGAAGGGGCTTATAGCGATCGACTACCAAATTAGCGAGTCTTGCATCCTGATCTGTAATTCCTTGGATGGCATCGATGACTAAGACAACGACGTCGGCCTCATCAATGGCTCTTAGAGACCTCGTAACTGAGGCGCTCTCTATCTTATCAAGTATCTTTGTTTTGCGGCGAATGCCGGCCGTATCTACGAGTACAAAGGATTGTTTGTTGTAAGTAATTCTCACATCTAGGCTGTCACGGGTGGTGCCAGCAATTTCTGAAACTAAGGAGCGTTCTTCGCCCACTAGGCGATTAAGAATCGAAGACTTTCCGGCATTGGGGCGGCCGACTAGAGCTACTTTTATGGCGCCCGTAGTTTCAATTCTCTTATGCTTCTTGATGATTTCATTTAAGCTTTCTTGAACTTGCTCAATAAATTCAGTGACGCCACGATTGTGGGCTGAGGAAATAGGATATACTTCTTCATTCCCAACAAGCTCTAGGAAGTCCCAAAGAGCGGTTTGTTGTTCAATGCCATCGATTTTATTAAGGGCAAATATCACTTTCTTATTAATAGATCTTAAATACTTGAGAAGCTCTTTGTCATGGGGGTTAAAGCCTTCTTTGCCGTCTAGAATCATCAGAACGAGATCAGACTCCAAAATGGCAGCTTCTGTTTGTTTCCAAACAATATTTTCACTAAAGGGTTGATATTTTACATCGTCAGTTTCAAAACCGCCGGTGTCAACAACTGTAAATCCCAACCCATTCCAGCGCTCGCAAATGCCATAAATGCGGTCTCGTGTTACTCCTGGCTGATTGTCAGTAATGGCGCGATTTGTGCGGGTCATTAGATTGAACAATGTAGATTTTCCGACATTAGGCCGTCCTACGATCGCTACAATTCCTGAAATACTCGCCATAGGGTTTTCTCCTTAATTCTGTTCCAAGATTAATGCTTGACGCGCTGCATCCATGGAGGCCGACTTCTTGCTAAGACCAAGGCCTTTGGCTACGAGTTTGTTGTTGAGGTAGACGCCGACTTCAAAGTTTTTCCTATGATCTGGGCCGACCTCACTTAAAATGAGATAGGTAGGCGTAATCTGGAGTCTCTGTTGGACAAGTTCTTGATAGGCCGTCTTATAGTCAATATGTGCTCTATCTCCAAGAGTAACTATATCTTGCAAGTGTAGGGATACGATTTTCATCGCGGTCTCTATGCCGGCATCCAGATAGATGGCTCCAAAAACAGCTTCCAGACAATCTGCTAGAAGCGACTCGCGAAGGGCGCCTTGGGCCTGTCGTTCCCCTCTACCTAGGAAAATATGAGATCCCAGATTTAGGGTCTTAGCGACCTTAGCTAAGGCAGCCTCGCTTACACTGGCTGCCTTCATGCGCGACATTTGACCTTCATCTATTTGATCACTTAATTTCCAAAGCATCGTTGTCACTGTTAGGCCTAAAACCGAGTCTCCTAGAAACTCTAATCTTTCATTCCATCTTAGAAGTCCAGTAGGCACCTTAATGTGGGATTTTTTGCAATGTGCTTCAAACTCGGAAACGGCAGAGCGGTGGCTTAAAGCCTCAATAAGAAGGCTTCGATTGCCAAATTTGTAATGTAATTTATCTTCAAGATCAGCTAGCAACTTCTGTTTTTCAGAAAAATACCCTTCAAAAGCATTAAGCGCGGGAAAGAGTCGTACTAATGCAGCTGTGTCTTGAGGATTGATAGGGATTTGATCCATACCGCAGCCTCGAGCGATGTCCAAAAAATAGGACGGCAGTTTCTAACGTAAAACCTGCGACATAGGAAGAGAAACAATTAATATTGCATAATATTATGGAGTTGCAGCTCATTTTTGGGGGCTATAAGCCAGGTTAAGGCCGGTTATATGCTAAAATAGATGCTGGCCAGAGGGGTCGGGGGGAGATCTGACATGGGCATTTTGATTAGAGTCATGGGGTTTTTCCTCGTCTTAGGTTTAGGGTTTTCAGGCCTTCATTACTGGTGGACGAAGGAAGTCGTAGTTTCCTCTCCCGTCATCTACAATTTGCAAAAAGGGAGTTCATTGTCCAGGATCGCAAGAGACCTCGAGGCACGCGGTGTTATCAGTTCAACTCTCTTGTTTAGGGCGATGATCACCATGGAACGAGGTTTTTCTGTCAAGGCTGGGCATTATAAGTTCGAAGGAAAGGTGTCGCCGCAAAATGCATATAGCATGTTGCATAACGGCGATGAGTTTTTTGAGGTAGTTCTATCGCTCACCATCCCAGAAGGATTTACGCTTTCTCAAATTTTAAAAAGGCTTGCTGCAAATAAGCTCGGGGATCTCACTGAACTTACAAATTTAGCTCAACAGAAATCTTGGTTTGAGACCTATGGGATCCAAAGCTCTACTCTAGAGGGGTATCTCTATCCGGAAACCTATATCTATCACAATGAGCTACCTAGCGCCGAGCAAGTCATTCGCAATATGCTTGAAACCTTTAAAAAAAATCTTCCGCAAGGCTATGAAGAGAATTTAGGAAAGCTAGGTCTAAGCTTATCTGACGGTATAAAATTTGCCTCCCTCATCGAGCGCGAGACAAAACATGCCGATGAGCGCCCCAAAGTTTCTGAAGTGATATGGAATCGCCTTAAAAAGAAAGAACCATTAGGTATTGACGCAGGTTTAATTTATGGAATTAAAGATTATGACGGAGATATCCGGTCAAGGGATCTCATCGATAGAAGCAATCCTTATAATTCACGGATCTATGCCGGCCTTCCCCCAACACCTATAGGTGCCGTAAGCCGCGCAAGTATGGAAGCTGTTCTCACGCCAACCCAAGAGGGGTACTACTACTATGTATTAGTTGCCGATGGGCTAGAACGGCATCATTTTTCTAAGTCCCTGAAAGAGCATAATATTTATGTAAAGAAGTTACTTGAACGACGTAATTAGGAGTAGAATGAGAGTCACCTAGTAGGAAAGGGGAAGTATGGCGAAAAATAGTAAAAAAAGTGCATCGACAGGCGAAGAAAGCAGAATCTCCGGTGAAAGGATACCTGTTAATATTCTGGTTGATTATAAGTCAAAAGGTACCTATCTGTTCGATTTTTGCCATGACTTAGGTGCGGGCGGGGTCTTTATCGCAACGGAGAAGCCAAGCGCAGTAGGGGAAGAACTGGAGCTGTCTTTTACAATACCTGATGCCAAAAAAACACTTTCCGTAAAAGGTAAGGTTACTTGGACTCAATCTAAAGTGGAAGCAAAACCTCATGTATCTCCCGGTATGGGTGTGCAGTTTAAAGACTTTTCCAGTGAGCAACGACAAACATTAGAAGAGTTTGTGACGCGTTATGCAGCTATTCAAAAGAAGCCGGCATAATTTAGCATCAGTCGAGTTCAAGGCATGTTAAAAAAGAAGCTTTTAAGCTTCTTTTTATCATTGCAACTTGCCTATTCCATCCAGCTATTCAAATAGGAAGGATCTTGCAGTTCAAGGCCTGCTCTAGTTAGGTGAAGCGGCTGAAATGTATCAACCATTACGGCAAGCTCATCCGTAGATTTGTGGCCGACGCTTGCCAGGTAGTTGCCTGGTTGAGGGCCGTGAGGTAGGCCCATGGGGTGAAAGGAAGCACTTCGTTCGCTTACGCCTTTCCGGGATGTGAAGTTTCCTCTGACATAGTAGATGACTTCGTCGCAATGCACATTGGAATGGGGATAGGGGCATGGAATGGCTCCTTCGCCATAGTCGACCATCCTCGGTACAAAAGAACAAACTACAAAATTCTTGGGTGAGGAAAAGGTCTGATGTAAATTAGGAGGCAAATGGATCTTTCCCGTTTTGGGGAGGAAATCAAGAATGGGGAAAACGATGGGATATACGGAACCATCCCAACCAATGATTTTAGCGGGTGAGCTTTGATAGGAATGCAGGGTCACTGTGTTCGAAACCAAACTTGCGATATTTAAAAATTGGTTTTGCTCTTTTTCTGTCAGTAGTCTCTCAGGGGATCTGAAATCACGATGGGTAAAAGGAGCTTCAAGCTTCAACTGACCATGTGGATTCTTATACTCCGCGGGAATTTCAATGGCAGGGCTACCCTCTGTCAAAAAAGCTTCAAACTTTCCTTGATTCAGAAATTTATAGGCGGTTCCTCGTGGAATCAATACATAATCATTGGGGCCATATTCTAAGGCTCCCATCATCGTCAATAAGGTTCCTTTACCTTCATAAATAAACCATAGCTCATCAAACTGACCGTTTGAAAAGGCATACTCAGATTGTATCTGACCTCTTACCACACTGAGTCGAGTGGTTTCGTTAAGCCAAATAGCTGTTCTTGAATCCAATAAATCTTTTCCTTCTTTAGCTTCCCAGGTCTTTACATGTCTTCTGGCATTGGGGAGTTCATGAAAGGGCACCGCAATGCCAAGCATTCTAGAGGTGTCAAAGGAAACAAATTCGGCATTCTTCATGTTGGTGGGAGCATCTTCATGATAAGAAATACTGAAGCCGCCTGCAAAACCATCGCGGGTGAACACATATTCCGTAGCGACCTTATCATTATGCTTAAACACAGTATGGGGCTTCGCAGGTAGATGTCCTAAAGTTCGACGTTCTAGCAATTGGCACCTCTGTCAATAAAATGAGTTTTATCCCTATTTCAAGCTCTATCAAAAACGAATCTAGGCCTAAATAGAGTGCATGACTGTTGGGCATCCTACTCCTATATTATCGTTTTGTTAAATAAAAACCATCGGCTCCCCTCCTCAAGAATGTAGTGTTTTTGCGTCTAATTGCAAAATAAAATGGCATGCACGCCCTTAAAAAACGGCGAAGTCGGAGCCCTTAGGGGATATGTCTAGAGAGATTGGTTGGTGTTGAAAATCTCCAATGGAACTGAAATTTAAGATCTATTCGAGAATGACAAAGTAAAGGTGGCATACTTCCTTGTATTTCGAACGCACGCCCTCAGAATTTTTAGACGAGGCTAGTAGGAGAGTTTTTACTTATGCGGGCTACAAATAATCTGGATGAATTTTATTGTGTCATATGCTACAGTTGGATTGTATTCGCTACAGCCTCTTTAAGGAGTGCCTATGAAAGTGGTTTGGAAACGTCCCGATGGATTTCACGGAGCTAGCCCTTCTGACTATCATGTTATAGAACTTGATGGACATTCCAAAATTTGGCTACATCGCACCAACCACGAATGGTTTCCTTTTAGAGTTTCCGGAGATTGGGGTGAGGAGGAAACGACTCGGCGTTTGAATCGTCTGGTCAATCTAATAGGCACTCAGCCCAACAATTGGGTGAAATATATTGAAGATAGCTTTGGCAATTCCAAGGCGGATAATGTCGGAGTTTTTATTAGCGATATTTCTAACTGGATCGATCACCTTAAAGCCAACCTGAAAGGTGACACTTGGGAAATCGATATTATGACGAAAGCTTTAAGCTTAGTGGTAGAAAATCTGAAACTTGCATCTCGTGATTTGAAATCTGTATAGCATTAAAATTAGGTCGGTTTATTCCTGGAGATTTTCATCTCCTTTTTTGCAAACTCGGCAGCTTGATTGGTCTGCCAGAGATGGAACAAGTGACGATAGCTGACGACCAAAGTCTACCGACACGATTCAGTTTTTGGGCGAGTGTGATTTCCCGGAAACATTTAAATATTTTAAATTGTTTTGAATTCACTTAGCCTTGAAATAATTAAAGAAAGCCATGGCGATCAAGAGACACATCATCTCTCCTAAGCATATTGTGGGATCCAAATGGACCACAATCACACCCATTCAAGGCTGGGTTCATTTTCATGTCATCACTTGGATGCCAGATACCAAGAAGGTGGAGCTCAGAGCATCTTGTGATAAGCACATCCAGTTCTGGATCTTGAAATCCGAATTGGAGAATAGGGAACTGTGGGAACCTGGCTGGAAAATTTTCTAGATGGATGTAGTTGTTATTTGTAAAACTCAAAGTTGATCTGAGTTTTCATTCAAAGTTTTTGTTTGAAAAGAACGGATATTGCGTGGAATAGCGAAAACGTTCACTGTTATTCTACGACCCCAAAAATCGGCCGATTTAAACAAATTGTACAAATGAACGTTGTTGCGTACGCTTTAAAGATGACTAGGAATTGAAGAACAATAGACGGTGCTGGCCCTTAATTTGCGGAGCCCCGCGAATCTTATTATTCGCAATGGTGGATCGTTTGGTGGAAACCGGCTAGCGCTGTCCGTTTTTCATTGGCGGAGCCTTCCAAAAATGTCCGTTTTTCATTGTCGCTCAACACTCCGGACGCCGAGGCATTTAGGCAATTGGTTTTGGATTGCAGGCAGCTTCTATAGCTCAATAAGGGGCTAAAAGTGCCCCTCAGCACAGAAACGACAAAATGCTGCTGGACAAAAGGTGACATGCCCGTGTTTGCTAATGGTCTTATGGAATGACGGGACTGCTAGCAATGCCTTGCCTTGCTTGGTGATGGAAAGGCTAAAGTGTTTCTCATCAATGTGACCATGTGTAGGGGCAGCAAAAGCGACAATAGTATCTGATTTTGTTCTCAGTGATATTTCTAACGGATGAGATAAGCTAAAAGCCATTCTAAATGGCGAAACTTGCATGATTCCTATCATAGCGAAATCTCGATGCTTAGTCGTATAGAATCAGAAACATGCATCTCGCGATTTGAAATCCATATCACTTTCTAAGTAAATCAAATTTCCTTCAAGAACGTTACCTTATCTATCGAGGTAGCTAGGGGATGAGCGATCCTCGTTTAGCCATAGCCAGTGTAGCTTCTTTCCCCCAAGATCCTGCACCATTATTCAGTTCGGCCTCTAGATGAACGGATTGAAATCTTTCCATGCGCTCTTTGCAAAGGGGACTTGGCTTAAGGGAGCAAAGGGCCGAAATTTGGCCTAAATATATGGACTGAAGAGTTCTTGTAGCGGAAATAGGACCGTTGGGTAGTCCGCTTAGATAGTACTGATTAGCATCATTGAAGGCTTGATCCAATTGTCCCATTTCAAGTTTTGCGAGAACTAATCCAAATATGATTTCAGGCGAAGGGCCATAAAATTCTTGCAGACTGTCAATGAACACAGCCTTTTTTTCTTTAGGAATGCTTAAATTAAGCGCAATGCAGCTTCCATGAAAAAAGGGAACCTCTGAACTGTATTCAAAACTGTAAGGAGGACGGTTCTTATAGGCATTAGCAGCTAAGGAAATGATGTCTTTTACCCCGTTGCAGTCGCTTTTAAAGAAACGCCGTCGAATTGTCTGAGAGTAGCAACGTGGCGATTTTTCGTTGAGCGCGCAGTCTTTCATTAATAGGAAATCATCGTGCCAGAGGGGAGCTTTTGTAAAAATACTAAATGCACTGGCCAAAAGCCAAGAAACCAAAATTACGAAAATTATGGTTTGCGGGAGCATGGAAGTGGGTTTAACTAATTGATGAATTGCCTGCAGAAGATATCCCAAGGCTATGATGAAAAATGGTAAAGAAAAGTAGAAATGACGATCTGCGAGCATAAAGTCAAAAAATCCAAGTATCGTATTGGCGGTAGGAATAAAAAAGAGAAGGCCACCGCAAGTCCAAAGGAAGCATTCCTTTAAAGTGCCTTGAATTTCATCAGAAACTGGTTTTGTTTGTTCTTTTTTAGACTTTTTAAAGTCTTTTTTACTCTTTAAGTAGACGTATCTATAGAAAGCTATGCAGCTGACTAGAAGTAATATTAGCCCTAAAAATGTAAATGCAGAGTCTTCTCTATAGTAGGGGAATGTCCAAAACGGTAACGCCAAGTTGAAAAAACCTCTGCCTAAAGCATTGTAGGCATAATGAAAGGATTTTCCAAATGCCGGAATGATATTGACTAGGCTTGAATTGATCTCGCCTGTATTTCGGCCGACAATCCAGAGATATAGAAAGGAGGCGGCGGCTAGCGAGGCAAAGAGTCGAAGATGATTTTTAAAATTTGATCTTCGGTTTATGTAATAGAACGCCCAAAAAACCCAAAAAACAGCGGTAGGATAAGACAATAAGGAAATCAGCCAAAGGCCAATAAGGATAGCTTTTTTTTGGTAAGTTAAAACCGTCTCTCGCCATCTCACCACAAGATAAGTCCCAATGGCGATGGGAACTCCACCAGTCAAGTACTTCCTACAAGTAATCCATTCAAGGACTTCTGTTTGAAACGGGTGAAACATAAATATGCTGAGCAAAACTATATATAAAAGCTTTGATCGAGGCATCAATCTCTGCAGCGTTAGGGAAAAAAATAGGGCTGAAATCGCGAAATATAAGAAGTTACTGATCCAAAAAAGAGAAATGCCATCCCCACTCAACCAATGATCAACAAACAGGCTTAAATCCCGAATAGGAAACGCGTAATGCCTGCGATCTGGTAGCCAATCTTGAAAGTAGGTTACGAAGTCTAGTTTCAACATACGACGGACGACGTCTAGGTCGTCGTAGTCGATAAACGTTCTCTCCAATCCATTCTTAAAATGAAGAACGGCTAGAATGAGAGTCATGAGAAGATAAATAGCTAAATTTCTATTTAGCAGCGCTTTCATGCTAAGCCCTATTGCCTTGCGGTTGTCACGTCAATGACTTGGTTTTTCTTCGGGGCTCTCAACGCCACCCGGTGTCGGTACGAGGGTTAGAGGCGAGCTGGTCTTTTTTTCTTCCAGTTCTTTTCTGAGAGTCTCGTCTTTTTTGAAGGACATTTCATAGGCAATATAGCGATTGATTCCTAAAGGTGGAGGTAGAAAACGCAAGTTTTTAAAGGCGGATTGGATGCATTTTGTGAATCTCATGTCCTTAAATTCGTCGTTTGCTAGGTCGTACTCTATAAGCTCGCCATTTTCTTTAAGCTGAAAGACGTAGGTTAGAGACCCTTCCGTGCGTTCTGTGGCTGGGAGCTCGAGCTGGGTAGTCGGTTTAGTCTCGGCAGTTGCACCAGGAGCGGTCGCAGCAGCTGGTGGCTGGGCAGGCTGCTTCACAGATTCTCGATCCTTAACGAAGCTTTCGTAGCACATGGAATATTGCTTGCGTCTTTCCGGTGCCATGAGGAGGTTGGCAAAGCCATTTCGCATATACGCCGAAGCTATTTTGGTTTCGCCTGCAGGGGCTAGAAGAACCGGTTTTTCTTTAAAAACATAAATGAGAGCTGCGCCAGCAACTAGGCCCAGCCAAAGGCTATTGTCTCTAAATGAAATATTCACGTTTAGTCCTTTTTTATGATTCAGCCTATTTTTTCACAGAAGCTTGCCAACCCACTGGGAAATTGTTTCCTATGGCCGAAATGCTTGAGGAGCCGATATCTGCAGCATGAGGGAGTAGGCGGTGAGTGATTGGAATAGGAAAAATTCATGGGTTAAAGGGGGCCTATGTTCCTTTGGGATTCATTCCTTGTTTTTTTTAATTCTCATTTTTGAGCTCCAACGCCCTAAAGCTGCGGTCGTATTCAATGGCAATATTTTAAAGCTGTCCCTATCAGGCATAAAAATAAAGAAATCAAATCCTGATGCTGATGAGGGAGCTGAACCTCAGGTGGAAAAAGGAAAAAAAGCGGTTACCTCTAACAAGAATTCTAAGGGCCAGGACAAGATGGATGCGATGAGTTGCCTTAATCTTAAGGTGAAGAAAGAGTTAAAAGCGTTAGGAATTTCCCTTCCTCGGCGCTATTTCGTGCAAGTTTATACAAAAAATGCTGCGGTAGAAGGTGCCTGGTATGTGGACAAATGGATTTCTGAAAAGCCATCGAGCCACAGTCTCGATAAAAAGCTTTTTGAAGCATTTTCAGAATGCATTAGAAATTCCAATTTTTCAGAATGGGGCCGTAAAGCAGTAAACTACGCCAATGCCCAGAGATCTATCTCCTTTGCCGTCGAGTTTAATGATTAAAAGAGGCTTCCTTTTCTGAGCATAAGCCGTGGTTGATTGGACTCCCGAAAAGGAAACAGAGTTTGGTTCCGTCAAGGCTTTACGGAAAGACTTGAAACTTCTTCCATTCTTGGGCCATTTTTTCGTAGACGATTCGATCGTGAAGGCGGCTGGGTTGTCCCTGCCAATATTCGAATTTTGAAGGATTTAAAATAAAGCCACCCCAGTTTGCTGGTAACGGGACTTCCTGGTTATTATAAGTTTTATTTAGGAACTCAACCTTCTGAATAAGGGTCTCTTTGGAATCGAGAATTTGGCTTTGGCGGGAGGCTAATGCCCCAAGTTGAGACTCCCTCGGACGGGAATGAAAATAAGCCTCACTTTGCTCTTTAGTCACTTTGCCTACGGTCCCAGAGATGCGAATTTGTCTGGCTAAATCGGCCCACCAAATCAGCAATTCGGCTTTTGGATTTTCTAAAAGATCTCTCGCCTTGGGGGATTCATAATTGGTGTAAAACTCGAAACCAAGATCAGACCAACCTTTCAAGAGAACCATTCGCACACTAGGTGTGCCCGCGAGCGAAGAAGTTGCCAAAGCACAGTTGTTGATGTCTTTCAAATTTTTGTCCGTTGCTTCCGACCACCACTTTGCAAAAAGCGAGATCGGCTCGGAAGGGGTATTGGATTCGGAAAGGGTGTCCCCAGAAAAATCTCTTCTTAAATCGCTTATAGCCATGTTTTTCTACTTAAATCAAAGTGTTGAAGTTCATGTTAGTTCCTCATCAAACTTCATCTGACGAGGGGCTAGGCTTCTTCCAAGAAGTCTTGGATAGTCGGCCTTTGGTTTATATCAACAAATTACGATTTCGGCTCGAATCCTTTTTCAATTGCTTTTGAATTCAAGGAAACAAAGACGAGAAGGGATGCCGCCTGCGTTTAAGTTTTTGAAATTTTGGGGATATTTATTAAGGGGAATAGTCCTGTAATCTTTGCGTGTTAGCTTTGATTCGGAGTGTCAATATTTTAGTCATCAAAAGTCCGCTAAATTCACGGAATGATTTGGTTTTTTTGTTGGCAGACGCCTTGCAATTCGTTAGGGAGTGAAGATCTTCCTTTCGGGGGTCATTTGGGGGCAAGCAGCAAATGGATTCAAAAATTAAGTTTCTAGATGACTTTAGCCTAGACCGCAGGTTGTACTGGCGCGTAGGGGATATCTATCAAAGGTATCAGTGGGAGATTGTCTTTGATAAAGGCACCCCTGACATGCTTTGGAAAATAAGACGGCATGGGTCCGAGGATTGGCATGCCCTCGAGGTGAAAAACATATTTGTGGAACTTTCTGCTCGGCAAGTGGATGTGTCAGATTTTGAACGTCAGCTATCCGGAAATATAATGACCCAAGCCGTATTTAGCTCAAGCCTCTTGGAAGAGGCGAAGAAGATTCTTGGGGAGTCGGTTATAGAAGAAGCCATTTCTAATCATAATGAATTCGCCGAGAAGTTGCTTGAAATGATTCGAGATCTGACTCGAACCTCTGACAATGACCAAGGGAATAGGGAAGGATCTACGGGTATTTTAGATGCGACTGATAGATCGCTAGAAGGATCTTCCTTTGAGTTAAAAAATTTACAAGTGCCGTTGCAAAAAAACACGAGTAACTCCAGCCCAGATCTGGACAAACTGGGTACTAAACTGGATATTAGTTCTGCTTTTAAGAAGTCAGACACCATGTTGAGACTCGTTAAGAAATAGATTTGTGATGTTTTTAAATGGCCGGTCGAGCTCCCATGGCATTCACAACTCTTAGACGGGTTGGAATGTGCATTAAAATTACTGTCCCAAGAAATGAGGATTCTTCTTCGCGTGAGGGCGAGTGGCAAAGCATGTGTGCCTTTTTATAGGCGCGGAAATTCGGTGAGTTTATAGGCCTAAGCCCATTAGGTGAATTTCACGATATGGCCAAGTAAAATCGATTCCTTAGATAAGTGGCATAGAAAGAGGAAATCGACTTTACAACTTTAGGAAACCTCATTCGAAGACATAAAGTCTGAACTATTTTATGCCAGCCATCTTGTCTCGAGCATGTTCAAATCCTGGTCGCCCCATCATTCCAAAAAGATTGATTTTATAGGCTTCCACTCCAGGCTGATCGAAGGGATTTACACCTAAGGTCAGGGCCGAAACTGCGCATGCGGTCTGCATAAAGGCTAAGAGATAGCCAATGGATTCCTCAGAAATCGTGTCCAATTTTAAGTTCAGACA
>JBAXBA010000029.1:0-42083 GCA_037142195.1 Pseudomonadota bacterium
TCGCCTATATTTCAGGCAAAACTTCGCGGCCGGATATATTTTTTAAATTCGCTCTAATGACTTAGATTTTCGACTTCGGGCGTCAGAGTGCTAGGTGTTTGGGATTGTTCTTCCATAACTTCTTTTAAGTGATCGTCGAGGTATTTTAGGACATTCCTTGGGACTCCGCTCAGAGAAGAAATCTTTTTAGACATCATTTGAAAATCTTCGAATTTCCCTAGGGCTAAATAAGCCTGAGAAGCATGCATATAGAGCCGCCAAGGCAGCTCTCTCGAGCTAAGTCGCTCCGCAGCCCATAGAATCTGAGGGATAGAATCCATATCCCCGCTGGCCCCTAAAGCTCCCGTATATTCAATGAGAAACTCATCATCTCGCTCACCAGCATTATAAAATGGAGCAAGTAGGGTTACTTTCGCGCTGGGGTTCGCTTCCGGATCGATTTCAGCGGCCAGGCTTGTGCCTGCCCATGAGGAAAGAGTTTGGGCTTTTTCAAATACGGCCTTGGCAAGCGCTTCTTCGTTCTGCGCGTTGATGCGACTAAGGGCCAAAAAGAGCTCCCAAAGTCGGTAGTGATTCGGATTAGAATTGAGTCCGGCGTCAGCCCAGGTCGAAGCTTCTTCATAGCGGCCATCTTGAATCAGAATTTCAATCATATTGCTGTAAGGGGCTGGTTCTTCGGGGGCCACTTGATTGGCAGCAGCAAAGCAAAGCTCTGCTCTGGGAAGTTCTCCCGTGATCATAGCGGCGATACCTTCCGCTAGAGCTCCGCGAAAATCACCACGGTCCCATACGGATAGATTCATATCAATCAGCTTTAAAGCCGCCAAAGGGTGATCCATGGAAACAAGCTCATCGATAAGATCGACCAAAGATTCATGATCCGAAAGACCATTCTCCTCACCAAATTTCAAGACATAATCAGCGAACTCATAGCGATTTCTGTCGGAAAGTTGCTCAGCCTCGGCTTTTACCCCAAGCCAAATTTTTAAATGCGGGCCCATAGGGTAATGGGCTAAGGGATGAAGGGACATGGGGATCCTTTCTAGAGAATAGAAGTTACTGGTTGACGGTTATTGGTCCTGGATTTGATCTCATTTAAAAGCCCGGCAATGAAAGCTGGTCTGGCCAGATTTTCCTGTTCTGTGACTCCGTAACGTCTTACAGTTACCGAGTCAGATTCCTTTTCCTTATTGCCAATAATAAGAAGAATTGAAGCTTTTTTCATGGTGTTGATTCTGATTTTTTTATTAAACGATTCATTGGTTTCGTCCACTTCAACCCGAACTTTCGCGGCGTGAAGCTCAGCTTTTAAACCTAGGCAATACTCCACACAAGTTTCATTTACGGGAATGAGCACCACTTGAAGGGGGTTAAACCATAAAGGGAAGGCCCCTCCATAGTATTCAATAAGATAACTAATAAAACGTTCATGGGTGGAAAGCGGAGCCCTATGTAAGACAACCGGGGATTCTTCTTTGCCGTCTTCGCTGGTGTATCTTAAGTTAAAATTCACAGCTGCCAAGAAATCCACTTGAATGGTGGAAACCGTTTCTTCACGTCCTAATAGGTTTCTAAATTGAATATCAATTTTAGGTCCATAGAATGCAGCTTCTCCTTCACCAATATAATAAGGGATCTTTAGCTGGTCTAAAATGTCCTTCAATGCGCCTTCAGCTTCATTCCACATCTCATCCGTGCCCTTGAACTTCGCCTTATTGTCATCTTTAGCACGAATAGAAAGTCGATATCTGAAGTTGTCTAGTTTAAAGGTTTCATAAACCTCATTATAGAGCTTTAAAGTATGTAGTATTTCCGAGCGCAATTGATCTTTGCGACAGTAAATATGGGCATCATTTGTGGCCATGGTTCTCACACGAATCAGGCCTGAAAGCTCTCCAGACTGCTCAAAACGAAATACTTGGCCATATTCCGCAAGGCGCAAGGGCAATTCTCGGTAGCTTCTTTTTCGCATGCTAAAAATCAAGTGATGATGAGGACAGTTCATGGGTCTTAAATAATACTTTTCCACGTAACCAGTCTGCTCGTGATTAACGATCATTGGCGGAAACATCGACTCTTCATAGGCCGGAAGGTGCTGAGAGGTCTTGTATAGGTCTTCTTTGGCAATGATCGGGGTGTGTACCCTTTTATAACCATAGTTAAACTCAACCTCTTCCGCATAGCGCTCAATTTCTTGTCTGATGACGGTTCCGTTTGGTAGCCATAAAGGTAGGCCCTTGCCGACCAAGTCGTCGAAATGGAAGAGTTCAAGCTCTTTGCCAATTTTTTTGTGGTCGTATTCATGGGCGAGGGCGCGTCGCTTTAAATAGGCGTCGAGCTCCTCCGGGGTCTCAAAAACCAGGGCATAGATGCGAGTGAGCATCTTGTTTTTTTCGTCACCGAGCCAATAAGCCCCGGCGACGCGATCAAGCCTAAAGGACTTAGCTGGAAGCTCTCCCGTATGAGCTACATGGGGCCCTTCACAAAGGTCGACAAAAGGGCCATTGGTAAAGAATCTAAAGGAGGTAACTCCCCTCCCATGAAGGTTTTCGATATTCTCAACCTTATAATTTTCCTTAAGATTTTGACATTTTGCCAAGGCCTGGTCCCGTGGCATATCTTCAAAGGTAAAGGGCTGCCTTTGTCCAATGATTTTTTTCATTCGGGATTCTAAGACTTTTAGGACCTCATCGCTAATTTTAGTGTCGCCAAAATCAAAGTCGTAGTAGAAGCCCGTATCTGTTGGTGGACCAAAGCCAAGGACAGCAGAAGGGTATTCTAGTTTTACGGCTTGGGCTAATACGTGTGCAAGGGAATGTCGAAAGCGATAAAGCAGAGAGTCTTGGGCGGCCATTTCCATAGTCTATCCATAGTATAAAAAGTAGAGGTGAGGCCTAAGACCTCCCGAATTGCTGACTTCTCTATTTACAGAAAAAGTTAGGTTTAAACAAGACTTAGGCGAAAGAAAGGTCGAAAATGGCTGAGAGTAAAAAAATTGATTTAGTGGTCGGACGAGAAGAACGAGGCCTTAGAATTGATCAATTTATTGCGCAGCACTCGGATTTTCTTTCGAAAACTAGAGTGAGACGCATCCTCGATAATGGCGCTCTCGCCATCAATGGGCGGCGCGAGCGCTTTGCCAATCGAACTCTTCAGCCGGGCGATAAGGTAACCTACTATTTAGACGGGGATATTCTTAAATCCAGAAAGGTTGTCGACTTTGGCAGTCCTGATGCTTGGATTCTTCGTGAAGATGGCGAGCTTGTGATTGTCAACAAACCAGCGGGCATGCTTTCCCAGCCGACGAAAGATCCGAAGCTTTTGGATGCCAGCGGCTACTTCGGGCGGGGTAAAACCCTTTGGCCCTGTCATCGACTAGATAAAGAAACATCTGGGGTTTTGGTGCTCGCCAAATCCGCAAAAGTAGCTGAAAAAGTCATGGATCTCTTTAGATCTCGAGACGTAAAAAAGGAGTATCTTGCTATAACTACGGGTACTCCGGTCCAAAAAGAATGGACGGAGCTTTGCTATCTGTCCGACACTATGGAAAAAAGTGGGCGCGTTGAGATTGTGAGATCAGGCGGCAAAACCTCTGAAACTCGGTTTCATTGGCTGGGCTCCTCAAAAAATCTTAACCTCATTCATTGCTTTCCGCACACGGGAAGAACCCACCAAATTAGGGTTCATCTAGAAAAAGCTAGGCTTCCCATATTGGGAGACAAGATTTATGGCATGGGCCTTACTCAAACTCCCGGAGGATTTGAGTCCTATGCCGTCAAAAGACATTTTCTCCATGCCTGCTCTCTGAGTTTTATTTGGAACGAAGAACGATTGGAAGTAAGTGCAAAACCCACGGCAGAATTTCAGGCGATATTGGATAAATCTGGCCTCTCAAAGTTTCTAACCTAAGGAATTTTTTAGAGATCTCGGCTTAATAATAAAACTCCAGTTTCTTTCAACTCTCGTCCGATAAGGAATTTAGTAGTTGTGGAACTTCAGGAGGGTTTATGAAATCCATGAAAATTATAGCGATGGCATCCTTTTTAGGACTTCTTGAAACAGCTTGTGGAGGCAGATCTGCTCCCCAAATGCCTTCTACTAACGGAAATAAAAGCACCAGCGATTTGACCTCAGGCTATTCTTCTTGCACTGCTAAGAGTTGCCCGCGAGTGAAAAGCTATCAAATTTCAAACAAACAAGTCACCAAAGGTGTCAACGAAGAGTTTGGCAACATGAGCTTTGAAGCCAGCGTGACTGATAATGATTCTAATCGTAAAGTTAAGCTTTTTGTGGACGCCTCAAACATGGTTCCTGGTCTAAAAGCTACTCCGACAAATTCAGGCTTTACCCTGTCAGGCAAGATTGGTGTTCCAAGCACCTACTCTATTAGAGTGTTTGTAAGGGATTTAGACCTTTGCAAGCAACAGTCAAAATCGAATGCCTCAAGCTGTGAAAGTTCCGATAAAAGCAATACGAATTATGACATTCCAGACTCGATCTCAATTGTCATTACTTCTGGTGGCAACCAACAAGATATAAGTTCCCTTGGAAGTTTACCTTCATCTTGTCCTAAGACTTCTACCCCATCAAATGCATTACCAGCGGTGCTAGGTGGCGTTGGTGTGCTGGGCTCTGTAATTGATGGAACAAGTACTACGGGTAGCGTGATAACTGGTGTCGCAAGTGTCTTAGCTCAAACATTTGGACCAAAACCACAACAGCCTCAAGTCCCCGTGACCAGTTGTCGCTAAAAACTGTGCGAATACCTGAGTTTTGTCAAGTTGGTTTCCATAGGAAATAGTTCAGACGGAATCCATCTTGAGTTTACAAAAATAGAAAGTAGCTTCCTTTAGGGCCTTGGATTCCGAGGCTCTAAAGTTTTTTGGATTACATTCTAGGTTTTCATGGGAGACTCTTTGCTCTTGTGGTCGGAGAAACTCTCGATGCTGCAAAAACAGAAACCTTTTCCTAAAAAATCCTTGCAGCATCTTTGCGACGTCCTTGACTGATTCAGGTTTAACTTTCTTCCGGCCGTAGTATTAATGACTTACAGCCAAATGATATTGAGCTGGCTCGGGTCCGTATTTTTGCCAAAGCATCAACTACATCCTTTTGTACTTTGCACTTTCATGCTAAAGTGACAAGTATGATCGTTTTTACTTGGAGGGTCTTTCCATAAATACAGTAACTTACACTTTAGAAGACTCTCTTCAAAGACAGCGGGTTGAATTTCAAGGCTTATGTAATAGGCCCTATTTTTCAAGAGCTAAGGAAGCAGAACTCCTCACGGCCTTGGGGAGCTCGCTGATTAAAATCGTTCTTGGACCTAGGCGTGCAGGCAAGTCGAGGCTCATTCAAAAAATTTTGGAAGATAAAAAGATAGCCTATCTTAACTTTGATGATGAAACGTTCAGGGGGGTCTCTGGGGATGCCCTTATGGACGCAGCCCACAAAGTTTATCCTGATGCGGACTTTTGGTATCTTGATGAAATACAGGATTTTCCGGACTGGGAGACCTTTGTTAACAAACTCCACAGAAGAAACTATAACCTAGTCCTTACAGGGTCCAATGCAAAGCTTTTGAGTACAGAGTTGGCGACAGCGTTGACAGGCCGACATGTTGCTATAGAACTTCTGCCTTTTTCATTTGAAGAATACATAAATGCTACAAGCCAAATCCCAAGTTGGACGAACTTTCAATTCTATTTAGAGCGTGGAGGCTATCCAGAGGTACTATTTCAACCAGCAATTGATGCCAGATCCTACCTGAGTACACTCTTTGACTCCATTGTTCTAAAGGACTTAGTTAAAAGGAAAAAAATTCGCAATCCTAGCTACCTAACAAATACACTTTCGTTACTAGTTAACAACGTTGCCTCTCGCACCAGCTCAAGATCCCTTTCTAAAGCGCTTCATGGCAGTCCGAGTGTCACCTCGGTGGACAAATACTTACACTATTTTGAAGAAGCTTATCTTGTAGAAACCATAGGTGCATTTTCTTTTAAAACAAAAGCTCGCATACAGTCGGAAAGAAAGCCTTACGTGATCGATACAGGAATTCTAGGGGCATTAAGCGCTTTGAATATGCCTATTCTCAGCAAACAGCTTGAAAACTGTATCTATTTAACATTAAGAGGACGCAGAAAAATCCAAAATCTTTCTCTTTTTTACTATCGCTCCGATTCTGGCAAGGAGATCGATTTCTTGATTCGAGAAGGACACCGGACCACGGACTTGATCCAGGTTTGCTTAAACATGTCTTCTGAAGAGACACGCCAGCGAGAGGTGTCAGCTCTATTACAGGCACAAAAAATCTTTGCCGACGCGAACCTTCTCATTATCACAGCCAATGAGGCGGGATCAATTAGGGTCGATAGCAAAACAGACATACAATTAGTGCCAGCCCATGTTTTTTGCAGCAATAAGGGCGTCTTCTGACTTTATAAATCCGTCGAGGATTTACGCCGCCAGATGAAAGTTATGCAAACATGCACTGTGAAATCGTAAGAAAAAATGTGCACCTTTGGAAAAAGGTGTTTTGAAAAGCGTATTTTGAAAAGCGTAGTGTGAACGGTATCTTGATTTTCTTGCAAAGCACCAGTGACATTTATTATCGTTTGCTGGTCCATGTGGGATCTTATTGAGGAAGCGAATTCGACGCTCTTAAAGTAGCCTATCTGTGGGTTTCCTTTCGGGGGGGCGCGATTAGTCCCATTGAGTTGCGGTTATTAGGAGCCATACAACAGGACTTGCCATTAGAACACTACCTTTTCTATCGATGAGCCCACCGTGACCTGGAAGAAGCTTGCCAGAATCCTTCACTCCAGCATTTCGTTTGAACAAAGACTTAAAAAGATCGCCCGCTTGTGCGGCTGCAGCTCCGAACAAGGCAACCAGATAGGTGATTCGCCAGTCTGCAAGTGGGCTAGCCAAGCTTGAAAGAAGAACACAGCACAAACGCCGCAAATGAATCCCCAATAGCACCCTCCCAAGTCTTGTTCGGCGACAGAATTGGTAGCAGCTTTTTCTTGCCAAAAGTTCGGCCAAAAAAACATGCACCGGTATCGCTGCACCAAGCACATACCAACACCAAGATTAGCAAGCTCTTTGATAGCTCAAAGAGATTCCAAACTGCCAACCAAGAGCAAATGGTATAGGCAACTTCTAGAAAGCTACCAGCGGAAGCCTTGGCGCGCTCTTCAATAGTTCCTTTGCTGTACGATGCCAATTTGAAGAGGCATGTCTTGCAGATACGGGACCTTTATATGGGCGCAGAAATATCTTTTTAAAAGCGCTCTTTCGTCTATAGTCCTGTGCCTCAAACATTTTGACTATACTGTGTCTTTATCAGGCGTTTACTCTAATCAATCCGTATAGAGAAGGATTTGAAAGCAGAAAGCTAGTAGTTAAGATAGACGATTTGCTATCAAAGCATAAAGCAGTCGAGTTGGTAGTTGCTATGTTTGAAATCAAGATCTTGCTTCTCGCAAGATAGGCTGACCGAAAGACGGGACATTTGCTGGCGTCCCTAGATTCAGGGCGGGAAAATAAAGCAGGAATTAAGAACATTGTAGCACAATTTTTGCTTGCACATGTCTTCAGAAGGCAGCTGACAGCGATATTTTTCTGCACTATAGCCGGCCCCAAAAGTCTTCGGTCACGCTAATCTTCCTATGATTACTGCCGATAGTTCTGAGCCGATTGAGATCGTTAGCAAACCAGAGATACATTTAGTATCAGCCTAATTTTTTGCAGCAATAGGGAAGCTGTTTGTTGTTGAAGTCGGAGTTAATCGCAGAACTACCAGTTCTCAACTGGCCAATGCGATTTCTGACCTTGAAGGATGGATAAAGAGGTTTTCAGAACTTGGTATCCAGGTTTCTCAAGGGATTCCTACTCCCGGTTTTAGTTGGGTAGAATTTCGTGATCCTTTTGGTAACCGAATCGAACTTCTGCTAAGACAAAAGAATTGAAGTACATTTTACTTTAAACCTAATGGAATTCCACATTCAAAGTCATTCTGGGGCTCCGCATTTTAGGTATTCGATAAGAGCTTTTCTTTCTTCAAGAGGGACTGTATTGGTAGGAGGCATTTTTGCGTCCTTCAAAGTTCCTGCGCTTAGAAGTATTTGTGACCGCTGCTTTATCATTCCACCATAGGAGTCAAAATTAGAGGTGGTGGGAGCGCCACTGCGCTGTGAATCCTCCAAACTTGAAGAGTGGCAAGAGGTACAATACCTGTCAAAAAAGCTACTGCCAAAACTCACCCAGGAGAGAGTTGTTCCGTTTTCGCAATCACTGGTTGTTGCTGGGTACACCGATTTTTTGTTGGGAATATCGTAGTGTTCTTCAACTTTGGCGTCTTCAGTTACCGGTTCGCTTCTCCCACAAGATGTAAAAATAAATAATAATGGGACCAAGAGATAAATTGATTTGTGAATCCTCCCTTGCGAGCCAATGCCTGGATTCCATTTGGGGACCATATTAAGTGCAACTTTCATGGAGTGGCCTCCTGAAATAGGACCATGGCTGGATCGGGAGTGAGCCAAAATCCCGAGGGCGAAAGTGAGGCACGGCTAAAGATCGCAGCAAATATGTTGTCTGGTGTCAGGTAGATTTTGTTGCCAGTGCCAGTAGAACCAAAAATGGGATCCATCGGCACCCCCATAAGATTGCTATCAAATTGCCCGACGACCTTTCCACCAGTCCAAAGCTTTGACCAGAGGAGAAGGCTTGTATATGGCCATGGGTTTTTTCCACCCTGGGCGTTTAGGAGGGGATTTCTTCCCAAGTTTGAGCGGACGACTACAACGATGTTGTCGCTTAAGTCACTGGAGACTATTTCTGAAATAAGCCAGGTGAGATCTGAAAATAGGGATTCATAGAGTGTGTTCTGCTCAGTAAAATGAGAAGTTCCAGGAGATCTCGTGTTCCATTCATCGGGTTTTCCGTGCCGGATAGTTGCTACGCCAGTAAGATTGTTTTTAAAAGAAGTGAGAGCTATGGAGGCGCGGTTTTTAAAATCTGAGAGAGCCGGATTGTAAAGTCCAGAAAAAACTGGACGCAGCGACAGGTTTCTCTTTTGATTTAAGTAGAGGGTACTTATTTTAGTAGTATCCAAATTAGTGCCGCTTTTTCCGGAAAGGGCATTTTCATAGGACCAATTGCTCCAATCAGAAACACTTGCAGGTACCTGCAAGCTTTCTGAAGTCCAACGTTTTACATCGTCAAGCTTGAGCTGATAGCTTTTTCCTTGAAATTCGCCAGGAACAGAAGGGCTATCTATCAATAGATGAGGAATCGTGAGATAGGGAAACACTTGGGAAGCGTACCATGTCATGTAATCCGTATAGACTTCGCTAGTTCGTTGCTTTGCAATTCCCATTTGGGCTATGGTGTCGCTTGCCCCAATACCTTTTGTGTAGAGTCCATTGATAATTATGGTCTTGGTTGCCTCAGCTGTCATAAATGTATCTACGGATGGCCTTGAAGATTTACTGACCCAGCTCAAACCAGAAGAAGTAGTTAGCGCTCCACCGTCTGTAGCAATACCCCCGATGTCGCCTTTGTAGTCAAATACCATTGTGGGATCCCATCCGCCTTCGACATTTATTACTAGTATTTTTGGAGGTACTGCCAAGGCACTGTAGCTAAATATCAATGTGAGGAGGGAAAACAAAATTTTCATTTTTTCTGTCCTTAGTAGATGATGAATTCTGGTGCTATAAGAATCGAGGTTAAAACCCATTTCCATGCATTGCGAGCTTTTTCTAGATCGGTTGAGCCCGTTTGTATGGATTCACTATACACGCTATACAATTTGGAAATTCGGTAGTCTGAGCTTGTTGTCTTTAGGGAAGTCCACTTATTCCAAGTGTCTGATATTTGATTTTTGACCTCAGTGGATGTCGCTCCAAAGGCATCAAAATCTGGTACGCTCGAGAGCACCTTTCTGTTTTGGGCTAGTGCAGTTGACGAGAGCTCTGTGGCGACTACGGCATCAGCAATTCTCACCGCGAGATCAAATGCGGATTGTGTGTAGATTTCGCTAGGAATGAACTGCTTTTCATAACCATTTAGACGTTGTCGTGGCACTAAGTTTGCAAGGGGAATAATTTCCGGATTGCCCGCTGACTTTCCGATGGCGGGGTTTTGAAGTACAAGATTTCTTATCGTATATTGGGGCAGGATTTGCTTTATAAAGCCATCCCATTGGGCAGGTCCAAATACGCGGACGCTGCTTAGGTTGTTAGTAATGGATCCAGCGCTACCAAATACTTGGTGTTGATACTCGGGACTCGCAATGATGTCCGACACGAGATTTCTTACATTTTTAGATTCCGTCCATCGTTCAAAAAGAATTTGCTTGAGATCTTGGTCGGCTAGGCTACTCAGTTTTCTCTGAAAGATCTCTTCAACAACATTTTCAAGCTCGCAGCTGGATATTCTGGAATCTGCGCTTATTAGATTCGCAAGTTCGTCAGGAGTTAGGTAGGATTTTCCTTTGTAAATGCCTGAAGAAAACGCGTTTTGATCGTAAGTGAGCCAATTCGTAAGAGTCGTGGAACTAGATAGGTAGGGTAGTCCTTCAGCCAAAGTATGAAATTGATTATGGCAGCTCGTACAACTTGAGTGAGAAGATGCGGTAGACAAGAGGCTGCTATCAACAGTTTTTATGCCTGCCTGCCCAAAATTATGGGCGGTAGCGCTATTAAAACTGAGACAGGTAAGTTTCCGGATAGCTTCCGCAGCGCCGCTATAGTTTTTGGATCCTGAAGTTTTTGGCAAAGAAGCATTCCAGCCAAAGCTGGATAGAATTCCGAGATTTGGTCTTGAAATATCACTATAGACCACAACATTTGTGTCAACATCTGGCCCTTGAGCAGAAGTTTGATTGTAAAAAATGGCCGTAGAGGGTTCCATGAGGCTGTACTTTTTAGTGAATATTTTTTCGAAGGATTCATCTTGGCTGATCATAAATCTTAAAGTTTTAATCGGATCATCCAGCAATAAATCCGTGCTTGCCGTGGTCATTGCCGTGCGAAGAGCAGCGTCTGTGGCGGATAGCTGCTCGAGGGTTTTTGGCTGCCAAAGGTCCCAGAAGTTCCTGTGAAGGGTTGCCATAGCACTATCGGCATCATTTGACTTTAGAAAGAAAGTTGTAAGGCTTTCTGCGGTATCGATATTTCGTGTATAGATTTCGGTTTCTTCGCTTGAGGGGAGTCGATTTTGAAGGTCGAGGGTAAGCCTTCGTATTTGCCTGGAAGGATTTTTATAAACAGTATCTTTATTCTTTGAAGGTGTTGAAGAGGCAGTTGTGGGGGCTGCGCTATTGTTCGGTTTTTTTTGAGGAGTTTTGGATAGGGTTTCGATATCCTTCCCGCATTGCAAGCTGAAGAACACTATGATGAAGATTTTCCATGTTCGACTGGTCACCTACCAAGCCCTCCCTCGTTTTTATCGGAGAGAGCCTAGAGATCATCAGAGGCAATTTATGCCTCGTAAATTATGCCTCGTAAAGAGTGCCTTTAAGTTGCGGCTTAACAGTGCCAGGCATTTTCACAACATCAGTATCGGTGCAAAGAAGATAGCTATAGTGGCCCCACGGCGCATCTTTGGTGGTAGGCCGGCCGATGACAACTTTTTGATTTTCTAGGGTATGGATTTTGCGGACCATCGCGCTATTGGCATAAACAAAGCCACTCACGCCTAGAACGGTTCTTGAGATAGCCAAAGATTCTTCAATTTTTCTTTGTAATACAGGCTTTTCCCAAGCCAACTCAGAATAGCACCAGTCGCGGCCACTCTCTATAAGGGGACACGGTTTAGCAGAGGGACAAGGATAGATTGGGGTTAGTTCCTTTTCGCGAAGATCTTCTCGAAGTTTCATAGCAGACTTAGCGCCGAGCTCATCAGAGGGATCTAAAATAACGATAAGTGACGGAGATTTACTTTTTGCAATATCTCCCATGATTTTAAATAGCCGTGCTTTAGCGGCCTTATTTTTATAAATTTCGTTCCAGACGTATCCTAAACAGAGGACGACGGGATGATCCAACTGGAGGGCAACGGACTGGGTTTCGATAAACCCCCGGTGGCCTGTAAACTCAAGTCCTAAGCTTTTAGACATATAGGCGGCAGTTTCGAGAAGGCTATTGGAGGAGTCCACTCCATCGATTTTAACTTGGTTAGGGCTCACATTTTGGACAAGCCAATGGGCAGCAGCAATACCAGCAGCTCCGCTGCCACAACCTAGGTCTACCACTTGAATATGTTTAGCTTTAAGGGTTTTGGCTAGGGCGGGTGTTCGGGTCATCATCCTCTCTAGGATGGACCAGGTCTTAAATTGATTGACGAGGTGAAAGCCAGCAAGATAGGCATGGGTCTTTTCACGTCCAGCCAATAGATTTTTAACCAGCCCAGATCTTTCCTGGGTAAAGGTCTCCCATAGTTTTTCTATATTCGGCATGGAAAGAGAGGCCGAGCGCATCGCTAAGCGTTTTAACTCGACGCTGCTAAAAAGTTCAGGGTCTCGCTGATTTTTTCCAAACATAACGAGTGCTTTCATCCAGGAGAGCTCTAGCTCGCGTGGGAGTTTTATCGAGCGGGCTGCAGGTTTATTCATTAATTTTGTCTCCTAGATCCGTAGACCACACTGAAAAACGGTGGTATCCTCGGCCAGCCCTGTCATATCACAAACCGCCGGGCATGCAATCACAGGGTGTTATCTTATGGAAAATATTGAATTAAATTCTCAAAGCCCCGCTGCCTCAGACCTCCACATCAGAAAACCAGAGTGGCTTAAAACCAGCATTCCGACAGGAAGTGTCTTTTTTGATATTAAGAAAGATCTTCGCTCGCGGAAGCTCGTCACAGTGTGCGAAGAGGCTAAGTGTCCGAATATTGGTAAATGCTGGAATACCAATACAGCAACTTTTATGGTGCTTGGTGACACTTGTACGAGAGGCTGCAGGTTTTGTAATGTGAAAACAGGAAATCCAGATCGTCTGCTTGATGCTTCTGAACCCTTAAACGTAGCAGAATCTGTTAAGCTTATGAATTTAAAGTATGTGGTTATAACCATGGTAGACCGCGACGATCTAGACGATGGTGGTGCCAGGCACGTGGCCCATGTTTTGGATGAGGTGAAGCGACTCAATGAAGGTATCAAAATAGAGTTGTTAGCTGGAGACTTTAAAGGAAGTCAAGATGCTGTACGAACGATTTTAGCAGCAAGACCTGATGTCTATGCCCATAATATTGAGACTGTTGCGAGGCTTTCTCCGCGCGTGCGAGATGCTAGGGCAAATTATCATCAAAGCCTGAAAGCATTGCAGCATGCCAAAAATATCGCTGAGTATCCTCTCTATACTAAGAGTGCTTTGATGCTTGGACTCGGAGAAGAAAAAGCTGAGGTTTTTGAGGCATTGCAAGATTTAAGAGACCATGATGTCGATTTTATTACCATCGGGCAGTATATGCGGCCAACTAAAAAGCACCTGTCTATAAAGAGGTGGGTTCATCCGGATGAATTTTTAGAAATCAGCAAAAAAGCTTTAGAACTGGGCTTTAAAGGGGTGGCTTCGGCGCCGCTTGTAAGAAGCTCCTATATGGCCCGGGAATTCTATGAAAAAGCAACTGGGATAAACCTTTGAAAGACCTTTCCCCCAAAGATAAGACGCTCTACTTTTTCATTTTGTCATTCTCACGATTTTTAGCCCATATTCCGGTGCCCTTTTTTAAGGTTGTGTGTTTGGTGATCTCTTTTCTAGTGGTGCTTTTAGCCCGAAAAGATCGAAGGATTATCAGCCAGAATGTTTATCGAGTTTTTGGGCTCGCCAAACAGAGCCGCTCTTGCCGAACTTTTGCTGACCAATGTTTGAGCAGCACCGTCCACTGCAGTTTGGAAACTCTCAGAGCCGTTTTCCATCCTAGATCAGTAAAAATCTTAGGAATGGAAAATCTATCAAAAGAGCTGTCTCGATTCTCTTCTTCCCAAGAAGTTGTATGTATTACGTCTCATTTAGGTTCCTGGGAGCTGGCGGGACATGTTCTTGCAAAGGCCAGTAACAGAAAGTTTTATGGTCTAGCTAAGCCCTCCAAGAATCCGGGCTTTTCTGAATTCTTAAATAATGTTCGCATCCGTCTGGATATAAATGTCCTTTGGACCGGCAAGTCTTCCCTTGTAAAAGACATGATGACTGTTTTAAAGGGTGGCAATATTTTAGGCTTTGTGATGGATCAGAAACCGCTTGTCGCTAACAGCCCCAAGGTAGATTTTTTGGGCATAGAAACACCAATGGTTAGTGGACCAGCCACGATGACCCTCCATTTTAAGTGCCCCGTGTTTGCGGTTCATGTCGTACGTGAAGGGGCTATGGTCTATAGAGTTATAACTAAAGAAATTGTTTATCAGCCTACCCAGACAGCAGAAGAATTAACGGCCACGTTTGCTTCTGAAATTGGGAATATAATTAGAGCTTACCCGGAACAGTGGTGTTGGAATTACCGTCGCTGGAGATCAAATTAGTTTTTTGTTCTTTAGTAAATGTCTCTTTTCATAATGGGACTTTAAAATTCCAATGGAAGCGTTTTGTATACATTCCTAGCTACGATTGCATAGGAGCCTCAGTTCCCTGTGAGATAGGGAACTGAGGCTCCCTCGCTATTAACAGATTTTGCCGTAAGGCCTTACCGAGCATTGAGCAATGATTCGGCGAGTCCAGAAGAAGAAGTCATGGGTAGGGCAAGTTCTTTCACAAGGGGAGGCTACACTTTTCAGCTCACTTTTTAGGAAGCCCCCTCGCATCGGTTCTTTTATTTCCAAATCCTATATTGATCTTGAACGTACGGTAAGGAACAGCGATAATCGTAGTTCAATAGGAGTGACTATGGAATTTCCAGTGGCCCTAGCATCTAGATTGTTCGTTCTGCTTTATATTCCTTTTCTTTCACATTCTATAAATAGTATCTACCTGTCGCTGGCGCTGTTTTTTGTCGCCCTCGCTTTGAGTCTAGCAGCCGGACAAGAAGGTTTCTCCTTGGCCCATCATCACCTGAAACACCCTAAAACATTGTCCTTGGGGCTTGTGCTAAGTTCTGTGCTAGTCGGAGTCGACAACGCCCTATTCTTTGGTCTAGGTTTGTGTCTCTTGGCAGTAATTGTCTATTATTCGTCGCTTTTCGAGCATAGTGAGAACAGAAAAAGACTCGGTCTGCGTTATGACCTCTACAATCGGTGGGTAAGTGACTTCTTGCCTGGTGCGCTTCCCGTAGCTAGGCTCCCCCAGTCCCAAAACTTGACCCTCAAAGACAGGCTTAGAAAAATAGAGGGGACTTTATTTGCGACAGCAGTTTTAAGTATTTTGGGTGGTTTTTTGGCAGCCTATAGACCCTTCCATGCAAACGCGATCACATTCACATTGTGGGTCATTTCTGTACTACTCTTTGTCACAAGATTTCCAGTAAAAACATGGCCTCGATTATGGCGGTCTCAATTTCAAAGATAGCGCTTTTGCTGCCTGCTTTTTCTCAATATTTCTATTTGATCTTGGTTACGCCAGAGTTCTCTCTCAGGCCGAGCGGCGTTTAGTAGGCTCCGCCTATGCCCAGGCTTGGCTGATTACCAGTTATTTGGTTGGCTATGGACTTCCGACCAATGTTGTAGGTCTTTCTAGTTCAGGGCGACAACTCGTAGAGAAGAGGCCGGAGGTTTGCCTATTGATAGGAAGGCAAGCATATCCTGGTTTAGTGCAGCTAAGTTCTAGTCGTCTGTTTGAGCTTACGAGAAGCGATCCATAGCCATCTGCCTTCTTTGAAAGACCGTTGTTTGTGAGGTAGAGCGAACAACTTTGTCCATACTCTGCTTGCATCTGACATCTAGAAATTCCAGATTTGTCATCAGCTTTACATAAGGGCTCCCCAGGGCCCCAGCTGGAAGGAAATTTATCTCGCCACGAGTGACAGCCCTCGTCAGTCTTACAGTATGTGGGTTTTTCTTCTAACCAGGCAGATGTAAGTAAGTTTTGGTAGTATTTGGCAATTTGTTCTTGCAACGATAAGGAATAGGCGTGTTGGCATACACTTAGAAGATCAGACGCTTTTGGGTCGTTAACTAGAGTCCGTGAAATGAGAGGGAGCCTAAAGGTTGTGAGGTCTTTCAATTCCTTAGTGTCTTTGATGTTCTTACCAGAGATCGAGAGATTACCTGAAGTAACTGTATCTAAAATGAGATAGCTTTCAAGAGTGCAAGCAGAGTAGAACTGCCCGTCCTTTTTCTTTGAGACATATAGGTAAATCATCCCTCTGGCGTCTGCATTCAAAACATTCCACTCCGATTTGTCTATATTCCAAAGATTTTGGGAAATGGGAATAGTGATTATTTTATCGCTTTGAAGCCGGATGGTTTCAGATTCTTGGTCACCAATCCATTGCTTGTCGAGGGCGCTGGCGGAATCATAGATACCCTGAGCAGCAATTTGCTCCGCTAAATTGTAGTCTTTGCTGCAGCTTGTAAGGCCAATGACCGTCATGATCGCTTTAAGGAATTGCTTCATAGTTATAACCCCCAGTATCCAGAGGTTTAGTCGGAACTATTTACAAAAACTTAAATTTTAGTTTCCAGTTTCTTTGGAGGCCAGATGTCTGAATTTGCGACCGCTCGTTCGACTATAAATTTTTGCTACGGGCAACCGCATTTTATTGCAGCAAAATTCATCATAAATTCAATCAGTTGCAGGGATTAAGATTTTTGTTTGAAGTCGATCATGGGAAAAGGTTTAAGCAAATAAAAAAATGTCGATAGATAGGGATAGGGGGGGCTATGGGTGCAATCATTCAACGATTTGAATACGTCAATAAGCTTATCTTCGTAAAAGCTTACGACGAAGCATATAGTGAGCTTGCTCAAAGCTTAAGCGTTCCTGATATGGCGTCAAATCCACTATTGCTTCTAAGATTCATAGAACTCGGTGTAAAACTAAAGCATGGGCAGAATACAAGCGATATTCTTTTAAAAACGAGCCGTCTAAGAAGTCCTAAGCTGGCCGATATTTCAGGAATTCTTTTGAAGCAGCATTCCGACCTCAACGGGGTTCAGCCATCCATTGAAGAAATTCAAAATCATATTAAGACTTTTGGCCCATCGGCGCTTTCTTATTATGCTATCGCATTTGCCTATGAATGCCTCGGCAATCCCGAGCGAGCGATATTCAACTATGAGCTTTCCATAAAAGAAGATGCGGAGTGGTTTCCGTCCTATTTTGGCTTGAGCCAGCAGTACTATGCCAAAAATCAGGATGTATTAGGTGACTACTATTTTTACCTTTCCGAAAAACATGCTCCTTACAATCTTTATGGAAATTTTGAGACGCATCGAAATCTTTGTCAGTTTTTCATCAATTTAGAAAAATATGACTATGCTCGTACTGCGATTTCTACACTTTCAGAATGGTGGCTAGAGAATAAAGGAAAATGTCCCGTTGAGGTGAGGCTCTACGAGCAGTTCGCTTTAGCCCGTATTGCTAAATTAGACAATAACGAGTCCTTGGCAGAAGAAGAGCTGGATCAGGCAAAGATTCTTGCCGGATTAATGGCAAAAGATGAAACGGCCGGAGACAGCGCGTTGTATTTTGCTGGTAAAGTATCTGAAGAATTTGGTGAATTTGACTTGGCTCTAAAGCTGTATCAAAGGGTTATTTCTCAAACCAAAAACTTTACGATTGTACAAAAACTTATCATCCATTTGCTTGACCTGGGCGAATTTTCTAGTGCCTGTCAATATATGAAAGAAGCATACAACAACCAACCTCACAGCAAAGATATTGAATTTCTCATGTTGCTTGTAGAACTCAGGACTGCGAAGGTTGATGTGGATGAGTACCTTTCTCTCCGTGAGAAAACGCTAGATTTGGCTCAGAGTGGGGGATCAAAAGGTGAGCTTCTTTCTCATGCTAATTCCCTTTTGATTCAATTTGATAGAGATCCTCGTATTCATGCATTAGTAGGTGATATTTATAACTCTTATTCACAGCCTCAAAGAGCAGGATTTCACTATGAAAAGATGTATGAGTTAGAGTCCTCAGATGCTTCAAACTCTATTAAGTGGGCAAGCTGGCTTTTGTCTCAAAATAGAATTCCAGAGTCGGTGGAAGTACTTGCTAAGGTTGACCTCGATAAGTTTCCCGAGAGTCGAGAGGAAGTTCTTTGGGCTCAGGCCAATATCCATTTGCAAGCAGACCAAAAGCTTGAAGCCCTATCCGTTCTTTCTAACTTGCTTGCAAATGATACTTGGAATGTATCCTACAACGTTCAATATGCACTGATCCTTCAAGCTCAATCGGGACTTGAAAAAGATGTAGTATTGGAGAAATTGTCCTTGGACAACCAAGACTCGTATAACTCGCAAGAATTCTCAAGGTATACCGCATCTATTGATGCAGACCGCTTTTCCGACTTGATTTATCTGAGAAGCAAAATTAATTATCTTCATTCGAATGGTAGCAGCGAGGCTTTAGATCAGGTGGTGAATTCAGGCGCTAAATACGACGCCAAGAAAGCTACGCATGATCTTCTCAAGCTTCTTAATACAAATTTTGACAGTGTAGAAATCTACTTTGCGCTTGCAGATCTCTATAAATCCATTTGGCAATTGGAGGCCTCGTCGATTTGGTTAGAGCAGGCATTACAAGCCGTAAATCTTTCTCAAAATTTGAAAAAAAAGGCGTGGACAGAGCTTGCAGATTGTTTTTTATGGCAAGAAATTAATTTAGAAAAAGCGCTTGAGTATGCAAAAAGTGGGCACCAAGGGGAAAGTTTTCCACATGCTGCACTTGTAATCGTTCATGCGTATTTGAAGCTTGGCAGGATAAAGGAAGCGAGGTCCTATTTGCAACAGCTGCCTCCTTCTCATCCGGAAGTTATGTACTTTTCTGGTCTTTTGGCCTACAGAAATGGCGATAAACAAGCCGCAAATGGTATATGGAAGCCTCTTGTAAGTATGCGCATCGACACAATGCGGATGCACTGCATCAAGAGAGAAGTGCTTAAATTTTATTTTGAAGAGGCGCCTTATTTGAAGGCAAATTAAATTTTTAAGAATCAAAAAGAGTTGACACTTCACTTTAGCTGTGCGAAAAGATCGACAGAGCTAACAAGCGAAAAAATAGGAATTTAAAATCTTTCAGTAAAATGAAAGAGAATGCGTTTATGTGCGGTTGTGATTTCAACTTCATATTCATATTCATATTCATATTCATTTTCTTTTGTTTTGATGGACGGACATTTATGAAGGTAATCTTATGAAAAAAAACGCTGCCAGTCCGATTTTTGTTAGTGGATGTCGTCATTGCCTTGGCGACAAAAAAGTTCGATTTAGAAGTTTTAGCGATAAAGCTTGGTCCTATTTATTTGTGGCAGGGGAAGTGGATTTTGAAGCCATTGGAAATCCTTTATGCGACAGCTGTTATAATGATTTGCGAGAAGTACTCATTGATTCCCATGTCGAAGTAGAAGCTACAGTGATTCCGGTAAAAATTGCCGAGCGTGTAAAGAGTCTATCTGAATCTTAAGTTTTGTGGATCCTCTAGCTACTAATTTAATGGTTCGAAATTATTGGGTAAGCTAGTCCTAAGCAAAAAACTCCTCCCTATTTTCCTCATGAACCTACTTACAAAAACCGAATTCTTCTGCAAGACTTGCTTATTGGGCGGAGAATTCAAATTATGAAACAACTGAATAGTACTTTATTTGTGGTTACAGGCAGCACCTATGGACTTAGAGACGTGCGGGAATGTCTCAATCTTTTTTGGCACTCAGATTACAAAAAAGCAAATTCTATGGTTTCGGGGCTCCTTGCTGAGAAGCCCAATCATCCGATGAGATTTGCACTTTATAGAATTTGGGTCGAAATTGCGACTTTAGAGCAAGACGCTTCATCGCTTACAGGCTTGGCCGAGCATTTTCAGCTTTTAGCGGTTGAGCAAGATGAATTTGCCGATGCCTTTTCCGGACTTAAAGGTCTATGCCATTTGGGTTGTGATGAAATTGAGGCTTGCGAGTTACTTGCGGGAGCACTTTCCAAATCGACCGACAGCTACGCTTTAGAGTTTGTTCAAATGCTAGCGAGAAGATTCGGAAGTAAAAATCTATCTTTGTCGAAGTCTGAAAACTGCTTGCTTGACTATTTCCATCTTCGAACTCTTGCCGTTGACCTCCCATTGAATTTAAAAGCGGGCAAGTCTTTGCGGGCTTTAGAACAACATACCCAGGAATTGTTTCCAGGTTCGCCGCTATGTGACCTTCTTCATCTCTCGCGAAGCGTCGAGGCAGGGGACTTAGATGTGGCGAAATTGAAGGCAGAAAGTCTATCCAGAAAATTTCCAAAGAATTTTGACTTTCAGGATCTCAATACCATTCTGCTGTCCATGCAGTGGAATTGGAATGCCGTTCAAGAGCAATTGGGTCAGAAAGATTTGAGTTATGAATTATTGAGTCTTGCTGAGTATGGGTCGAGAGTTGGCACGGGCAATAGGGCAGCTTGGGATGGTTTGGTTCGGGATGTCTATAGAAAACTCAATATTGACTATGTCGCCCATAAGCATTCTGATGCTCAGAGAAAGCCGTGGATTGCATTTGTAGGCGCTGAACAGTGGGAGCAAGTCTATCAGAGTCTGGACTCGAGCGTAGAGCTAGAGCTCTCTCATAAAGTATATGAAGGAGATTGGATTTTCTTAGCGAGACGGGTGGAAACTCCGTTTGATTCCAAGATACGTATTTTTGGCATTTATGAAGCAACTTGGGAAGGTGGAATGGGGCTACAATCTTTAGGCCTGCGAAAATTAAATACAGTTATGTTGTTTGAGAGATCTTGCGAAATCGACTCTATTTCTCAATCTGTTTCTCAATCTGTTTCTCAATCTGTTGAAGCAGGAAATTTTTCTGGCGTTGCAAAAGTTCAGCAACTCGAGTCCCAGGACTTGGATAAAATTGGCGATGCTATGCAGGATCAGCTGCTTTATGAAACTAGACTCATTGAAGATTTGGTGCACAACCTGAGCGCATAGGGAAATTTTATGAAGATGCTTCTATGGTTAACATTGGTCTTGTCCTCATTTTTTTGGGTGCGGATAAATTCGTCGAAGGGAGCAGTGACTGATATAACCTACACCCTTCCAGAAGGGTGGAAGGCCGCTCCGGAGAGCTGGGGCATTAGGTTCGTGGCTCCCACAGGGGGAGAAGATGTTTTCAAGCCTGAAGTGACCCTGCGCGTCCGCAAAGGTCCCATAGATATTGATGATGGGTCAGGAAAAGACTTTATAGAAGTCTTAAAAAAGCAACTCTCAGCTGGCGGCTGGAGTAATATTAATCTGCGGCAACCGCGCATTTTCGATTTTAGGCCTGATTTTAAGGGCATGCTTTACTTTGCAAATATTGAAGCAGCTGGTAATTCGTTGGATCAATCGATCGCAGTATTTTCTTCTCAGTCTGAGCACTATGTCTTTACCTACACAGATTTGCCGGAGCATTTTCAGGTTGGCCAAGATAAGACTTTCCAAGAGTCTTTCCAGTTAGTGAGAAGCTTTCAGCATCCAGATGGCTGGGTTCGGCCTAAAATGAATGCTGTCACTTCTTATGGATTTGCTGCTCTGTTCTTTCTGGTAAGTATTGTGTCTTTTCTTGTTGTCAGGAGTTTTCTGGCCCGCCGCGCCTATGAGCGTTTGGCAGACCAGGTGCCTGATGAGTGGGGACAAGATCAAATCGACGAGGTGGTTATGCTCCCTGAAGTCAGTGCGAAGATAAAATCTGAGTCTGGATTTGAAAAAGACGATGATGTAGTTTGATTTTTTATATAGATTTCGGGGGCTTATTTAAATCTAAAAGAGCTCCAACCTTTTTATTGACAAATTAGGAGTGATCAGTCATAAAACGTCCTCTCATAAGACGTTTTTTTAGAGCCAAGTGATTGGATCTAGCGAATAAATCTCATGAGTAAAAGGGGGGATTTAGCTCAGTTGGCTAGAGCATCTGCCTTACAAGCAGAGGGTCGGCGGTTCGAGCCCGTCAATCCCCACCACCTGAAATACAATGACCCTGCAGATTTCGTTTTACGAAGCTGCAGGGTTTGTTTTTTAGCTTCTTTTAGGTAGCTTTTTTGCTTCTTAGGTCGCTTGGGAAGAATATTCTAGTTGTTGAGGGAGCCTTCCATTTGAAAAAACAAAACGTAAAATTGAGTTTGTTCTTTTTTGTAGTTCTAAGTGTGGGATTTGGGGCCTATTGGAATTGGATGTCCCGTGCTGCAGATTCACCAGGCCAGGGAGTGGAGTTGAGTCGAGCCTCAGGCGCGACTTTGAAGCTATTGGTATTTGGGGATCAGGGCAGTGGATCGGAGCACCAGAAGGCAGTTGCGGAGAGTTTAGAGGCTAAGTGCAGGACGGGAATAGATGGTGTGTTGTTGCTAGGTGATAATTTCTATCCTCATGGCGTATCGTCGGTTGAAGATCCTCAGTGGAAGACTAAGTTTGAAGATATTTATGGCGGGTCTTGTCTTTTAAAGACTCCTTTCTATGTCACTCTAGGCAACCATGACTATCAAGGAAGCCCGTTAGCGGTGATCCAATATAGTGATTTGAGCCCTAGATGGATTGCTCCGGGTCGATTTTATGGAGTCAAGTTTGGGGCCCTCTTGGAGCTTATTGATTTTGATACATCTATAGCTGACTGGTGTTTTAGTGAGAAGGACTGCTCTTTTTCGTTTTTGTTAGGCTCTTTGGCTAAGCCTAAGTCCACAGCTTGGCGCTTAGTGGCAGGCCATCATCCCCTTCGTAGTTCAAGTCTAAAAGGATTTACCTATGATGGAAATGATCCTAGGGCTGTCTTTATGAGAAAAGCCATTTGTGGCAAAGCTGACATTGCACTCTTTGGGCACTCTCATCATTTAGAGATGAGGAGAGATCCGGATTGTGAAACGCCTTATGCCATTCTAGGTGGAGGAGGAGGGGATCTCGCAAAAGTGTCTCCCAATGGAAAGCCGGTATTTCTTCGCGAAGGTTTTGGATTTGGACAACTTACGGTGACTCGAGATGAGTTAAAATTGGAGTTCTACGATGAGGCGGGGGCGCTTCTTCATAGTGAGATGATTGGCCCTGCGCCTTAAGTTAAATCGGGAGAAACCTGAATTTTGTACTTTTGATCCAGGTAATTCAGAGCAGTCTTTTCTGCTTCATTGATTTTTTCACCAATAAGTAACTGAAATTCTAAAAATTCAGAGTCCATGAGATTTTTAGGCACTTCAAGGCCTTCCCCAAAATTTAAAATGATTCTTGAAAATGGTTTTGGAATTTGCAGTTTATCCCAAGTTTTTAACTGCCAATAGCTGCTAGCTACAGTGGCGCAAGGAATAATGTGGGTTCCTGTTTCTCTTGCTAATTTAATGGCGCCCGGTTTACAAAAACGCCTGGGACCAATGGAGCCGTCTACGGTCAAAGAAGCGATATTTCCGTTTTTTAACTGGCGCAGCAAACTCTCTTTCGCTTCTTTGCCGCCTTTTTCTTTTCCATTTCTTTTTTGGCTTCCATAGACAACCACAAATCCTAACCAGGTTAAGGTACGTCCGATCATTCTCCCAGATTGGGACCGGCTGGCCATCGCGGAGATTAATTTTTCCCCAAGATGAGCGGTAATAGTTGAAACTAAGTGCTCGTGCCAAAAAACTAAGACATAGGAATTAAGTGAAGAGTGTTCTAATGACCTTTGTCGATGTTCTCCCCCGAGTGTCTCCACGCGACAGGTGAGACGTAGGAAGCGCAACAGGAAGTAGATGCAAATAGATACCAAATAGTACACGGTAGCCTCTAAAAGATTCAAAATAATGTAAAGCGTCAAAATTTTAGCATCTTAGGAGATGAGATCCCAGAGATATTTGAGGCACTAAGTCCTTTCCTGGATGGCAAAATTTGCAGGGTAATTCTCGCCCATAGAAAGTGACAAAGTTTAGCCGGTATGATGAAGTATAGATACAAGCATAGGTCAGGAGTTTGACGTGGGAACAAATAAATATAGTGGTGCCCAGAAAGCAGCGATTCTACTTCTATCTTTTGGCGAAGATATTTCAGCTGAAATTTTCAAGCATATGAATGAATTTGAAATAAAACGCATCGGTAGCGCTATGAGTCGTCTTGGACGATTAGAGCAAAACATCGTCGATGAAATCATCGGAGAGTTCTATGGAATTCTTCAGCAGAATAAGAAATTCTTCTATGGCGGTAATGAATTTACAAAGAAAGTCATTGGCAGTGCTTTCAAAGGCGGTGAGGCCGACGACCTCATTGAATCTTTATCCTTGGGATCTTCGGCCAATTTAGACTCTTTGGAACTTATCGATCCGAGAACTCTAGCTACGTTTATCAGAAACGAGCACCCGCAAACTATTGCCCTCATTCTGGCGCATTTAGACGCTCGGAAGTGTGGAGAAACCATTAAATTATTGCCTGAAGCCATTCATACTGAAATTCTACTTAGAATTGCTAATTTAGATGCCGTAGCACCTGAAATCATTGATGAGATTGATGATGTTCTTCGCAATGAGATTCAAGCAATGGGCAGCATTTCTACACAGAAAATTGGCGGGGTTGAGCCCCTAGCTGAAATGCTAAATTTAATGGATAAGGCGACTGAAGAACAGATCTTAGATAATCTGGAAGAACGGGATCCAGATTTAGCGGAGCAAATTCGTCAGTTGATGTTTGTATTCGATGACCTTGCTAAAATTGATGACCGCGGGATTCAAGAAATCATTAAAAGCGTCTCAAATGACAAGTGGAAAGTGGCTCTCAAGACCGCAAGTGAAGGAGTTAGGGATCTCGTGTTTAGAAATATGTCGGAACGAGCCGCCGGCATGCTTAAAGAAGACATGGAGGCCATGTCTGCTGTCAAGCTTTCAGATGTGGAAGCTATTCAGTATGAAATCGTTTCCGTGGCAAGAAAACTTGAAGAAGAAGGAAAAATCATCATCAATACGGGCGGTGAGTCCGCATATGTTTAAGCCATGCTTGGACCTAACGGTCCCAAAGGGCTTGATGATGCTTCAAGAGTCCTTCAAAGGAATCGTTTTCTATAGATGTGCGTATCTCAGCCATGAGATTTAAGTAGTACGTCAAATTATGAAGGCTCAGAAGCCTTAAGGCTGTCAGTTCGCCACTTGCATAGAGATGGCGAAGGTAACTTCTGGAAAAAGACGTGCAAGTATAGCAGGGACACGAGGGGTCTAGAGGGCCTTGATCTAAACGGTAAGTGCTGTTTTTGATGTTAACTTTTCCGACGGAAGTAAACAGGGTGCCGTTACGCGCATTTCTAGTGGGCATCACACAGTCAAACATATCGACGCCTAGGGCCACAGATTCTATCAAATCTAACGGTGTTCCTACGCCCATAAGATAACGTGGTTTATCGGTAGGTAAAAGGTCACAGCAATATTCGGTCATGGCTCTCATCTCGGGCTTTGGTTCGCCAACACTAAGGCCACCCATAGCCATGCCTTCAAAACCGAGCTCATTTAAACCCTCTATAGAGATTTTTCTGAGATCAGAAAACATACTTCCTTGTACTATTCCAAATTGACAAAGGTCGTCTTTAGTTTTTGTTTCGCGGCACCTTTTGGCCCACCTTAAAGATCTCTCCATGGAAGATTTGGCAACTTGATGGGAAACAGGATAGGCCGTGCATTCATCTAAAACCATATGTATGTCTGAACCTAAAGTTTCCTGAATCTCAACCGCTAACTCTGGAGTTAGTAGAAATCTAGTGCCATCAAGGTGGCTCTGAAAATGGGCTCCATTTTCTGTCAATTTATTTAATTTGCCGAGAGAGAAGATTTGAAACCCGCCTGAATCCGTCAAAATAGGCTTCTTCCAACCCATGAATGAGTGTAAACCGCCTGCCGCTCGAATCACTTCGAGTCCGGGGCGAAGAAAAAGATGATACGTATTGCCTAGAAGAATCTGGGTTTCCATTTGAAGCATATCTGTATTTGTCATGGACTTTACGGATCCGACTGTTCCTACCGGCATAAATATAGGGGTTTCGACAGTTCCATGCTTTAAGCTCAAGCGAGCGCGGCGAGCTTTGCCGGAAGTTTTTATGAGTTCAAACATGGTGCCTCTATATCAAAAAGTAAGGAAACGTTTCATCTTCTACAAAAGAGATTCAAATAATCGACTTTCCGAGGGCTGAAAGAATGAAATCAACCGTGAGTTTAGCTGTTTTATGATCGATGTCAGTCATGGGATTTACCTCCACAAAATCCATAGAAAGGAGCTTTTTAGAATCGGCGATCATTTCTAAGCACAAGTGTGCCTCTCTATGGGACAGGCCGCCTGTAACAGGAGTGCTAACACCCGGAGCATAAAGGGGTTCAATAGCATCCAAGTCAAAAGAGAGGTGGATGCCATCCGTATCTTTGGAGGCCACTTGGATGGCTTCTTCCATCACTTTTGAAAGTCCTTTTTCATCGATTTCTCTCATCGTGAAATATCTAATTCCACTTGATTTACAAAGTTCTCTCTCGTCGTTGTCAATGGATCGAATGCCAATAAGCGCAACATTTTGAGGTCTCACCTTCGCAAAGCTCCCCCCAATGGAGGTTAGGGACTTGTGGCCTTTGCCAAGAACGACTGCTAAAGGCATACCGTGGATGTTGCCGGTTGGTGATGTTTCAGGGGTATTTAAGTCAGCATGAGCATCTACCCAAATGAGGCCTAAATTTTTTCCTTTAGCATGTAGAGCGCTTGACACTCCAGAAATACTGCCAATAGCTACCGTATGATCACCTCCAATCGTAAGGGGGATATGTCCGGCTTCGATACTTTTTTTAGTAATTTCTGCCAGCTGAGCCACAATTTTTTCTATGACGCTGAGATAGTTCTGGGAGCGGTCTGCTTTAGCAATCTGCTCGCGATAGGGTACTGCAATGTCTCCCAGATCTTCCGTTGCAAATCCCAAAACTTCGATCTGTCGATGAAGATCTGCAACCCGGATGGTCGCAGGACCCATATTGGAGCCTCTAATATTGGCGCCGAGATCCAGGGGCACTCCTACAATGTCTACAGTACCTTTGCTCATAAAAACTCCGTCTTTTGGTGGCATCTTCTATCAAATTCCTTGCTCATTGTCATTAGCGCACTCGGTATGAAAATAGGAGCGTTTCGGTATTTAGGTGTTTTTAAGCTTCCCATTAACCCTTTGTTTTTATGACAAAAACTAATGAGTTAACGGAGATATGCTGCCTAAAGACGCAAACTCGAGGGCTCCCTGCCTTAGGCAATTGGAAGGGCCCGAACGCACGTTCTCAATACTTTAACGTTCCAAGCAGTAAAAAAGACAATGGGCTGAAGCAGGAAAGCGGGCTTGACCTCGGTTTTGGGGGAGGGCGAGTTTTTTGCTATTTGCAAGCCAAGCGTCTTCGATCGAAAGGAAAGAAAATTTTAGGTTAGAAAAAGAACGCCAAAAGAAAACCCTGAGCCGAGAGGCCCAGGGTCGAAACTTTAAGATAGAAGCTATTAGCGAAGGAGAGATAGAGCAACTTCTGGTTGAGATTTTGCTTGAGCTAGCACTGCAGTGCCTGCTTGTTGCATGATGCTGGACTGAGTCATAACTGCAGTTTCAGAGGCAAAGTCTGTATCGCGGATACGGCTGTTAGAAGCAGAAAGGTTTTCCACTTGAACGTCCAAGTTGCGGATCGAACTTCCCAAGCGGTTTTGAATGGCGCCGAGATATGCTCTATGTTCATTCACCTTTTGGATGGCACCGTCGATCGTCGCGATGGTCTTCTGAGCACGGTCTTTATTGATTACGCCCGTTCCGAACTGCTCAAAGCTAGCACCGTTGGCGTATTCGTTAGAATAGCTTCGTCCTGATTGACCTTCTGCTGCACCGACCCAAGCCGATCTTTCTTCTTGGCTTGCTGTCAAGCCAAGATCTGCTGTACTTGTGCCTAGCTTTTGCATGTCAATTTTAATGATGTTGGCTTGATTTTGTACAGTCAAAGCATCTGCTGCTTCGAAGTAATCTTTACCAACTTGCACTTCGAGTGGGAATCCGTTACCCGTGGCAAGAAGAGCGCCTTTGGCATCATTTCCTAAGCCGTCGATAAGACCTGTCTCTGGATTTCCAACACCTTGTGAGCCCATAAGGAGTCGGGTTCCGTTGTATTCCGTCGTTACTGTGACTCGGTCAATTTCATCTTTTAGTTCCAAAAATTCTTTATGAAGAAATTCTCTTTCTGTAGAACCAATCGTATCAGATGCTGCCTGTGTGGAGAGCTCTCTGAGGCGAATGAGCATACTTGAGGTTTCTTCCATGCCACCTTCAGCAACCTGAATCATTGAGACACCATCCATGGCGTTTCTCTTCGCTTGAGCAAGCGAGCGAGTTGTTGCCTTCAAGTTTTCCGAAACCGCAAGGCCCGCTGCATCATCAGCTGCCTTATTGATTCTTTGACCCGAAGATAACTTTTCCATGCTGCTTTGAACGGCTTCAGTGGCTCTTCCTAAATGTCTCTGTCCGGTAATCGATGCAAGGTTCGTCCTGATCCTTAATCCCATTGTTGACCTCCTGTCATAGTTGGGCATCCTAAATTCACTATAGAAAGCTTCGGAGGCGGCAAATTTTTCCTTAGAAAGAGCTGCCTAGTTTGAGTGCAAATATCTGATATTGTTGGATAATAAAAAAATGTGGGAAAAAAATGCCTCAACTTTTAGGTGCGGCACCCCCTAAAAAAATATGATTTGCTTAGAGTTTAGGGTCTGTTTTTCAGTTTAATTTTGATATCTGGTCCCAGTTTTATTCTAGATAAAAGGATCGGCGCTTTCTTTCTTCAGTCCCCTACAATAGAACGAGAGAAATAAAGAAGAAATGATGGGATTGGTTATTCTTGTTTGTTCCAAAGGGATTCTAAACTAAAATAGTCCCAAAAATGGAGGCTTATTCCAAATGGATCATACTATTTTTGACAAAATTCTTCGTGGAGAAATTCCATCTGATAAAGTCTATGAGGATGAATGGGTCTATGCCTTTCGAGACATAGCCCCTAAAGCACCCGTCCATGTGTTGGTGATTCCAAAGAAAAAATTAAAAAGCTTTGCGGAAGTAGGATCGGCAAACTCCCTGGATCTAGGCGAATACTTTAAAGGAATTGCGCGAGTCGCCTCACATCTTGGTCTTGAAAAGGATGGGTATAGAGTCATCTTTAATCATGGGGAAAATGCTGGCCAAACCGTAGATTATATTCATGGGCATATTCTAGGGGGGCGGCCTCTTGGTTTCCCTGCCCACTGATCCGCCACCCAAAACAATCTCTGGCTATGCTAAGCTTGTAGCTATGTTTAAGGTTTTGGACGCCAAATCCTATAAGGATTTATTGTCTAAGCTCTCTTTAGGGTCCCCCTTATTAGCCAGGCTCGTTGAGTGGAGTGATTTTACATGGTGGGATATTGAGCGTTTAGATGACCGAAGCATTCAGAAAGTCTTGTCTGTAATTCCAGAAAGGGACTGGCTCATTGCTTGGAAGCTTGCTACGCCGGAAGTAAAAGCGATTTTGCTTTCCAATATGTCGACCTCCAGGCAGGAAGACTTTCTAAAAGCCTTTTCTGAGATGCCCAAGATTCCGAAAAGCCAAGTTTACCGTGTGATGTTTCAAATTGGAGCACGCCTAAGGCTGATGGCGATGAATGGTCAAGTATTTATTTTGACAAGGCCAAGAAGAAGATTAAAATTGAATAAAGCCAAGGAGATAAAATGATTCCATTCCGCGTGTATTCCAAAGAAGAAAAAACAACTTGGGTTGTTGTGAACCATAACCCGGGAGCTAACGGGGGTACCTATCTTGCTTATAGGGAAGACCATGAAGATTTAGATGGGGTGTTAGAACATCTATCGTCAGAACAATTGCTGGGAATGAAAATGGTTAACTTTATAGAAGAAGCAGACAGCTGATCTCTTTAGGAGTGCAAGTTGGCTTCATCCGCTAGTGGTATCTAGGTATTATGAAAAGAGGAATGGATCAGGCAATCAAAGTAGTCGTTAAAAGAGGAAGCGTTTACAAAGTAAAGCGCTTCCTCTTTTTATTTTGAGAATAAGACTACTTAACGCTGTCCTTAAGGTCTTTGCCTGGACGGAATACAGGAACCTTGCGAGCAGGAATCTGAATTTCTTCACCAGTTTGTGGGTTGCGGCCGATGCGTGCTTTGCGATTTGATACGCTGAATGTACCGAAACCGACCAATTTAACGCCTTCTTTTTTCTTAATGTTTTTGCCGATAACATCAATAAAAGCGTCTAGTGAGCGCTCAGTGTCAGCTTTTGTCTGTGATGTTAGTTTAGCAATTGCTTCTACTAGCTCGGACTTGTTCATGGGGATCTCCTCCAAAAAATTGGCTTACAAAACTATAGCAAAAAAGTGACTCGATACGTATAGAGTTACAAGTCATGAATTAACTGTCAAGCAGAAGTGTCAAAAAAAATGATTTTTTTTAAATTTAATTCATTTGATCTTTAGAATAGCCACGCCGTAAGCTTAAAAGATCGAAAAAAAATCTTTCGCAGGCCTTGAGATGAAAAAAATAAAAATTTGCTTGCCATCCTACAAAGATTTGATCTCGCTATGGCCTGACGTTGCAAATTGGTCTCAGGACTGGGCATTCTGGCCGATTGAGGAAGTTTTAAAGAGTTTACAAAGTGAAGGGTGTTTTGTCGCCCTTGCCACGGAAAATGATCAAGTTCTGGGGTTTAGTTTCTGGAAATATGTTGCAGGGGAAGCGGAGCTTTTGTTTGTTTTTGTACCTCTGGGAGGTCGGGGCGGAGGCATTGCCAGACAATTGTTAGAATTTTCTTTAGCTCATTTAAAATCATTGGGTGTAACTCTGGTTTTTCTAGAAGTAAGATGTTCAAATCTAGCGGCGCTGCGATTATATAAAGCGCTAGGATTTAATCTTTTATCTACCAGAAAACAATACTATAAAGACGGAGAAGATGCGTTGGTTTATACCCGGGAGCTGGCATGAATACAGATAAAATTACCGATGTCATTTGGATTCAAACAGCCTTTCTCGGAGATATTATATTGTCGACCGCTGCCTTCAGCGGTTTAAAAACAATTTCGCCCTCGATCAACCAGCATCTGATAACGACTCCGATAGGGAAAGCAGCACTCAAGGACCATCCCGCATTGGCGAACATCATCGGTTGGGACAAGCGAAAAGGTTTTTTTGACATTTGGAAGCAGGTTCGCTTCCTTCGCTCTCGACTCAATCGTAAATCTACCCTTATCCTTCAGCCCCATAGGTCTGCTCGTTCTTCAATTCTTTCTAGGATTTTGGGATTTCAGGTTATAACCTATACGGAAACAAAACTTGCGCCATTAAAAACAGTCAAGGTTCCTCGCATCTCGCTACTTCACGAATCTCATCGAGTCAGTTTGCTGTTAGAGCCTTTAGGAATTTCTAGGGAGTTATCTGTAGGTTGGTTGCCGAATTTGAATCCTCTACCTATGTCGCCCCAAATGGCTCAGAAAATCAGCTCCTCAAATAAAATTATAGCCATAGCCCCCGGCAGTGTTTGGGCAACGAAAAGATGGACAGAATCTGGGTTTAGGTCATTGATAGAAATCATTCAAAGAGAAACTACTTATAATATGGTCCTTTTAGGATCAGGGGATGATGCTAGATTGGCAGACGAGATATTGGCAGGCCTAGCCGATAAAAAACGCATCCTAAACTTGGTGAACCAAACGTCTCTCGATGAGCTTAGAATGCTTTACCCCAAGCTGTCGGCCTTGATTTCCGGCGACTCTTCTCCGATACATTACGGATCGGCCTTTCAGACCCCCACCGTCATGATCTACGGCGCAACTCATCCTGCCTTAGGATTTTATAGCCGGTCAGAAAGGTCTGAAATTGTTGAAATGAAAGACCTAATTTGCCGCCCTTGCAGTGAGCACGGACCTAAGAGTTGCCCGCTGGGGCACTTTCAGTGTATGCGTTCGATAACAGGTAGGCAGGTTTTTGATGCGCTGATGCGCGTGATCTAAGGAAAGAGGTTCATGTTGAAACCATATTTAGTGGCCATCGCAGGCGGGTCTGGAAGCGGTAAGACTACAATTGTAAATCGTGTCAAGGCGATGATCCCTAATATGGATGTTTTGGTCTTCAACGGGGATCACTATTACCAGGATCTTTCGCATTTATCGTCTGAGCGTAGGGCGATGATGAACTTCGATCACCCTGATTCCATCGACAATCGACTTTTGATAGAGCATATTCAAAAACTCATGAATGGGGAATCCATCGAACGTCCTACCTACGATTTTTCAACTCATTCCAGATTATCGACTACAGAAACCCTGCACCCCGCTAAATTTATACTTTTTGATTCTATCTTTGCCCTTTATCATCCAGAAATCCGCGAACTTTGTTCCATGCGCTTTTTTGTCGATGTCGGGAACGACCTAAGGTTTATTCGTCGGCTGACCCGAGATATAAATGAACGGGGAAGAACCGTTGATAATGTAGTAGATCAATATCTTACTACGGTGAGGCCCATGTATGTGAAATACGTCGACCCCACTAAGCGTTATGCCGATATGGTTATCTACTGGGAGCATGACAATCAACAGACCATAGAAACCATCGCAGGACTTTTTGAACACGTCCATCAAAAAGGCAATGGTCGCATTGTAAATTAGGTAATCTAACGAATTGCTTGAAGGGGCTGTTGTTGCCTATAGAGAGTCTCTTTTTTGGGTTTCAGACAAAATGAAACTTCCCAAAAGGTTTTGTTAGCAAATTAGACGGCAATTTTCTCAGTGAAAGATCGGTGCTAAAGGATTTTTTCTGACGAACCTAAGTCCATTGTTATTCGGGAATGCAGATCACAATTATAGTGATTCTTCCGATATTGTCTTGAGATCAACTAAGACAAGGTGAGCCAAGGTCAGTGGCTATTTTTGACTGTCCACGCAAGCGAAGATATCAGCTGATGTATTTCTACAAAGAACAATAAAATCTTTGTGTAGCGACTCCATGTCTTTAAGCCAGGAGTCGTAAAGATTGATATAGCGGCTTTCATCGGAATTGAAATCATTTGCTGAAATCTTTCCTTGTAAGAATTTTTCCCGTGATTTTTCCATGACGTCTCGAGCTGATTTAGAAATGCTGTCGTCTTTGTTTAAGCGGTCTCTTAGACGCTTGATGTCTTGGATGACGAAATCAACCGTTCTTTTGTTTTCTGACGATTGATATTCGGCTTGACTTTTTTCAGAGGCTTGCTGCTTAACCAGGCTATTGATTTGAGATTCTGTTTGAAACCTTGAAAAGAGAGGAAGAGAAACGGCGAGGGTGGTCGATTTTTGAACGTCGCTAGGTAGATTGTCTTCTTTGAAATTCCGACTGATCCCAGCGGAAAGGGAAAACTCTGGGAAGTAGCGGCGTCGCTCTGCTTTAATAGCTATACTAGATGCCTCTAGTGACACTTCGTCGATACGAGAATCAAGAGACGAGGACGCAGGGGGAAATGATTTAATATTGCTGGCCGTTTTATCACCGATCAAATGAAGCCAGGGCCAGGAAAGTTGCTCGAGTTGTTTTCTGTTAATGTGGTAGCGCCCCGATATCACATCAAGTTCAAGTTTCGATAGCTCAAATTCATTTTGAGCGTTGTCAAAATCAATCTTGAGCCGAATCCATTCTTCTCCAGCGAGCAATCCTTTCTTGAAACGAATCTCTGCATTTTCTAAAATGTTTCGCCGAGATTTCAGCCATTTTTCGCGCTCCACAAGAGACTTATTTTTGCTGATGAATTCGAGGAGGTCCTGAGCTACGGTGGTTGAACGCTCTAGGACCTTTTTTGAAGACTCCAGGTCGAGTTTTTGAGTGCGCTTTTTTGCCTCGTCACGGACGAGGGAATCGTGGCCGCCGTTAAAGACAACAACGTTCGCAGATAAACTAATATTTGAAGAAGATTGAGTCTTAGAACCATCGTACAATTTGCTCGTGCTTGCTGAAGTCGTTACTTCTGGCAAATGGACAAAAAACTTAGGAACTAACTCCTCGCGACTCGCTTCAATAGATAGGGACTGGCTCTTTAGGAGTTCATCCTGGGCTAAGATACGGATGACCATATCTTGAAAGCTGTCGGCGTAGGAAAAGCTTGGTGATAACATCAAAGTAAGACTAAATAAGGCGAAGCCCATTTTCATAGTAGACTCTTTTTTGCGTTTAATTTGGTTAAGTGGATGCAATGCAAGGAAGGAACAAAGATTAGTGTTAACAGCATAGAAATACATAAGCCGCCGGAAACGGCAATTCCAAGAGGCTGCAGAACTTTGCCGCCCTCTCCCATTCCTAGAGCAATAGGAAACATCGCGAGAATCGTCGTGATGGAGGTGATGAGTATGGGACGTAGGCGCTTCTTAGAAGCTTCTATAACCGCTGCCTTGGGGGCCATTCCTTCAAGAAACAAAACTTTAGCAAAATCAACAAGCAAAATGCTATTGGCGACGGAAATTCCATTTAATAGGATAATTCCTAAAACACTATTTAGACTTAGGGAGCTTTTAAAGATAGTTAAACTCAATAGCACCCCGATTAAGGCCAAGGGAATGGCAATCAAGACAATTAAGGCTTCATATAGGTTTCCAAATTGGAGCAGCATCGTTAGAAAAATCAACCCCACTGACCAGGCGCAGGCTATCAAAAGTTCATGGATCGCATCGTGAATCTCTTTTTCAGACTCCAACCATTTGGCCCCGGCACCCCAGGGATTGTTTTTCATCCACTCGTCAAAAACGGTTTTGGCTTTCCTAACAATCGAATCTTTTTGATTCAAATTTTTCTCAGCAATTTTTCCAGAAAGGGCAAAAGAAATCGCGCCGTTTTCAAAGTTAGATTGGCTTAGGCTTCTTTTAAAATCAATGTCAAAAAGACTTCCTAAAGGCAGGATTCTTCCTTGCCAATTGATGGGAAGTGACGAAAATTCTTGAACGTCTTTCAAATCTGACAAGGCACTGGTAATTTCGATCGGCACTGAGGAGTCATTTGTGGAGAGACTTCCAGCAGATGTGGAGGTCATAGCCCGTTCCACATCATAGAGGATGTCGCTAGGGCTTTTGGCGAAATTTTCCGCCCTAATCCCGGCCCAAGTGGCACTTTTGGGCTTAAGCTGCAATACCGCAGAGACTTGGCTGTCACTTGGCATGTTGAATTCTTTAAACTCAGGTACCTTTAGAGTTAATTCGCTGCGAAGAGCACTAAGGACTTTAGATCTTTGCTCGATGGACCCGACAGTCATTTCAATTTTGAGAGGAGAAGGCTTAGGAAGGGACAGCTCGCCAGGGTTCCAATCCCAAATATTGTATTCTCTTATGTCATTCGATTTGAACTCGTCTTCAAGCTTATTTTTTACAAATTTCATATCCGACTTGTTTTGAATAAAGATGAGAATACTGGCACTGTCTACCCCAATACCTTGGGAAAAGGTAAAGCCAATTTTGTCACCGAGCATGTCTTTAATTTTCTTCTCGAGCAGGGTGACCTCGGCGTCTTGTTGCTGAGGTTTTTTTATGGAGTTGTCTTGAAACCAGATCCCAATAATATTGGTATCTGGCTTTCCAACAATTTCCTTGGGAAGGGTCGGGACCGCATAGAGAACCAGTAGCACCAGTGAAACGACCGCTAACGAAAGTGCGGACACCAAACGGAAACGGCTCTTGATTAAGAAATCCAATATTTTAACATAGAAGACTTCTAACTTGGCCAGGGGCTTGTCCATGGGGGCCCGGTGCTCGTTTTCTGCAGAATATTTTTGGTTTTGGGCTTTGCCAAGCAAGTGGTAGCGCACCGAGGGCACTAAAAGTAGCGCGATGACCGCTGAGAAAACATGGGAAAAGACAACCGCCTTTGCTAAGTCACCAAGGACAGCGTAGGTTAGGTCAGATGTGAAAATTATCGGAACAAAGACGACTAGTGAAGCAAACGTCGAGGTGAGAAGAGGCAAAAAGACTTCTTTAACAGCACTGACGATCAAGAACAGACGCCTCTCCTTACTCATTTGAGAAAGCGCCTCGCCTTCAAACTTACGCATGATGTTTTCTAGCACAACCACTGAGGCATCCACATTCATGCCGGAAGAGAGTGCTAGCCCTCCCAAGGAGATGATATTGAGATTCATGCCAAATATTTTCATGAGTATGAAGGATAAAATCAGACTCAGAGGAATCTCAATTGTAGCTGTGATGACATTTCTTGCACTGCCTATAAATAGATAGAGAATCACTACCGCAAGGAAGGCACCAAGAAAGACCTCCTTCATCACATGGTTCACAGCCGACTGAATAAACACTCCTGGGTCGATCAGGGGAGTAAAGGTGATGTCAGAAGGGAGACTTGAAAGTACCTGCCTGGTGATGGTAGCTATGTCTTCTGAAAGTCGCTTGATATTGCCGTCGTCTTTAGGAGTCGCATAAACGATGATGCTTTGGCGGCCTGAAGTTCTAAATCCGAAGTTGTCATCTTTTTTGCGCTCTACGGAAGCGACATCTTCCAGGCGATATATCTTGCCATTGGTGCCAGGCAGCACAATATCTTTTAAATCGTCAGCCTTTTGAATCGAACGAGGTATGTTGACCGCATAGTTCGTATCCTGAATCTTTACCCTTCCACCTGCTCTTGGCTGAAGGTTGGTTTGGATGGCGGTTTCTAAATCGCTAAATCGAATCCCTAAAGAGGTTAAATCTGCAAATCGCGGTTTTACATATATTTTTTCTCCGGCAGGATTCCAAATGGAAACTTGATCCGCATCAGAAATTTCCGCGAGCTTTGGTCTGAGAATCGGTTCTATTAAGGAGTATAATTCTTCCACCGGCCGCTGGTCGCTGGATAGGGATGCCACATAGAACCCTTTCGCTCTTTCTGAACCGCGATTGTAGATATTAACGGAATCCCGCATTTTTGTGGGGAATCTTTCGGAATACCCGCGCATGATATTTTGGACTTCTTTAAGTGCTTCTGATGCTGAGGTGTTCCAGCTAAACTTGAGCCGATATTCAATATTTCCTTCTTTACTATACTCAGCATTTACTTGGTCCACATGGATCAGAGAGCTATTCATTTTTTTAAAGGCAGATTCAATTTCAGATCCGAGTTCATTCCTAAAACTTTCGGGAGTATAGCCAGACAATGAGAAGGTAACGGATACCCCTGGCCTTACAGAATTAGGGAATAAAGAGACCGGAAGCTTTCCTCCAGCCCAAAGACCTATCAGGGCGAGAAGGCCTAAGAACAGATAGACCCTAATGGGGTTGGCATAGATTTTATTCATCAAATAACCTTTTTAAGGGGCTTGCTCCTAGATCGGACCATTTGCCCGGATCCTATATGGAATCCCAGTTGAAATATGAAGAAGCTATTTTTTCGCGCTATTTTTTAGCATTGGTTTCCGCTTTAACGACAACAGTTTCGCCTTCAGGTAAGTATTTAGGAGTATAGACGACAATCTCTTCGCCTCCCACCAGACCTGCTTTGACTTGAATTCTGTCGAAGTTGGTGCGGCCCAGGGTGATGGGTACATATTTGACTTTGGAATCAATCAGAACGCGGACTTGGGGCACGTCCCCGATATAGGTGGTCGCTTTTTCAGGAATCTCAATTCCAATTTCAGAGTTTAGCTTAAATGTCGCCTTGCCTAGGGGAGATTCGCCGCCCTTGGAACTGGCCTTCGGAGCGAGTTCAATCTTGTAGGTTTTGGAGATGGGATCCGCAATGGGAGCCATGGAACGGACAACGACTGGAAAAGCCGCAGCCGGATCAGCTTGATCGAGTGGGGCCCAAGTTCCGACAGCTCCTACTTTAAGTGGTTTCATTTGCTCGGCGGTAGCTTCCAAGGATATTTTTACGTCTTTTGAAGTAACGAGACTGAGAAGTTTACTTCCTTTAGCCACGCGCTCCCCTGGTCCTACGTAAAACTGCGCAATGGTGCCGCCTACGGGAGCCTCGACTTCGTAGGGAAGAAAGGTTTCTCCTGGGTTGTCATTTTTAATGCGGCAAAGCTTATCGCCTGATTTGACGACGCTGCCGATTTTTACAAAACACTCCGTAATGATGCCTTCACCAAAGCTTGGCAAATCTAAAATAGAATTGGCAGTAAGAGAGCCGGAAATCACCAACTGATCTTCGATAGGCTTTTTGACCACCTTAAAGGTCTGAACCACTACCGGCCCTTCAGCTTTTGAGGGGGAGCTTTCTGATTTTTTGCAGCTATAGTTGAGGGTAAAAGAGGATAAGCCTAGTAGCAGCGCCATAAAATTTCTGCATCTTAAGTCGAGTGTGTTCATGGAATTGCCTTATTTTTGATGGGCCTGATGAAGCAGCATGGCGCAATATGCCCAATTCAAAGGCAGCCGTCAAGACAATTTGGCGGGTCGTATTTTTGCTTAACTCACTAATTTAGCTCAAATTTATGCTTAAATCAAAAGGGTTCAGCGGCACTAGGGAGCTGTAAAACGCCTGACTCTGCATTTATGGAAAATGCCAAGCTCTTGGATACAAATACCAGCGGCAAGGCCCTCCTTTGGAGCTTCTTAACGGTCCGGCTTCTAATTTAAACGATGCTTCCCGATTTTCTATCGAGGTCCTACCTTTCTTGAGATTTCTTTCTAGGGGTGTCTCGCCACCTAAGTGCCGTCTATTATGGGTTGAATTGGAACTGGGGTGAGATGGTTTCCTTGCAGCTAGCTTGGACGTTACAATGTTTGACTTGCTATTGCAGGCAACATCGTTCACACTGCGCGAAAAAGGGACACCTTGGATACTAAAATTACATTTAAAGATTTAAAACTGATCGAGCCGCTATTAAAGGCGGTAGAGCAGAGCGGTTATACCCATCCGACACCTATTCAGCTGGAAGCCATTCCGGTACTGTTGGATAAGAAGGATTTGCTAGGCTGCGCCCAAACCGGAACTGGAAAAACCGCGGCGTTTTCTCTTCCCTTGCTACAAAACCTATACGATCATCCTAGAAAGCCGCATCCTAAACAAGCGCGGGTTCTTGTTTTGACGCCCACCAGGGAGCTGGCGATACAAGTCCATGACAGTTTTAAAACTTATGGGAAACACTTAAATCTTAAGACTGCCGTTGTTTACGGTGGGGTTGGGCAGAGCCCTCAAGTGAAAAGTCTTGCCGGTGGCGTTGATGTTCTTGTGGCAACACCTGGAAGACTTTTGGATTTGTTTAATCAACGATTTGTGGCCCTTAGGGATCTCGAAGTTTTTGTTTTGGACGAGGCCGACCGTATGCTTGATATGGGATTTATCCATGACATCAAGCGCATCATTTCGTCTCTTCCTGCAAAGCGTCATAATCTCTTTTTCTCAGCAACGATGCCTCCTGAAATCGAAAAGCTTGCTAAGTCTATCCTTTCAGAACCGGTGAAAATTGAAATCTCTCCTGTGTCATCGGCGGTTGAAATTATTGAGCAGCAAGTGATGTATGTGGAGAAAGATTCCAAAAAAGAATTGCTTAAACATCTCTTTGAATCTCAAAATTTAAATCGAGTGATTATTTTTACTCGAACCAAATATGGCGCTGATAAGGTTTCTCTCTATTTGGCTAAATTTGGAATTAAAAACTTGGCCATTCATGGCAATAAATCTCAATCTGCAAGGCAGAATGCATTAAATGATTTTAAAAATGGCAAGCTGCAAGCTTTGATAGCTACAGATATTGCGGCACGCGGTATTGATGTAGATGATATCAGCCATGTCGTCAATTTTGATCTTCCCAATGAGCCAGAGACCTATGTGCATAGAATTGGCCGAACTGCTCGCGCAGGTGCCAAGGGCATCGCAATCTCATTTTGTGATGGTGAAGAACGGGCTTTTTTACGCTTGATTGAAAAGCTCATCAAAAAAGAAATCCCTCTCGTGACTGACCAGCCATTTCACTCTAAAAATGTAGAGAATTTCAAGCCGATGTCAGCTGGGAAAGCCAAGGCTATCATTGATCAACAAAACGGTTTTAGGCCTCGTCGACCTTCTCGCGACTCAAGAGCGCCTAGAAGTCCAGGGCGTCGTTAAGAAAAAAATGATTTCCTTAGAACTCTTTTTGTCTAACACAGATGTTCGAGCTGGAATAAAAAAAATACCCTTTCTTAAACTCTCATGTTTAAGAAGGGGTTTCTTTCAATTAACTTTTATATGCTGCTCAAATAAGAAAAATGTCTTGGTAGCATCTGAGAAACTTGCGGGACAAAGATCTTTAGGAAAGCTATTAATATCTACTTTAATGTGGCCTTTCCCGGCGTTTTCCCAAAAACCTGAGAGAACTACTCCCTTTCTGAGTAGACATTTGTCTCCCTCAGCAAGTTGGGAGCTGTCCATAAGTTTCTTTTTAATAAATGTCGTGCCTAAGATTTCAATTTTGGCTTCCTCAGGCGGCTTAGGTGGATTCTTAGGTTCCTCGACGTTGGGAGAATCTTGCGCTTCTAACATAGAGTCACAACTCACAGCAGGAGAATTTTTGACATGAGAGGTGATATCAAGGTCCAGAAGTAATTTGCCAATTTTGCAATTGGCAGTGAGCTGGTCGGAGGCTGCTAAAACACGTTTTCCAAATTCAGCTATGCCGTCTCGCCCCAAGGCGTCAGGTGTATTGAGGAGTGCTTCTTTTTCGAAATAGGGCTTCGCAATTCCTGCTTGCCATTGTTTGGCTAGATAGCGAATTCCCTTATAGGTCCTTGGATGCATATGTCTTATCAGAGACAATTCGGACAAGGTAAAGGCTTTGGGGTTTCCGGCGCGGCTTCCGCAGTCGTTGTCTTTTAAGAGCAACTTTTTAACGACTACAGCGTTTGGATGGGGCTTGCTTGTTAAGATTGGTCTTTCATTGTCGTCTAGCTTGATTTTATCTCGCTCAATCTTTCCTGCTTCATTTAACCAAAACCAGTAGAATTTAGAATGAATATTTCCAAAGCGGTCTTGCTGTTGAAAGATATAGTCCATAAGTATCAATTCGCCCATGTCTCTCATTTGTTGCAAGACCGGAGCAGCCTTTGCAAAATCTCTGGCCACTATTTTTGCAGCACTTTCGGGATTGGTGACATTTTTAACGGGAGCGGTTGCTAGAAATCTTGCTTTGGCTAAACCACCGTCTTGACTGTTCGCATTTATCTCCGCATATCTCACTTCATTTGAGGGATTGTCAGAAAGGGCTCCAAATATTTGCGAATTGTCGGCGGTAGTATAGTTGTCATTAAAATTCGACGTGGAGTCCATGTTCTTAACTTGATTCCAAAGAGTGGCATTAAGGCCTGAAGACCAAGCGGCACCGCGCTCAGCAATTTTTAGATGAGCACGTCGGTCCATTGTTCTCACCACAGCGCTTGGCACCATGCCTGCACCGCCAAGGATTCTAGACAAATGATAGTATCCTATGATGGAACCTGAATAGCTGCATGAAACCGATTGTTTAAATTTGGCAATGCGAGACGTGGGACGGTTGTCTTGATCCTTGCAAAGGCTGGTTTCATATTTTGACTTGTCAAGTTTGTTGAGATCATAGAGTTCCACGCCTGGAAATGTACTGGACATTTTAGGGCAAAGTGCGACAGCTGTGCCTGGCCGATTGTCACCAGGGACCTTATAGAAATCCGCAGCACATAGCTCTTCTTCTCCGGACGAGTCCCCATCGTCATATTTAACTCCAGGAAAAGGATTGGGAAGTACGCAAATTTCTTTTTGCCCGGAGGGACTTGTGAAGAATTTAGTTTCTCTGCCTCGCGGAGTCTGCAATTGAAAATTGGCGTCCAATTGTGACCCTTCCTCTTGCTTACTAAGCGGAAGGCATCCTGCAATGGAAAAAAGTCCCATGGCAAGTAGCATTTTCCCAGGTGTATTCCAACAATGCGTCTTATTCATGTCTATCGCTCCAACTATTGCCAAACAAATTATAGACTTCTTTGTCTGCTGTGTCCATTTTGGGACGATCTCGCCCAGGGTAAAAGCATCTAAATATTATTGATTACAGACGGATAGGTCTGAATTAAA
>JBAXBA010000030.1:0-41341 GCA_037142195.1 Pseudomonadota bacterium
GCTGGATGAATCACGAAATAGACGCAAAGATTTACACGAGGCATCTAAACAGAAAGGAAAGAAACGTTATAGAGAAAACCGTTGAAGAAGTTGGGCTCTTGAGCTAGATATTTAACTCAGACACCAATTTCCCGACGGTCCCAGCAAAATGTCCCCAAAAATTCAAAATTTGGAGAATCTTGCCATGGATTACAACACTTGTTCTATCATTAAACATTTCGATGGGATTGTAGATCCACAAATAGATCGAAGGAAGCTTCATAATCTTATGGATATGATAGTGATTGCGCTTTGTGCGACTATCGAAGGCTCTGATTCCTGTGAAAAATATGAGATTTTTGGGAATGTTTAGATAGCATTGTAACAGCTTCTATAATCAGCAAAAACACGGCAATTTAAATGCGGAGGCTCTGGTGATTTTGAAGGTTGAGCCAGCACCCAGTAAGCTCCAGACGTCGACGCATTTAGCTAACTAGTTTTGCAGTTTTGGCAGCTTACATAACCGATCCATGTGCCACACCGGTGCATCAGGTTCGAAGCGACAAAATACCGCTTGGCAACCGTTAACATGACTGGGATTTTTAGAGGGCATTGGAATCAGATAGGCTGACCTCTGATCCAAGGAGAGAGATGCTTCAAGACAGTTCTATGTTTTTCACATAAGTCTCCCAGCGGGAAGCTTCTTTGAGGGCAGTCGCTGCTCTTGGATCATTCACGCGGCAACTTCCATGATACTGGCATCTTTCGCAATGCTTTCCCGGATCCGGGGTAATCATGAGCTCGCTTAAACGCCAAGCTAAGTGCTCTTTAAAACGGTTGAGACTTGACTCAGGAGTAGAAGTCTTCGTTTTAGACTCGTTATAAATGTCCCAGGGCGAGGTTACATTTTCCGTCCGGGCTACTACAGAAACCTTCGACCCTCGAAAACTCCAGTAAGCTAAAAGAACAGGACTCACTGCAAATGCTGCTGCATAGAGGGGAAGTTGGGGTTTTATGCCTCGACGGACATCTCTTTCTGAAGGAGATGTTCCTCTTTTAAAGTCAATAATCACATGGCCAAAAGAAAAGAAATCTAAGGCATCGAGGCGCCCTTTAAGAGTAAGATTTCTCCCACCCACTTCTAGGGAAAACGGGCTAGGCAATAGAACTTCGCGTTTTCCTCCACGCCAATCTTTATAAAGTTCCGATACAAAGCCCGAAAAATCTGCCCAACCTTTGAGATCCATAAAGGCTCGAGTTGATTCACTAATGGCATACATGGGGGCCCACTCATCTGCAAGGCGGGAAAGTTCCAAGCCCATTTCCGCTTGCGTCTGTTTCACCGCAAATTCTAAGGTCAGAGTTTTCGATTTGAAAAACGCCTCCACAACCTTATGTAGCCACTCACCTTCCCCCCTAAAATCTTCGTCGGAAGGCCTAAATTGCCAAGCTTTGACACCATTTGATTGTAGGAAATGTTGCCAAGGACACTCAAGGAGTTTTTCTAACTTGGAAGGAGAATAAGAAATTTCCTTCAAAGAAGGCTCTGCGCTCATCAGACTGAAATCCAAAGTCTGCTTTTGAGTCTCAAAAAGGATATTTGTATTTTGTGAAATCGAAACGGGCTGGAACCGCTGGGCTTTTAAGCGCTCCACGTAACGGGAAGGGACTGTAGGTTGCCCATGTTTCATCTTGGGCCAAGACAAATAGAGATCCCTATTTTTTTGGGAGAGGAGTCCAAAAGTAGTATCTTCCATAGCCTCGACATATTGCCAGCCTGGCAAATGGGCTTTCTTTTTTAGCCAATCTTCTATAAGCAAATCCTTGGGTAAAGCAGCCGGAAAAACCCCTTCTAACATGCCTAAGACAAAGACATGCTCAAAAGGTATATGACGGCATTCCTTTACAGAAAGCACTTGCACATCCTGTAACGGATACCCAACCGATCTGATTTCGCCGGTTAAAACCTTTGCGGATAGAAAAGTCCAAAACTCTTTGGGCGAGAAAGGATCAAATACTAATTTGGCGCATTGATTCAGGGAATCTAGGATTTTTACATTTGCTGATTCCAGGGATGCTTTGCGGTCCCGTTCGGTTTCAAGTTTGGGTGCATCTAAAAAGCCGAGGAGCTCTTTCAGATAGGAGAGCCAAGCCCCTAATGCCTTTGGATCTTCCCCAAAACCAAAGCGATCCCTAAGGTCTCCATGAATTCTAGACCAGAATTCGCTGTTTTTAGCCTGGTTAGGCTTGACATGCAAATCTTCCTCCGAGCGAAGAGCTAAGTCAATAGCCTCGCGTTCACTGCCCACGAGCAAAGGATGCATGGCCAACTGGGCCACTTCTAAAAGAGTCGTATTCCTAAAATCCCAACGCGAGACGCTTTCTAAAAGCTCTCCAAGGGGGGTGCGGCTTAGCTTCATGGATAACGAATAGTTCACCTTAATTTCAGCTGCTTTTAGAGCTGCAAACAACATCGGTCCATAGTTTTCTTCGTCTGGCACCACCACTCCCACGGCAGAGGGAGGCACGCCTATCTTTATCAAATGGAGGAGACGTTCTAAAACCCAAGCAATTTCTGAAGCCACATCGGGGCATTCGAAAAGTTTAATATTCTTTGATAGCACTTGAGGAAGAGGCAGTGGATTCTCCCCTAACGCCCTAGCAATGTCTGACAGGGGTCTCATTGGTGAAGATAACTCAAAGGGCTTATTAAGTACAAAGTCTGCATAAGCGCTCATTTTACTGAGAACCGGAGCGAGAAGGGGCCTGATCGTTGTAAATCCTACAACCACAAGTCTATCTCGCTCAAAATCTTCTTCTAAAAAGTTCCGGACATTTTCTTTTAAAACTCTGAGAGGTAAGGCAAAGTTTTCTTTAGAGAGACGGAGTTCAAATTCTTCCAAGCAAAGAGAAAGCTCCTGAATAACGTCTCTAAGGCGAAGCGCACCCGCTTCCGAGCGAAACACATCTTCTTCGATAACCTTATACAATTTAGCAAATACTTCTTGCCCGTTTTCAAGCACCATATTAAAAAAAACAAGAATCTCGCTTTCTCTACCCGGCTTCAAATATTTAAATCGGCCCTCATGTAACATCCCTCCTAAAATCAGCTCCGCTGTGACTTGATCTACTTCACGAGAAGATGCGATCACCTTCGTTTTGAGGTAGTCTTCAAAGGATAAAAACTTAGGATACCAGAGCGTTTTTTTTTGGGCTGCTAAACCTAAAGTTATAAAAGTTGCTAACCTCTGGTTGGGGATGATGACTTGAACCTCAGAAAGATCAGAAAGGTTCAAAAGGCATTCTACTGTCTTTTGAACCATACAATCCTGAGGCGAAATAAATTCCATCATAGTCTATGCTAACTCATTTTTTTCAAAAGCTTTTGTGCCTCTTCAATGGCTCTCATAAGCTGAGAGTCATGTCTTTTGGCCCAGTCTTCTGGCGCCATCATCACCTCAATATCAGGAGTTGTTCCTTTATTCTCGAGAGAGTGCCCTACATCATCAAAATGAAAGACAAACTCCGGCTGACTGGTGATGGTTCCATCTATAAGAGGCATTCTAGGCCATATTCCAATAGTTCCTCCCCAAGTCCTTGTTCCTACGAGAGGTCCAAGAGAAAGGCGCTTAAACGCATGGCAAAAAATATCACCATCTGAACCTGCAAACTCATTTGTGACGCAGACCATGGGACCTCTTGATGCTAAAAAGGGATAGGTTTTTGAGATCGCTCCCTTTTGGGACAAATCACGACCGATCACTTTCTGAGTTAAGTAGCGCAGAACAAACTCGGAGGCGAACCCTCCCCCGTTGTAGCGGGTATCTATGATCAAGCCATCTTTTTGAGATTCAGGAAGAAATCCGCGCATGAATTCGGCAAAACCTTCTAACCCCATGTCTGGGATATGGATATAGCCCAGGCGTCCTTTCGAACTCTCGGAAACCAACCTTCGGTTGGTATCTACCCAAACCCGGTAATTGAGCGGTAAAAGATCACTCAATGGAATAAAAGCTTCCGATCTTTCTTTACCTTTGGCCAACCAAGTAATGGTCGCTCGCTTAAAGGCTTTATGCTCTAAGGAACGCTCCAAATCTCGAGCCTCAGCAAATCTCTCCCCATCGATAGCGACAATCATGTCACCTTTATGCAGACCAGCTCTTAAAAGAGGGCTAGAGGCAGAGGCCAGCCAACTGTCTCCTCTCGGAATATCTTCCACCTTAAAGCATTTCTTTTCGGGAATCCAAGTCAGATAGGCCCCCAGACGCCCTACCAAATTGTCAGAACCTCGACGGGCGTAATCACCGCCATATTCATAGCAATGACTCGTTCTTAAATCTCCTTGCATGTCACGGATGACATCACTCAGTTCCCACCTGGTATGGACGAGGTCAACAAGATTCACATAACGGTTATAGACGGAATCCCAATCCACATCTTTGGGGGCATGGAAATGCTCTTTTTGCAAAATCCACGATTCCAAGTACATGTGTTTCCACTCCTGTCGGGGAGTAACTTTTAAACGAATTCTTTGCAGGTCAATCCACCCATCTTTTCGGGTATCGAGATCTCCGTCTCGAGGCTTGGCCTCTGTCGAAACAAGCCTCACTCCATCGAGAGTGCCTAAAAGGAGCGACTTGCCGTCTTTGCTTGGAATTGCTGTGAGCACTCCTTGGTGCCATTCCTCCCACTCCCCATCTCGCAAACTATAGGAGAAGAGATATTGCCCCATTCGCTCAGGAGCCCCAGGCTCAGCGCCACGCATATCTTCACGCATAAAGAATGCTTTATCTTTCATGGCGATCACTTTACGCCATCCGCCAAGAGTTGTGGGGAAGCTTTCCATCCGATTGTCAAGACCTTCAAAATCCACCTTAACAGTTATAGCTTTTTTGGAAGGGGCTCCTTTTTTACTTGCCGCAGATCGTGATTTCTTTAAAGGTTTCTTTCGGGCACTCGCCCTTGCAGTGTAGTCTTCATACCAATCTTCTTTAGCTCCTTCGTCGGAATCTTCAATTTGAAGGGGACGAACAAATAAACTCGGAGCTTTTTCATTTAACCGCACGACGTAGGGTCTAACCGCATGGGGAATCATGATCTCCCCATGAAACTCAGCCATTTCGGCTACGACATCCCTGACACTTAAAAAGTATAAATAGTCGCCCGAATCATCAAAACATGGGGAATGATCTTCAATCACTGGGGTCATGAGCCGACGTAATTTACCTGATTTGGAATTCCAAAGATAAATGGCCGCTTGCACCTGATTTTCAGATAGCGACATGGCAAGCCACAGGCCATCCGGAGACCAGGAAAGTCCTCCCACAGGATTGTAGGGACTCTTTGCAATTTTTTTAATGCTTGAGCCATCCGTTACTAAAACCTCATGCTGTGAGGTAACTAACGCCGCCCATTTGCTACCGGAGTGAAACTCCATGATTTTTGCATTTAGGACCCTAAGGAGCTTTTTAACCGGTTTAAATTGTTTTCCCGTAAAATTTAAAACCACATCCAAGCCAAACTTATCCACGCCTACCGCCAAAATACCTTTGGCAAAAAAAGCTGCGAACTTAATGCGCACCACTTCGGGATGCTTCAAGTAGTGAAGGCCTCCAGCCCATGGCTCCATCACCACCAGCTGTCCCCTAACCACTGCTAGAAGAAGCTTCCCTTCCTCATTAAGATCCCCATATTGTAGAAATCTTTCGGGTTGCTCAAAACGTTCCTGGGACTGCTCCCACTGGCTAAAAATCTTGATCTTTAAAGATTCCGATTTTTCTTCCCCCTGATTCAGAAAAAGACGTCCCCCCGCTTGATACACGATCTTGCCCTGGTGAACTGAGAAATCTCTTACATAATAGACTTTTTCAAAGGTGATTTGCCTGAGATCCCCACCCTTCAAGTTGGTGGTGTAGATATTCCCCACCCCTTCATGGTCACTCACAAAATAGATGTGATTGCCATCCATTTTAGGGGCGCCTATATTTGTCGGGAGACTTTTAAGAATTTGGGAAAACGTGCCACCTTTTTCTTTAACCCAAAGCGTGCCTGCAGTACCCCCTCGATAACCCTTCCATTTTGCCGGATCACCGATATTTCGACCTAAAACCTCAATACTATTCTTGCTTCGAGCAAAATACTGGCTTGGTCCCAGACCTAATCTTTTGATAGCTCCAGTTTTTAAGTTATAGATATAACATTCGGAAACTTGCGTTTCATGCTCAGAGACAATCACGAGTTGTTCCAAATCAAGCCAAGCAGCTACATAGGCATAACCCATCCAGGTTAATCTTTTTCCTACGCCACCCTCGGAAGGCATCAGGTAAACATCAAACTCACCAGACTGATTGGAGCTATAAGCGATAGTAGATCCATCGGGGCTGATCACCGGAGTGCGCACCCGACCTTTTACCGAAGTCAAACGCCTTGCTGGCTGATGGATCTCCGAAAGTTGCACGCTCCACAAATCGTCATCAGTAACAAAGACAAGAAGATTTTTAAATACCGCTGGTTGCGTCAGATAGGCTTCACTCACAGAGACAACCTTTCAATAATAGGAAAGGGGATAATCCTATCACTATTTGCCCACAGAAAGTAACAAAAGTCACGGATTACCTGAGATTCCCCGCAACCTAAAAAGCGATGCCTTTGGTTTGTAGTTTTCCCGCTCAAGGTTGCGGCAGGCGCTCTTTCAAAATCATGACTATAGCTGCTCAAAGAAAAATCAATCCCCCCCCCAATGCGTTGCCTAGGGAACCCTTTAAGGAAAGTGCCTGACTGCGGACGTATATGGGGAGCTCTCCTCGCTTCCTCGACTTTGAGACCTAGATGGGCATGCTAAAGAGTTTCCACACAAAAAGTTCCCAAACAAAAGTTCTCACACAAATGCTCTCATTTAAAAGCTCCAATTTTGAATTGCAAATCTAGACTTCCGCCTCAAAAGCTGCCCTCAAAGCTATGTTTCGAGGAAACTTAGGAGCAGGCTCAATTTTCTCGGGAAATAGCCTCGAAGCCTCCTGAAAGACCTAAAGACAGACTTCAAATTCGCCAGTAACCAGCTGAAATATAGAGCGTAAATGGAAATATAGCACAAATACAGGCCGCACCCCGATAGTTCTTTATAACCTCAAAGTGAGGGAGGGGCATGAAAGTTCTATTTTGGGCCATACTGGGAATCTCAGCCGCAAGCTATGCGGATGAGTTCGGTCGTGCCAGTTGGAGCGAAGTGGTGAACTGCCTTCCCTATATTGCTCACGATGAAACCGGCAAAGGCAAGGACTGCAAAAGATGGATTGAGACTTTGGTGCAGTCTTCCCCTCAAAAAAAAGCCGGTATCTGTAAAGACCCCGACCGCCTCAGTGGCAAACTGAGGTGTGACGTTTCTGGGGACCTCTGCATGACCAGTGATGGAGCAAGATTGTGGGCCTGCCGACTCTTTGAATGGGAGGGCACTCAAAAAATGTCGGGAGCTTGGACTCCGCTGGAAGACTGTACCACTGATGCCTTAAAACAGCCTGACTCAGGAGCTGCTTGCAAAGGCCCCGCTCCGAAATCTCCTATCATTTGCGGAGATATGGACCGTCTCAGAGGAATCAACGGGGGTGCATGCGAGGAAGACGGTAAGATTTGTCGTACCTCAGATTTATTAAGATCGTGGCGATGTGACCTTAAACAAGAGAAACAGGGCGGATGGATTGAGGTCAGAGGTTGTGGTCCAGATCGCTGGAAAGGGCCCAAAGACTACCAAGCTTGTCTGGGTTATATCAAATCCCTATACGGAGGGAAATTTCCGCAAAACTGCACTCTAAAAGACCGCACTACGGGAATTGTACCCTGTGATCAAAAAGGTAAGCTATGCGTGGATCACCAAGCTTATGGTAGACTTTTTTCATGCCAGTAAAAACTCCTAGCAGGAAGTTTGCCATTCATGATGAAAGAACAGATCACCGATGCCTTATGGTATCAAGAAAAAGCATTTACGGACCAAGGCAGATATTTTGAGTCCTCCAGAGGCCCTCTGCATTATCTCGACACTCATCATAAGAATCTCGCTACGTCGCATTCTCCTGGTAAGTTTGCGACCCTTTTTATCCACGGCACCCCGGGTTGGGGTTATGAGTGGCGACACTTCCTTGGAAAAGACTTAGGCCGCATCATCATTCCAGATCACATCGGTTTTGGTCTTTCTCATCGACCTAAAGAGTTCGTGAGCCTTGAAGAGCATGTAAGCCACCTAGAAGCTCTATTGCAGAGCCTAGGAATCACTGCGATCCATTTGGTCGTCCATGATTTTGGAGGCCCCATCGGAATTAAGCTCAGTCTCAAAAATCCAGGTTTGGTTCAAAAAAACGTCATTCTGAATAGCTGGTATTGGCCGTTTCAAGATGCCGTTCCCTCTTTTAGGCTCCAGAAGATGTTTTTTAAATCTTGGCTCCTGCGATTTCTCTATAGGCACCTAGGCTTTTCTGCGGCTGAATTGATGAAAGCAGCTTGGGGCAAAGCTATTCCTCTTTCCAAAGAGGAGCATGCTAGTTTTAAAGACATGCAACCCAAACATCAAAGAGAAGGCACAGTTTCCTTTCTTAAGAGTTTAACCGAGTCTGATTCCTTTTACGGCGACTATGCTAAAGACCTGAGGTCTCTTCAGGAGATTCCCAGTCTACTCATTTGGGGTAAATCGGATGGACTTCTCGTCAAACAACATCTCGCCAAGTGGCAAGAACTTCTTCCTGATCTGCCGGCCATTGTCCTGACGCGAGCTGGCCATTGGCCTCATCTTGAAGAAAAAGATGTCGTCACCGAGACGATTTCGGAGTTTCTTTTAGGGCCGTAATGAGGTTGCTAAAACTTAAATCCAGCCCTTCCAGTGTTCGGGGGGATCCGCTTTAAAAGTCATCTCATTCTTAAGGGTTGGATGCTGAAACTGCAGTTCTGAAGCGTGGAGCAAAATTTTTCCCTCCAAGCTGTAGGAACTACCGTACTTCAAGTCCCCGACAATAGGCCAACCTCGCGAGGACAACTGAACTCTAATCTGATGGGGCCTTCCCGTTACGGGCATCACCTGCAAAAGAGATCCTTTAGAAAGTCTTTCTTTAACGATGAAATCCAGGATGCATTTTTTTCCTTCAGGATTCTTAGGAGTTGTCACCAAAGTCATCCTGCGCGATCGATCTCTCACTAGAAAATCTTCTACATGAAGATCCTCTGGTGGAGAGCCATCGACAACACACAAATAAGTTTTTTGAACCGTTCGCTCTCTAAATTGTTGATTGAGTCTTTCGGCTGCTTTGCTGGTTCTCGCAAACAAAACGATGCCTGAAACCCCACGATCGAGACGGTGAATAGGTGTCAAGTACACTTCGCCTGGTTTTGCGTATTTCACTTTTACATACTGTCTTAACTCTTCTAAAAGACTTAGGTCCTTAGATTCATCATTATCGGTTAATTGGCCGCTAGCTTTGACAACGACAATCACATGATTGTCTTCAAAAAGAATGTTAATCATGGAGCGCGCTTTTTAGAAATGCTTTTAAGGGATTGAGGAGTCCCTGTGGAATTTCATGTCCTCCGTCAAAGCCATGAAAGGAAACCTGAAAATTCTTCCTTGCTAAAAACTCAAGTAACTGGCGCCCAAATCTTTCTGGCAGAATAGGATCGCTCGAACCATGGCTTTGAAACACTGGCGGCCTCTTGGCAGCATCAGAAATCTTTTCCCAAGTCTTTACATCTGCTAAAGTGCCGGACAGAAGAGTGATGCCTTTGATTTTAGAGTCGGGATTTCTCACAAAATAATCCATCGACATCATGGCACCTTGGCTAAATCCCCCAAGAACGATCCGGTCGTATTTAGAGAGAATTCCGCCTAAAAACTGGTCCAATTCCCGCCTGGCTTCCTCGATACGAGGGGGAGAATAGGACTCTAAAACATTTAAATCAGACCTTGGATTAGAAAGCATGGAAACAATATCTGCTACCGGAAACCAAATGTGCATATTAAAGTCTTGGCTCTGGCAGATCGGAGCTTCCGGAAAATACCAATCATAGGACCCTTCCCCATCGAGCATGTCCTTAAGAGGCGCGAGATCGTGGCGATTGGCTCCTGCTCCGTGAAGCAATACAACAGCAGTTTTATGATGGGGATCGCTGGGTCCTACAAATTTAAGCGTCATTTCCAATCTCCAAAAGAAGTCCGGGCCTGGCATACCAAATCCCACCCAGAATGGTTTTACCTACATACATCTCTTCCAATGCCGCCATGTACTGCCTCAGCTGAGTGACATAGCCATGACTTTGGGCATGAATACGCAGCTGCTCGGGATCAACAAGCGACGTTTTATAGTCGATCACCATCACCTCATCTTTAAATTCTAATACAAGATCCATGCTTCCACGACAGAGTTCTTGACCTGAGATGCGACCGAAGGCTGCCTCTGTCCTAATACGATCAGCCTTAGAAACGAGTTTTGCTAAGGGACTGTCCCCCAAAGACCGAGTCACCATTTCAAAATAGGCGCCCTTCAAATGACTCTCTTCTTCCCTAAGAATTTGGTCCCAAATCAGATCCAAGTTCGAGACACTACCATCCCTAAAGAAAAGCTCTAAGCAGCGATGAAAAAAAACACCCGCCTTAGCAGAGTCGCCGGAAGATAAACTACCGTTGACTGGGCTTCCTCCTGTCGAGTCTTTGGTGACCCTTCGCTCGTCTTGTCTAGGGAGGCCTTCTCTCTGGCTAGAAACTGCCTGAGAGGGAGAGACCAACGTAATTTCCCGAGGTATGTGGAAGCTAGTACTTTTCTCTGGTGTTGGCGAGGCCAGGCTGGCTGAGGCTTCTTCCACGGGGGAAATATCCTCCTGAACGAGTGATCGGCTTTCAAATGTGTCGCTCGCAATCTCTTCGAACGGGGCCAGATGGTAAAATGTCTTTACTTCAACTTCCGCATCCTCGTCGTCTTTTTTGGATTTTGATTTCCCTGAAGACAAGACCAAATACTGGGAAGCTCTTGTGGTGGCCACGTAAACCAAGCGCTTCACTTCATCCGCCAAAGCTTTTACCTGATAGGGCAAAATGGTTTCATAGGGAACTCCCTCTGGTAGTTCTCGTTTCAGAGGTAAGTATCTCAGTTGTCTTTGATCGGCTTTAGACCAATAGGAGTCATCTCTATGTAAATCTCTACCCATCCCCATAACAATCACAAACGGAAACTCAAGCCCCTTGGCCTTGTGAATGGTCATCATACGGACGGCCCCAGAACCAGAAAGCATGGCATTTCCTGTATCGTCTGCCCGAGCCGATTCTTCCATCCAGCCTAAAAAATCATGCAGCCTGCCCTTTTGATCGGCAGCTAAAAGAAGAAGATTTTCCAAATTACGGGCGGCGAGCTCCCCTTCGGTCCCCCCAAAGGATCTGCGATAGGTATCCGGAACCGCTAGCTCCCGCCAAAGCCCCAATAAAAGAATTTCGCATGGCAATCGGTCGACCTGATTTTGAGCTTCCTTCAAAACCTGGTACAAATCAGGATTTTTTTGAGCCAAATACTCCTCGACCCGAAGAGGCGACTCGGAGGCAAAAAGAGCTTTATAGTCGCTACCCGTAAATCCGCCCACGGGGCCTGAAAGAAAGGCCAGGAGGCTATATTCGTTATAAGAATAACAAAGCCACTGCAAAAGGTTCTTAAGATCATCGATCTCTGATCTGGAAAAAAAACCTTGTTTTTCTTCTCTTAGACTTGAAATTCCTCGGGATCTGAGAGCTAATTCAAGGGCTTCTGAGGAGCTTTTATCGCGATACAAAATCACGATATCCGCGGCATTAAGACTGCGCTCCTTTGACCCTTTGTGAGAAATTGGAAATCGCCGTCCTTCTTTGAGCAGTCGATCGATAAGTGAGGCCACCTCCTCGACTTCATTTTCTTTTGTAGACGGAAGACGCCAGACGCCTCCTTCCCTCGGAGTTAAAAGTCGCCCATCTTGACGTTTAGCGGACTCGTGGAGCGGAAAATCTGGGATCTGATCTTGAAGCAGCCTGTTCACCCCATCCAGTAAGGCGGGAGCCGATCGGTAGCTTTTCGACATCTCAAGGATATAAGCCCCTTGCTGGCTCATCGTCTCTTTCGCTTCATCTAAAACTTCTGGATCTGCTTCTCTAAAGCCATAAATAGACTGCTTGCGGTCTCCGACAATAAAGACCGACTTTTGGAGACTTTGGCCGGCGAGCAGCTCCAAAGAGATGGCCTGAAAGACTTCCCATTGTAGCCTTGAGGTGTCCTGAAACTCGTCAATCAGGAGGTGACTCAGTCCTTGTTGAATGAGCCAGCTTACTCCACTTGCCGTTTCTCCATGAAATAAGCGATGAACGCCTTTAGCCAAATCTGAAAACTCTAAGACGCGTTGTTTTATTTTGAGATCTTTTAAAGCCCCTTGATAACCACGCCAAATCTGTAAAATCAACTCCCCTTCTCGATCCGCTTTATGCAAAACGTTTCGCAGGAGAAAGTTTTGAAGGGTATCATCCACATGTTTGATTTCCGCTGCTAGGGAATCGCGTTTCTTCCCTTTGATTTGGCTTCCGCTTACTTTCATCTTTGCAGATAGAAACCCAGATTGACGCATGGGGTCTAATTTCTTTTGTTGGACAGCCAGCTGAAGGGGCCCGTTGAACTTTTCATAATGAGACCCAATCTGCAAAAGATCGTCGGCGAGCGCGTCCACTACGGATTCTTCTGCCAAAGGAACAGCCCGCCAAGGCGCCACGGGCTCTCCTTGAGAAAGGTAGATCAAACCATCATAGCGACTGAGAGCTTCTATTTTTTCAAAAAGAGCTGTCATGGAAAATGTGGGGCCTAAGAGCATCACTTGTTTGAGCAAGGCCCGGCAAGAGTCTGTTTTCAGGTAGCTGTTCCAAGCCTGTTTTTTTATCTTGGACATTTCGCTGGGCTCACTGAGAACCATTTCGCTGGAAATGCCAGCTTCCTCTGGAAATTTCAGGACCCACTCTTTGAAAAGGGCGTCAATGGTAGAAACCCGCAAAGCCTGTGTGGCTGCTAAAATCGCCTCCCCTGTCTCTTGGGCAGAGCGAGGTGGCGGCATATCCGGATGGTCTAACTGCGAATAAAAGAGGCTTAGCCTGTCTTGAAAGGTTTTCGCGGCTTCAGGTTGAAACACAAGATTCATGGCTTTTTCAATGATCCGGGTTCGCATTTCACCGGCGGCTTTAACAGTAAAGGTTATGGTGAGTATCTTGCTTGGATCTGAACCCGCGGCTACTAAAGAAAGAAATCGCTCCGACAGCTGATGGGTTTTACCTGAACCGGCACTCGCTTCCACTAAACAACTCAGATATGGGTTTGCCGGGTCCACCATGTTTTCGATTCCACTCCCGCAGGTGCTGTTAGGAACATTTCATTAAGACTATGCTTTTACACGAATATTTCCTGTGCTACAATCCCCGCTTATATTTACTACCGAGGATATCATGGACATAAAAGATAGCATTGCTGCTATGATCAGAAAGATGCCACCCGTTGTACTCAAAAGACAGCCCCTTAAGGCGTTTGGGTATTTAGCCCGTGACCTCTTTTTAGTCGCATTTTTTGCGTCTGCTATCCTCTATGTCGACTCTTGGATTCTAGGCGGAGTTCTCTCTATCTTCTTAGGAATGGCCATGATGGGGCTCTTTGTTCTCGGCCATGATGCAGGCCATCGGTCGTTTGCCTATAGTGAAAAGGTGAATGACTTCGTGGGTCATTTGACAACATCTTTTTGTTTGTGGCCCTTTCACGTTTGGCGTCTATCCCATGATCTCCATCACCGTTATACCCATAATTTAGATAAAGAAATTGCTTGGCGGCCCTTAACAGTAAATCAGTATTTAAGACGATCTAGCTTTGACCGCTGGTTTTATAGAGCGACGCGCAGTTACTTGATGCCTATTTCCAGCTTTGTTTTTACCGGGTACTTTATCCGCGATGCGCTTTTGGGACGAAAGTCTAAATTTTTCGAGCAAAAAGATAGTGCAAAACTTAAACTTTCCCTTATCATTTGTGCGCTTGCCACTCTAGCAGTTATAGGTGGATCCATCGCTGCTTCAGGAATCTATGGCTTCATCTACTTATTCGTGGTTCCACAGATTATATTTCAGACTTTACTCTCCGTTTTCACTTTCTTTCACCACACGTCTCCAGATCGAACCCTCCATGCAGATGCCAATTGGACCATGGAAAAGGGCCAAATCGCTGGTACGGTTCATGTGAAGTATCCAGCCATCGTGGAATGGTTTTGTCACGATATCAATTGGCACGTTCCCCACCACGTCTGTGTTGGCATTCCTCACTACCAGCTTAGGTTAGCCCACGAAAGTTTAAAGAAAGCCTATCCGGATACCGTGAAGGAAATCATTTTAAATGCCGCCTCCTGGAAAGGTGTTACCGGTGCGTGCCATCTCGTCAAAGGTAAAAAAGTGGGTGAAGAAGAATGGGTCACTTTTGCCGAAGCGGCGCAGTGGGAAAGCCGTCTTCAAACCGCCTCGGTTTGAAGAGTCTAACGGTCAGATCATTTGCCCTTGCAGCCATACTTTCTAAAACAATTATAGCCTTGCCCTGTGACTAAACAGCTGCGTAGCTTTTTTTCCTGGCATAAGGCTCTGGGCCCAGAGGCCATAGCCTGCTTTACTACGGAATCCACGCGCCCGAAGTCCTTAGGCTTTACCGGTCCTAAATAGACCTCTTGCCACTCGCTATCGTCAGAGTCAGAGATCCTGTAGTTATTGCAAATGGCCCAGTTCTTTTGATAGCCATACCAAGCCATAAGACCTTGGCGGTCAAAAACGGTTTTGGCGCAGTTTGCGTTGACCATGGGTTCTTTGAGGCCCTCTGGGTCGACCCCACACTCAGAAAGCCACCAGGCATCATTGATTTGAAAAATGCCATGATCCGTCGAACCATTGGAATTGAGATTCACGGCATTGGTCTTTAGTCTAGACTCATGTTTGGCTACACAAACCATGGTGGGGATGACACTATCAGGAAAACCTGCGAGCTTCAGATGCTGAGCGACTTGTCTTTCCGACAATTTCACCGCCTTGCGATTCCCATTTTCTCGAGGGATACCACAAGACAAGTTAAAGAGGAGCAGACTCGCTGGCAAAAGCCCCCAACGACCCTTGAGACCTGCCGCCCTAAACCCTATGGGCTTTCGACAGCGGGCCTCAAGTCTCCATTTTAGATTCTTTAGAGTCACAAGCAACTTCACTCCGTAGCATCCCCCAACGCCCCTAGATCTTTCGCCTTCTGGCTAAAAACCCTTAATAAAAAGCCGAGCCGCTTTATAAACTCTCATTATTTCGGGGTATTAGGCGAGCTTTCAAACATAAGGCACCACCTTCTCAAATCTCTAAAAAGCCTATTCCAAGCCCCGAAAGCTTCCAGGCGTCATCCTTCATTATACTTTCGGTTACTGCCTTTGGAAGTGCTTAGGGGATATTTCAGCTCGTTCTTGGCCATCTTAGATAACACAGCTTGAGACAGATCGATGCGGTGAAGCTGACTAAACCTGAATAACATCCAGCATATATCCGCCAATTCATCGGCAATTTTCTCTCTTGCTACCGGGTTTTCCAACATCTCTGCTACTTGCTCTGGGCGCTTAAACCGCATCAAATCCAAAAGCTCTGCACTTTCCGTCGCAAGTCCAATCGCTAGTTCCTTCATGTCGTGAAATTGATCCCAGTCCCTCAATTCGCAAAAATGAGCGATTTTTTCCTTCAACGACCCGATCGCCGTTTCCTTGTCGTTTGTAATTCCCACATATACCTCATAAATTACGGATATTTATCACGAGATGCGAGATTTTCTCCCCACCTCTTTTTTTGCTTTCCTTAATCCTCACTTCCAGGCATATTCCGGCGGATTGGAGGATCCTATGTCTTTAAAACCAGCCTTGCGCATTCAAACCACAACTTTATGGGACTATCCTAGCCAGCACTACGGGTTTTCCATGCAGGGAGATAAGGATTACGCTGGGGCGACGCCATCCTACATTATTTGGAATCTCCTGCAAAGGTACACCAAAAAGGGAGATCTGGTTATCGATCCGTGTGCTGGATCCGGCACGACCCTAGCAGTGGCTAAGGATTTGGACAGACTCAGTCGAGGATTTGACTTAGCTCCCTACACAAAAGACATTGAACTCGCCGATGCGCGACATCTTCCGCTTGATGACAAGTCAGTAGATTTTGTGTTCATCGACCCCCCTTATTCTACCCATTTGGACTACTCTGACGATGAGCGCTGCATAGGCAAACTAGACGCTAAAAATGGCTCCTACTATGAAGCGATGGAAGAGGTGATTGAGGAAATTTCCCGGGTTCTAAAAGATGGGAAATATATGGCACTTTATGTTTCCGATAGCTTTAAAAAAGGCTCACCGCTCATGGCCATCGGTTTTGAGCTCTTTTCTAGACTGTCGATGCACTTTGAGCCCGTCGACATCATTGCCGTCACCCGCCACAATGCTAAACTTGCAAAAGGTAATTTTCATAAAGCGGCAGAGGAGGAAAACTTCTTTCTCCGCGGTTTCAACTACTTATTCATCATGAAGAAACCAAGCCAAATCATTCGAAAACCCCAAAAAACAAATTGGCGAAATCAAAGGACGAGAAACGATTCTAAAGTCGCTGCTTCCAGCTCTAGAAAGCCGTCTTCTTTTAGGCCAACGACTAAGGCACAAAGAATAGACAACAAGCGACCTCCCGAAAGAGCACCCTCGTCCAAGAGTCGACCACCCGAAAGAGCCCCCTCGGCGAAAAAACGCCCCACTTAATGACATAGTTTGTGGTGCCGTGTTTTTTATTATCTGAGAAAAAAAGGAAAGTCTTCAGCTTAAAGACTTTCCTTTTCTTATAGGCTCACCAAATTTCAAACTGTGCGTAAAAATCACCGCAGTTAAAACATTAAAAAAACTAAGCGGATTTTTTATTCAAGACCTTACAAATTCCAGACACCAACCCCTCCAAAGACGTCGGCTTGAGAATGAAACCATCATAAAGGGCCGCCCCCTCCACACTGTCACCCGCGTTAGCGCTATAGGAAATAATGACTAATGACTTTCCATCCTGAGCTCTTTTAGCCTGAGATTTTCTTATGGCTGCAGTCGCTTGAAGCCCATCTAAAATAGGCATATTGGTGTCCATAAGAATCAAGTCGTAATCAGAGGAAGCAGCTTTTTCGGCCGCATCCTTACCATTATAGGCAAAGTCTACGGTCGCCCCTGACTGCTCTAACATCTTTTTAGTGATTTTAAGGATCATCATATTGTCATCTGCAACTAATATTTTCAAATTAGGGGGAAGTCCGATTGAGCCTTTAGAGGCCAAGTTAGATCCTTCCTTGCTAAGTCCCATCGGAACATCAATAGAAAAGCAACTCCCTACCCCAACTTTACTTACAACCGTAATTTCGCCATTCATTTTTTCGGTCAACCGTTTCACAAGGTATAAACCTATACCCGTTCCTGGGCGTTCTTTTTTGTCCGCGTGATCGACTCTGTAATATTGATTAAAAATGTTTTTAAGCACTGCATCAGGAATACCAATTCCTGAGTCTGTCACGGAAAATTCTAGTTTTTGTTTCTCCATATGATAGATGGTCTTAATTTCAATTTCTCCGCGATCGGTGTATTTGAAAGCATTGCTGATCAAATTGAGAAGTACCTGAGTCAGACGGTTTTTATCGCCATAGATCCAAATGCCTTCGGGGAGTTAATGATTAAATTTAACTTTGATATCTTTTCCAGAAAACATCAACATTGTGATAAGTTTGAGCCGTTCTAAAAGCTCAGACAAACTAAAGTTGCTAGAAACCATATCTATAGAATCGCTTTCAAGCTTTCCTAGATCCAAAATATCGTTCGTCACGGTTAAAAGAAATTCTGCACAAGCAGCGGCGCTTTTTTCATATTCCTGACGAGATTTTGAATCCTCTGCTTGACCCAACAGCTCCAGGCTGCCAAGAAGACCCTGCAAAGGGGTGCGAATTTCATGATTCATCTGAGAGTAGAAATTCGCTTTGTTTTTGGAAAATGCAGCCAACTTATTCTTCTCAGTCTCGATTTCTAACGTTAAATCAAAGAGTTTCAAATTGAGCTTCTTCGACGTAATCACCGAATGGCGGTGCTTAAGTTGAGTCTGGACTTGCCTTGCGATCAACTCCAACAATTCCTTCTGACGACTGGTAATGACCCTTTTTTGACTATCTATCGCGCAAAAAGTTCCAATAAACTCTCCCCCCACTTCCAGGGGTACCCCTGCGTAGAAGATGACATGGGGAGCCCCGACCACAAGAGGGTTGTCAAAGAAACGTATATATCTTTCGTCGCATCTTCGACAATAAGCGTCTTAGTATCTAAAATGGCATGACCACAAAAGGAAACATTCCTGGGGGTCTCTGAGGCCCCAAGTCCTACCTTTGACTTGAACCATTGGCGGTCTTTATCCACTAAACTAATGAGTACAATAGGAATACCCAACACTTCAGCCGCTAATGCCGTCAGCTCATCAAGAGAGGATTCATTGGTTGTATCTAGGATTTCAAGTTCCCTTAGAATTCCTAATCGCGCTTCTTCTCTTTCTGGCGTTCCTGGTTCAATCATATACCCTCCTAAAAGCTAGCCCCTTCTCGGTTGAGACTAGCTCAAATGTTAAAGCACTCATTATTACCTTCCCAAAACAATCCATAAAGCATTAACATTACAGATTGTTAGCTTCAGAACTTTGGGCCAAGTTTAGTTTAAAGAATACAATCCTCTGCTCCGATCGGAAAAAAGACGAGTGAAAAAAATGTATCGTCTTTTTAAAAGAGAGCCACAAAAGAGAGCCACAAAAGAGAGCCACAAAAAATAGCTACGAAAATAAAAAGACAGAAAAAACTGCTACATCAAACTTACGCAAAGAAGCTATGGTTTGAATCAGGACGCTGATCAAAGTGGTCAACGGTTTCATTACTCAAGAGAAAAGTATGTTGGAGCTGTTCTGCAGGTGCTATTTTTCGACGGAATCAATCACTTTTCAATGACGGTAACAAAGCCGGGCGCTGCGCGCGTGTTCGGATCTCCGAATGGAAGGTACGATGTCGCATTCGTCCCGGCAATTACGAACACCTGGCCAGTCGGACCAGCATATAGATTGACTATGTTTTCCGCCCCCAGTGTCCCGAAGAAACTCGTTCCGCCGTATGTTCCGTCGGCATTCAGGGCGCCGAGGTAGGCATCGGTTCCACCGACGGCTGTCGAGTTGTCAGTTCCGCCGGTGAAGTCGAAATTGACTGGGCCTCCCGTATAAGTGCCCAAGCTATAGAAATGGCCATCAGGCGTCGCCGCATGCCAATAGGTTACTAGCGCCGCGGTGGCGCGCCCCCAAGCAAAAGATCCGTCGGGCCCTAGCTTTGCTATCATTGAACCACCACTGCAGTTCGTCCCGGCATCGGTCGGCGTAAAGCGCAGCACCGTGCTGCCGCAGTAACTGTATACCATGACGTCGTGATTCTGAGTAATGCTGAGGCCATGCGCATAGTCCCAACCGTTACCTGCGAAGCCATAAATCCACCGGTATCCCAAGTTCCCGTCCAAGGCGATGACGACGTTGTCGACAGCGCCTCCATTGGTGATTGTGTGGGATGCGGCTCCCGGGCCTACGATGGTGCTGCCCTTAAAAGCATCGGCGAGGTAAACGTTGCCATTGCTCTGGTCGACCGCAATCTTGCCGCCCCAGCCGCCATCTGAAAGGGCGGTCCCGAATCGGACGCTGCTGCCATAGCTTCCGTCCGAATTGATCTTGGTTACGAACGTGTCGGTGTAGCCATTGGAACTTAGATTGTCGGTGCCCGAGGTCGGATTAAAATCGACCGTTCCGGAAAAACCGCCGAGTATGTAGGTGGCGCCACCCGGCCCAATCGCAGAGTCATATTGCCCCACCGGGCCGTCTACGCTCCACTGCACTTGGCCACTCGCATTGAGTTTCGTGACGACATAGTGACTGGATGCAGATCCTGAAAGGACGATGTCTTGGTTAGCGTCTGCAAAGACCTTACTTACCGAAAGGCCACCTGGCAGCAAAAAAACCGCTTCAAACTTAAAATTGGCGTCGAAACGAGCTACCCACGCGCTGGCCCCCGAAATAGTGGTTAATTGGCTCGCGTTGGCAGGATCGAAGGCGCGCGACGAGGCTACGGAGTCGTTGCCCGCGAGGTATACTTTGCCATCGGACGCTTGGAATACAGCCGAAGCCGAATAGGGCACGAACCAACGGGTAACGTTGACCGCCAAAGGACTGTCTGTCGAGTAGGATTTGACTCCAGCGCCGTCGATTGAAGCGACGCACACGTAGTAGGTCCCGTCGGTCATGGGCGCCATCGTCTTGGTCAGTGTATCACTCGCCACGGAATATAATGCCAGAGGCACGGTGTAGCAGTCATTGGTCGTACGCACTGACACCTCGTAGCTGGCTGCGCCCGTCACCCCACTCCAGGTCGCCTTGATCCGGGAGGTCGATATCGATGCGGTCGGCTCAGACATAGCGAATGATGCGCGTCGATAATCGATACCGAAATCCAATACAATGGAGCTCTGGATGTTTGCGGCATTCTTGGCAGTGATCGTGTAAGTCGCCCTTTCAAGTGTCACTGTCGGGATGCCACTGATGGCGCCCGTGGATGTATCGATAGCCAAGCCCTGCGGCAAAGCTGGTTCAATGGAAAACGTCCACAAGCCACCAGAGTCGTTTCGCTCGACTACAGGAAGTACTATCGCCGAGCCCAGATCCACAACTGCGCTCGTTGCAGCATATGAAAATGTCGGTAATTCCGATGTGGAAGGATTCGGACCTTGGTCCTTTTTCCCGGCTATAGGAGACGCACTATACTTATTTTTAGATGTTTTTGTGATTAACCCTTTTTGCAGACATCCGACAAGGAAGCAGACAATCGACCACAACAATAAGTTTCTAAATTTAAACATCAACTATCTCCGTTCATACAGTCATGCTTAGAATAGCGATCATCCAGTAGTTAGCGCTAATAAAGATCTATCGCCTCATGGGGGAAAAATCTGAAGCCCCCCCAAAAAACATCTGTAACCAGTGGTAAAATTTGAAGTAATGTTAAATTCCCACGGGCATTAAATCTCATCTCATTGGCAAAGTGCGGAACAAAATAGATGCATCTGCTCTTTTAGTTAAAGCCGTTAAATAATCGAAATCACGTCGACTAAGGAAATATGCTGGTAGTGTTATTGTAGTGCCAAGTCTTCTTTTTGTTACCTGCGAAGACGAGGTTTTCTCCGCATTCTTATATCATGAATGAGGTTACGGCCTTCCTCTCGATCGCGCTCTGAAACTTGGGAATAAGGAATATCAAGCTCTGCACCTACAAGAGCATACCAAGCCATCAAGTGAATTCTCTCTGGAAAAACAGAACACCATTTTAAAAAAACTTTTCGGTATCCTAGTTCTAAAAAGTCTTCCCTCGACAGGATTCCGAGCTGTCGAAGCTCTGCTCCAGTTACAGGCCCTAAATTTTTCATTTTCTCAATGGGAATCATGACTTTAAACCTTTGCAGAATAGGTCATTCCTTAAAAAAACCAAAGTTATTTGGAATCCACAAACGCAAACCTCATAGCACTTTAAGAGATTCCTCTCAAAAGTCACTCCATTTCTCTTGCTTAATCTAAACTCACCAAAGAAGAAATAAGAAGCCTAAATACATCAAAACTCTTTGGAGTGTCTTGCCCTTAATACCTATCCGTTTGATAGTTAAAAAAGTTCCATGAAAAGAAAACCTCTTATAGCAACTGCCCTAGGAGATCTCAAAACTTACTAAGCAGGGCTTGGGCCATACTTACTCGCAGGGAATGAAAGGGAGGTAAATTCAAAAAACCAACCCTTCCCGACTTAAAACACCAACTGCTATGGGCCAAATTTTTTCTGTTGCGACGGCTTAACTCACAAAGTCCCGTACTTTTCTCGGAAAGCGAATCACAAAACGCGTATTCTTGCACCCCACATCCAAGGCCAAAAAACCTCCATTTGCTTCGACGTTTCTTTTGGCAAGGTTTAAGCCCACTCCCGATCCTTTGCCTACATCTCGAGTGGTAAAAAAGGGCAGCATAATCTTATGTCTGAGATCTTCCGAAATTCCCGACCCTGAATCCGTGACCATAATGACCAAATCGTCTTCCATTTTGCATATATCTACCTTTATCCATTTCTCTGCATACCTCTCTGCGGCGTCTATGGAGTTTAGTAGAAGTTGCTCAACAGCCCCCACAAGCTGCATTTCTCGCCCCTGAACCGATCCATCTAAAATCTGGTTGGACATTTCTATAGATATCTGGGTCGTGTTTTTTTGATTGCGTGCAAATTCTAACGCTTTTTTAACGACTTCATCCAGAGAAACGTTGGTCACTTCCTCGTCGCTGTCACTGGAAGCAGCATCTCTTAAACTTCGAACAATGTGGGCTATACGTGCAACATTGCGATTTAGAGAATCAATATGTTTTTGACTGTTCTCAATAGTTAACAAGCCTTTTTTAAGTAAATTATTTAAGGAGTTCGCTTGGCCCTGAACAATTGTGAGTGGGTTATTAATTTCATGAGCAAATCCTGCTGCTAACTTCTCAAGAGACTGAATTCGAGAAACTGTAGCCAACTCGAAGGTAGAGTCTATAATTTTCTTGTCTAGAAGCATTTCATTGGTTTTATCTTTTGCGATGCACAAAACTACGGGAGTTCTCGAAACGGCACTACGTTGTAAATATTTATAAGTACACTCAAACTGCTTACCGGCAACGGGAGTTACGACTACTAGTGTATCTTTCTTTTCAAAACACGCCTGAAAACTGCGCTGTTTAAAAGGTGTTCTCTTAGTTTCAAAAATCTTTGAGCCAATGAGCTCTTCTGATGACAAATTAAGAAGATTCCAAGAGTCCCCGAAAGCCGACAAAACACTTCCGACTTCGCTTAAGACCACATAAGCGCCTGGAATCGCGCCTAAAACAAATCTTTCTAGAGGATCCACCAATTCTGTCTCCATGAATAGGCCCATTTCAAAACGTCTTGGGTTGAATGGAAGTATACCTAGAATTATAATGAACTCTGGACTTAAATTCAAATTTCCGACCAAAGACTAGCAAGGCGCAAACAATGTCATTTCATGTGGTAATAGATCGATCTGATGTGCATGTTAAAGTTTCTATGTGGGGCGCTATCGACGAATTTTCCCATGAGGGATTTAAGCCCATGCTCGCTATTGGAAGTGGGAAAACCATACTGAATCTTGACGGAGTGACTTCCATTAATAGTATGGGAGTTAGGATATGGCTCAATTTCATGAAGAATTTTCGCCTTAATCACGAGATTACCCTTCAGAAGTGCCCGGTGGATGTCGTTATGCAAGTCAACATGATTCCTGACTTTTTGGGAATGGGACAAGTAGAAAGCTTCTATGCCCCCTACTTTTGTGAAAAGTGCAATCGAAGCTATCAGATGTTTTTTTTGACGGAAGACATTAAGAAAGATTTAGGATCGAGCCTTTCCACCCAAAACTGCCCTACTTGCAAATCCCCCAATCCCTGTGGAGAAGACACGGACGAATATCTTTATTTTATGCAGTTTTAGATGAAAGTCTTTGACCTACTGCGCTCTGTGCAAAACCATGTTTCACTCATGGGTCCATTTTAGCCACTGATTCGAGTTCGAATCCGTCTCACAAAACAGCTCCTTCCCAGATTTTCTGCTCTGGAAAATGTTTCCCAAACTAAAAAAATCCAGGGTTGCCGCAAAGCAACTCTGGATTCTTTAAGAAAATTGTACAAAACGAAAGGCTTATAAAATGGTCGCGCTCACACCCAATGCTACAGAAATTGGCTGAGGAACGTTTGCATCAGTTGTCTTTTTAAGTAAAACTTTATTCTTAGCCGTAGTGATATTCATATCTACGTAAGAATAAACTGAAACCGCGTCGGTCGCTGCATAGCTTCCTTTGATTTCAATGAGGCTGATGGTCGATGCACTTGCCAAATGGTCCACTTTGAGGGAGTCATTATTGCTAGTCAAAGAGTAGACTGGATTGTATTGACGGCGTAAAGACAGTTCTCCACTTAGCGTCAATTTAGAGGCAAAGCTTGGAACTAAAGTGGTACCAAGTGTGTATTCCATGCGCGGAGCCACGTTTGTTGCGATTACTTCATTATTACCGGTTTCTGCGTTTGTATTAACAGAAAGATCTTCTTTCTCTGCTGAAGTCAAACCAGCTACTCCATCTACCCTCGTTGCTCGCTTTGTTCTTTGAGCGTATGCGGCAACGCCGCCATAAGGAGTGACTTTACCCACTACAGTGGAAATTTCTTTGGTTGAGTCTAATGACAAACCAAGACGCTGGCTTCCTGCTAATGTGTCATTATCTTGATCACCTAAGTTAAGCTTTGCGATTCCCGTTAAACTTAAGGCATCACTTCCGGCAATGGCGTAGGTTGCATTCAATTCATTTCTACCTAGGAAATACTTTTGTTCTGCTTCTGGTCCTCGATCTCCAAGAGAGAGACGAGTGATATAGGCTGCGTTTAACTTTTCTTTCTTGAGGCCGAGAGATAGCTCCATAAAGCCAGTCGATTTGTCAGTTTTTTTAAGACTCCCTTGGGTAAGAGTATTTCCACTTTCTAGGGTGGCTCCAGAACTAAATTTTACTGCATTTGGGCTTGGTGCCGTTGCGGTCGCCGTCATATCAGCGCCTTGCGCCAGCTGCGTTAGTACTAAACTCGAAAGTAACAGGTAGCTCTTTTTCATAATTTTTATCTCCATTCCTTTTGTTCAAGAAATACCCCACTAGGCACCCCTCTTTGCCCCTTATAGACTGGCCTCTATTCGAAAGTCAATGCTCTGGCTTAACTTTATTTAATGAACCCTAAAATGCAGTCATTTTAGCGTATTAAACAGGTTCTTATCTGCCCTGAAAAACCCACCTAGATGGGTTAAAACCGACCTTTAAAGACAAGTTCTTCGTGCAAATCACTTCAACATCGCGTATTTGCCCTTATCGTCCCACTGATAGATGACATAGTCAGACTCTTTTAAATCGCCCTTTGCATCCCAAGACTTGGGACCCATCACAGTTTCCACAGTATTTACCTTCAACCATTGGGAAAGCTTTTTTCCATCTTTAGTCTTTAAAGCCTTCATGGCTGCTGCGATAGATTGAAGCGTAGCGTAACTATAGAGTGTATATCCTTCTGGCTCGTAACCTTTCTTTCTAAATGCCTCCACGACTGCTTTTCCAGAAGCTAACTCTCTAGCATCCGCTCCAAAGGTCATATAAACACCTTTGACATAATTCGGGCCACCGGCAGCACCTGCAAAATCCTGGGACACAATCCCATCACCGGAAATAAAGGCGGCCTTTACTCCTTGATCGCGCATTTGGCGAAGAAGAGGCCCCGCTTCCGAATGGAGCCCTCCAAAATAGACCACGTCTGCTCCGGCGCCTTTGATCTTGGTAACGAGAGCATTAAAATCTTTCTCACCACGGGTGAGCCCCTCAAAGAGGACTTCCTTGGTTCCCAATTTGTTAAGCTTGGCTTTCATGGCATTAGCGAGTCCTAAACCATAGGTGTCTTTATCATTGAGAATCACGACTTTCTTGGCTTTTAACTTTTGGAATATAAACTCGGCTGCAACATTTCCCTGTTGGTCATCACGTCCACAGGTCCGAAGGGTTGTTGCTAACTTTCTTTCCGTAACCAGAGGATTTGTGGATGCTGGCGTCACGTTGAGAATATTTCCCTCATCATAGACTTCCGTCGCAGGAATAGTTGAAGAAGAACAAAAGTGTCCTATCACCGCTGCTACTTTATCATTGTGAACCAACTTATTGGCAACCGTAACTGCCTGCTTGGGCTCACAGGCATCGTCAGCTTTAACGAGTAAGATTTGATCGCCATTAATGCCGCCTGCAGCATTAATATCTGCAGCAGCAGCTTCCGCGCCCTTCCAAAGCTGAGCCCCAAATGCTGCGTTGGCACCCGTGTGCGGCCCAGCCACGCCAATTTTTAACTCCCCACCTTTGGAAAAGCTCGCAAATGCGCTAACACCAAGCAAAGCAAAAAAGATCTTGCACACCATAAATGGCTCCTAGAAAAAATAAGTAACTCGGACTTCGGAGCGTGATCATAGTGGCGAATGCATCGGATGAGCAATCGAAAAATGAAAATATGACTTAATTTTAGGCAAATTTGACCAGCATAGTCACAGATTTTTTAAGTTCGAAGTTGAGCTTGGAAGTAGCTAAGAAGATTTCTTAACTGCGATTGGTTTTAACCCAAGAATTTCACCCTCAACTACGAATCCCTCTTCGATAAAATAGAGGTACATCTTGAGTTTACCGTTCTTGGCAAACTTAAGATGCTCATCAACCCGAAGGCACAAGCCTCCGCTAGATATATCTGAAATACGCGCTTTAAAACTACGGGCTTCTAGAGATTTGGAGGCTGCTGCATCCACGCGTACCAAACGATCCAGATCTATTCTGACATCGCTGCGCTGGATAGCACCTTTTATCATACTTTCATTTACTTGGGCGTCTTTTTTCAAAACAGAACTATTAATGAAACGTCTAATCCTTTGTTCATCAGCTGATGACAAATTACAAAATTTCACTCGAATTTTTTTTTCTATAAGTTCATCATTTGTCATAGGGAACCGTCTTCCATGATTAATAGCCCGCTACTTTACCATCGGAGGAAAGGCTGTTTCCATGAGTCATTTCTTGGAATGCATAGAGTTACCTACTAAATACATCGAATTTACGCGAAAAGAAAAGGCTTGGCAAATCCCGGAAAAACCGCTCAATTAGCAATGTTCACTGTAGCTTATCTTTTTGTCGTTAGGTTTCTATTCCTTAAATAGAACCCATCTTTAAGCTCATTTCCCCAATGCCTTTTGAGTCTAAATCTTACTCGGAGGGAAGGAGGCCCCTTAAGCCCCATAAAGCTTTCGACACTCCCAAAGCAATTTAGAAAGATACAACCTTCTTGATTCACCGGTAGCAACCATTAAGAGTTTCGTGATTTTTAGGTCAGAAGGCTCTGAAAAAAGCAGAAGTAACATCTCTTTAATATAATCTGTGCCGAGAGTTACATAATTATCAGTGCCGATACCAAGTTTGACTCCTTTTTTCTCCCACCAAGAAAAAGGGTGATCTTTAAACCCTGGAATGACGCCAGTCAGTTTTTGATTTGAAGACGGCAGGGATGTCACTGAGATTTGCTTATCTAAAACCCGATTAAGTACATCATGTTGATAGGACTCCACGGACTGAGCATGATGAAACTTCACTTTAATGAATTGCCTAATCTCATCAGGCGTCATGGGAATTCCTCTTTCGATTTTAGCAAGTAGGGCCGGGTTTCCCCTCCAATCCATATCGCGCACCTCTCGGCCAATATAAGTATGAATGGGAAGCGATTTCTTAGCCTGGTTGTGGGATATGGCTTCCTCTAAAATAGTCTGGTAGTAGAAATTAGGATTGATTCCAAGAGACAATCCGTGCTCCAAAGTGTCAATGCGCCAAATATTCATCGCATTATCGACGGATTGGATACCCTGCCTCAGTGTATGAAAGGTTTCCCCATGGTGGCTGCGAATTCTAATGCCACGACTTTGAAGGCGATGGAATCCGGAAGCCATTACGTGAAAATGTTCTTTTCTAAATAATTCCTTTTCATCGCCAACCGTATCAACATCAGTCAAGACTGAAGACAAATAAGGATGTTGATCCAGAAGTTCCAAAATGGAGTCAATTTGCGATTCAAAATGCTCTTTTTTGTTTTTAAAATGCGAGGAGTCAAAAAAATCTGCTTCTTTCCTAAAGCAGGGAGAGAGAACAAAATGAAATTTAGAATTTTCCTTTTGGTACTCTTTAAACCCATCATAAAGGCCTAGCACAACGTCATCGCTCGACAGGTTTTCTAATCCGACAACTCTCTCCGACTCTTGAAGCGTTAAGCGATTATAAGTAAATTTGAGGCGAATAAAGCCTACATTGTGCTCTTCAAACAACGTCTTCGCCATATGATAGCTTGCTTCACGATGGGCATCTCTATCCACCAAAATCAGTTTGGGAAGATAGAGTATTTGTAAATAGCGTGCAAAACGCTCATGATCCTTAAGAAGTAAAAGCGATTTCAACTCCTCAAGAGTTGAGAATTTTGCGCCTTCTCCATATTCAGAAACTATTTTTTTTCTAACTTCCTCACTTTTTTTCCCTTTGAGAAGCTTTTGAAGCCTTGGAAAAATAAACTCGGGAGTTAAACTTCCCGTTAAATGTATATGCTCTTCCAAATAAGGAAGTGGAAAAGACTTAAAGAACCCTCGTAAACAAAATGTCACCTCATGGTTGAGAAGTGAAGAGACCTCGATTTCATTTTCATGGAATTTACGAAGGAGGGATACAAACTGTGTCACCTTTACCTGAATCGCTTCAGGCGTGCGCGGGCTGGCTGCTATGAGCTCAAGAGTTGGCAGAAGAGCGATGCCATTCGTCTCGGCAATCGTATAGGCTAAAATTCGTTCTAACTCTTTCAAAGAAGCTCCTACTAAAACTCCGAAGGAATTTCCTTCGGATTTTGTTTTAATCTTAAAACTTTAAAGCGTTACCCAGCCTTCTTGGATTTCGTCGTCTCGCTTGCGCCCTGAACTTCATCGGCTCTATCGACCAATACATCCCTTAATTCAGCAATGCACTCACCGCAGATGGGTTCTTCAATCAAGCGTTTAGAGAGTTCCCCCCAAACCACCAAGGCAGCTAAAGCTGCATTTGAAAAACTGGTCTCACGACATGCTTCATCACCGCCACATCTTGGACAGCACTGTCCTTTCATCTGAGATCCCCTTAAAAATCTAATGGAATGATTTTTCAATTTGTTTTCCCTAGCATACCTCACTTTATTTCAAATATGCAAGATCAGGTCTTAGAAAACCTTAACTTAGAATTTTTAATCAGACCTGGGCATAAGCTCACATTCATCAAATACCATATGGGTACCAAAAGAATCTCTTATGTTTTTGCATGACGTAGCTTGCAGCTCCCCCATAAAACCTATTGGATTTAAATCCAGATTTCCATGGTGCCCCAGGGGCTCTACATCCGGCTTAAAGAACCGCTTTCGAGGGTGATTTCCTGTTATGTGAAATGGCAAGAAGAAAAAAAATCCTTGGTATGTCTCTAACAAGAGACGAAAATAGTGCTTTTAATCAATTGCGCTAATCTTTTTTCGGGGAGCCACTGATCTTCTTCTGTTGGACAACCTGTTATTCGGGGTCATAGTCGTAACTACGCCTCAAGTCGCTTATTCGTTCTCTCAAAAGGCTCCCGCCTCACACTACTCAACGCGCTGCCACTCAAGGTGGCGTCACAAGGAAAAAAACGGGGTCGGGAGCAAAACATAAAGGTCCAAACGTTTGTGAAGCCTTCTCAATGGAATCCGAATTCAAAAACCTTTTTTAAGCGTAAGTTCTTAGTGCATATTCTTTCTCCGTCCTGCTGCAGGTGTGAATTCTCTCTATGGAATCCGAATTCAAAAACTGTTTTTATGCGTAAGTTCCTACTGCATATTCTTTCTCCGTCCTAAAGCATGCGCGAATTCTCCCTATGAGTTTTCTTGCTATGGCTACGATGGCTCGCTTTTTACCGCTAGCCTTCGCTATCCTCTCAAATGTTTCTTTTAAAGCCACGTCCTTGGCTATTGCGCGCCAAGCGGCTTCCACAAGGAGCCATCTTATTCTAGCTGCTCCTTGCCTTGAGATATGACCTCGACGGATATGTTCTCCAGAGGAGTACTCGCTGGGAGTTAAGCCTGTATAGCTGAAGAGAGCTCTCTCGTTTTTAAATCTTGTAAGATCCCCTAATTCGTTAGCAAGGGTTCGACTTGTAATGAGTCCGATTCCTGGCACACTTCGGTAGACAGACTCGAGTTTCTCATCCTTTTTGGCTTGTTCTTTGAGAGCTGCTTGAAACTCTGCAATCTGAGTAGTAAAAAAGCGCCACTGCTCGATGAGCATTTTAAATGCAAGTTTGACTTCTGAGGCTAGGCTTTTAGCCTCAATTTCCTTCAAATATCTGTTTGAAATTGCACGTTTATCATTTCTCGCCATCAGGCCAAAATACTGAAGTTTTGATTTAATCTGACAGCTTACTGTCGCTCTCATCTCGACAACTTGCTCCCTCCCCCTCGTCAGGGCTCTTCTAGCCTCTTCGGCTTCTGAAGGGATATGGATGCATTTTAGTCGATGATTAGCCAGCTGCTCGGCGATCTTCTTCGAATCCCGGAGGTCCGTCTTAACTTTATCGTTAGAAGCAACCTCAATAGATGCAGCATTAACCACGTTACTTTTGATACCCGCCTTCTCTAGTTCTCGGTGGAGACCGAATCCAGAAAAGCCTGCTTCGTAGGCAGAATGGATCTCTGCATCCTTAAACCAGTTAAGGATCGACTGGGCAAATTGTGCCGGATCTGCCGGAATACTTGCCACTTTTTTAACGATCAAACCATCACAAATACTGGTCACAGAATAGGTTTCCTTATGAACATCAATGCCGATATAGACTTTTTTTCCTAAATACGAGATCTTAGTATTTGCCATCTGTTTGGCTCCTTTCAAAGTTTGAGTTCAATTACTCTTTGAAAGGATTTTTTATCTTTTTGACCCTGTATTCTAGCCGGAAGCAAATGCCTAATCGCTGGGGCAGCTAGCTGGCCAGATACAAGATCTTCATTTCAAACATAGCAACTATCTATAGGTTTTGATGATACGCAAAAAAGTCATTAATAACGGTACTTTTAGCCAAGACCACCTTCACACTTACAAAGGCCCTAGGGGGCTAGGTAAAAAAAAAATCAACTTTCCCCCACGAGTTCCGATTGTGCCGGTACTCATCACCATGGAGCTTTCAATGAGTAACTTCTTAATCTACATACTACTGTCACTTGTGGCCCTTGGTTGCAATAATAGCAAATCGCCCAAAAAACCAGCTCCTACTGTCGCACCTGTGAATCCATGGAATTCACCAAGCGGATCAGACCCCTATAGAAACACTTACAATGATTATTGTTCTGGGGATCAGGCCAAAGATATAGCGACGGGTCAATGCGTGACAAAATGCAGTGATGGCCAGGCCAGAAACAATGGACAATGTTCGCCTTGTGCCAATGGTGTGGCTCCCGGAAGCGATGGAAGATGCCCTCAAACGAGTGCCATCGGGGGGTGCCAGGGACAACTTGCCGTTCAGAATATGGGACCTGCGATTCCTGATTCAAGAGGCTTTTATTATTATCAAATGCAAAGCTCTACGGGATTAAATGTCAAATCCTATCGCTGTTTGTCTACTGACTACACTTGTATCCAAAACACAAACTCTGGACAAATTTGCGTGGATGTCAATCCATCAGGTTCCTGTATTCAATATGACACCCGTGGAAACAACTCTCCCTACGCTACTCAAAATGGATATGGAAATAACGGTGGTCAGAGCTATCAAACAACTGACAGCAATGGCGTTTCTATTCAGGCTTTCACTTGCCAATCGACAGACTCTGCTTGCCTTCAACAAGCAAATGCAGGCTTTGCTTGCACCTTTCTAGATGCCAACAGAATGTGTGGAAATTATACGCGCCTAGGTTCTGGTGTTGCCCGGTATGGGGGAAGCACCGGTTATGACGCAGGTGCGGGCTACAAGGGTGCTCCAGACTTCGGCGGCTTCAATGGTTCTTGCGGAGGATCACCCGCATTTGATTCCACTGCCAATATTCAATCTTGCTATCCAGCGGGCGCAGTTATGAACCAACCTGGATTTGCCGGCGGCTATCCCAATATGAACATCAGGCTCGGCTATGGTCAGCAAGGCTATGGTCAGCAAGGCTATGGTCAGCAAGGCTATGGACAAAATGGGAGTGGTGTTGATCCTAGCTTAATAAAGGGCGGACAAGTTTATGATCCAAGGGGGTATTACGGTGGCGGTTATAACCCAACAAACCCAGCCCAAATGGCCGGGGTAAATCCTCAGCTTTCTTCCTTATATGGACAAATCGGCACCATGAATAGCGACCCGAGTTATCAATGGCAAATGTCTGGAAACCAATACCCAATTATGTTTTCCACCTCATCAGCACCTCATTGCCAGTCCTATAATCGTTGGATCTACCAAAATATGGTACTCACCCATGGAGCAGATCCTTGTGGCTATGTTTATAATGCCGTCTCTGCGCTCTTTTGCGCTGGAAAAATGGTCATCCAAAGGATTCGTCCTAGTCTAAATCCGGTCTATGTAAGTCGAACTGAAGGCGAACCATCCGCTCCAGCAACCGTTGTTACAAATAATGTCCCAGCTCAGTCTCCATCTGCGCCTGTTCAAACGGGCACCGGCGCAGCACCGACTAAAGGCGGGCCACCACCTTTGCCACCCCTTCCCCCAACTAGCGCGCCTTCCCCCACACCAAGTCAGCCAGCGCCCAGAAATACTCCACAACAAAACAAATCTACTTGCATTAGCAGAGTCTGCAAATTAGGAGGTTCTTATATTCTTTCAGATCTCTCAGAACCAACAAATGGGGCCAGCGTTGATGCTGTAGTATCCGCACAACCCCCTCCAGCAGCATCGGACTTTCCCCCAAACTCCGCTGAGACAGCCATACTTGCTCAAGTCGCTAAAGATAAAGATGGAGTCTTGAAGCTTAGCTTTTCATCCCCAGATAAAGGGGTTAAAATTACCAAATTCAACTATAAGTCTGGACCAACTGTCAACTTGGCAAAAACTGGCCCTATTCTTTATGCTGATGTGACATGGACCACTTCTACGGGTTACACGTGTGTAGGCATTAACGATACCTTTGCTGCTGTTAATTGGGCCCAACCTAAACCCCTTAATGGGAAATGCACAAAGTGAGGAACACCATGAAATACTTTAGTCTTCTCCTAGCCATATTCGCAGGCAACGCCTGTAAGCCCGCAAATCAGTCCTTTGAAAATTGGAGCAAAACAAGCTCAAGCTACCTTGTCGTCTCCATGAAAGAGAACAACCTCGGGTGGCAATATGACTTCTGGTATCAGGGTCAGCAGTTGGAAGCGGGATCTTACCAGGCTTATGTTCAATCTTTAGAAAACAGCCAGGAAAGCATGGAGGGCACATTGTCCATGAAGGGAACCATGTCCGCTACAAACCCTCGTTTTGCTATCAATGTCTACACTGATAAGTACAATTGCAGCGCCTCCCACAAGACTCTAGTTGGTGTAATCCCTCTGATTTGTACGGATGACAAAATAGACCGTCTCGTTTTGGAAGATCAAGGAGACTGCAAAGCAAGCAATTCGAAAATATCGCTAGATGGCAAACCATATGAAGCGGAATTTAGTGAACAAAAAGAAGTTGAAATCGTCATAAATACAAATAAAGATAATTTTTCCGTTTTTGAACAAATGGTGTCAGTTTCAGCAAGTTCAGGGTCGGAAGGCTCAACCAATAGCATTGTTGATTATAACGTTTTCGAAGAAGGCAAACTGGTAACTCCCTCATTTATCGTTCGGAAAGAAGGCGACCGTCAGTTGCTCTATTTGATTCAAGCCGATATAAAGGATGCTACTGCGCCCACCTATTTGATTGCGGAAATAGCGGGGAATCAAAAACCGATTCAAGAGTTTCAAAATGGATCCAAAGCCTATAGGACCACCTTGAAGAAGAATATTTGCTTAGGAAAACTTAAAAACGGTTCTCAATCTTCAGGGGGCAGCTTTTTGTTCTTACCTAGCGTTTCCCCAAAATAGGACAAGATTTCCTCAATACCCGCGTCCATCTTTAAAGAGCGAATCACGAAACACATAGATCCCTCAAAACCTACTTTCAAAGTTTTGAGGGATCTATGTGTTTCGTGGACTTTTCATTGGCGTAGTGAATTTCACGACATTGAGTCCGTCGATTTCCCGTAGTTTGAGCCACAGGACGACCGGACCGAAGGGACGCGGTGTTGTGATTTCAGACTGGCACTATTTCGATCGATTTCGGCCGATCGCCTTTTTTGCTCTTATTTTCTTCCAGACAAAATTTCTCTCTTTTGCCCACTCCTCTTTTTCAAGTTTAGAGACAAAGCGTCCCTTACCGCGATTGGCTGCTCCAATTTTTGCCTTCGCCATTCTTTCTTTTTCTTCGGGAGTCAATTCTTTTTCTAAGGTTCGGCGGCTTCTAAAACGAAGTTCAGGAATGCTGTCGATCTTTATCTCTGTATTTGCGGTGACAGCAGCATTGATCTTTGCAACTAGAATGCGGTCTCTAGGTGACACAAAGTTGATAACGTGTCCGCCTGCCCCCATTCTACCAGTTCGTCCACAGCGGTGTAGAAAGAAGTCGGTAGTCTTAGGCAAATCAAAATTAATGACCCAGGCAATATCTTTAAAGTCCATACCTCGAGCAGCCAAATCCGTGGCCACAAGTGCCTGAACTTTGCCTTCTTCCATATTGCGGTAGTTTTTACGGCGATCTTCTGCCGCCATATCACCATGAAGCTGGGCTTTTTTAAGTCGTGGACAGTCCTTAGTAAGACTTTCAAATACGGACTGCGCGTCTTCTTTTCGTGTCACAAAAATAATACCTCTGCCCGTTGGCGCCCGATTCATCATCATGACAAGCATGCGAAGCTTTTGCCCTTCTTCAAGGGGGACATTGGTTGAGGTGATTCTCTTCACAAAACGGTGAGCACCAGGCATTTTAATCGTCTGCGGATAGTAAGGCTCAAACTTCTCTTCGATGAGCTTTTCCATCTTAAGGGGCATGGTTGCCGTGTAAAATCCGACCTGAACTTTTTTAAGTCGAAACGCGGACTCTAAGCCTAAAATATCTTCCGCAAATCCCATTTCAAGGAGGGTGTCTGCTTCATCAAAAACGACGATCTTTAAACGGTCAAATTGAATGTGACCAGCATCGAAAAGCTCTTTGGCTTTAGAAGGCGTTGCCACTAATATATCGGAAGGCTCTTTTCTAACTTGCTTTAAACGCTCGGGAGCCATTCCACCAGTTGCCATCTTTACTCGGAGTCGGACATGGTGACAGATAGTCTGAAACACCCCTGCCACCTGTTCCACAAGCTCTCTGGTAGGAAGAAGTACCAGGGCCATAGGGTGGCCATTCTTAGCCTCGCTTCCAAACTTGACTTCGTGTCGCCTGAGTACCTCAACGATGGGAAGCGCATAGGATAACGTCTTTCCCGTTCCCGTTTGGGCAAGAACCACCACAGAGTCACCCACGATCATTTTGGGAATGGCCGCCTTTTGAACATCAGAAGGATTCCTAAAGCCTTGTTCTAGAAAGAAAGACTCAAACTTTTCACTCAGGCCAAATTCTCTAAAACTAGTCATAAGCACACCTTCCCAGTGATCCTGAATTCGTAAAAAACCCTACCCTAAACCCCATCCAAAGACCTTGGAATCGATTCATGGCAAAGAAAAAAGAGGCTCCAAGACCTCTTTTTAACTGCCCATGTAACCACCAAACGGACTGAAGTCAGTGTTTGGCTCGTTCTTGGTCATAAAGAGCATCAAAATTAATAGGTTGAAGCATTAACGCCGGGAAACTCCCCCGGACTGCCAGAGTGTCTACCACTTCCCGCGCATAAGGGTAAAGGATATTCGGACAATAAGTGCCTAAAATCCTGCCCAGTTCGTCCCCTTCGACTCCTTTTACGGTAAAAATACCGGCCTGTTCCACTTCTATAAGAAAAACGGCTTTGGATTCTTTACGAGCCTGGATGGTCAATTGGAGAGTCACCTCCCACGAGTCACCTTCCAAGCGATCTGCTTTAGAATGGACCTCGAGGTTGATCTGAGGGCTCCACTGATCCTTAAACACCTGAGGAGCGCTTGGGGACTCAAAAGAGATGTCCTTGACGTAAATTCTTTGAATTCCAAATTCCACTGCCTTTTCTTCACTCATAGGGACTCCTCTTTTCAAAAATCATCGTGAATTATTGCTTTGATGGGCCCAAGGGTCAAGTTAAAGCTGCGGTGATGAGAAAATTTACTTTTTTTTTATAACCTGAACGGCCATAATCTTGAGACTCACCTTTTAAGAGGCTATTCTATGAAAAAAATTGCTTTTCTATTTGCATCCCTATTTGCATCCCTGCTAGCAACGTCCGCCTTTGCGGGATGGACTACAAATTTAGGGTATAATAACCCGCCAGGTGCAATAGGCTTAAACTTCCTTTACCTTGCTACTAACTGGGGATTTGAAGCTGGCATTGGCCGTATTCATGCCGGCTCAACAACCGATGACGCCTCGACGACACAAGATGAAAGTAGCTCTTCCGTGGGCTTAACGGGCGATGTCAATCTCAAGTATTTTTTCTCGAAAGGAACTTTTAGCCCTTACTTGCAGGGTGGTGTAGGAGCTGGCATCGGAGCTTCAGGATCAGGCGTCGGTGCTGGGTTAGGCGGGGGTTTTTTAGGAGCTGGACTTTTGATCGGCAATGAAGGGTTTCATCTTTACGCCGGAGTCGTTGGCTCAAGCTCCATTGCCGGACAACTAGGAATCGGAATCAAACTTTAATTGTGGAATTTTTTCTCGATATCTAAGTGACTTTTTTCTCCCCAAAGCGAATGCTCATAATGTGCTGTGCGCTTATCAACTCATGATATCTATATAACACTCTCTCATTGGCAATACTCTTTCATACCCTTTTTATAGAATTTGCAATCCCAGCCCTTCTTCACAAAACTTTGCTTTTGAAATTCCTAATTTTAGATAGTTTTCTAGGAATGAAAGGTTTAAAACTAAAGAGTTCGGCTGAGGGAGATAAAAATGGATCTAGAGTCAAAAAAAAATGTTGCGGATCTTTGTGATGCCTTCCTTTTGTTGGAGTCTAAAAAGGAAGTCTTGTCTTTTTTAAAGGATCTCTGCACCCCACAAGAGTTATCGGCTTTATCAGAACGTTGGAAAGTCTGTCGCTTATTAAGTAGTGGAAAATATTCCTATAGAGAAATCCATGGCTTGACAGGGGCGAGTCTCACTACAATTGGCCGAGTTTCTAGATTTTTAAAAGATGAGCCTTATAATGGCTATACTAGTGTACTAGAAAAAATGAAACAATAGTCAAAAGACTCTACGAGATGACCACTGGTCAAAGAATATCGCATAAAATTTCAAGGTGTAAAAAATCCTCCTGCCCCTAGAAGCCACTTAAAAAATCTCACTTAAGAAAATTGTGACTCTTCCTTCCTTAACTTTTGCTCTAAGTAAATTCCGTTGCCGCCCCAAGCCATCGGAGATCACTGCAGACTTTCACTAGGAGGGTAAGTGATTTCTTGACCGCATCAACCTCCACATATTAAGAAATGCTTGGACTACAAAAACCTTCGATCTTCATCTTAAAAAAATCTTAGTTCCATGCGGAAATAGCGAAAAGCATCACATAATGCTAAGTAGAATTCGTGATTGGCTCCCTAGCTAGAGCCTAGCCGAAAAGGTTTAAGCTAAAAAAGAGCTGTAATTTTCAAATGATAAAGTCATACTACTTTTTGCAAAAACCCAAAAATGATGCGCTAACATCAAAAACGGAGAAAAGTAGTATGACCGAAGTAAAAATAGCACCCCTGATTCCAATAGTGAAGCTCATTCCTCACATTCCAGATACTGATCTTTCCTTCCTTATTTCTGATGCTCTGGCCCTTGGTCATGCCAATCCTGCCATTTTGGAAGCAATTGATCTCGATCGTGACGTCGTTGCACTCGAGAAAAAGAGGGTTCGAATGGAAGACAAGCAATGGCTCAGAAGTCATGGCCAGCATGGGCTTGGACTAGAAGATGATGAGTCTCTAGAAGGGTTGAGTGTCGTTGAACTTGGAGTTGGTAGAGATCGAATGCCAGCCTTGGTAGTGCTCGTTTTTCTTTCACTTAGGGGCTATTTTGGCGGCTACAAAGACAGTAAGACTGCGACGACTCTGGCCGAGTCGCGGACCCTAGAGATTCTATTTGTGAATTTTGGGATGAAGATGCCAGGTGCCAGTACGATTCTCGACAATATCAATGCTGTTACTCCCGCTACCTTAGACCTCATCTTAGATGCACAAATTAAGTTAGCTACTTTTGAAAAGTTGGACGATTTTAAAGAGCTTGTATTTGATAGTACCCATTGCGCAGGCAATACTGCCTGGCCAACTGATTCTGGTACAATCGCTGGATTGTCTATTCGGGGAGAGCATTTGCTTCGCAGTCTGGCCAATCATGGGATCAGGATCAAAATGCCTGCAGTCCAACAATCCATGCAAGAAACCATTGAAGAAATTCACAAGAATATTCAACTTTCCGCCGGTAAGAAAGACAGCGCAAAGAAGCGCGGAGTCCTTTACCGCAAACAGATGAGAATCGCTCGTAAAGTTCGCAAACAGCTTGATAAGGGCCACCAGCGTGCCAAGGAAAAATTGGCGGGTCTTCGTATTATGCCCAGTCAACAACGGACTATCACTAAGATTTTAGAATGGGCAGCAGAAGACATAAAAAATCTTGGTTTGGCTATAACGAATGCCGATAAACGCATCAACAAAGACGTAAAAGTAGACATTAAGAATAAGATTGTTAGCACTTCCGATAAAGACGCTTCCATGATTGTAAAAGGACAGCGTGACCCTGTTGTGGGCTATAAACCGCAGATAGGACGATCAGAAAAGGGGTTTATTACATCAATCATCGTTCCTGAAGGCAATGCAGCCGACTCAAGCCAGCTTAGACCAGTCGTAGACTCGTCAATCAAGAGAACCGGCGTTACCCCCTCAGTTTTAAGTTTTGATGATGGATACGCCAACGCCAAGGACCGGAAACACTATCTTGGCATAGGAGTAGGAGTAGTAAGTTTTAGCGGCTCTAAGGGCAAAAAAATCATCCCAGAAAAACACTATAATAGCCCAGCCTATCAAAAAGCCCGGCAAAATCGCTCAGCAGTAGAATCCCTTATGTTCACCTTGAAACACAATCATGACCTAGATCAAATGATGCGCCGAGGCATCGATAATGTCCGCGCTGAAATCCTTGAAAAATCTATCGCCTATAACTTCTTTAGGCTAAGAAAAATCCGAAATGATCGAGCAAAAGAAGAGGCATCCAAACTCGCAGCCTAAAATACCTGCGATTTATATGACTCTTGGATTCCTGCGCCCAAAATAGGACTTTTGTATTAGAAATTTATAAAATCCTTTGGAATGAGGGGTTCTTAAACTTTTTGAGCGAATCAAAAATCAAGTCGGCAGGGCCAGATTCAAAAATTGGGGCCTTTTCGGCTAGGCTCTAGCTAGAAAAATTCCAAATAAAGATGCCATCATGGACCCTGAAGAAAGTCTTAAGCGCAACCTTTTAAGATCGTCAAAAAATCATGCCCTTTAATCGCTGATTTTTCGCCTATGCCTTGGGGATAGAGTTTTGCTAAATCTGACGCCAACGATTCCCATTCGGTAGAAGAAATCCCATAGCTAGAAAGCTTAGTGGGGGCACCCATTGCGATAAAGAAATCCTCCGTCTTCTGAATGGCCTCCAAACGGACATCGGAACCTTTGAGATAGAAAACACGCTCACCGTATTGTTGGAGCATTTGTCCCTTGCTCTCTGCGGCAAATCGAAGCAAAGAAGGTAGCACCACAGCTAAACTTTGGGCATGATCTAATCCCCACCGAGCAGTCAATTCGTGACCGATCAAATGGGTCGACCAATCTTGCGGAACCCCCACTCCAATCGCCCCATTTAAAGCGCTTGTGGCAGCCCAAATCAAATTTTTCCGAGCTTCCAAATTCGTCAAATCAGCAATTACTTTCGGCGACTCTTCTAACAACACTGAAAGAATAGCTTCCGCCTGACGCTCTTGAAGCTTCGCTTGAACGGGATAAGTTAAATACTGCTCTATTACATGAACATAGGGATCTACGATTCCATTCACTACTTGCCGGAGAGGGAGGGACAGCATCACACTCGGATCAATGATCGAAAATCTAGGAAAGACCAGGGGAGATTGAAACGACTTTTTCTCTCCCGATGCTTTGCGGCTTACAACACTTCCGCTATTCATTTCAGAACCCGTAGCAGACAGGGTAAGAACGGCGCCATAGGGAAGAGCATCAGTTACTTTTCTTCCTCTGCTCGTTACGATTTGCCAGGGATCAGATAAATTCAGTTTGGCTTGGGCAACGATAAGCTTCACGCCATCTATCACGCTGCCTCCTCCTACTGCAAGAATAAAAGTAGCGTCTGCAGCTCGCGCTTGCTTAGAAGCTTCCGCAAGAGTTTCAATATCCGGATTCGGCTCAATTCCGGCAAATTCACCAACAATGCGACTTCCAAGCGCCGCCCTTACTTTAGCAAGCACCCCGCTTCTCTCTGCCGAGCCCTGCCCCGAACAAACAAATACTTTTTCATTCGGAAGAACTAAATGACTTAGACTTTTTTCGATCTGCTGCTCACCGAAGACGATTTTAACGGGATTGAAATATTCAAATGGGAACACAGTCCGACTCCTTCTTTAAAACTTGAATGGGTACTCTTTGGTTTCTAAGTTCTCTATTCTGTACTACACTTCAAGAAACCGCCAAAACTCATGTCTATTCTACTCAGAGATCCTCGGCTTTGCGACGGGAAAATAGAAGCAGGCCCACCTTCCCCTTGTAATCCATCCTCCAGATGCTATTCACGGCCCCCTCGGGATCTCCATTTGATTGCGCACGCCAATTAGCTACAAACAAAACAATTAATGATCTTCCGAGCATCTTTCAAAAATTTCGCTTTGTCTTAGAAGCAGCCCCATGATTTCAAAAGGAAGCAAGCTCGTAGGCGCATTCTGCCCTTTAATTAAACTTTTAAAACTTGATGATTCCTTCGCAATGAACTATTCAAGTAGAACCATCCTATAGCCTTTCCAACTCTCGTGAACGGGATTTGGTTGAAAAAGCCTCCTTCAAAGTATTTCTACCTCTACCGATAGTCATTCCGCACAGCTCTATCTTACTGGTGAAACAGGTAAGCTAAAAGCGGCATTTATTCCCTATCCAGGCAACAACAATACCGGTTTCTACTTTCGAATCTGGGCATCAACGGAACAACTCGAAACACTCTTCAAACTCTCTAAAACTGGCCTCAGCTTAACGGGTGATGTGGGTTTTGATTTGACAGCAGAAGATGTCAGTATCAGCACGGCCGCGCCCATAAAAGTCTCCATTCCACCTTCGGTGCTCACTCCCTCTGATCCCGTTGAATCCTAAAGTCTTCAAAAATCCCTAGATAAATATAATAACCAGTCAAAAATAGTTGA
>JBAXBA010000031.1:0-38273 GCA_037142195.1 Pseudomonadota bacterium
TACTAAAAGTACTAAAAGTACTAAAAGTACTAAAAGTACTAAAAGTACTAAAAGTACTAAAAGTCTTAAAATTTATTGAAACGCTGCTCAGAAGCTAGTTAAAAGATAGCTTCATTCATATTTTTCTAGATATTTGAATACTCGAGCTCGCTTTTTCTCCGTAAGTTTACGTTGAGTGTATGAAAAAATTTGGACCAGAGAATTGGGCGAAGAAAGATAAAGATCAATTAGCCTTAATAGCGTGCGATCCACAGACGCTCCTGTCAGTAGCCGGCTGAGCGAGGTGATTGGAATATCAAGTAAATTAGCAAAATCTTGCTGGGAAAGACTGTTTTCTGGTAGAAAACCTCGAATATTATTTACCACATCTGCTGGGTGATCTTCTACCACCGGCTCAATGATAAAGCTTGATGGCCCTCGTTTTCCCAGTTTAATAAGCAGCACCATTAGATCGTCTTCCTCAACCGAGATTCCTACAGAATTGCAGTAGTCCTCATAAGCATGATTTTGAGAGCTCGGGATCCGATCCAAAAATTCAGGAAATAAATTTGTCGATAGAAACTCTTTCTTAACAAGAGGCAATGAGGGTCCAATGGAGATGCTGTTATTCATGCGCTGATAGGCCTCGTCATAAGCAAAATGAAACTTTTGGTCGGGCTGACGGGTAAGTCGGCCCACATACTGTTTTCTTTCTCGTCTTTCCAAATAAACATCGAGGGCTGATAAGTTAGTTTTATAGTAATGCATGTCTCATCTCCTCTGCTCGTTCACGAATAAGCTTAAGCATGGCGTCTTTCATTGATGGACTGCAACTTGATCCGGTTACAAGCCCACTAATGATATCAAGGTTAATCCTCTTTGCAAAACGACGCAGCGTACTTTCATATCCAAGCCTAAGAAATTCCATGACATAGTCTTTCATTACTGGATTTCTGTTGTGAAAAGTTTCAATTCGACCCGAGGGGGAAAACTGAGCTCGAAGCATACTGCCGCTTTCAAGACCAAGATAAGAAGGATTGTCGTAAATTGGCGCCAGCTTACATTGCCGCGATGTGTTAATCAGACCGACATTTCGCCCATGACGATCATGGTTGCCAATGAGAGCATCAAACAAACACATATTGATAAAAGTTTCCACATCCTTAAATTTCCCAGTCTGCTTGTATATAATCGCGATAATGGACTCATATTGGTATGGCTCATTTTCTGAGAAATAGTGATTGAGGTGTGTGAGAGTCGATGCAACTTTGGACTCAGAAATGAAGTTTTTGGTAACGAATGTTCTGAGTCCACAATAATTCAATAGATTAAACCATGCTACTGGAATGCCCAGGGATTGAGCGATCTGGTTGGATAAATACTCCACATCCGGAAGTTACGGCGCTACGTTTTCTTCCTTAACTTTAAAAATATATTTAGGACCTGCAAGGTCTCCTTGGTATTTTTTGAATTTCCCGTGAAAAAAGCTTTCGGGGAGGGAATGCGAGAGTTGTTTTAAAGTCCCTAAACCTATTTTTTTAGACCTTAGAGGGTCAGTGGAAATGCTGTATTTCATCACGACTCCCTGAAAGTCCTCCCATTTCTCGAGTTCAAAGATTCTAAGAAAGCAGTCTTCGTGGAGACCATGGCATTTGTTGTGTTCAGCGAGACTGACGGCTTTTGCACAGGCAAGGCAAGACAAGTCGTGGACATAATTGTTCCCTTTCAGACGACAGCCAATTCACCTCGAACCGCTTGTTATACCCAATTGGTGATGTAAATTTTGCATTACCAATTGGGTATAAGATATCGTACTATAGATTTTTTTCAAATAGCAATAGAAGTAGCGCTGAATAGAGGTTTACGCTTTAAAATGAGTCGTTCTGCAAGGATAGAAGCCGTTGGACAAACAGTTAGGCAAAAACTTATGGAACTTGACCGTTTGTCTTACAACTGCCCGTAATTACTAGATTACCGATAGCCGTGTTAAGAAACCATTTAAGCTTTTCTCCATTTAGCCATATCTCCTAGCATGTAGACTTGGCCAAGCAGAGTCTTTCTGAAGTCGTCAAGATTTAAGGACTCATTTTCCGAATGGGCATTGGTATAAGGATCTTCGACGCCGACTAAAATGGCTGGAATTCCACCTAGCTCATCGCTCAGAGGTTGAACAAACGGAATACTGGCTCCACATCCCACAAATTGAGTGGTCCTTCCATATCCTTTTTCTAAAGATCTTGCGGCAATTTGATAGACATCATCAGACTGATTTGAAATCGCCCACCAATTACCAGCACTCTGAGGAGTCACTTTCAAACGAAATCCTGGGGGACAGAGTGATTCCATATAAGAAGTAATTTGAGCGACTACTTTTTCAGGCTTCATATTTGGGACTATTCTCACGGAAAGCCTAGCCCAAGCACCGTCCTGTATCACATTGGAAACCAACTTTCTCGAACCTGACTCAATCGCATTTATAGAGAGCGAAGGCGCATGCCAAAGGTGCTCAGCCATGTCCCTTTCGGAAACCGTGAAAGGCAGCTCACTGCGAAGTCCTGTAGCTTTGCGGGCCAAAGACTCTAGTTTAAGGGTGCTAAGCCTGTTCTTCTCCGAAGAAGACAAAGACCCAACATCATCATAAATACCGGGTACTTTGATATGCCCTTTTTCATCTGTAAGACCAGAAAGGATCTTAGACAATGCAAAAATAGGATCCGGCAAAATTCCGCCCCAAAGCCCTGAATGAACCGGATGGGACATGGTTTCAATCTCAACATCAATGGCACACAGCCCCCGAAGAGCCGTCGTTATAGAGGGAATTCCACTGTCAATATTGGCACAGTCAGTTAAGACCATGGCATCTGCTTCAAGGCTGCTTTTATAGCGCCTGACAAACTCTGCCAAGTGAGTAGATCCCGTTTCTTCTTCACCCTCAATCAAAATCTTCACGTTGACGGGAAGCTCACCTGCAGTCTTTAAATAGGCCGCGATCGCTGCCGTATGGGCAATGATGCCAGCTTTATCATCGGCAGTTCCCCTACCATACAAGCGGCCTTGGCTTTCTTTAGGCTTAAAGGGATCGGAGTCCCACTTATCTCTCCGCCCAGCAGGTTGCACGTCGTGATGTGCATAGAGCAACAAGGTTGGACGATCAGGTTTATGAATCCAGTCGGCATAGATATAAGGATGTACATCCCCAAACTGCATGATCTTTACATTTTCTAGTCCCGTTCTATGAAAGAGTTCCGCGGTTGCTTCTGCGGAAAGAGACATGGGCTTAGAGCCAAATTCATCCAAAGAGACACTAGGGATCGCAGCCAGTGTCTTTAAATCTTCCAAAGACGAACTCAAATGAGCTTCCAGATAATCGACCGCGGCGGCAGTTTCTTGGGAAGGCTTTACAATAAAAAGAGGCTCTCCCTTTTCATTTTTACAACCACATGTCGGCCCATGTAAATGATTCATTTGTCTCTCACTTTTTCCAAATTAGTCCCATGCCCTTACCAGTGGGACAAATTAACTTTGCTTTGCCTGGATGCCAAGGACTTTCTTCAGTTAAAGTATCTTGAAAAAAGAAGGGCGTGTCTAAGTCTAACCAGTTTATGAGCCCTCCCCCACAAGCAAAATGAAGGGAGGCTGTCATGGCAATTTCAGATTCGACCATGCCTCCTATCATAAGATCTAATTCGGCACTTTTGGCAATATTTGCGATCATAACGGCTTCATGAATCCCTGATTTCATAAATTTCAAATTGATCATCCTACAGCATTTGCCAACTACGGCCTTTATGGCGTCCTCTTTCGTTTTGACGAGCTCGTCTGCACAAATAGGAATAGATGTTTTATGGGTGAGCTCCGCCATTCCTTCAAATTCTTTTTCAGGAAGCGGCTGTTCAAATAAGGTAGGAGTGATCCCTCTCTTTAATAGAGAATCCAACAATTGTAAGGAAGATTCCACGGTACAACCTTGATTGCCATCCAAGCTGATTTTTGTTCCGCGGGGCGCGCATCTAGCGATTTCTTCGACCCTGTCTGCGTCGACAGAAACGGCATTTCCACCAACCTTTACTTTAATTTCAGAAAACTCATGATGGGAGAACACTCCCCAAAACTTAGGAACTCGATCTACGCTCATTATTGGTAACGTGATATCGGTGCGCAGGGACTCTAGGTTTGCTAAGCCAAATGCTCGGCTTAGGGAAATACCCATCTGCTTTGCCCTAATATCCAAAAAAGCCATTTCTAGTCCCGTTAAGACGGTAGGAGAGCGAGACCAATATTTTTCCCTCAATGTTCCCAAAATATCTCGCAACGACTCGTCAACGGACTTGCCTATAAAACCTGGCAGAATTTCTTTGGCGATTTGACTGACAATTTCTGCATTATCTAACGTTAAGACAGGAAATGGTGCCGCTTCTCCCATCCCAAGATTACCTGTTGAGTCTTTCACAAAGAAGAAGACATTGTCGGAACTTTCCATCGTTCCCTTGGAAATGGCAAAGGACATCTTTAATCCTAAATTTTTTCTTTCAAACCAAATCTCTTCTACTAGGGGCTCTTTCATCTGTCTCCTTCCGACATCTTTATGGAAACTAGCCCCCAAGTTGGGACTGGACTATCTTGGCTTAAGGTCAGCCACTTAAATTATACGCGCCCTCGCAGGCATATTGCAACTATCCGATTATACTGCGATAAAAGCCCTAACTTATGATTCGCTATAATTTCCTTAAGGAACCCACAAAACCCCCGATGAGGAGCGCAAGACGAGGAGACTCGAAATGCGACGCTTAATGTTATTTTACCTTAGTAGCCAAATTGTAGTGAGCACTCTTTCACGGGGAAATACCTTTGAGAGAGCTGCAAAGCATGGCCACATAGGAGAGACGGGAACTCTTCATCAAACAGATGAAGGTTACTTTATTCATCCTTTTTACAATGATTTTTTTGGGGGCACAGATCGACATTTGACCAATATGTTCTATTTAGGAGGCCTTTGGGAAATAGACTCTGGGGATAGTCTTGAAATCACGGGAAATTGGCGATTTATTACCCCAGACACTAGAACGAAATTTGAGAAGACAGATACCGCTAGTCGCGACGGAGTGTTTTCTGACTGGATTTCCATTGATTCGGCCTATAGAAAGTCTTTTAATACGGACTTTGGAATCTACTTTGGCCAGCTTGATACGGGCTTTGGAAATATAGGAAATCATGGTGCCAAAACGATTCAAAGTTCATTTCATCGTGCTATGAACAATATTTCCTCCAATCTCTATTACGATTCACCGGTTGAAGGAAATACCTTGTCCTCTGGTTTTCAAACCGGACGCCTGGGTAACTTATGGGGATCCGAATACCAAATGATTGTCGGAGCTCACAGCAACCCTTTTATGAAGGAAGGTTATGCTCAAACTTCATTAAATTTACCATTTGGAAGAAACAAAGGAGTCACTTTCGACTTTAGACAAATCAGGCAATTCACCAGCGAACTCTACGAAAGTTATGGTCTTCGCCCATTTCGCCATGAATTTGCTATAGGATTAAAATTAGGCAAAAGTTGGGTCCCTACCCTCAAGTTTGTAAGTCCTTTCATTTCAAAAGACAACGGCTGGCAAACCTATCTCGATATCGTTTCTGTAAATATGCCTTCTTCGAGTCACTAAACCGGGTCTTTTATCCTTGAGGCAAGCTATACTCTAGGTTACCATCCAGGGAATAAACCACTCAAAGGATTTTAGTGAAGTGACCCTGAATGAAAATGTTTCCTATATAGTAGTCGATCTTGACGGTACTCTAGTTAGCACAGACACTCTCATTGAAAGTCTATTTAAACTCATAAAAAGCCAGCCAGCCCTCCTCTTCCAAATCCCATTTTGGCTGCTCAAAGGAAAAGCTGGCTTTAAAATAGAAGTCGCGAAGCATATCTCCCTAGATCCTGCTCAACTACCTTATAACAACGAATTGTTGCACTACTTGCGTCGCGAGCGGGCTAAAGGCCGAAAGCTGATTCTCGCTACAGCGGCTCATGAGTCCATTGCTATGGGCATTTCAGAACACCTAGGCTTCTTTGAGCGGGTATTAAGCACAAATGAAGAATCCTTAAATTTAGCCGGAAAGGCAAAGTCGCAAGCGATTCCTGCGGACTGCCGGCCTTTCTTTTACGCAGGTAATGCCAAAATAGATCTCGAGGTTTGGCGCGAATCCGCAGGGGCCGTTGTCGTAGGACCAAGCTCCCTGCGAAAACAGGCCGAAAAAATAGCGACGGTTGTAAAGTGGATTGAGCCTGAGCAATCAAGATGGACCGCCTGGAATAAGGCTCTTCGCATCCATCAATGGGCGAAAAATCTTTTGATTTTTCTTCCCCTGATACTCGCCCATCGCCTTGAAGAAGCCACCCTATGGTGGAACGCTTTTCTAGGATTTGTAGCTTTTTCGGTGATCGCCTCTAGTGTTTATATTCTAAATGACATTGTGGATCTGGATTCCGATCGTCAACACCCAGAAAAGAGAAACCGCCCGCTTGCCCGAGGAAGTGTTTCTCTTCCCCAAGGACTGGTTATGGCAGGTCTTCTCTTCATATTGGGAATGGGAATCGCTGCTTGGGCCAATGAGCGCTTATTGTTAGCTCTCCTTGGGTACTATATTCTGACGACCATCTATTCCTTTAAGTTAAAGAAGATTCCCATCTTAGACGCCTTTACTTTAGCTGGGCTCTATACTTGGAGGATTCTTTCAGGGGGTGTGGTTACAGAAACACGCCTCACTTTCTGGCTCATGGCGTTTTCTATGTTTTTCTTTTTGAGTTTGGCATTTGCTAAACGCTCCACCGAACTCAAGCTTATGATTTCTCTGAATAAGAAGAAAGCGAGTGGTAGGGGTTACTTTACGGAAGATCTATCCATGGTAAACGCCTTGGGAGTGGGATCAGGAATGGCGTCGGTAGTTATCTTTGCCATGTATGTGAATCAGCCTGTCATAGTGCAACTTTACCAGTCACCACGATATCTTTTGGCCGTTGCTATTGTATTGCTATACTGGATTTCAAGAGTTTGGCTACTCACAGACCGAGGCCAAATGAATTCCGATCCTATTCTTTTTGCCGTCAAAGACAAATCCAGTTATTTTCTTTTGCTCGTTATAGCCCTTTCTCTATTAGCTTCTAAACTACTTTAAGGCATGGATGAAAACTAATAATTATGAATCTTGGGGTCGTTTCTTTCACTTCTCACATGCGGTAATCCAGCCAGCTTGGATTCCGGATGTGGTAGAATCATTAAAAAAGAATAGAAATCAAATCATTTTGCCCTATGGACTAGGGCGAAGCTACGGTGATTCCTGCTTAAACCAAGACCATACCTTAATGGACATGAAAAGCTTGAACCGTTTCGTGTCTTTTAATCGTGAAACCGGCCACATAAGATGTGAAGCGGGCGTGACTCTCGGAAATATACTGGATCTAGCCATTCCCCACGGGTGGTTTTTGCCGGTCTCCCCTGGCACTAAATATGTGACTTTGGGCGGTGCCGTTGCCAATGATGTGCATGGAAAGAATCATCATGTCAGAGGAACTATGGGAAGTCACATTACCGCGATGAAGCTTCTAAGAACCGATGGCACCATTCATGATTTAACTCCAGAAATGCCGTTATTTAAGGCAACCGTTGCTGGCCTGGGGCTGACAGGGATCATGCTGGAAATTGAACTTAAACTCATTAAGGAAATCCCTTGGTTTGATACGGAAAACATTAAATTCGGTGGTCTTGATGAATTTTTTCAAATCTCTGATGAATCCGATTTATCCCATGAGTATACGGTCGCTTGGGTAGACTGCGTTTCTACTGGGAAAAATTTAGGCCGGGGCATCTTTATGCGCGGCAACCACTCAAAGGATTCATCACTTCCCCATAAGTCGGTGAAACCAAAGCTGATGGTGCCCTTCAACTTCCCTGAAGCCGCCCTTTCCAAGCCAACGATTCAAGTATTTAATCAACTTTTCTATCACAAACAGATTTCGAAATCGATGGTGAGCACAGTGCATTATGATCCCTTTTTCTACCCGTTGGATAAGATTCATGATTGGAACAAAATTTACGGAAAGCGAGGCTTTTTCCAGTATCAATTCGTCATTCCCTCCAGCGAGAAAAATGCACTTAGAGAGATTTTCAGTCGCATTGCTCGCTCGGGGATGAGTTCCTTTCTTGCCGTACTTAAAAAGTTTGGGGATGTCCCTTCACCTGGAATTTTATCCTTTCCTGAGCCTGGCTATACCTTGGCCCTCGATTTTGCAAATATGGGTCAAAAGACGGATAAACTCTTTCAGATCTTAGACCGCATCGTCGACGATGCCGGTGGAAAACTTTATCCCGCTAAAGACAGTAAAATGGACTCTCGTCAGTTTAAAAACTATTACCCTGAATTTGAAGATTTCAAACAATGGATGGATCCTAATATTTCATCCAGTTTTATCAGGAGAGTTGTAAAAAATGGCTAAAAATATAGTCGTCATCGGAGCCACATCTGCCATTGCCCTTCATGCTTGCCGATTTTGGGCTAAAGAGAATGCTAACTTTTTCTTGGTAGCCAGGGATGACGTGAAGCTGTCTCGAGTGAGAGAAGATTTGATATCCTTTGGAGCCACTCGCGTCGTGCTTCACCCACAGGATCTCCTAGATCAAAGTGCGCACCCGAGAATTATAGAGGAAGCATCCAAATGCTTCGAAAAAGTGGACCACCTTTTAGTTGCCCACGGCACTCTTCTTGACCAAACTCAAGCAGCTGGAAACGCAGAAATGGCCATGTCAGAGATAAATGCGAATTTTCTCTCTCAGGTTTCTCTTCTGATTCTCTTTTCGCGAGTATTCGTAACTCAAAAAGAGGGAAATATAGGCGTCATCTCTTCCGTAGCTGGCGACCGGGGTCGCATGAGTAATTTTGTATATGGAAGTGCCAAGGGTGGACTCTCGGTGTTTTGTGAAGGACTGCGAAATTATCTCTACCATCAGGGCGTATCCTTAACACTCATCAAGCCTGGCATGGTTGCGACTCCTATGACCCAATCCCTTAATATCCAAAGTCCTTTATTGGCAAAGCCAGAATTAGTGGGACAAGAAATTGCCAAGGGCATGACCCGGCACCGAAAAGTCATCTATACGCCATTCTATTGGCGGACGGTTATGTTTATCATTCGGCATATCCCTAGTTTTCTATTTGATCGCCTCAAATTGTAACAGGAGTCTCATTTGAATCGCGCTATTGAAGCTGCTAAAAAATTCGCTGGTTTGCACAACGTCATCAACATTGAAGAGCATCCCGGTGGAAATGTAAACGACACCTTTGTCGTTTCGACAAAAGATAAGGGTCGATTTATTTTGCAAAGGCTCAATACTAAAGTCTTTAAAAACCCGAAGCTAGTCATTGCGAATATGTGCAGCATCGCTGAACACACCCAAAAAATTTTAGAGAAGACCCCCCTTCCTCAGTCAAGGCGTTGGGTAGTCCCGAGTGTCCTGTATACTCAGCCCACAGACCTTTCAGACCCGAACGCCTTTTGGATCGATGAAGATCTTGGCTTTTGGCGTGCGATCACATATGTAGAAAATGCTACAGCACACCAAAAAATCAAAAGCCCACTCCATGGTTTCGAAGTAGGATTTGGTCTTGGGCTCTTTCAGTCTTTAATCTCCAACCTGAAACCAACAGACCTGCATGATACATTGCCAGGATTTCATATTACGCCAAAATACCTACAAAAATTCCAAGAGGCCACGTTGACTAGGTCCTCGCCATCCTCCACACTTGAAGAAAACTACTGCTTCAAGTTTATTGATGAGAGAGCCTCTTGGTGTTCCGTATTGGAGGATGCTGCAGCAAAAAAAATATTAAAGGTCAGACCCATTCATGGAGACCCTAAAACCGCCAATATCATGTTAGACAATGACACTTCGCAAGCAGTAGCTTTAATTGATCTCGACACTGTTAAGCCTGGCCTCGTTCATTATGACATTGGGGATTGTCTAAGATCATCCTGTAATACTGCTGGCGAGGAGTGCACAGATTTTAGTTCGATTGATTTCGATGTCACTATGTCTAAACAGATCTTAAAAGGATATCTTTCGATTGCCTCTTCTTTTTTCACAGAAGAGGATTACGAGTACCTCTATGACTCGGCGCGGTTAATTTCCTTTGAACTGGGAATGCGCTTTTTTACGGACTACTTAGAAAACAACACCTACTTTAAAGTGAAACACATTAACCACAATCTTGAGCGAGCCATCATACAATTTAAACTCACCGAGGCCATTGAAACTCGAGAATCAGAAATTAGAAAAGTAATCCTCGCAGCCAAAAAAGAAGCAAATGATTCTAACCTTTTTGACGAATTGAAAAATCAATTGCATTTATATCAACCAGCGGCGCGGTAATCGCAGTACCCCCACTCGGGAAGGACCACTCCGACCTAATATTATCAGGACTTGACTCCGCCTTCTCAAAATACCTAACTTGAGAAGGACTTACTTCAGATCTCAAAGAAATTACTAGCAAACAAAAAATTCTTCTTGTTAGCAATCAAAATAGAGATTGAATATAATCTTCGTATTTAGCGCACGAAAACAGCATAGAGACTTCTAAAGATTTTTATAAACTCGCAGAATAATGATTTATCACTTTATAAGGCAAACAAAATAGTTCGTCAAAATTATTGCCAAATAAAAAAGAGAAAAATAGTATTAGAGAAAAACTTTCACTCTACTTCAATTGGATGCCTCGAAAAAAATCCCAGAACTCCGTGGAGAGTTAGCCCCTATTCCATTCGGAATTCTATACAGGCCCCATGAGTGACATATATTTTAATGAGAGAATAAATGACGATAATAAAAGCTATAACTCGACACAGCCGACAAACCGCATTTTGATTTCTCTATCATGAGGAAGACCTTCTAAACTCAACCGGCCTTTTTTTTCTCCTTCACATGTTGAGTCAATACCACTTTAAGGTAAGTCTGGTAGCTACTAAAACCCTCAGCCTCAGCAAGAGCCCGAAGGTCAATAATCAGCGAATGGGGCAATCGAATTGAGGTAGGCTCTACCTTATCCATTGCTGGTGGGTTAACTCGCCTGGCAAATTCAACGGAATTGCCTAGTTCTTTATTCTCCCACCTCTCTTGGTCGCCATCATTCAAGGCTTCCTTAGAGATTTTTTCCATTTCTTTTTTAGTTATTTTGCTCATAAAGACTCACCTCTTTTAAATCTGGTTCATAGGCCGTGCGTAAGACACAAATACCCTTATCAATATAGGGGATAATAACAATTTTAAGCAGCCGGCCAGTGGAAGTCTCACCGATAAACCATACCGTGGGCGGAGTAGTCTTATTTCGTCCACGATCGTCGATAAGCCAATGCCCTTTGTGAAGGAAAAAAGCTTCTTCAATCTCGATCAAGGTCACCCCGTGAGTTGTTTCGATTTTATGAAGTATCGATTCCGTACCATAAATTTGCATAACTCACCTCTGAGCTGCACAGCTGCGCTACATAGTAACTACATTTCAGAATCTGTCAATCAAAGTTCAACTTTTTTGTTTCCCTTCACCATGTCATTTTACGCTAAATTCTGGGCCCGTAGCTATCTCGCGGAAGCGGCTTGCAGAAGTAGCCTCAGAAGCTGCGCGTGAGCCATGGGTTTTGGTATAAAACTGTCAGCTCCAGACTCGATCGCAGTCTTATTGTCTGCAGCAATGATTCGGTTAGAGTGAACACAAATCAGCGCTTTGGAACCACGCCCTCTCAATTCAGTCACGAGTTCAAAGCCATTTAGCGACATTTTACCCATGTCGACATCTGTAATAATGAGGTCGTATTCTTGGTCTCCAACTGCCTGCAGTGCGCCAGTAGAGCTATCAGCCTGCGTAAGTACTAACGCTTTACTTAATTCCGGGGTTCTTGTCATATGTGACACCAAAGCACTCCTGTAGATAGATTCGTCATCCACAATCAAAACCTGTAAAGCGCGCCCTATAGACAAATGCGCTGCCACAATGTCTTCTTCAAGTGATAACTCGCCCCTGTCCATACTTGTTGAGGATAGATTAGTTTCAGTTAACAATGTCAATTGTTTTGCGATGTCAGAGCTGTGTTTCGGAAGATTTGCAGTCGCTGAATTAACTTGGTTAGAAACGCGCAACGTAAAGAAGAATTCCACCTTGCCCTCAGGGTACTCCGGAGTCTTACTTGATTCACACCAGATCCTGCCGCCGTGAGCATTTACGACTTTTTGTGCAATAGCAAGACCCAAACCTGTACCGCCTTTTTTGCCACTAGTAAAAAAAGCGTCAAAGAGATTGGGTAGATTTTCTGCGTGAATCCATGAACCGTCATTACCTATGCAGAACCTAATCATTCCTTCTGACTCAAAAGTACCAAACCACATGGAACCCCTATATCTCATTGCTTCGAAAGAGTTACCAACGATGTTGGAGAATACCCTGCTTATTTTCTGAATGTGGACATTAGCCATGTGTGTATGATTAAGGTCATACGACAGGGAAATATCCGCCTCAGGATACATCCGAATCACATCACCAAGTGTCGATTCAAACAGAGACTCAGGACTTACTGGTTCTGGAATCAACTTAACTGACGTAGAGCCCACTTCCATCACGTCAGCAAGCATACCGTCGACGCTAATCATAGCCCGGTCAATCTCCGGAACGACGCGAGACATCACCCTCTTGACACTTTCCGGGTCCTTGGCTTTACCTAGCATAGCCAGACCCACACGTAGCATAGAAAAAGGCTTACGAACATCATGGGCGAGCATTTGGGTGGTGCGGGCGATCGCTTCCGCCTTTTGCGCCTCAATAGCCCTTTTTGACTCTTCCTCCCAGGCGTCTGCGAGTTCCCGGAACCACCTGGTAGTCATCTGAATTTCGTCCTCACCACGATCATCTAAAAGAGTGAGCGAAATTGAATTCCCAATCCCTCGAACACGTTCACTCATTTGATGCATTGGACTCAATGTCTTAGTAGCTACGTGTCGCAAGATCGCCAAATAGAGCAGCCATGATGCAAGAATTGCCAATGCAAAGACACCCAGCTGTCGTCGATGTTCGGCCCACTCATGATTCAGAGACCGTTTCCAGGAAACAGTACAAATATCCTCACCTTTCCAGTTCTTGATCACCGAACGTTGTAGGACTGACTCATTAGAATCACCATTTGCCAAAAAAAAATATCTAAAAAGGTCCCAATCGGCGCTTTGCGAGACGCTAGATACTTGTGACTGTAAAGACCAAATAACTTGACCATCGACATTAGTTAATTCAGCTTCAACAATCGACTCACGCTTGGCAAATGCATTGAGTCCGATTCGCAAATTAACAAGGTCACCCACGCCATAGTATTGCTCAACTATGTGTTCAATTGTCCTAACTTCAGCTTCGGAAACCTCTTTAATTTCTCTAGCAAATAATGAATTTACGTAGACAACTAACAATAGACCAATCAAAAAGACATAAAGGCCAGACATTGCGGCAACACGTCGAATTAACAGTTTCGAAATACGCATATATTACTTCGCTACCTCACAATATATATATTCTACATGGCGACTATCAAGTTGCGCCTCATACCCAAATCCCGTAGTCAAATCATTGAGCTTCAGACCTGCCTGCGCAATCATCCCTCGAATATCATCCGTAGTATAACTATAGAAAGAGAGCCCAGTTTTTGGATTTGGCACCCCGGGAGTCGGAGATGTCTCAGTTCGCAATTCAAAAGTGATCCACGCCTTTCCATGATGCGCTAGGAGTCGCTGAATATCCTTAAGAATTTTGACTGGATCGGCGATGAACTCCATGAAGCTAATGCCAGATATGTAATCGAAAAATCCATCTTCCACAAGTGGGATCCCGTCATTTAAGTCAGCGCAGGCGACTGCTGCAAAGTACCCCGTGTTAGTAGCAATCGTCACCATCTCCGCGCTAAAGTCGAGACCAAAAACTTTAGCGGCCGAGTCGTATTCACGAATTACGGCCCCAATTTTGCCTGTACCGCAAGCCAAATCGAGAAAGCGAGAAAATTTAGGAGGCGACTCGCTTTTTAAGCTTTGTTTAAACCAATTAGTAGACCGTTCCTTGGCATTTCTAGAAAACTGATTGTAGGTGGGGGCGATTAGATCATAGACTCTTTGTACAGGTCCCGGCGAAGCTTCTAAATCTGCTTTCTTGCGGAAGAAATAGGAAATAAGTTTGCTTGATGATAGATCAGCGGCCTGAAGGGAACGGTTTTCAGTTGCAAGTTCAAGAATGAAACCCATGTTAGACATTATCTTAATCCAATACTCTGGTTTTGGTAAAACCTGGCTGACAATAACAGTAGTTTCCCCCTCCATATTTCTCAAAGTTATCTTAGTCTCGAACCAGTTGGGCCCATGAGTTGGCGTCGGATAGGTAATCACATGGGATGTTTCTACATAATCGTCGCAAGCTACTTCTCGGAATTTGGTGTAAGCATGCGGCATATTCGTTAATGGGTTTGTCGCAGTAAACAAAATAACACCATCATCCGACACTATGCGACTGGCCTCACTTAAACAAAAGTACACTGGCTGCATTTCGCAAATTGCATTCGGAGAAAAATGAGCGGCAGCAACACTACCAGTCGGAATTTTTGTATTCCAGGCGCTTCGTTTCACAATCGAGTTCACAATATTCGGAAATCTTTCTGCCAAACGGGCGACCATATCTTCATCATTTTCAATATAGAAGACTTCGCGATCAGAAAAAAAAGGCACTAGGCGACCATGTCCCGCACCGATTTCTGCAATCGATCCAGACGGAACCATGGTCAAAAAAAGGTCGATCAAATTGGTCTCATGTTCCATAGACCTTGTGAGCTGCTCAAATATAGCTGCGTATCCTGGTTTCATGGAGCTCTCCTTTTTACATCACGAAATCTTGCAGTTAGCATGCCGAGTCCACTAAGCCCAGGAAAGTCCCATTTACGACTGACGACATATCGACCATGTTCACTCCCAAGAAATGATATTCTGCAATCTTTACCCATGGCATCAAAAACTTTGTCATAAATCTGCTTTCGAACAATACCATCAAGTCCACTACCGCCAAGCTCCAACAAGGTGTCAACAGCCTTATTGTTGAATGACGACCAGTTGTACTGTTGACCTGACCGCACGAGAGGAGATAGGAGCGCATCTGGATCGATATAGTCCGGCAAAAAACCCCATAAGGTGGCCGTATAATTTTTCGCTCGCATGCGGGCGATCAGGTCTGCGCTATCAAGTCGTTTAAACTCAATATTATAGCCGGAAGCAAGAAGCTTGTCCCTTATTTTATCATTGTTCGCAGTCGAGAAGTGACCCACCGAATTCGCATACAAGATGGTGACTTTGGTACCTTTTTTCGACGAAGCTATTGGCAACTTCGTCTTTCCATAAAAGTCGGTCCAAAACGGGAGGCCTTCTGATAACTTAGACCATTTATATTGCTTAGCTGACTCCTCAGCAAAGGCAGCGCTAAAACGACATCTCTCGTCGCCAGTCGCGAATTCTTGCCGTCCAGCATTCAGCTGAAGAATAATCGTTTGAAGGAGATTAAATTCTCGACTCTCATATTTTTCAGGAGGGAAAAGCACCATTTCTGCATCTGACGCGATGATCCTAAAATCAAATGCCACGAGGTTCGATGCGTCATTATACGATCGAAATTCAATTTTTTTCGGTTCAAGATTATTTTTTCGGGCCAAGATCACCACGCCCGAATCTCGAGATTTAATCATAAATTCGCCTGTACCAATCTGTTGATTAGTCGAACTTGACTTGGAAATCGCGAAATAGGGTGTAGCTAGAATCTTTAAGAATAGCGGAAATGGGCGATCAAACTTGAATTCTATAGTATCCTCAGACAAGGCTCGGATTCCTTCGCAAGATTTTTTTGAGCCAGTAATAAAAGCATCAAAACCTTTGATATTACCAAAAGCCCATCGAGACTCTTCTTTTAAAATCGAGATCGTCCGTATTAGCGACTTTTCGACGTCAGTCGCTCGCAAATTCGCACCATCGGAAAAACGCTGAGTTTGATCTAAGGTAATGCGAATTTGAAGCCCATCAGGCGAAATGATATGCTTCTTTGCCAGGCGAGGAACCAAGTCATTAGTCACCGTATACTCATAAAGGGAATCAAAAACCTGCCCGGTGATCGCAGCAGTTGATACGTCCGTGACTCTGCTCGGATCAAGCTGAGACGGAGTGGAAGGTAGGCCAACCATAAAGACGTCAGCTTTACCAACTGCTGGCATAAGCACAAATGCGATAGGGGCTATGATGATTGCAGGAGTCAATCTCCCACGGTACCGCGATGATACTACCATCATCATCAATGCACTCCCCACTGCGATGCTAGTCAGCAACATGGGACTATTTCCTTGATCGAAAAAAGCGAGAAGCATTACGGCCACCAAAGTGCCTAAGTATTGTGCGAGGCGCTGCTTAACAAATGCCTTGAGGCGAATTGTTTCAGAAGTAATTTGCTGCAAGATCATTGAGATTGAGAGTTTAAAACAGCCATCTGCAATTCCCATTCCTACGATTGAGAGATAGACTATGTATATACTTTTTGTATTGAAATATAGCACGCTAAAACCGCACGCCATTGCGGCGGCTACAAATATAAAATAAGCTGGATTCTTGATAAGTCGGTCAAGTGGCAGGACGCGCAATGTCAAAAGGGAGGTCAGAATAGCCACCACGAATATTGACGAAATCGTAGATGGTGATGCATCAAAACGATGTTTGAGAATATTGACCTCAACCACAGTGAACAAGCCGAGAGTGCACCAATAAAACAAATTCATGGCAAAGCCATAATTAGATCTATCAAATTCAGATCTTTCCCCAATCTTTGAAGTATTGGAAGGAGCATAAATCGATTTCTTTTCTTGATAGGTGCGACAAGAAATCTGAAAGGTAACGAATGACAGGACAATCATAACAGCGGACGTATAGAATATAGATGAAAGACCTAGATACGTATACATGATCGGGCTTGCCGCAAACGCAACCAGTGCAGACGCTACATGCGCCATTTGGACCAAACGATTGAGTGACTGCCACTCTTCAGCAAAAAATCCGCGGACATGCGCCGTCAGACTGGCTGTTAGCAATGCCGCAACCACCAAACTTGCAAACCAACACGCGAACCACGCGAGAGAGAGAAAGGAATTAACTGCCGCTATTGCAATGAATATTGCGACAAAGGGAAAGCCGAGACTTGGAACAAGAGTCGATGTTGCCGCCCGTGAATTCACTAGAGTGAGCGCGACCAGGTTAGCGACAGCTTGAACCCCAACAATGATGGCCGTCTTGATTACGCCATCGTAGCCTAGAGCTGCTGCCACGATGCTTCCGATTGAGATTAGCTGAGCGGCACACGAAAATACGAAATAGGACAGAACAAATTGTATCTTAGAATTCATGCAATAATCTCGCTCTATAACCTAAAGTTAATCTTCTTGGAAAAAAATTCACGATTGACCCCGCACTCCACTGGGATCAAACGATATTTGCGTGGCTGCTAAAGGAATGCGTAGTCGATTTTTGGACTCAGCGGCTTCGATGCGATCTATATTGATGGCAGATAAGATTGCCGAAAATAGTGCGATTCTCAATATTTGGTCCATGTAATGTCCTCCCTTACAACCTTTGCAGGGTTTCCCGCGACTATGGAATTTGGCGGAACGTGTCCCGTAACCACGCTGCCAGCTCCGACAATTGCTCCATCCCCTATGGATGCGCCTTTAAGAATCATGGCTCCAGTTCCAATCCAAACGCCCTTGCCGATGGAAATTTTTTGTACATCGCCGCCATAACGCTCCGCTAGTTGTGTTCCGTCCTTCTTGAAGACCGGGTGACCGTCATAGTCCATAATAAATACTCTTTGACCGATCATCGAACCATGCCCAATTGTAAGTCCGCTCCGGGAATTGATCATGGTATCGTTTGCGATAACAACGTTGCATCCAATTTCGAGACTAACCCCAGCCCACAGCCTGAGGTAGCAACCACGGTATATGAGAGAATTTGGAGCTATTCGAAGCTTAGCCCCCCTTCGCAAAAAAATTCGGGTTTGATGGGTGACACTGGGACTTACGTAATCCCAATGCGGGTCAATTCCAATACCCGATGCATTTGGAAATCCACGAATAACTGGCGGCCCATGTTCTTTTGACTGCCCCTTCGCTAGGAAATCATGATCCCAGGGGGCGAGTTCAATACAAGCGTCTTTGCCCATAAAAATGGAAGCCATAGGATCTAAAAAAAATGGACGTACATCTGTAATATAGTTAGCTCTGCCTCGGGCTACTTCTGTAGTGCCTCGAATCCACGCTGCTGTGCGAAAAGGCAGCGTAGACGCGGACTCGCAAAGTGCAATAATGCTTTCATTTGAAGTATTCTTTCGTATTGCTGATCCCAATTGGTTCAATGGCAATAGAAGCTTATCAATCATTTATTTAGGTTCCCCTTGGATTTTAATTGATGGACCTATCTTCGATTCTCGATTATTTACATTCCCCAAGTCGAGATTTGAGTACATAGCCGTCGATGAGCTTGTACCAATCTCCCGCCATTCCGTATACCTTTTCGGTCTCGTCCATTTTAATATCACGCAAGACATCAGATTTGCGGTCTGTTAGGTTTGCGTATACTTTTGCAGAACCATCTCGTTCAACGTAGACAACTTTGCAGACTTTAATGTCACCTTGACCATCACTTGGAAGAAAGTTTTCAGGCACTTTAGGAATCAAAGTCTTTAACTGAACACGCGCTAGCTCATCAGATGCTGTGACGGTGGAAACTTTGGGAATTTGGGTAACATTCTTTACGCTCTGCATGGACTCGCCAACATTCATATCTTTTTCAAAATAGTCGACAACCACGCGAATTCCCAATTTGCTCACGTTGCCAGAAAGAGTGTTTTTATTTCCTTCACTCTCTAGTGCTTTTACTTTTTTACTAAAATCACTGTAGGAATTTGACTTGTTCAATATGTCATGAAATAACCAACTAATTTTTTCATTGGGATTTCTCACACATCCACCGCTAACTCTTCTTGCGTCAGCTGTGGCTCTCTTTAACACGGACTCATTGCTATTTCCATGTAGGCCATAGGGACCACTAAACCAAAGAACATATTTCCCTAATGGGTTATTAGCTCCGCATCCACCGTATATGCTGGGGTTCTCTTCAAAGACTCTCATGCGATTTACTTCATCTTCTACCGGCTTGCCTGTCTTAGGATCTACAGGATTTCTAGGCATCCACTGCGGACAACGTACAAAATCTTCCACAGAATAGACGCCAGGTGGTGTGAATTGGGGACGACCCTCATGCTGCTTTCCAGTGACATCGCCTGTGGCGACATTCCACTGGGCGACTACCACTCCATCATTGAGGTAGCTAAGGCGATTGGTAGTAAGGTTAACTCGTATAGCAAAAGGGCTCGTTAAAGAGTCATATACCAGAGATCGATCTTTAGCGCTCCCTAGCTTTCCATTTTCTGCAGACTTGGAATTAGGTACCGAACATGCACAAATCAGTAGGGATAAACTTGCTTTAATTTGCCATTTCATGATTGAGATCTCCTTTTGAGCCTAGCTGCGAGCTTGCTATCAGGTAGGTCTTAAGCAATTCTGACGCCATAAACACAAGTCAATAATTACAGTTACTTATAAAGTTTGAGCTGGCTGTTTATTTTTCAAAGTGGCATAAAACTGACGCCTATTGAGGAGATAGGAGGTGTTTCTAGGGATTCGCAGAAAGTCCCCATACAAATAACTCAAAAGGGGCTGAAGTCATTTGAAGAAGGTTGCAATCATTGGTGGTGGAGTCGTGGGACTTGCCGCTGCAAAGAAACTTGCCGATGCCGGCTATCGAACTACGCTTTTTACATATGGTAAGGGCGCTTCGTCCGTAGCCCCTGGCGTCAATTCTATCAAGGGACTTTTTAAAGGGAACTCACCTCTTTTTAGGCTGAAGATATCTGGTCACCACCAATTGTGGAAAGAACTCACCGAATTAGAACAATCATCTCAGTCATGCCTAGATTTAAGAAGATCCATCCTGGAACCTTTTAAGTCCCAAGGTGAATTCGCAAAGCTCGCGGAGCGGGCTTATCATGGTCGTTTTTGGGGACTCTTTGGAATCCAAGTCATACCCCGTCAGGAATCCCTGGCAGGTCTCCATTCTGATTTCCAGGGGGCTCTCTGTTATCCGGATGACTTTTCCTTCGACACGGAGAAAACACTTGATGCCTTGCTTCAAGTGTATCTGAAAAAAGGAGGCGAGCAATTTGTGAAACAGGTTTCCTCAATGGAAACTAGAGACGACTCTTTTGTCTTACACACTGCATGTGGCAGCCAATATTCCTTTGAGGAAGTGATCTTTGCTACCGGAGCTTCCACACCCTTTCTTCTTAAAGCCTCGGGGATGCCTTTAGATGGTTTTACCTTAAAAGCAGGCGTCGGTTTACAGGCAAAAAGCAACTTGATGACCTCAGTGAAGCGAGGACAAACAAGTCTCAATGCCAACGGTAAGCAATTAAAGTTTGGGGCGAAGGACTTCAGAGTGTCGTCTTATGTAGATAAAGAGGACTTTGAAGAAAAATATCATCAAGAAATAGAGACCGGTTTTAGGAAACTACTTGATGATCTTAAAGATCTTTCCCCCATTTTTTCAGACGCTTTCCCTCTAGCTGGAGTTCGCCTTAATGGGCCAGGACGCTCTCCTTTTGTAGGAAGATATTCAAACGAAGAAAGACGGGGGCCTCTTATCGCAGCTGGATTTCATAAAAGTGCTTGGAGCCTTGCCTGGAGTGCAGCAGATATCTTGCTCGATCTGATAGAAAAGTCATAACTATTTACAGTTTTTGCAGCCACGACTTAGCATTTTGAGACCAAATTTAGAAATCCACTTCCTCTTCGATTTCCTTAAATAGTTCCCAAGCTTGATATTCCAGCTGGAAGGCATTTTCTGCAAGACTAAGTAGGACAGTGCTCCTAACACCAAAAGCCATGTAAGAAAAATTTGCATCAACTTAAAATCCAGCTTGAAATAGAGAACACTGCGAAAGCCGCCAACCAGGCAAGGGCAAGATAGAAGACAAAAATGCCCGAAGTTTTGCTCCAAGACCTTGATTCTCGCCCAAGTACAGCAAAGGTGGCGAGACACTGAGGGGAAAATATATACCAGGCCAAAAGTGCATAAGCCGTCGAAGGCGCCCACTTTTCTCGGACAAAACTGCTCAAGTTCGCCCCTTTACTTTCTTCGGACTCTCCCCCAATGGCATAGACTGTTCCTAAAGCACTTACCATGACCTCTCGAGCGGCAAAACCGGGAATAAGTGCGACAGAAATTTCATAATTGAATCCAAGCGGTCTTAATACTGGTTCAATAACAGTTCCAAGTCTTCCGGCAATAGAATATTCAATGTCAGTTCCAGATCTACCTTCAGGTTTTCTAGGAAATGTCGTTACTGCCCACATCACAATGGAAACAGCTAGGATAAATGTTCCTGCGCGCTTTAAAAACATACGAGCTCTATCTAAGATAGATATGCCAAGCAATTTTAAAGAGGGCCATTTATAACGAGGAAGTTCGATCAATAAAGGTTGCGCCTCTCCTGGCAATACGGTTGCCTTTAGAACAAATCCTACCGCCAGCACTGCCAAAACTCCGCCCACGTAGAGCAGTAGCATCACTACACCTTGCTGATTCATTCCAAGGAACTGCTTCGCGGGAATAAAAGCTGCAATTAAAAGCGCATAGACAGGAAGTCGCGCCGAACATGTCATTAAGGGCCAGCATCATGGTAAGCAAACGGTCCCGCTTAGAAGGAATGGACCTAGTAGCCAAGATCGAAGGTACGGCACAAGCTAAACCAGAGACTAAGGGAATGACGGCTTTTCCAGAAAGTCCGACAGTCCCCATAATACGGTCCATAAGATATGAGGCCCGTGCCATGTAGCCAAAATCTTCTAAAAAGAGAATGAAAGAAAACAAAATTACGATTTGGGGCAAAAACACTATAACACTGCCAACTCCCCCAATAATTCCATCGACTAGTAAATCTCTTAGAAGACCCTCAGGCATCAAAGTTGAAATAAGCTCCGATATCTTACTCACAAAACCTTCAATAAGATCCATAGGGAAAGCTGCCCAAGCAAAAACTGCTTGAAAAATAAGAGCTAAAGCCGCCAATAGAATCAAGGGTCCATAAACTGGGTGAAGTACGTATTTATCAACTCGAGCCGTAAGTTCGGAGTGTCGCCCTTTAGTTTCCGTGCAGCTTAAGACGATCTTATGAACCAGCTCACCTTTGCTATTAAGATCATTCCAATCAAGTTCTTTTGAAGTTTGGGGAGTCGAAATGCTACTTTTAATCGCGTTGGAAAGTTTATCTAAACCCCATTTTTTAGTCGCACTAATAGCCACAACAGGAACACCAAGTTCTCTTGCAAGAGTATCTACATTAATGACGGCGCCACTAGATTCTGCAAGATCCATCATATTTAAAACAACCACGACAGGGCTTCCTAGCCTTAACAGATCCAGAGTCAATCCGAGCCCAAGTTCCAATTGAGTGGCGTCTAAAACGTTGATGATAAGCTGTGGCTTTAGCTGTCCAGATGCTCCACTTAAAAGATCACTTGTAATAGCTTCATCGTCTGATACCGGACTTAATGAGTAGGTCCCTGGCAAGTCGATCAAGACACAATTTCCACCATAGGTTTTGGAAAGTTCAGATTTGACAACTTCCACGGTAACCCCAGGATAGTTCGCTACCTTATTACGAAGTCCCGTTAAGGTATTAAAGAGAGCTGTTTTGCCACAATTCGGGTTGCCTACTAAGGCAACTAATGATTCGGCCATCCTAAATTACCTCAATATGATTCAATAGAAAGCGACGAACAGCGATACGAACACCATTTATCTCAACAACCAGCGGATCTTTGGAAAATGGCGCCTCTTCCACAATTTCATAATGGGCGCCCACTTTAAAGCCTAGTTCCACCAGCCGAACTTCTTCAGGTGATTGGGGTTGAAACTTAGAAATCTGTCCACTATCACCCTTTTTGGCGTCACTTAACATGTTTTAGCTCCTGAAAGTGCCTACTTCCGTTTGATATTTCAGTTGAGAATGATTGTCAATAAGAAATCTTTACACATCTTTGCCCAAGAATCTCTCGCCAGGCCGGACAGGGAGTTCTTTTCAAAATAAAAAAATCCCCGCCGAGGCAGGGGAAGATATTAAGGATTTTTATTCGGCTATTTGCAGATCACACTGTTGACCTTAACTGCAGAGGCCGGAGAAACCGTCTTACCTGTAAGGTCAAGAGGTATGGATACCAGGCCAAGCTTAATGGAACCTTTATCTCCCGCAAAAGTCATTTCTTGTAGCGCGCCTAGGTCTGTTCCGTATCCAAACAATTTCACCTTTGTTGTAGCTCCCACCAAACTTGCACTACCTACACCAGACGTGCCTGCGATGTTTAGATTTGTATTTATGGTACCTAGTAGAGGAACGTTTGAGAGATTTACTTTGCAGGTCTTCGGTGCGTTCAAAATAATAGTGACAGGATTTGCACCGACGCCACCAAGCTTAATTGCCGTAATCGAGGGAGCCAGTGAATCTGCGGCTAGGTCCAGTATGCTATTTTGAGCTAAGCTCTTTATAATTTTCATGACAGACTGTACTTGGATATTAGTAACAACCAAAGAGACGCTCTTCTGCCAGTTCACCTTTGAGTCATTGACAATGTCAGACATACCTTTAATCATCATTCCTGGGCTTAAATTACCATCCACTTGATTGGAATTAGCGGCGATAAACGAAAAAGGAACATTAGTTACGAGACCCGAAGTTGTCTCGAAACCCAAAAATCCAGGAGATGAAAAGTTTATACCCGTTAAGGCCTCTGTTTGACCGCTAGGGAACTTAAGACTGGCACCGGTAAGATTGATGCGCCTTGAACCTACCGTCGCTTTAATGGCGCTTCCCATGAAACTGAGTCCATTGATGTCAAACGTTTTGTTCGAGCGATTGATTAAACTAAAAATACCAGCTCCATAGGTTACTTGCTCCCATGGGAGCTTTTCAAGTACTCCAAATATAGCTGCCCCACCGAAATTCTTTATAAAATTCTTTACCGATGGTGCCTCGTATTGAGCCCTCGAAAAATCAAGTCCACCACCTGACTTCGAAAGCTCCTGAAAGATATCCAAAGATCCGTTCCAGAATTTCGCGTCAGCTGCAGTTCCCGTAGAATTGCAAGCCTGAAGGTTTTTTGCTGCGCACCACTGGGCAAAGGTCAAGGAAGCTTGATTCTCTTTTGAGAGAGGTTGATCCACACTACAGGAAGCCAAACTAAAAGAAAGAAGCGCCACAATGGACTTACCTAACATGAAAACCCCCCAATACAACAATTAATGCGATACCCCACATGGGGCTCTATGAACTTAGAGCAGAAAATGTGCCAATAGAATAAAGGGGAAATGAGAAGTATAACCCACGATATCTATTGACTCTCTTCGAAGAGAATTCAGGGACTGAGCCCCCCCCCCTGATTTATTCCTCAACAAACTGCCAACGCTTTTTACAACCTCCTTCTTTCTTCGACTCAGAAAATCCTCGCTATGCGCCAGTGGATCCCAAATATAAAACTCCTCTGTGTATGGGCTAGAGCCGCAAAGCTACTGATAAATTTCAGTCGAATAGGACCCACACACAGTCAAGCGTAACCCCATCTAGGCACATAACCGCCGAGAAAAACTTCCGAATAGGCCAAAACGCAAAGACCCTGAGGCTCCAAACTATGCCTCAAGCTAAAAATTGCGAAGAGTGGAAGGAACATCATGTTTATATTGAAGATAAAGACGCAAAAAACATTCTCTTTAGGCCCCTCTTTAATCGCCGAATCTACTGTAGGGAGGATGTCAACTCATGATTAATCTACGTAATTTAGCTATATATTTATCAACATTCTTTATGATCTTGTCGTGTTCAGAAACCACTGATACCGAAAAGCGTACGGACGGCACTAGTGTAAATCCCTATTCTGGCGTCACATCTGAATCGACTCCGTCAGATATCAGTGGAGCCTGGTTAGTCAGGTGCGATATCGAGACTCTAGGAAGTGCCGTTGCCAACGAAAAAGACTCCGTCTATTGCCGCACCAATGATGAAAGTGGAAAGAAATCTCCTAGAGAAATCAGTTTCCTAGATTCGGCAATGGCAGCAGTTAAGGACTTCATAAAAGAAACTCAAGCAGATGATTCGATCTATACTGTGAAGTATCAATTTCCTGCGGAAACCATCAAAAGCTATAGCGACCTTATTTCTCCTGATAAGGTAGCTGATCTGAATTACAGAGTTATTGATAAGTCAAAATTTAATTGGTCCGCAATAACGGATCCCATTAATAGCGATCAAATCCAGGAATTACTTACCGCTTACAGCACTAAAATAAATGAGATTGACGAAATTTTCTGCGATGCAAATGGTGTCCTAAAAAGCGACTTCCTCATCGCGTCTGGCCTAGGATCTCTTAATAGGTCCGCAGCTGTGGTGGCAGAATCGAACTCCTGTTTTGTTTCCACAGATGTATTAACTGATATTAAAAAAATAGACAGTGTATTTAAAGATAAATTGGTGAGCGGAGCCAAAGGCACTGGATGTCAGGTTGCCGTTTTGTACAATAGCGTTTCCCTAGATGGAAAATTCAGGTTCGCTATTTTGAATAAAGCTAGAGTCGCATCTAGTTTCAAATCTCCAAACGACATGACTTTGCCTCGCTTAAATAGCGCAGCCTATGCTGGTCAATGCGGTTTCCCCTCCGGTATCACCGCCAAAATCAAAGCTGCTAACTAAATGCGAATACTCATTCAGAGGTGCTCTTCTCAGGTTGGAAGTAAAGGGAGGCGCCTACCCGTGAAAGTTTGATGTCTTCAAATTTCCCTACTTGACCGACGAGACAACTGAGGGAAAAAAATTCCGACCTCATAGGGTTGGAATTTAATTTTGTTCTAGCATACTTTTAAATAAACCCGGGAAACAAGAAAGTGTTGCTTCCACGGAATTCTCTTATTGCCAGCAAGTTACTAGCAAGGTTGATGGCCGCACCCCTGCCCATGCCCTACCGCACAGGATATTGATAGGGACAAGAGCCTCTCGCCTGCGGGTAGCTTTGGCTTCCCGAGCGGTGTAGACATATTGATCAACTGACTCTCAAAGTTGTTTGAAAACCACCACCTGGCCTCTCTTAAAGGTGGCATTAGACGTGGCTTGCTTTGTCACTCTTTCTGAGCAATGGGTAATCTTCCGCTCCCTTCCCGCCAAAAACGCGGATCACTTTAAATCTCTGGCAAATTCATGCAGAAAGCATTACATAAAGGAAATACATAAGGCGGAAATGACATGCCATTTATCTTGTTTGACCAGGTGCCTGACGCCCAAGAATCTCTAGGTGGCAAAGGATATATTTTAGGCCTATTAACCAAAAAAGGATTCCCCGTTCCCCAGGGCGGTATTTTGACGTCAAAACCAAGCCCTAAGGAGTGGACTGAGCTCATGGCCTGGTGGACGGAATGTCGCAGGGAACCATTAGCTGTGCGTAGCTCAGCAATTGGAGAAGACAGCGATGAGCATAGCTATGCTGGTCAAAATCAATCCTTTCTGAATATTCAAGGTGAGGCCGATCTTAAAGAATCCGTAGAACGTTGTTTTGAATCCATCCACGGAGAGGCGTCAAAAACTTATCGCCATTTTTTTGACCAAAAGCCAAGTGGTGGCGCTCAAATGAATGTTGTCATCCAGCTTATGGTGAAACCTAAGTTTTCAGGTGTCTTTTTTTCCAGGGACCCTCGCGCTAATTCCAGTACTTGGATTATTGAACTTATTGAAGGCTTAGGTGAGGACCTTGTTTCAGGACGCAAAACACCTTACTTTATCACCTCTGAAAATCGAGCTGGGGTAACAGTTCCAGGCTTAGACACCTTCAACTTTGAAAAGGTCTTACATCTTGGAGAACGCGTAAAAAGCGTTCTAAATTATGAAGTCGATATGGAGTGGGCCCTCGATCAGAACTTGGAAGTAAAACTCCTTCAAGCAAGACCCGTTACGGCGCTGCGAAGTTTGTCAAATCAAGTAAAAGTGGTAGAAGCTGAACTCCAAAGATTGAAAGAAGATTATCCGGACAATCCAACGTGGGATGGTCAAACTTTTGCCGAGTGGACCGGATTTCCTAGCTACTTGACCTTCAGTTTATGGAGAAATGCATTTTCGCCTCACAATGCCTTTGGAAATTCCTTAAAGACTTTGGGTTACCGCAGTTTTACGGACAAAAAGTCCTACTCACCCAAAGACTCCCTCTTGGAGCGGGTCTTTGGCCGCGCGTACGTCAACTTAGAGAAGATGAGTGAACTCTACTTTGGACCTATTCCCTTTAGCATCGTGACTAAACCTAGACCCCATTTAAAATTTGATTTTAAGAAACTGAATCTACAGACGGTACTCTTTACGCCAGTAAGCATGTTTAATATGATAAAAGTAGGCTTCAGCCTTTCCTCGAAAAGAAGCGAGTGGCTCAAGACCTGTGCTACGGAACTCGTGCAGTTTAGCTCTATGAGAGCGGCAAGTCCTTCTCCAGAAATCTATTCCGCTTGGAACGATAAACTGCTTCAAGAAACGTTCTCTAAAGAATGTTCGCGGTTTTCTAAAGAAGATCTCCATTGGCCTCTCGTACTGATTATATTGACCGAATCTACCATGCAAACGATTTCTTCGATTTTAAAATCGATTGTGGGAGAAAAAGAAGCCCAAAAAATGATTCGCAGATGGATGGGACAAGGCCTACAAACGATAACCTCTGAAATGAACCGTACTTTTCAAGAAGCTTGTATGGATCCTTTAAAAAGACCCTTTTTCATGTCTAAATTCGGACACCGTGGGCCAGGTGAGTTGGATCTTGCAAATCCGAGATGGATAGAGCTTTCCGAGTCTGCTTTTTACAACCTCACAAGTAAAAATTTGGTGGAAAAATCCGAAAACCTAGATCCCGTTTCTGATGAAATCAGCCAACTCAAGTCCTTTAAACGCGACATCATCATGCAAGAATGGCGCCTTCTTAAGACCATGTTGGAACTCAGAGAAAAATGGAAAATGGAGCTTTTAAAGCCTTATGCCCAGATTCGTTATATGGCGTCAGAGCTTGGCGTTAGAACCAAACTTGGAGCCGATATTCATTGGCTAAGATTAAGTGAAATCGAATCTCTGCCTCTCAATGGAAAAGGAAACATTGACCCTAAAATGACCGCCAAAATAGAAGGTAGAAAAATGCGCTTTGAAGTCTTTAAACATTTTTCACTTCCCGAGTTTGTATCGGTCTCTGAAATTGAAGGCTTAATTAAAGGCGAAAATACCGAAGACCGAAAGTATTTTGATGGAGAAGCATTAAGCCCTGGTTTGGTCTTTGGTACCGTCGTAGTCGTCGAAAATCCTTCGGCTACAGATCCTTCTATTTGGCCGGAAAATGCAATTTTAGTAGCGGAAGCCACAGACCCCGGTTGGACGCCCCTATTTGCTCGAGCGAAGGGCATCATAGTCGACAAAGGTGGCGTCTTATCCCATTGCGCCATTGTAGCTAGAGAAATGAATATTCCAGCAGTCAGCAGAATTAGACAATGTCACAGAATTCTAAAAACAGGCGATCGCGTCTGGGTGGATGGAAATAATGGTAGAATTTCAATTGAATCCTAACGAATTTCATAATCTTATCATTCCTACGGTGATGATTCCTCTCACTGCCGTAAGCGTGCTTCTAAGCATTGCTGCTTCTTTTATAGCAGGCCTCTTTGGAATCACTCTCAGTACAGAAGGCCCTAAAAGATTATTGGAAGTCCTTTTAAAGCCTAAAGTACTTCTTTCTGGACTCGCTCTAAATTTGCTTATTCTAGGCGGAGTCAAGGGATATGACTATTATAAGAATCTACCTAGATTTATTTGGACGATTGAAAGTGCACAACAGAAATTGACCAAGCCATCTTCTCAAATTTACGGAGATAGAAACCAAGTACCTTTAAATTATAGCCAAGCCAGCAGTCCGGAAGCATTTAAGGACTTGAAGGAGATTTGGTCAGCGAAGCTTCCTAAGGGAAACTTTAGATCTCCCGTGTTTAGTGGCGGTAGTATTTTTTATGGCACTGATGATGGACACGTTTTTGAGCTTTCAGAGACTACAGGTGAAATCCTGCGCAAGTTTTTTGTCGGAAGTTTTATAACCCCTGAACTGACCATTGATGACTCCACTTTATATGTGGGCGAAGGCACCCATAATACCCACCATGCTCGGGTCTATGCCTTTGACCTTAAGACAGGACAGCTGAGAGGGCATTATGGCACAAAGGGTCATACGGAAGGCCAACCAGTTATTGGTAAATGGGGCAGCGAAAAGACATTATTTGTTGTTTCCGGATCGGACGGAATCCATGCCGTAGATCCCAACACCATGACAGTAAAGTGGCAAGCGAACGATGGCCACATCGATGCTTCTGTTCTTCCCTTAAATGGCAAAGTATTTGCCGGTACTGGCCGAGATAAAGGAAACAGTGAAAAATTTAAGACTTTTGCCACGGCTTATGACTTTTCGACAGGAAAGAAGCTTTGGCAAAACGAGCTACCAGCTTCCAGCTGGATGAGCCCAGTAGCATGGAATGAGTCCGTTTGCTTTGTTTTCGGTGAAGTCTATTTTGCCTCAGGCATCGGAGGGGTGTATTGCTATAACCAAAAAGATGGAAAGCCGACTCATGCCTTCAACTTGAATGAACCCCAAACAGGCATTCCGATCATTATTGGCAACTCCCTAATCTCAACAGGAAGTAATGGAAGGGTCTGCAGTCTCGATTTAACAACCCGATTAGTTTCCTGGTGCTTCGATGTAGAAACCAAGGGAAAGAGTTTCAGCTCTCCCACTTACTTGCCCATGCTTGACGCTCTGGCTTACAGCTCTATGGATCATGGTCTATGGCTCATCGACTTTAAAACGGGCACAAAAATTACAAACTTTACGAAACCTGAATGGAAAACCATCTATGGCGCCTCAGCCGTCAAAGGCAGCTCTATCGCTGTCGGCGATATAGACGGTCATACGTCTCTTTTCAAAGTAAACTAACTCGCTTTAAGGTGGTTTAGAGGCTTCTTCTGTCAAATTCAGCGAAGACTCCGGTAAGAGAGACATATACTTACAAAAGGGACTCTCTAAGACGGGAGTGCTCCTAGCTACCAACACTTCGATCTTTTGCCAGTGAATAGCGGCCAAAAGACTTCTCGGGGCAGGCCTGGTGGTGACTTCAAGCTTTAGAGTTTTTTCGATGATCTATTCCACTCATAAGCATGCCCACAAAAAGGGGAACCAAATGGGCATGGCTCGTGTCACCATAAAAAATAAAAGCGAAATAGACAAGGATTCCGATAAAATAGAAAAAGGCACTTTGAAGGGCAATGATGCCGTATCCGAGCACTGCTAGAGTTGCCGAACTAGACCCTAGAATAAAATGCATATCGGGACTTACATTGGAAAAAAAGACTAAAAGAATGCCAAGAATATGTCCCAAACAAAACACCTGAACAAACTTAGCCTTGCCTCTTGCGTGCTCCAAGTAAAGCCCGAAACCCAACAACCAGAAGAGATTAGATATCAAATGTAGAGTACTAGAATGCACAAATGCAGAAGTGAAAAGGTTTAAGCCAAAGTAGCGGAAGGGGTGTCGAGTATCAAACGCCATCAACTCTATAAAAGGATCTGCCAGTTGTGCAGCAAAAAGCCCACGATTTTCTGTTAAAAAATTCAGAAAAATCATCACGAGCACAAAAACTGAGGTGAGCCCTTTAAAATTTCTAAGCCAACCCAAAACCAGTTGGCGATCCGTATGATATTGCAACTCTACCTCTCGAATCATAACGTTTTATGTTTGACCGCTGGTAGCGCCGTCATGGAGGCTCAATGGGGATCGAACATAACCTATTTGAGAAAAAATAGGGTTTCAAGTACTGGTGCCGAGAGCGAGACTCGAACTCGCACATTGCCAAGCAACGGTGGATTTTGAATCCACTGCGTCTACCATTCCGCCATCTCGGCTTGAGAGACAGGGATACTATAATGTCTTTCCCCAAATGTCTACACGTTCTTTGTTGCCGTTTTAAAATTGATCTTAAACGGGATTTGTGATTCCATTGCCCTAAATGTTTACAATTTGAAGGGAAATTGACATGAATCCACTATCTCTTTATTTCACAGTCCTATTAATGACCGTTTCCCAACTGTCCAGCGCAGCTGAAAAAACGGATCCCAAAAAGAAAAAAAACCACAGAAAAGCCGCTGCACACGTCCATGGCAGTTCTGAGCTGAACATCGTGGCATCTGCAAATGAGTTTTCGGTAACTGGCTCCTTGCCCATGGATGACATCGCAGGATTTGAAAGAGCCCCCCATAACGAGACCGAGAGTGCCGCAATTAAAAGCGCCTTTGATCTGATTAAGGCCGGAAAATTAGTAGGTCCGGAAAACGCCGACTGCAAAATCACGGACCCAAAGGTTTTTGTGGATCCTACTTTTGATAAAAGCATCAGCCATTATGAAATAGATATTGACCTATCATGGAGCTGCCAGAGCCCTGTGAAGAATATTACAGTAGAGGGGTTTAATACCTTTAAAAATATTAATGCCTTGAAGTTTTTAGTATTGGATCAAGGGAAACAAACATCCCTTTCGCTCAAACGATCAGATCAAAAAACATTAGTTCCCTTGTCAAAAAAGTAGAGCAAATCTAGGTTCATTAACGCAGTCCTGATCTCCCCAATAGAGAAAGGCAAAAAAGATGACTCAGCCCTTAATTAGGCTTTCTGAGCTAAAGTATCGTTGGAAACCCAACCTACCCTTGGTTATTGACATTAAAGAGCTCACCATCTTTAAGGGAGAAAAAGTTTTTATCTATGGACCCAGCGGATCAGGCAAGACGACATTGTTAGGGCTCTTCGGCGGGGTTATTTCTCCAGACTCTGGATCTCTGGAAATTCTTGGCCAAGATATGAAAAAACTAAGCAGCGGAGCGCGAGATCAGTTCCGCGCAGATCATATTGGTTTTATTTTCCAACAATTTAACCTGATTCCTTATCTCAATGTTTTAGAAAATGTCCTACTCCCACTTAAATTTTCTAAGTCCAAGCAGCGCTCCCTAGCTGATAGCACTGATGAGGCTCGTACCTTTCTATCTCGCTTAGGTATTCCTGAAAGCCATCTTAAGAAGAAAGTATTTGAACTCAGCGTCGGTCAGCAACAGCGAGTCGCAGCCGCCCGCGCCATGATAGGCTCTCCTGAAATCGTCATCGCTGATGAACCGACTTCTGCCTTAGATGCAGATATGAGAGATAAATTTGTCGATGTTTTGGAAGAGCTTGCCTCCAGCTGCGGCTCTACCCTAGTCTTTGTCAGCCACGACCACAGTTTAAGTAGGTTGTTTGATCGCAAAATCGATCTTCCTGCACTTAACCAACTAGGACGGTGAAAGATGCTGAAAAACATATTTAGATTGACTCTAAAGTCCATGCTTAACCGTAAAGTCACCTCGGCTTTAACGATTTTTAGCGTTGCCTGTTCCATTGCCATTTTACTAACCGTTAGAAAAATGAAAGATGCCGCTCGCAGCAGCTTTGAGTCTACCATATCTGATGTGGATCTTATCTTGGGAGCAAGATCAAGCGATATAAATCTCATGCTCTATTCGGTTTTTCGAATTGGAAATGCCACCAACAATATAACTTGGCAGAGCTACCAAGACATTGCCTCAAGGCCGGAAGTGGACTGGATCATCCCGTTTCAACTTGGGGACAGTCACAAAGGCTTTCGCGTTTTAGGCACGACCCTGTCCTATTTCGAGCATTTTAAATACGGCAAAGGGCAAGCGCTTCAGTTTAGCTCCGGCAAAAGATTTTCTCAAATTAACGAAGTCGTTTTGGGATCTGAAGTAGCAAAGAAACTTAGCTACACAGTGGGCAGCAGGATTTACCTTTCCCATGGTGTAAGTGAAGCCAGTTTTCAAGAACATAAAGAAATTCATTTTGTCGTTACAGGCATTTTGCAGCCGACAGGCACTCCCGTCGATAGGACTGTTCATACGACTCTAGAAGCGATAGAGGCTATCCATAGGGGCTGGGAAAGCGGCGCTCCACCGCTCGAAGCTCAAACGGCAAGCACTTCTGAAACCTTTTCCATCAACCAAATCACTTCGGCTATGATTGGCCTTAAGCAAAAGGCCACCGTTTTTAAGGTTCTCAGGTACATTAACGAATATTCTGAAGAGCCCTTACAAGGCGTGATGCCTGGGGTCGCTTTTATGCAACTTTGGAATATAGTAGGAGTTGTGGAAACCGCATTCGTTGCAGTGTCTTATTTAGTGCTACTTTCCGGTTTGATCGGCATGGTTACAGCGCTGCTCACTTCCCTTGCGGAGAGACGGCGCGAGATGGCTATTCTACGAGCTCTTGGGGCTCGGCCACGGGATATTTTGCTGCTTCTTCTAGTAGAAACTGCAGCACTTGTCAGCTTTGCAGCGCTGCTGTCAAGCCTATTTTTGCTCCTTGCGATGTATATATTGTCACCGTGGCTTGCCTCAGAATTTGGGCTCCACCTAAATCTGACCGAGATAAACCTAGACGATGTAAAGATTCTTGTTTTTGTGATTCTCTCGGGTATGTTGGCAGGAATGATTCCTGCTTTAAGTGCCTACAGAAATTCCCTTGCTGACGGACTAACTATAAGGACCTAAACCTTGAAAAAGAAAATATGGATCGGGATCGGTGGAGTTAGCCTCATTTTCTTAGGCGCATTTATACCGACTTTTATGAAATCTAAAAATCTAGAGAATTCTCCTTCCAGCAATAGCCAGGGCCCCATTGTCGAACTTACCTGGATGGACCTCCAAAAGCTCGACCTTAAGACGGGGAAACTCCCTGATGATATTGCTAAGAAACTAACCGGCTCTGTAAAGCTACCTGGCTTTATTGTACCTCTTGAGACAAATATCGAAGAGTCTACACATTTTCTCTTTGTTCCCAATCAAGCCTATTGTGTCCATGTTCCTCCCCCGCCAGCGAATTTGATGGTCGAAGTGAAATCGCGAGACCCCGTCAAAAATAAAGAACTTCAGGGTCCTATTTGGCTTGAAGGATTTATTACCCTAGAAAACAGTCAAAATCAATTTGGCACAGCGGCTTGGCAGTTTAAAGGTGTAAAGCATTACGCTTACGAGCTCCCCAAGTAGTTTCTTCCATGAACATGCTGTTGGAGGTTTTTCAATTGATCTGCCGACAAGACAAATTTCAAGACCAAAGTCTGGAAAACTTTAGTATTGAGAATAGTCCAGGCGCATTAGGAGCCTTTTTGAGTTTGGCTCCACAGAAGATCTATTGGAAAGCATGTCCACCATGGGATGACTGACATCTATGGGTAGGGCGGAGCTTTGCTTAAAAACAATGTTCACGCGGTTTAGCCTAGGCAAACGCCTCTTTATAGGAATGGCTGATGCTTACAAAACAAACTGAGCCCTTCATTCTGGACCTAAAATTGCTTCGAAGCTCACAGTTAAGCAAAGTCGCTGCTAATCTATACAGCCCGCGGCAAAAGGGTTATACTTGGAAGAGTGGCTTGATTTTCCTACTTACTTTCTCACCTATTTTTGGTTTCTTACAAGTTCATGAAGTGCGAGGTCTTCTTGACCCATAGTTTGCAATCTAGCTCTATGGCTTGGGTGAAGATCTTTTCTAACAAGCGGTTCTTCGCCGTCTTCAAGATTCGATATAGTTCGCCAGCGGAAGAATTTCTTGTTAGCAAGTTTTAGTATTTCAAAGTCCTCATTTGTATCTCCGTATGCATAGATGTCGTGAAAGACGTTGAGATCATATTTCTTGCGAATTCGAGCTGCTTTTGTCGCTCCGGTGCAATCGCCACCGCGATACTGACCCGTAAAAACTCCATTTAAGGATTCCAGTTCGGTGCAAATGAGGTCAACTTCCAATTTGTTGCACCAATCAGATAAGTAAAGGCTTAGCGATGCTGAAACCACAACTACAATATCACCCCGATTCTTATGCCACTCAATTCTTTCAATAGCCTTTGGTCTTACTAATTTGCCAAGATGATCGCGAGAGTATTTTTTTCCTATATTTAAAACATCGGTCTCTTTTTCTCCAAAAAAACCAAGCATAATCAGACTCCTTCGAAGAGGGCTGGCCGCTAGAAGATTCCATTTATAAGCTAAAATAAGCGGGCTTAAAATAGCAGCAGCAAATGCAAGTCGAGTAGGGGGTATGGCGAAGCGAAGAAAAGGAGTGAAAGATTCTGAGTTTGTGATGGTCCCGTCAAAATCAAAGATGGCGAGACTTTGCAATATCCGCTCCCGTAAACGATTCAGTAAGAGTGATTGACTTGTTTCCATAGTACAAGAGTTATCGCTGCGATGTCAATAAAACTTTACAATTTTTGTGTGCATTTTTGGAATGCTGGTAAGTCTTTTTCTCGCAAGTACCAACAGCCTTTTTTACTGAGCCCGTTCATCAGTGGATTTACGGGTCATAATTGTTTAAATCCGTTTAAGGGTTTAGATTCTAGGCGCTTACTTAAACCACGACGGGGAGATTTGTACCATCCCCTTAGTGATAGTCTGTTGGTAGGCACTTACCATGGCCGGGCAGAAAGTCTGTCCATCGTAGCGAATCCTAGAAATGATATCATCCTTGAGTTCGACCGCATGAAGACCTTGCTTCCGACCGAAAAAGATTCAGCACCTTATGGCTACCAGAGCCCCGAGAGTCTTTATGCCTCCATCCAGCCAGAGGGGGGAAGCTCTTATGTTTTGCAAGGTTAAAGACTTAGACTCCTATTCTAATCGCCATTCTAAACCGCTCGCTAAAACCCAGGTCACCACAAATGAAATTCCTTCGAATGAGATTCCAAAAGCTTTGGAAGCTTACTTCTTAAATAAGGAGGGAAGCTCTCTCAAGGCAGACGCAAATAGAAGTACATTTTCATTCAAGATAGAAGAAGATCTTGCAGGCAAATCTCTTGATTATTTGCACTTGAGGTTTCGCGGTCGTTTGCGAATGGGCGAACTTTCAAGTCCTTTCAAAGTAGCGGCCTCCACCCTAGTGCCCTTTCAGCTGCCAGAATGGATCAGTAAATACTATCAAGAAATACTTTGGCATCTAATTGATGCGCATTTTAAGAATAAGAACGTTTCCCCCTGGTCGGGATGATTCCCGTCTTTAATTTACTAGTATTTTGTCGCTTAGCGACGGCGATGCTTGCCGCTGAGATTCAAAACAATTACCGCAGTATCTCCATTTTTAAAGCTCTCTTTCTGTCCTTCTTGCCACCAGCCGGGGTTTATTATTTAGAAAGAGCCGCTCAAAAGCATTGGATCAGCCATTTGAAGCATATTCAGCAGACGCACGGGAAGAAAACGAAAACCTCCTAGGTGTTATCAATAAGGATGATTTTTAAGAGGCGGAAATTTAAAAGACGTTTTATTTGGCCTATTTGCTGGCACATAAAGCCGCAAAAAATAGGTCCTAAAACACAATCTCTTTATCCTGCCAGTTCGGTATTCGTATGTCGGCTCACCCTAACTCCAGAGATCTCCAGAAACCTTCATCAGATTGCCATGAGGCAATAACGGACTATGTCTGATATTTTCACTAGTTTAAGTGTTTAAGCCGAGGCCAAGTTTTTCGCGCAAAAAAGTTGGCAATATCTCGCCAATAATATACAATAATTGGCAGGAATTGGGCCAATTCTTTTTATGAGGGTTCTATGTATATCGCAAGAAGTATTAATATTATTAGCAATATAGCTGGCAAATCTGTCTTTTTGCTGGGCCCAAGACAAACTGGAAAGACTCAGCTGATTCATCACCTTCTTGGGGAAGGTGTTGCGTTCTATAACCTGCTTGATAAGGAACTTTTTTTTAGATTGTCCCATGATTTGACCTTAATTAGAAAGCAAATTGTAGCATCTCCGCCCGCCAAAGGGATTGTTGTCATCGATGAAATACAACGTTTGCCGGAACTCTTAGATGAGGTCCACCTCATGATAGAGTCCTTAGGCCTAAGGTTTCTTTTGACAGGTTCCAGTGCGCGCAGGCTCAAAGAAAAGGGCGTCAATCTCCTTGGCGGACGAGCCCGGCAACAAAGGCTTCATCCGCTAACCTACCATGAGCTGGGAGATAATCTTTTTGACCTAAGGAAAGCCCTTAATCGAGGACTGCTTCCATCCATCTATTTTTCCGATGATCCCCGCTCAGATTTGGGGTCTTACATTGGTACATACTTGGAAAATGAAATTGCTAACGAAGCCGCCGTGCGCAACCTTCCTGCCTTCTCTCGATTTCTGACTACCGCAGCCCTAAGCAGTGGACAGATTATTAACTACAGTGCGATTGCTAGTGATGCCCAGGTAAATCGAAAGATTGTTGCCGAATACTTTCAAATCTTGTGGGATACACTTCTAGCTAGAGAACTTCCTGCTTGGAAAACATCAAAAAAACGTAAGCCTATTGAAACATCAAAAATCTATTTTTTCGATACAGGCATTAGTAGAACCATATTAGATCTACCTCCAGTTAAAGAGAAATCTAAAGAATTTGGAGAGTATTTTGAAGCTTATATTTTTCATGAGCTTCAAACCTATATTGACTATCATCGGACCGGAGCAAAGCTTCATTTTTGGCGAAGTGTGACCCATCATGAAGTAGATTTTATTCTTGATCAAGAAGTCGCTATTGAAGTTAAAGGAAAAACAGTTGTTAGCGAAAAAGATCTATCGGGTTTAAGAGCTTTAGCTGAAGAAAACCTATTGAATAAGTATTTAGTAGTGTCTCTAGAAGAAAAACCCCGCTTAATAGACGGGCTGTTTCTTGTATTGCCTTACAAAATGTTTTTGAAAGCCCTTTGGAATCATGAGTATCTGAGTCCAAGAGAAGACTTTTAGTTTTCAGCTTAGTGGTCCGAGACTTATCAGGCTATTGGAATCCGTGCTCCATTTGCCTCAGAAAACCGCAAATCTTGAGCAAGTAATTCTCAGCTAGTTTTTGCCAGACAATGATTAGCCACTATGCCCGTAAAAAGTGAGTAGGAAAATCAACCCTCTTTTTGATCTATTCCGCCTCACTCCGGCCCTGT
>JBAXBA010000032.1:0-37912 GCA_037142195.1 Pseudomonadota bacterium
CAATTGGGAAATCGTCGATTTTTACTTCTAAACTCGACGGCACAAAAGTCCCCCCGATAATGTCGCTAAAACCTAGAGACGTAAACATATCGATCTCACCGGACTTTCCTGCCCCGACAAATAAACTGACTCCCAGTCGGCCAATGAAAAGCCTTAGAATAGAGGCCTTAACTTGAATGATCTTTATAACGGCACTTTTACCACCTGGCCGTCCCAATTTAACATCTTCAAATTTAAACCCCAATGGCAAAACGGGAGCCATTTTGCCAATGCTTACCTCTACACCCGACTCACGACTCAGCATCGTGGAGATATTTTCTTTTAGAAATTCATAAGGGAATGAAATAAGAGCAAAAAAACCGAACGCCAAGATAAATACAACTGAATATAAGGTGATTTTAGAAGCACGATTCATATTTTTACCCTTTAGGCAGGTTTATAGGCGCGAAACAGTACCTTAGCATCGAAAAAAAGCTTGGTACCGTAGCGTGATCGAATCCTCAAGTCATCAATTCTTAGATACTTGCCGGATTTCTCAATCTCTGTGAGAAACTTCAGCAGCCTGGGAAGCGAAACATTGTCAAAATTCACGTCGATGGCTACGTCTCGCAATTCTTTTCCAAGCGGCGAATCTTCTGTCGCGGCAATGTCCCGCTCATCAAGCTGACCTAGAGAAAGTCCATTCTTTTTTGCCAATTGGTCTAGATATGGTTTGTAAGATGTGGCGTCAACTTTACCTTTAACAGAATCAACCAGAAGCGTGAATTTTGTATTCTCCATACCAAATTCATTAGCCAGACTTCGAAACTGCCTTAAAGTGGAAAAGCTATCTGAAAGCTCAGTCCTAAGAGATCCAACTTGCGCTGCATAGATCCAAATTCCCAGCATGATCATAAGAAAAAAAGCCAATGCTGAACCGGCTAAGGCCCCTCGTTGCTGGTTTGGCTGAAGTTTATTAAAGCTATCTAAAAGGAAGTCAAGACGCTCGTTGTTTTGACCAAACACTTCCAAAAGTAACTTCTGCGAAATTTCGGAAAATCGCGTCTTCATTTTTTCAATAAATTGCTCCAACTGTTCCATTACGACTTTGCTCCTTTTGGATTGAACGCCAATTGAATGTTGAACTCAATGGTTTTATTATCTGTACCTGGTTTAGCTCCTGAGCTTTTTTCTTTAACCTCAGAAAAAAATTCGCTTTTCTTCAAGGTCTCAATAATTTGAGACATCGTACCAAAGCCATCGGTCTCGCCTTTTAAGACCATTCTCCCCGTTAAATCAGGATTCATATTGTATTCATAACTGGTAATTTCTACTTTCATATCCTTAGGAATAACACTTGAAACCGTCTTAAGCGCTAAAAGGGCTCCGGCACCATTGGATGCTTGCTGAAAATCAAAAACGGCTTTCCTTCTTTGATTTATGTCCGTATTCATTCTTTCGAAAGCTTGACTTTTGGCCTTTGCAAATCCCCCAGCATCCGCGATACTTTTTCCTGCAAATTTCTTTTTAGCGTCTGGAATCTGCTTCACGTACTCTTTTATGAATTCTTCTTGCAGTCCTCTGATTTGACTTTTATACAAAATAAATTGCGCAATATAGCTGACGGTAACCAAAAGAATTCCGACACTTAAATATTTGAGTATGGATGTCGCCACTTTAAGTAGAGATTCGTAGTCTTGATTATAAGCAAATTCGCCTTTTCTTAAATTGATCTGAGAGTGTCTCTTAATTCCAGTAACTGCGCGAAGACCAATGGAAACTGACTGAGGGATGATTTCTTTAAATTTTCGTAGGTCTTCTTGTATTTGAAGATTGGTATCAAATAATCCACTTTTTTCGACTTCTACACCCAATTGATCAGCCAGATACTGATCGAAGTCTTGTATTGTAGCCGTCCCCCCCGACATAAAAATTTTGGTGATGGGGGTCTTTTCCCAAGTTTTAAAGGCATAAAATGTTCGCCCAAGTTCTTTGACGATGGAGTTGGCAGAGAGTCCGATTCTCCTTGCAACTCTCAGATCTTCCGCAGAGATATCAGTAGGTTCCTCATCCTTCCAAACGACCCGGCTTACCCTGTGTTTTAGATTTTGTGCTTCCGTATACTCCATCTCTAAGTCACGAGCTAAAAATTCCGTAATAGAACGCCCACCATGTTTGATGGAGCGGAACATTCTTAAAATGCCATCTTGAACAATACAAACGGATGTCTTTTCGTGTCCGACATCTACGATGGCAGCAACTTGCCCAGGCGCTGTTTTAAGAAAAGAAGTCAGATTATAAAGAGCAAGACTATCCACATCGACCAACTTAGGATTGATATTAATTCGATCTAAATGTTGCAAGAAAGTCTGAAGAAAATTCTTTCGTGTCATAACGACTAAGACCAGGGTTGTATCTCCGGTTGTTCCAAGAATTTGATGGTCAACAATCATATCTTCTAACTCAAACGGAACCTTATCTTCTACTTCTCCGTAAATCGACTCTCTAATTTTCTTAGTGTCTGAAAATTTAAAAGGCATAACCCTACTTGAAATATATTGGCCAGGCATGGCTGCTATAATTCTGTCTGCCACTAAGTTGTTTTCGCTAAAGAGCTGCTCCATACATAGAGGTAAAAGCTCCTCTATGGTCTGCTCTGTATCTGTGGGAATAATTTTTTCGTAGAAATTGACGATTTCATATGTCTTAAAGCTGTTGATGACTTCAACGGCCTTAATAGAATAGCTACCAATATCCAACCCAATAATTTTTTGCATTTTTAAGCCTTAATTCAAGTCATTTTCCAATATAGAATATCCCACGAGCGATCAGTTTGACGTTCTTTCATTCCCCTAGAATCCAGCCTTTTCAGAACCACTTCAATTTTTCGTTTCTGTTGATTCACTTCTCCCTCTGCTACTATTCTAAAGGTAAGAGAATTCGCTTTAAACCACTGTTCTTTCACCTCTGAAGGATTGCCCCCCTCACGATTGCTATAACACAATGTTTTCTTTAAATATTCTCCTATGTCTTTGCTTCCAGCTAAATTTTGACTTTCGCTGTTTTTCTTATTTTGATCCAGGGCAAACTTGTCCCGGCATTCAGGATTTACGTCCTGAAAGAGACAAGCTATGAGTCCACGTGGTGCAGTATTTATATTAAGTTTGGAATCGGTCGACTTAACTTGCTGCAAGGGACTAAAGGGGTAAACCGTAAGATAAGGGGCAAAAACCGTATGAAGCTCGTCGTCCCAACCCTCAATGAGCTTCAAGTCTTCAATCGAATCTAAAGGGAAATTGCGCGCTTTGTAGGGTGGCTTTTGATTGGAATAAGGAGCCGACTCATCGCTAAACCCTGAGTCTTCAGTCGCAGTATTGTCAGAATCAATAAAATCAAGAATCCGCGCCGCCATGAGTCGCGGCGACAATCGCTTAGATTCCAGAAGCGCTTTTTCAGCGGGACAAGAAAATAACCCTGTAAGCATGGCCAGTGCAACTTCTGAACGCCGAGAATTTTGTAAGTAGTTCAAATTGATTTTTGACTCTTCATCGGAAACCATGATCTGAAAGGAGCCTTCAAATAATTTTAACTGATCAATAACCTTGCTATCAGTCATTTTTCCTAAGTCAAACGACTCCGCAGCCTGACTTACCATTTCAACGGTGGATGCTCCTATGGGCATACCGTTCATCATGCCCCAAATGTCGCCTGGGCCATCTGCCATTTCCTGTTTTGCTTCGGTCATTTTAAGATCTATTCCAAAGTCTATTTGGGTCATGAATACAGCGAGATTGACTCCAGACTTGGCCATATATTCTGCCTTGATGCGATCCCGTACGCCTGTCGCAAGCTCGACAGCCACGCTAGAGCTTATAATCATCTCCGCAGCAAATCCCATAATGATTACAATCACCGTAAGCGCCAAAAGTAAAGCCATGCCCTTCCGAGAATCTTCAGGAGCAGGTCCATCCTCAATAGGAAATCCAAAATAAGTCTTAGGCAGCTTCAATCTATCCCCTAGAAATTTACAGATTTTACTCGTTCTTTTAATTCCTTGAGCCTGGATGAATAGGGAAGAAAGATCGTTGTGGAAAACGAAGTGAGATAAGCATCTCCTCCTTGGAGAGCCTTATCTTCCTGGCCTTCTTCCGGAACGTCATTCCAAGCCGTTACAGAAACTCTCACCATTTGTGGCAACTTGTCTCTGGTATCACTTTTTTGATTAGACCACTCCTGGACAAAGCTATCCCCATTCCATGCTTCTATTTTAACTGCTTTTATAGAATCCGCTAAGAGTTCGGTCTTTAATGGCTCGCGAAAGCTCTCAGGCACCCTAGGCGCTGAGCCTCTATACAATGCCGTTCGTCCTTGATAACGTTTGGATTCTTTGATCTCGTAAGTTACGTAAGAGATGTCCGATTCTTTAGCATCGGCTATCTGAGCGACATGACTTCCGGTCGTAAGCTGCAAAAGTCCGTCTTGGGAAGATCCAAATTGAAAAAGCGACCTAGGATCGGTCCCTCTAACACGCCCCTGCAATTGATCCATAGTGGCAGATAGAATCCATGTATGTTCAATATCCTGGGATAACACGCGAAGGGTGGTGTTCATGCGATGGGCAAATAGTCCTTTTTCAGACAAAGCCTGCCTCATCTCGAGGCTGGACTTCAAGATTTGAACAGCGGCTATCATAATGGTCGAAATAATCCCTACCGTCACGATCACCTCAATCAAAGTAAATCCCCTGATTTTTTCAGACTTCATGGATTTGCCCCTCCTGGAGGAGGGATGGGTGTGACGGGGCACACCTTACCTGGAGTTGCAGGGGAGCCATCTGGACAAGCTTCCCCTTCTTTACAAAGCTGGCCCACTTGACAGGTAGGCTTATTCACGCCCCCTTCAGTAGGGATGGGCTTCATCGCCATAATTTGTTTATCTACCGCACGAATATTGGGAAGAAGCAAGGTAAGTGTCGTCGAATTTTTTACAGCACCTTCGAGCCAAAAAACTTCCACATGTGCCATTTTGAGAATCGTATCTCCTAGGACACTTTCAATCTGCTGTTTAATCAGATCTCCGGCACCCCCTGCGGCATCTCCCCCATCACTTGCAGGCTCATCTTTGCCTTTTTTACCTTTAAGCAGAAGATCCATAATCGGTAATTTCCACTCTTCAATGGAAAGCTTGTAGGTGAAACCTTCATAATCTTTGGAAAGATCTTTGAAGGACTGCTCTCCTGGTGCGGACCAATTCAAATCCTTTAAATCTCGCCCCATAAACTCATATTCAACTTTTGCCATGACGCTTTTAGCAAGCCATGTCGCTTTCGTTACGTTGAGCTGATATTCTGAAAAATAAAGGGCTCGACCCTGAGCCGTAGAGATTTCTAAAATAAATGTAACGAGAAGACCAATAGCTATAATCGTCTCTATCAGGGTAAAGCTTCTTTCGCCTATTTTCACGGGACGACTGCTCTTAGGGCTACTCTGGATTTGCAAGCGAGACCTCCACATACCCATCTTTAATATCAACATAGCCTTCATAGGAATTAATCACTATGGTATATGGGCTTTTCTGCTCATTTATCGCACCATCTTTGCCTCTATATCCTATATGCAAAAAAGCCGGCTCGATATAGCCAGAGGGAAAGAAATAAATATACGCGATCGCCTTGTCTTTTGCATCAGCAAGGGAAATCTTGTTGGTGTGATGATAGGCTTGAATATCTTTAATCATCAGAATATCCCCCAATTGCCTTTCCCCCCACTCGCCACTTTTCACGAGTTTCCAGCTCGGCCCTTTAAGCGCCTCTTTTGCTTGGAGCACCGGCGATTCCGGCTTAATATCTTTTCCTGATTCGGGATCTGGAAACGTCTTGTCAGCAAGATCTACAAAACGTTCAAACTCTTGCTCAAACTTTTCAGCTTTGTCTTTTTCCTCATCTGGAGTCAATTCTCGATCCAGGACGCTGGCACCAAGCTTGACCTGATCCGATTCCGTCATCTCGAGCCAATAGGTACCCTGAGCCAAATCGAAACCCAGGCGATGGGTTTTGCCAGAAAGTACTGCAGAATCATAGGCAGACCTAAAATCAGAACTCAGTTTTCCAAGTTTAGAAGAAACTTCATTGGCTTCTGAAAGCGTTATATTAGGCGCCATAACTACAAGCATAAATGCCATTAAGGAAATCACGAGTATGATTTCAATCAAAGTCACACCGGCATTTGAGCTTTTCAGATTCCCCAATGATGCCTCCCGAGGCGAGCGTAACGGTTCCTGGGTAGGAAAGCTTTAAGTAACAACAATCCATGGAATATTATGCCATGAATGGCCGGCTTTGTCCTAAGCACATTAAAAAACCAGGTCGATGACCTGGCTCATGAAAGCATCACGAATGAGATGCTACTTCGTAGTTTCGCTGTTTCCTGCTGACTCAGGATAGGTGATATCATCAGCTGTTCCTTCAGCACCATCTGGTCCTGGTGAGGTGATTTTATAGTCACGTCCATCCGAGGAGTAACCAAAGTCACCTCCCCATGGATCTTTAAGCTTTTCTGCTTCGATATAAGGACCGCGCCATTTTTTGTCTCCACCCGGATCTTTAAGCAGAGCATCTAGACCCTGCTCCGTAGTAGGATATCTTGAATTGTGTACTCTAAAGATTTGCAGGGCCGAACCAATTCCACCCATACCAATACGAGCTTGATCGACTTTTGCACTATCTGCCACGCTGGTCAACTTGCTTACTAAATAGGTCATTAAGGTACCTAAAAGGGCGATTACGATAATGATCTCAATGAGTGTCAAACCACTTCTTTTCGAAGAAAATGGCTTCCATAAAAACGAATAGATCCTGCGACTTCTTTCCATATTTAACCTTTCGATAACTGTATGCTTTAGATTGTAAACTAAATTTTATAAGAATCCAATGAATCGCTATCTCACTTGACTCATTAACCCGAGCATCGGCACCATCATTGCAATCACGACAACTACAACGATCCCGCCCATAACTACAATCATAGCAGGCTCTATAAGGGAAACCATGGCGCCAATTTTTCGTTCGACTTCTGCATCATAAGCAATAGCCACATGGTTAAGCATTGTCTCTACGGATCCCGTTTTTTCCCCTGTCTTTACCATGTGAGACACAATCGGCGGAAACTCGCCCGATTTCTCTAAAGTCAGTCCCAAACTCTTTCCCTCTTGAACCGCAATTTTCGCCTGCTCAATGACTTCAGAAATAATGACATTACCAATAATGTTCTTTGTAATCTCGAGGGCTGGCACAATTTGAACCCCTGAGTCCATTAAAGTGGAAAGAGTCCTGGTAAATCGCGACACATTCAATGCCAAGAAAATGCCGCCAAAAACAGGCACTTCCAGTGAAAAACGATCGAACTTGCGGCGCCCTGCTGGGGTCTTGACCCACTTTTCAAAGAGCACTCCGGTAATTACCGCAGTCAAAAGCAACAAGAGCCAATGACTTTGTATAAAGTTAGAAATATCGATTAGAAACTGGGTATACCAGGGAAGTGTCGCCTTCAAGCTGGCAAAGACCTTCTGAAGTTTAGGCACTACACTCACAAACAAATAGGTAATCACGGCAAATGACACCGAAATCATCACGCCAGGATAGGTGAGCGCTGAAAAAACATCATTTTTGATTTTAAGTTGATATTCCATGAATTCGGCCAATCGATTTAAGACCAATCCCAATCTTCCTGACTCATAGCCAGCCTTCACCATGTTTACATAGAGCTTGTTAAAGATTCCCGGAAAGGCTGCCAGGGACTCCGCCAAAGACTTACCTTCGTTGACTCGATCTTTAACTTGAGCTAAGGCTTGTCTTAACACTGGGTCCGAAACCTGCTCGACGAGCGCTTTAAGGGCATCATCAATGGGCACGTGAGCGGAGACGAGAGTGGCAAGCTGCCTTGTCATTACGAGTGTGTCTTGAACTTTCACCGTTTTAGTGGTGAGACGCTCCAAAAAAGAAGTGTCCATCTTAGACGCAGTCTTAGTGAGTCCTGACTCCTCTCTAAGCTCAGAAGTCATGATATTGTCTTTTTGTCGAAGCTTTGTGCGAGCGGACTTTAAAGAGTCAGCCTCAATGGTTCCCTTAACGGCTTGCCCCGTTTGAGAGTTATATCCTTTGTAACTGTATAAAGGCATCGCCTACCTTACTCTATATGGTCGGTTTGAGTCTTTTGAATGGCTTCTTCTAGAGATGTATGACCTTGAATCACTTTCCTCATTGCTGAGTCACGCAGGGTCTTCATGCCCTTCTCTAAAGCTGCCCGCTTAATGGTTTGTCCATCTTGAGTCTTCAGAATAATGTCTTTCATATCATCATCCAAAACCAACAACTCATGAACTCCAAGACGTCCCGCATATCCGCGGTGGGAACAAATCTCGCATCCAGGCCCTTCGCGATAAATTTTACCAGAAATCAACTTATCCATGGTGACACCGAGTATTTCTAACTCTTTTTGACTGGGCTCATGCGGTTCTTTACAAGAAATACAAAGTCTTCTCACAAGTCGAGTTGCCATGACACCAAGAACCGCTGAAGAAATTTGAAAGGGTTCAATTTCAAAGTCCATGAGACGCGTCACTGCAGTTGCCGTGTCATTGGTGTGAAGGGTGGAAAATACAAGGTGACCTGTCATGGAGGATTGAACTGCGATTTGAGCGGTCTCTTTATCGCGTATTTCCCCAATCATAATCACATCGGGATCCTGGCGAAGAATCGACCGTAGTCCCTCAGCAAAAGTAAGACCTACTTTAGGGTTGGCTTGAATCTGACTTACTCCAGCAAGTCGATATTCTACAGGGTCCTCAATCGTGAGAATATTTATGTCGGGCGTACTGACTGCCATAAGCGAGGCATAAAGTAGAGTGGACTTTCCGGACCCAGTAGGACCGGTCACTAACACAATCCCGTGTTTTTGGTTGACCAACATGTCCCATTTTTCAGAAATCTCTGCATCAATTCCCATTTCATCAAGGCGCTTCGCACCTGCTGACTTGTCGAGAAGACGCATTACAATTCTCTCACCTTGAGATGTTGGAAGAACGGAAAGACGAACATCAATCTCTTTACCGGCAACTCGAATTGATATTCTACCATCTTGAGGCACGCGTTTTTCAGCGATGTTTAGGGATCCAATAATCTTAATCCGGCTAGACAAGTTATTATGAAGAACTTTTTGAAGGCGCATTTCTTCTTTTAAAGACCCATCCACCCTAAACCTTACAATCACCTCAGTTTCATAAGGCTCAATGTGAATGTCTGAGGCCTTATCTTTAACAGCTTTGGCCAGCAAACCATTCACCAAACGGATAATGGGCTTTTCATCATCGCCCGCTTCTAAAAGATCTTTTGTAGGAACTTCTACGCCGGCATCCTCCATATCGACATTAAGTTCTTGCAAGGCTTTATTAGAACTATCGCCTGCTCGTTCATAAACGCGATTGATGGTCTGATTGATTACGGCCTCAGAACTAACAACCATCACAATATTCGTGGAAAGAATAAGGCGCAAGTCATCCAAGGGATAAATATTCAAAGGATCAGAAACGGCTACAGTTACGTTGAAATCATCCCTAGCAATCGGAACTACCTTATTGTCTTTGCAAAAACCAATGGGAATTTGATCGACCAGTCTTGGATCAATATCATTGAACGGGAGTCGATCATAATATTGAAGATCAAGCTGGAAAGCCAAAGCCTTTAAAAGCTCTTCTTGGTTGATCACCGCCTGTTCCACTAGGATTTCACCTAACTTATGGGACGACTTAACCTTTTGTTCTTGAAGTGCCGACTGCAGCTGAGCATTGGAAACCAGCTTAGAGTCCACAAGAATGTCACCAAGATTTCTCTTTTGAATTTTGCGAACCGAAACTTGCTGAACTTGCGCCAGCTCGTCATTAGACTTCACTCTCTCTTCTTCTGCCATGGCGATAATCCCCCGGTTACAAATTACAACTGTGGAGGAACCGGTGGATTCGCGGGATCCACCTCTCCAGCCGGCAAGCTTGGTTGTGGTTGAACGACCTCACCCCCGCCAGAAGTCCCTGTTCGCATCGGCACCGGTAGAGGAGAACCGTCCATTTTGCCAGCATCTCCCGCATCGGCAGATTTTCCACTTCCATTATCCAAATAACCCATATCTTCTAAAGTCTGGCGTCTTAAACTAACTGCTCTCTTTCCTTCGGCCGCATCGATCTCAGTGGGCACAAAATCTCCTGCTTGCTTACTTGGCAGACTCTTGTAGAAATCATCGGAATCATATCCCCAGCCATACATATCTTCTAGCATCGCATCGCGTTCGTTGACTTTAGCTTTATAGATGGCCGCAAGATCTTCAGGACCATGAACAATATGGGGTGTAATAAATATGGCCAAATTGCTCTTACGATTCACTATAGAGGAATTTCTAAACAACCATCCAATGACCGGAATATCTCCAAGCAAAGGTATCTTTCTAAAGGACTGTATGTCTTTAGTTTGAACCAATCCTGAGATCACTACGGTTTGGCCATTTTTTACGGTTACGTTTTGGCTCGTCTTACGTTTAGAAATAATGGGAAGCTTGGATTCAGGATCGGTTCCCGATACCGCATCAGCCTGCAAATCAATCTTCATGGTCACGTAGTCGCTGTAACTAATATTGGGCTTAATGGTAAGGGAAAGATTGACCTCTTCCTTGTCCAGTTTAGAGCTTGGAATGCCGCTTGTAGGATTAGGCTCCGTCACCTTAAAGAAGTACTTCTCGCCGGCAGAAAACACCCCTTCTTCATTATTTGAGATCAAAATATGGGGAGATGAAAGAACTTTGGTATTGGCATCTGCCTTCAGCATTTTGATGAGCCCACCTGGGGTGAAGCTTCCGAGCCCAGGCACGGTTATGCTCTTTCCAGCAAGAATCCCAATGGACATTTCTTCCGCAAAAGCACCTGCCACATCTTTGGCATTGACCAGACCTGCATTGGTTTTGTTGTCCGATGAACCCAGAATAAGAGGGGCCATTTTAGCCGCTTCCCAACCGTAGACCTGTTTCGTGCCAGCCCCATCGGCTCTCCCAGCTCCGGTAAAGATCGAAGTCCCAAAGGAGAAGTCGTTGCCCATGGCAAGGTCAAGGATATCAGCTTCCACAAACACTTGGCTTTTCTTGACGTCAAGCTTTCGGATAATTGTGTTAAGGGCGTCATAGGCCCCACGACTGCCGGTAATCAAAAGAGAGTTGGAAGAATCGTCAGAGGTGATCTTGACTCCGCTGCCAAGATCAGCCACCGCTGCTGGAGCATTGTCCCCTCGATTCGGCATATTTAACGAGCCGCCCCCAGGCACAAAAGTCGGAATAGGCCTTGAGCTACCACCACCGCCACTAGTTCCCGTGGCGAGGGCGCTCAAAGTAGTCGCTAACTTCTTAGCATCAGCATAGTCCAAAGGACGCACATGAATGGCGGCTTGGCGGCTTTCGTCATCCACGGCAAAGTCGAATTTTTGCACAAGATTCTTCACGTCATTAATGGTTCCGGGAGGCCCAAAGATTACCACAGAATTGGAGCGATCATCGGTTAATATTTTGTAACCACCTGCGCCAGAACGGTCGGTTCCACCTAGAATCTGATTCACCTTATCCGCAACACTTTTAGCGTCCGAATGGCGAATTGGCACGAGAGCCACTTGCGGCTGTTGAGACTGCACATCGAGCATCTGAATGATGTCCAATATGCGTCTCACTTTAAAACCGGAGTCGGAAATAATCAATGTATTGGTGGGTTCGTAGGCAATAATCGTGTTGCTCGTTACGATGCGGGACAAGGTAGTTTGAATCTTTTTAGAATCAATATACTTAAGTGGCACGATTTGGGTTATAACTTCATCAGTAGGAGGGGTCCAGCTAGATCCCACATAAGTTTTTAAGTTTCCTTTAAGGGCTGTTCTCACAGGAAGAATCTTGATTATCTTTCCGGTTTCCACAGTGGTTAGGCTCAACACGTTTAGCGCAGAAAGAAAGGCTTGATAAGCTTCTTCTTTTGTGACTTGCTTCGGAGAAATAATTTGAACTTTTCCCGATACGTTTCGGTCAAGAATCACGTTCTTTCCCGTCCAAAGTGACACGGCTTTCACGATATCTTTGATATCTGTAAGTTCTGGAAAATCCATATTTACGAGTTCTCGTCCAGCCTCAATGGCATCAGAGCCTTTTCCTTTGGGTGCTTTTCCTGAGGCTGTCTTTCCAGTGGATCCTGAGTTTACTGGCGGCGCATTTAAGCCTCCAGTCTCTTCTTCAGGCAAAGGAGGTGGTTCATTGGGAATGTCTTGGTTGTCTGGCGGCGGGGGAGGAGGCGCATCTTGGCCACCTTCCATCACTTCGGCCGGAGGAGGAGGGGGGGGGGAGGAGGAGGCGGAAAATCACCTTCTTGAGCCATCATCCTAAAGCTAGGAAGCAGCGTCAGGCTGAACACTGTCAACCAAATGTAGCGATGTTTCTTATCGTTCAACATGGAAATCCCCCCAAAAATTCAACCAACTCATTTAATCTTAACATTTAATGTCACTGGAACTTTCCCATTCCTTAAAACGTGAACCGTAATTTCCCGCTCATCTTGCATGGCTTGATATATAGCAAAACCCTGATCGGGCTGATTCATACTGATATCGTTCACCTTCGTAATCACGTCATCATTTTGTAGACCTATTTTTGTCATAATACTACCGGGAGCTATCGCAAAAATCTTAAATCCATTCATCTTGCCATCGGAGGGGGAAATATTGGGAACGAGTCGGGCAGCTTGCAATACTTTAGAGAACCCTTCCCCTAGCTCCTTTTCGACCCAAGAACTTTCAAGCGAGACACTTCCTCCGCTTATGGGTTGATCAATTTTGGGAGCGCTCGCAAGGGTAGCTCCTCCCGCCATGGACTTCTTTTTATTCGGATCCGGCGCCAATTCGATACATTCTTTTCTACCGTCATTATTTAGAATGATGCTCTTCCTCTCAATTGCATAGATTGTGGCATTGGGAAAGCCCACAATCTTATCGCTCACCTTGTAAATATCTGCTTCAGAGTATCCTGTCTCTCTCAAAATCACTGATGAGCTAGAACTCCCCATGTAGATTGTACCAACGAGTGCAACAGGAAGGGTAGTTTTCTCGCAGGCGGCATTGGGATCAAACACACCAGAATTGGATCCAGAGGAAGATACTTCGGCCTCTTCTGGGAGCTTACCATCGAGATTAAATAGATTTCTCGCCAAAATTACGTTTCTTAATTCTGTGTGATTAACAGGTGGTGCTGAGTCCTCAACAGCCGATATTTCACTAGGTACAATTTGCCCAATTTTCTGAGGATTCAAGAAAACACTCAAAAAAATTCCGTTTACAATGACAGCAGCTAGGTAGGCAAGCCCCAACATCAAACTAAATGTTTTGACCCCTGATTTCCACTCGGGAGAAATCTGATTAACGAAATAGACAATACCTTTCTCTCTTAGAATCGATTCTTTGCGAGAGATAAAGTCTGATATTTTTTTCGGAACCCTAATTTGATACATTCAGTGCCACCGTAGATTTTTGATCCCCTCTCAAATAAGTAATTTCAATCTTTGACGCGTCCCGTAAAGATTGGAGAGTTGAAATCGCCTGAGATGCAGAAATCAATTCAATTCCATTAATTTCAGTAATGACATCTAAATCTTGAAGTCCTGCTTTTAGATATATAGAATCATCTCTAATCCTAGTTAGCTTAAATCCTTTCAACTTGCCATCCACCATATTAGGCTCAGCTTTTGCGTCCTGTAGCACTTTCGCCATATCGCTCGTCAGAGTTTTTCTCCGGTACTCCGAGGACATAACTACTGTATTTCCTTTTCTTTCAAATCCCGGCTCACTAAATACGTCTTGATTCGGCTTCACAGAAGCACTAGTTCTTTCGGAGTCTTTTGAAGCATTTCCGCGATTCCTACGGCTGGATCTCTGAAACTCAGGGTTTGCAACTTCCAAATATTCATATCGTGAATTGTCTCTCAAAATAAATATTTTTTCTTTCAAAACGTGCGACAAAACTGCATTTTCGCCTGGCAGAATTTCGTCCCCTACCATAAATGAATTAATAACTTTCGTGTCGGAATTTTCAATCATGGCTACCCCGGATTTAGCATCTCCCCCATAAATCGTACCAATAACTGTAAGTTTGAGATCAGACTTTTGAATCTCGTTTTTTTTGTTCTCACCGCCTTTGGACTCGCCACCCATACCTTCTGCATTAAATAGATTTCGCTTTAAAATGCTATCCAAATCAGCGTCGCTAAGTACAACGGGAGTAAAAGGAGGCAATACCACCTGAGCTTGATTTTTACCCTGGGTCTCATAATTTAGTTTTGAAGTTAGAACCCAAGAAAGCGATACATTTAAAATTGTGGCAATTATAAAAGCAGCGCTTAACAATGAAAGCACAACAACCGAATTGACCTTAATGGGGTGCTTACGACTGATCTCTCCCATTTTTTCCATATATTCTAAAAAAATGGATGTCATTAAGGTCTCCTAGGACGGAGGAATCCGCCTTTCTTAAGGACTGAGTGAATCAACTGAGCAGCTATGTCAGGTGGAACAAAGGTTAAGGTGAGTGCAATATTCGCTTTTTCAAGACGAGTTTTTCTTACTGCCAATTGGCTGGACAACTCTTTTTCAATCATTTCTACTTTTCGGGCGGCATCTATCCCTTGTATCGCACCGGCAATCAAGGGGCGCCCTTTAACCTGGTCTTTAGAAGCCAGCCTACGTGCCATTTCCGCAATTGTAGTATCAAGCCAAACTACCACTCCTAAACCCTTGGCCATACCCCAAGCTTCATCGCTAGAAGCAATGCCGCCACCTGTCGCGATCACATGATTTTTTACTTGCTGCAACTCCTTCAAAGCTTTGATTTCCAATGCCCGAAAGCCTTGCTCTTTATCTACTCGAAAAATGTCTTCAATTTTTCTACCGGAGGACTTTGCAATCCATTCATCTAGATCGATAAATCCAAAGCCAAGGCTCTTGGCTAAATGCCAGCCCGTTGAGCTTTTTCCAGAACCTGAAAGACCTACCAGCACTATATTAAAACCTTTCGCGATGCTTTTCAGCTCGGGGCTTTGACTTGAGTCTTGGTCCTGTTGTTCTGCTTCTAAATTTTCTTGCATCGCCGCCCTAACCCAAACAAAATTCTCATGATTTCAATTTCTAGTTTAACAGTTATCCCGCCAAGTGGATAATAATAGCCACAAAAATAATGCTTCTGATTGGCAATTTAGCAAAAACCTCTATATTCTTCTTTTACTCTAATGTAGGTAAGATCGTTTTAAGCCATATGGATAGGGGAAAAAAGTCACATGTATACCTACCTGGAAGTGTCGGACTCGAATCGGGTTACCTGTATAAATATTAGCCGAAGAGAACGTCTCAATAGCCTTGGCATCTCCCTAGGCAAAGAGCTTTTGAGTTGCCTAACCAGTATCAAAAACCGCACTGATGCTTATCTTTCAAGAACAGACACTACCGACACTCCGCGAATGCTCGTCCTCTCAGCTACCCCGGAAAAATCTATCTGGATAGCCGGTGGAGACTTAAAGGAACTTTCCACTCTCAATCCCATAGAAGTTCATGAGTACATCATGCTCTGGTCTGAAATATGTCTTCTTTTGCGAAAGCTCCCCATTCCCACGATCGCGGTGGTCACCGGAGCTTGCTTGGGAGGCGGCGCAGAACTCGCCATGAGCTGTGATCTTCGCATGATGACAGATGATGCTTATTTTTCTTTTAAGCAAGTTCAAATTGGGCTTTCTTTAGGCTACGGGACGACCGCACTTATGACAAGGTTACTTGGTGAGGCGAGAGCTCGGTCTATTTTACTTCAGGCGAAAACGATATCTTCTAAGGAAGCTGAAACCCTAGGCCTTGTCGAAAAAGTCTCGACAAAAGAAACTTTGGATCGAGACAGACATGAGCTCATTCAAAACCTCTTAGCCCTTTCCCCACATGGTATTGCTACCCAGAAGAAGAATTTTGAGCTTTTACCTCAGGAATCAGAAACCCTTCATTTCTTGTCCAATTGGGGCAATCCCGATCACCGGAAATTTCTTAACGACTTTAAAGCCAAGCCATGAAGATATGCGTTACAAACCACTTCGAAACAAATTTGGAGGCACAAGCCTATTTCGCTTGTTTGAACGTGAATCGTCCCTTGATTGTTCCAGACTCTAACGAGCCCCCTCCTGTATGTGTCATCGTTCCTGAAGACCAGCACAAAGTGTGCATTAGTACCTCCTTTCTATTTTCTGGATTGTCGTCATTTGAAGTTGTTTCTTCAAGTTCTAGGACTTTAATTTATGATCTCACTCAAGCTTTTTTAACCTCAAAGACGACACTCGTGTTTGTCACTCTCAGATTTGAAAGCCAACCCTGCGCAATATGGGTCTTCGCCCAAGGTGTTCTTAAAGCTGCAATTCCTTTTGCAACAAAGGCTTCCGTTCTAATTAGCAAATCGTCATACATTCCTTCAGTCACACCAGAAGCTTTGGCGCTAGATTTTCTCTCAGATTATCTCAATTACCTGAGAAGAGAGAAATCTATTTTTGTTCTTGAAGAACTCAAAGAAGAGGCTGTGATCATGGCTGCAACTATAAGGCACATGACGGGGTCTCAACTTATTTACGGCAAAGCTCATGCTTATGCGCAAAAGAAGGTATTGAAGACTTTTGATTTTCTTACCCATGATCTTCCAGGCGGCACACCTATCGATTTAGGAGCTCTTTACACAAAACTCGCACCTATACTCGATCACATGATGGAATCACAAATACTACCTGCAAAACTTTCTCAACAAATTAAACTTTGGAAAAAGGGTTCTCTATGGGAGTAAATGAGCCTGAATTTTCTAGCGAATAGATTTCCGGGACTCATTGTACATCCCCAAAAAGATATTGCAAGCTTCTGGGTCCAGTATGCGGCCTATTGCAATACCACAATTGAGATCAGCAGCGTCCTCGTGTACGCCGCTAAATTCAATATTATGCAAATTCTTGGCGAAATTAAGTCGAAGATGGCATCAGGAGAAGCGGCGCTTAAACTTATTGACCCCAAAAATTCCTATACGCTGGTTCAGCGGATGGACAACATGATAAAGAACATTGAGAGCAGCTTTGATACCCTTGCCCAAAAGGTGCAGACACAACATGATGCAAGTCTAAAAACCTATGCTGACCTCACCGCTCGATCGACGACCTCTGACATCGATGGCCCAGGCTTCACGGCAGCGATGGCTGCCTATGCCACTACCATTACCGAGATGGTTCATGTCGCAGCCGGCTGCGAGGATTGCGGAAGCGCCATAGGTGAGCAACTTGGGTCTCTTCGAGCGACACAAGTGCTTAAAAACGGCATGTCAACATTTACAAATCCATCTCCAGAAATGCTCACCGCGATCCGCGAGGCTTTCGCAATTATGGACATCATGTCTGAAGATGACTGGACGGCAACACGCGTCATCATCATGGACGAGATTGAGCACATTGAAGGCCTCATCGGACGCTGTATCGTAACTCTGCAGGGGTTTGACATGATGCGTCAGATACTGGAGCACCGCATTCAAGAGATGATGTTAGTAACTGAGCTCTTCAATGCCCACGGTGCTGATTCCCTCTTAGATCCAGACGTGAAAGAGCAAGTTCTTGGGAAAATCGGCGCCCATATGGTGACCGAACAAGAGAAGGTTGCGTTTGAGTTCTATCTTCCGGAAGGATTTGCCCGATTTGCGCAAACCGACCGTAAAGAACCAGGTGACGTACTGTTGTTCTAATTAGGAATTCTCAGCGCCATAGAATCACATTACGATCGACTCAAGATACCTACAAATTATTTATTTGCAGGTGAAGATTCGCAACAGATCACTTCCTTATGTTTTAAAATATCTTTACTTGCATTTGGACCAAGCTCAGATGTGATATGAGCTTTCCATTCTCACATGAAACGGGCTTTCTTTTGGGAAAGAGAAAGATCACAGGAAACGTCCTCACTCAAACTAAAATCAGAGGATTCTTTATTCACAAAGTAACAAGAGGCTTTGCAAAAACATGTCTTCGCAGATGCTGATCCAGAGTGCGCTATGCCCATGATTAAGGCTTCTAAAAGTATTAACTGCTTCACAATCTGCGTCCTCTTTTTTGGAAAGAGCTTTTGCAATAGTCGAAGCAAAGATTGACGCTTATAGAAGTAGGGAAAAATGGTGGGTCCAGCAGGACTTGAACCTGCGACCTTCGAGTTATGAGCACGCTGCTCTAACCAACTGAGCTATAGACCCACGCGACAACTAAATTGCCACAACCAGTAGGAATTTCAACAATAAAAGCCCACCAGGAGGTGGGCTTTAAAACTAATTTTAGGACAGGTCTAGCTTTCAATAAAGGCGCGCAGTTTCTTAGATCGGGAAGGATGGCGCAGCTTTCTCAAAGCTTTTGCTTCAATTTGGCGAATACGTTCACGGGTCACATCAAAGTTTTGGCCTACTTCCTCAAGGGTATGATCGCTTCTCTCGCCAATACCAAAGCGCATGCGAAGAACTTTTTCTTCTCTTGGTGTAAGAGTTGCCAAAGCTTTCTCGGTTTGCTCCACAAGCGAAGACCCCATCACATTCTCTGAAGGCGAATGGGTGGACTTATCTTCTAGGAAATCACCAATATGATTGTCCTCTTCTTCACCAATAGGAGTTTCCAAAGAAATAGGCTCTACGGCAATTTTTAACACACGGCGGACTTTATCTAAAGACATGTCCATTCGTGCTGCAATTTCTTCAGGAGTGGGTTCTCGACCCATCTCTTGAACTAAATGGCGGCTAGTTCGTATAAGCTTATTGATCGTTTCAATCATATGAACAGGAATTCGAATGGTTCTGGCTTGATCGGCAATAGCTCTGGTAATCGCCTGCCTGATCCACCAAGTCGCATAAGTTGAAAACTTGTAACCCCTACGGTACTCAAATTTCTCAACAGCTTTCATCAAACCTATATTGCCTTCTTGAATCAGATCAAGAAACTGGAGTCCCCTATTGGTATACTTCTTGGCAATAGAAACCACGAGTCGAAGGTTAGCCTCGACAAGCTCTCGCTTGGCTGACTCGGCATCGGTTGCCATGGCGACAAGTTGACGGTAGACGCTCAGAAGCTCTTTAGAATCCATGGAAGATTCGTCAATGGTTCGAACGAGAGTATCCATAGCTGCTTTAAAGTTTCTATGAACACGCTGCCACTCTCTTTCAGTGGCTTTTCCAAATGGGACATCTGGCGTCTTAAGAATATGCTCCTTAAGATCCTCGACAGTACACTCCAAACGACGGCTATAGTAGGCCTGGTCGTTATAAGCTTCCGTGATCGAAACCGTAAATCCAGCCATAATATCAATGGCTTTTTGCATTAACTTACGGTTGATATTTAAATCCTTGAGGGACTTGAAAATTTCCATTTTAGATTGATGGATTTTCTCAGGCTTTGCCCCTTTTCTTTTCAATATGGCTAAATACTCTTCAAATTCTTGGAGAAATTGCTGTGTAGCAACACGAATTTTACTCTCATGAATTTCTTCGTTATTAGAGGCTTCATCATCATCAAAGCCCTTAATCCAGCCCTTCATCCTAATTTCGCCAGATACGAACTTAGACGCGGTTTCAAAAATAAGGTCTCGGCCAATTTTCAAATCGAGCATGCGCTCTAGAATGCGGTTTTCTGCATCTTCAATTTTTTTGGCAATTACAACTTCACCTTCACGGGAAAGAAGCGCTACAGAACCCATTTTACGCAAGTAGATTCTGACCGGATCGTTCGAACGACCGAGATCTAAAGTGGCCATGGACTGAACCGCTTTCACATCCACTTCTTCGTCTTCTTTTTTATTTGAGTCTTCTTTCGAATTTTGTTCTGCTAGAACTCGCTTGCTCTCTGCTTTGCCTTCTAAGGCGGGCTCGGCTATCGCTCCCTTTCTCAAGGAAGGACCTCTATCAATAATTTCTATACTGGCATCTGATGCCATAATCATCAATTCATTAACTTCTGCAGCAGTGATCGTCTTTACTGTGTCGGTAATATTTTGAATGTCTTTGTAGCTGAGGATTCCCTCTTTTTTCTTGGCAGCTTGAGCTACTTTATCAAAAAGCGCCTTGATATCCGTCTTAGCAGCTTCTGTTTTTGCGGCTTTCTGAAGCACTTTCGAAGAGACTTCTACTTGCGCCACAGGCGACTTGACCGCCTTCTCGTCCATCTTTGGTTTTTTACTTAGAATAGGTTCTGTCTTGGAAACGGCAGCTTTTGCTGGAGTCCCTTTGTTGTCTTTGCTGCTGGCCCCAGAAAGAGCAGACTTTACAGCCGTCTTTACAGCCGTCTTTACAGCCGTCTTTACAACGGACTGAACCACGGTCTTCACTTGAGCTTTAAGGGGCCCTTTGGTTGATTTATTTACAGCCGCTTTTGCGGCAGGTTTAGTCGTCTTAACCACCTTCTTTTCTTGAAGTTTGGCGGCCGCTTTTTTATCCGCGGGTTTTTGTGCGACCTTAGAGTCTTTCTTTGCTAAATTTTTAGGCAAAGCTTTTGCTGGCTTTCCCATGGAAGCCTTGGCTATTACCACACCTTTTTTTGATAACACAGGCTTCGCCTTTACGGCTCCCGGCTTTTGCGTCTTAGAGGAAGGCGATTTTGACAAATTTTTGATGCCTTTATTTAAAGGCTTAGCGCCAGAAGCACCTGATTTACTTGTTGATTTTCCGTTTGGCTTGGCCGTCTTCTTGTTGAGCAAGGGAGCCTCCAGCTGAATTGTTCAAAAGGATCTTCTATATGACAAAGCCTATTTAATCAACTAATACCTTTCATTAACGGAGATTTCTCATCTCACGTTCCATCTGAAAAAGCTCATTTTGTAGGGACTGAATTTCTTTGATCATCACCATAAGCTCATCACCTTCTGCACGCCCTACTTGACTCTTCAAATTCTGAACCGCCATCTTGAGCAGATCCCCTCTCACTTTACCCATCAATATAGAAATCGCTCGCGTCCGGCTTGGGACTTCATAGAGGGGACGTAACGTCATCAAATACATAATAAATTCAGCTGCTTCAGGATCTTGGGCCATCTTAATTCTTCCCATTTCGTAGCGGCTGGGGGATTCGCCAGAAACAAGAATATCCAAAAACTCTTCCGCGAGTTGAAGCACCCCTTGGGACAGGCGCATTTCTTCTCTTAAAAAGGCGAGTAGAGCATAAGCGTCTACCTGACCCGGCTCAGCAAAGAAGATGTGAGCTAAAAGTTCCCTCACATCGCCTTTTGCAGGAGCTTTAAAAGACTCCCTAGGGACCTCCGTGACCGGCTTCACTTTTTCAGCTTTTGGTAAGTCCTCTTTTAGCAACTGCTCCTGAAGCACAGCTTCTGAGATTCCCGACAGCTGGGACACTCTCGAGACCAAAAATGCCCGGCGAACGGGATCTAAGGTTTGTCTTAACCAAGGAAGAAGTTCTTTAGATACGACATCAGGTATGGATGTTGAGGATGTTGCCTGGAGCTTTTTTTGAATCGCGTATTGAAGGATGTCCGTTGCTCCGGCAAAATAGCCTTCAAGAGCCTCTGGGCCTTTTTCCGCCAAAAACTCATCCGGATCAAGCGCATCTGGCAAAGTTACCACTTTGATGCTGAGTTCGGGAACATTCATGGCTTCAGAAAGCACTCGCATGGTCGCATTCTGACCTGCGCTGTCTCCATCGAATAACAAATAAACTAAACCGGTCACATGACTCAAATGCTTTAAATGGGCCAAAGTTAATGCAGTGCCTTGACTGGCAACCGTTTCCGAAAAACCACTTTGCCACATTTTTAAGGCATCAATATAGCCTTCTACGACAATCGCTCGACCCTTCTTCTTGATCTCTCCCCTAGCTTCGGAAAGCCCGAATAACACATTGCCTTTATCATATCGGGAGTTCTTATATTTTTGCGGCGATTGATCAAGCGCTCGCCCCCCAAAGGCTATGAGACGCCCTTGAGCATCACGAATGGGGATCATGACTCGATTTCTGAAGAAGTCATGCCATTTGCGGTCACTCTCATAATAGGTAGCTAAAGAAGCTTGTTCCATTTCCTCATGACTAAACCCTAGACCCCTGAGATAGTTTACTAAATCAAAAGAGCCCCCCCTGGCATATCCCATACCAAAAGTCTTAATCGACGCCTGAGAAAAGCCTCGACCTTCTAGGTAATCAAGTACAGGTTTTCCTTCCTGGTCCCAAAGGTGGTCGACGAAAAATTCCTGAGCAGCAAGTACAATTTCATGGCGCCGAAGCCTTGCTTTCTTCTCATGGCTGTCCACTTCTCGTGTTAACTCAGAAACATCAGTACCGGTCTTTTGTCCTAACCATTTCAGGGTATCAATAAACCCTAGACCAATTTGCTTTCTTATAAATTCAATAGCATCACCATGGGCTCGGCACCCAAAGCAGTGAAAATGATCTGAATACACATAAAAAGACGGGGTTTTTTCGTTGTGAAAGGGACAACACCCTCTATAGTTTCCAGAACTCTTTTGCAGCGGAACAAATTCCCCAATGAGCTCGGGAAGTATCACTTTTTGAAGAATACTGCGTTTTAAGTCGTCACTCATACCTTGCCTTTTTATTGCGCAGGAGAGCATAGGCTGACTTTTCCATTTTGTCTAGAAACATCATAAAGATGATTTGCAGATGCTTGAATAGGCCGAAAAACATTTTACTAACGATTCATTTCCCTTTACTATTCGACGATAGTGTAAACGCAACAAACTGGAACAATTATGATTTTAGGCTTCCAAAATGAAGTTCGAATGGAAAAGGCTATTCGCCTTTTAGTACAAAATGTCGACTCTCCATCTAAATCAGGTAGCCAAAAACCCGTCATTGCACACAGCCTGCGGGTCGCGCATGTTTTAGAGTCTTTAGGATATGGCGGTGACACGATTATTATTGCGGTACTCCATGACATCCTTGAAAAGAGCTCCGTAACGGAAAGGGAACTGGCTCAGCAATTTGGAGAAGATATTGCGGGCGCCGTTGGGGCTTTAACCGTTCAAAAAGGCAACGACGACTCTTGGGCTAAGTCCCTGAAGTTATGCCAGTTATCAGGGCGCCCTGCGATGCTAGTAAGGTCCGCAGATTTATATGATAATTTATGTCGCCAAAAACACTTGGAAAATCGTTCTAAACTAGAAAAGTACCTAAAAAAATTGGCACTTATGAAAGCATCTTGGGGAGAAGAACTAGCCTTTGAGCCCATATGGCGTCGACTTATTTTAAGCTTTGAAAGCTAGGGCATCAAAGTCCGCATTAGCTTTTTCTTTTAAACCTGCTACATTGCCACTTCAGTTTTTTGGAGTGGATATGCCCTCATTTGATATAGTTAGCGAAGTTGATTTTCAGGAGATTGATAACTCCGTAAACCAAGCTGCTAAAGAGATTGAATCTCGATTTGACTTTAAAGGATCAAAGTCGTCACTGGATTTCGACAAGACGGCAAAGGTGATTAAGGTTCTTGCCGATGACGACATGAAATTGCGTGCGATGCACCAGATTCTCGGGACCAAAATGGCTAAGCGAGGAATCGACTTGCGATCCCTTGATTACGGCAAGGAAGAACTCGGATCTATGAACAGCATCAAGCAGACCATCACCCTCAGGAATGGCCTCGACAAAGAAGCCGCTAAGAAAGTTACAAAGATCATCAAAGAGTCTGGCTTAAAAGTTCAAGCCCAGATACAAGATGATCAAGTTAGGGTAACTGGAAAGAAGATTGACGATCTTCAAGAGGTAATCGCTCTGCTCAAGTCTAATACGGATCTAGGAATTCCCTTACAATATATAAATATGCGGAGCTGAATATGGGTTTTAAATGTGGAATCGTCGGACTGCCTAACGTAGGCAAGTCTACAATATTTAATGCCTTAACTTCCGCTGGAGCGGCGAGCGCTAACTATCCATTTTGCACCATTGATCCCAATGTGGGCATGGTTGATGTGCCAGATGAAAGACTTGAGCAGCTCAATGTGATTATTAAAGCTCAACGGATCATTCCAGCTTCCATGGAGTTTGTAGACATTGCTGGTTTGGTAAAAGGAGCGTCAAAAGGCGAAGGACTCGGAAATAAGTTTCTAGGTCATATAAAGTCCACTGATGCCATTGCCCATGTGGTAAGGTGTTTTGACTCAGGCGATATCATTCACGTAGAAGGAAGCGTATCCCCCCTTCGAGATATTTCTATCATTGAGACTGAGCTCATTATGTCGGACTTTGAAACCGTCGATGCTGCACTGAATCGGAATCGAAAACTTTCTAGGGGCGGTAAAAAAGAAATCGGCCTGATAATCACCATGTTAGAAGCGCTACAAACGCACCTTCAAGACTTAAAACCAGCTCGTACTTTCGACTTAGCGCCCTTTATCGCGGAAAGCGTGGAGGTCTATCATGCCTATAGAGACTGCCACATGCTTACGGCAAAACGTGTGGTTTATGTCTGTAATGTAGATGAGAGTCTTGCTGCCGGTGACGTTGACAATGAGTTTACAAAGCAAGTGAAAGAGCATGCCGCAAAAGAAAATGCTGGCGTAGTTATTCTTTGTGGGAAAATCGAAGAGGAACTTTCCAGCTTAACTGGCACAGAAAAGAAAGAAATGCTTGAAGCCATGGGTTTAAGCGAAGCTGGCTTGAACCGACTCATCCGAACGGGATATTCTCTTTTAGGGCTTCAAAACTATTTTACTGCCGGCGAGAAAGAGATTCGAGCTTGGACTATCACTCAGGGCACAAAAGCCCCCCAAGCTGCGGGAGTGATTCATTCGGATTTTGAACGTGGATTCATTTGTGCGGAAACATACCGCATTGATGGCCTCGTGAAAGCTGGTTCCAAAGCAAAACTTAAAGAACTCGGCCTTCTTCGCCTGGAGGGCAAAGAATACGTGGTTCAAGACGGCGACGTCATGGAATTTAGATTCAATGTTTAAACCTAGAGAGGAGTTTTTTGGCAACACCAGAAAACCCCTCCCACTCTTTGCAGCTTTGCTGAATTTTACTTTATAATCGGCAGGTAGAGGTGGATCCGCAAGACTACATAACTTTTCTTCTACTACTATTACGGCCCATAAACTGGTCCAGAAAAGTCGAAGCCCAATTCAAAACCTATCTTCCTTCAAGAATTTGCCTAAGTGATTCTTGGCACTGGCTCTCAAAGGTAAAAGTACCAAAATCTTGTACTTGGCCCTGCCGAGTCAGACAAATAAGGCTCGTATTCGTTGACGAGGCTGGCTTTCCGCAAAAGCAACGTCCATTCTGTTTAAGTTGTGCCCGAGCACTATTGCATTGGGATTCAAAAGTAGTTTCAAGGATAACTTCGCCAAGCCTTCCGCCTCTAACCAAAGTAAGCTCTGTGTTAGAAGAAACTGGAGATCTACGGCAGAAGGTATCGATAGATCGATCGGAATCAGAATCACGGCCACCTCCAGCAAGCTGGCTCACAAATGGGCCTTCACAGCTGACTCGATTTCTTGAAAAAATTCTATCGGCGAGATCTAAACACTGGCTGTAAGTAGTTTGCCTACACTGATAACTAGCATCGCGAGAGTCTTGAGCCAAAACAATACTTCGAAACTCTTCTCTTGAGCTCATTCCATCGTCGACGAGAACTTTACAAGAAAACAGCTGTTCCCGATTTAGTCTTTCATTTGGTGCAGCGTTCGCAGCGCCCATCTGACTGAAAATGGTTGCACCAAGCACCAAAAATGCAAATAGCCTAAAAAAAGTTCTTTGACCCGATTTCTTGATCTTCATTTTGATCTCCTCTTTCCATAGTTGTAAAGCTAGTCCCTTATTTAATTGCTAAATGCAATTTATAGGCCATAGATAATGTCGTCACAAAAGCACGTTAATTTGATTGGATTTGACTTAAAAAAAGTATGAGTCCCTCTGACAACAAGCTCTTTGGATCTAGCAGTGGAACTTTTTCTATACCGCAACATTGGCGCGGTATAGAAATGTTACTTTAATGACTCTGCCCCGTGTGCCATTTCAAGGCATTTCGCAGTGTTTCCCCCGGAAATTAGGTTAGTCCTAAAAACCTCCTAGTTTCCTCAGATACTACTTTTTACCTGAATGGGAAGAATGAAAATCAATGGAAAGATCAGATTACCGGCGTTATTATCATCGACTTAAAAACTTAGTAGCTGCTTCTGATGACATAAGAAAATTTGAGGTCTATGGGATTTCTAGAGTGAGCGGTGTTCTTCAAGTCGGCTAATTCTTGTGATAGCCATCTCTTACGATTTGCTCCATAGTTGCAAGTTCATTGTTAGCAAGAAAAGCAAAGTGAGTTGTTCTTTTATTAGCCGAAAGGCGCCCATGGTTCTGTAGACACAGCTGAATAAACAGATCAATCAGATGACTAGGCATGTCGATGAGGTCTTGTATCGCCTTCTTAGAAAAATCATAAGCGGCCAAAAAGCCTAGTTCTTCCACAAGCTCTTGTTCGATGGTTTTGATTACAAACTCGTATAAGGCTTCTGCTTGAGGTGTCATATCCATGTAACGATACCAGCATGCAGTGTCATTCTCGATAGTCATTTGCCCAATTTCATCGAGTTGATAATCAATGAGTTGAAGTAAAGGTCGCGAGAACGCTTCGAGCGATGCATCATAATCCACCCGATTTTTAAGCATGACTGCCGAGACTGGAAACATAATTCCGCGCGGCAAAACTTCCTCCAGCGAAAGAATATTGTGGATTAAGAACCGATGAATCCGTCCGTTTCCATCTTCAAACGGATGTAGGAATACAAAACCGTAGGAAATCGCCGCTGCGTGGATGAGCGGAGAAACATTACCCGCTTTCATAAGTTTATGGGAATCGATTAAACCCGCCATAAGACTTGGCAGATCGGTAGGTTTGGGGCAAATAAAATGTATGACTTCTTTTTGGTATTTAACCGTTTGACCAACATAATTCTGGTTCTTCCGGTAGTCGCTATCTTTAAATCTAGGGTCAACTATGCGGTTCTGAAGCTCTATCAGCCTTGTTTTTTCACAGAAGTCTTCTTTTTCGGCAAGTTCCAAAGATGTGACGAATCTTTCAGTTCGAGAAGCATTAGGCCGTAAATGCTCAATTTCAAACGACGACTTTGTCTCTTTGTTATATAGGTAGCTCAATGCTCGACGAAGAAGTTCTGGTGGATATGCGGTGACAATGTCGTCACATCGCTTGCGGAAATCGGATGAATCCAATTGTGAAAGCTTTTCGGTGCGCCTAATAATCGGACAAAAAGTTTTGGGACCAAGAAGGTTGTTCACTACACGATGGCGAGGGGATTTCACGGCGTTCCGAAGTGTGAAATATTTTTTTGCTTCCAACGCATCGACATAGTTACCAGAAGAGACGTCATCGAGAGGTAACTTTTCGCCTGTAAGAAACTCATAAAAAAACCAAGTCCTGCGCGCGTACTTTCCCGTGGGTTTAGACGCGATGTAGTCGGTGATATCGCCCTGGGAAGCTTTTTCGAAGATTTGAGCCAGTAAACTTAGGTTGACTCCATCATATTTAAGCGCAAACTCAATGTGGTCACCCAATTTGTCTCCGGGCCAGTATCTTCCCGGGTATACGACTTCAATGACACTATCCTGAACCTTCGATCTGTATGTCCCGGATGAGGAGACGAATGAGGTGTGCCAATTGGGTACGCCCTCAAGCTCTAGCTTATCGAGAAGGTACGCATATCCTACCCGCCTAGTTTCCAAAACCTTTACATTCATCGAATGCCTCGCCAAATTGTTTAAGTCCTCATAATATATTTAGGAAATAGCTATTTGTGAACAAAATGATTAGAAAATGGCACTTTTCAGGTTAAAAAATTACCAATCCCGTAAAAAACTAGAACTCGACTCCGGTGCGCCCATTCATGAACTTTATTTGGTATGTGGACCAATTCTCGTTGTACGGGCACCTATTGCATGAGTAGTTCCAGGGAGTTACAGGGATGTTTTAAGATCTTTCTAGCTTATCGAGAAGGTACGCATATCCTGCCCGCCGAGTTTCCAAAACGTTTACATTTATCGACGGCCCTCGCCAAACAATTAAAGTCTTTGTAATATACTTATAAAAGAGCTATTTGGCAATAAAATGATTAGAAAATGGGATTTTGCTAGCAAAAAGCTATCAATCCCTCAAAAAAGACTCGCCACCCTTGCCTTGATGGACGGAAGAGAAAATAATGGCTTCCAGGCAGTTAATACTTGAAACCCATAAAGCAGTCCGCTGCTCTCCCTGCCTAGCCCAAACTCTTTGGACCGGGGAGTTGGGATCCGCTCGCAGAGGCCCGGCCAGAGCAAAGAGAAAAGAGCATCTTACATTTATCAAGGGCGAGTTGGAGACTTTAGGTCTAAAAGAAAGTATCTACTCATTGAAGAAACGAAAAGTCACTCAGATGGGTTTCAACTGAGTGACTTAGAAATATACATTCCATGTTCAAACACAAAATCCAGCATTTTAGATTCGAAAAGAAATTTACAAAAATCCCAGTCCCAATCCTTGACGTATTAGGTCAACTTGGGTTCACTTTTCATATGGGCTACTTGTTCTGCAGCCTCTTGCCCGCTCATCCAGCGCTTGAGCAAGGGCACTAGGGCTAAAAGTGCTACCGCGGCAACTCCGGCTGTAATCGCTAGGATTCCAAAAAAGTTGTCTGGGGCCATCGTGTCATACTGCCCTGCAAAAATACCGCCCGCTAAGTTTGCAACAAAACTAGATAGAAACCAAGTTCCCATCAAGAGTGAGGCAAACCTTGCCGGAGAGAGTTTTGTCACCACGGAAAGACCTACTGGGGAAAGACAGAGTTCCCCAAGGGTATGTAGAAAATAGACACCAAACAACCACCAAGCTGCCACAGGTCCACTCGTCATATAGGCTTTTGCCGCAGCAGCCATCAGTACAAAACCAGCGGCAAGCAGAGCAAGACCCCAAACAAACTTCATGGGAGAGGACGGTTCACGATCTCTTTGGGATAGCTTGATCCAAAATGATGAGAAGAAGGGAGCTAGAACAAAGATAAAGAGTGGGTTTAGAGACTGGTACCAACCCGCTGGAAATTCATATCCAAAAATAGTTCGATTGGTTTGTGAATCCGCAAAGAGAGTCAGTGAGCTTCCGGCCTGCTCAAAGCAGCCCCAAAAAAAGATCGTAAAGAATGCCAGTATAAAGATCACCGCAATTTGCTTTTTTTCTGCACCGGTAAGTGCAACATTTCCTATGGCTCCTTGATTCTTAGCAACAGGCGCTAGGCCTAAATCTCCCAAATACTTCTTTTGGCCCCAAAGGTAAGAGACTAAACCTGCCCCCATGCCAACACCTGCTGCGGCAAAACCATAATGCCAGCCGTACTTCTCACCCAAAGTGCTACACACGAGAGGAGAAAAAAACGCGCCCAGATTAATCCCCATATAGAAAATCGTAAAGGCTGCGTCACGGCGGGAATCATTCTTTTCGTAAAGACCGCCCACTAATATGGAAATATTTGGTTTAAAGAAACCATTACCGAGGATAAGTAACGCCAAAGCGGAGTAGAAAAAAGCCAGACTCTGGACAGCCATGGCAAAGTGGCCAAGCATCATTAAAATCCCGCCGACTAAAATCGACTTGCGTTGCCCCCAATACCTATCAGCAATATAACCGCCAATAAGAGGCGTTAAATACACGAGACCAGTATAGAGACCGTACACGGAACCGGCTTTCTCAGTTGAAAATTCCAAAGCTTTGAGCATGTAAAGCATGAGTAAAACGCGCATACCATAGAAGGAAAAACGCTCCCACATCTCTATCCCAAACAACAAATAAAGTCCTTTTGGATGTCCCTCTTTGACCACGGAATACTCCCAAGCTACGAATGTAAATGTGCCCCATTTTTTTAAATGGATCTTAAGAAACCCTTATATATCTGTTTTTAGAGCTAAGCTAGTCCGTTTCTTTGGCAGACTAGGAGGGAATCATTGTAGCAAGCCCTAAATCTCTCGGGATAGGTTTGGAACTGGAACCGGGCAGGTTTAGTAAAGAGATCGAGTTTCTTTTCTGGCTGAGACCAACGCTTCTGAAGCAACGATTCCATTGAGAAATCCTCACTTTGACCTGTCCGGGAGAATATGGCTCGGCCTAATGCAGGAAAAAAACTGAAGAACTTATACTTGCCATCCGCCAGCTAGACCTAGGATATCTAGCACAGCGAAGCTTATAAGAGTATGATGGTACCAACTCAAAAAATGAGGGAGCAGCTTGTGATTAAGAGTTTTATTTCTATGTTCCTGATGATTTCCGCCACTATTGCTTATGCTCGTCCGGTGGTTGTCGTTTTAGGTGACAGCCTTGCCGCAGGCTACGGTGTTGATAAAGAAGAGTCTTTCCCAAGCCTTTTGGAGAAGAAATTTAAATCCGACAAGGTAGATATGAAAGTCATCAATGCCGGACTTTCTGGCTCCACGAGTGCCAGTGGCCCCTCTCGAATGAATTGGCAGTTAAAAGCAAAGCCAACTCATTTGCTTTTGGCTCTTGGGGCTAATGATGCCTTGCGAGGAATCAATCCTGCAGACACCACCGAATCTCTTAGAAAGACCATTAAAATTGCTTTAGATAATCACATCACTGTATTTATTTTAGGAATGAAAGCCCCCCCGAATTACGGCAAAGAATTTACGCTAAAATTTGAATCCATATATATAAACCTATCTAAAGAATTTAAGCTGGATCGATTTCCCTTCCTCCTGGAGGGGGTAGCTGGAGACGCCGCACTCAATCAAGGCGATGGGATCCACCCTAATGCCAAAGGACATCAAATCATTGCAGATCATCTCTATACTTTTCTAAAAGGAAAAATTCATTGAGCATACTAAGCCTGAAAAACATCCATAAGTCGTACTCCCAAGGAAGCTCAACCCTTAGTATTTTGAAGGACCTAGAACTTGAGGTAAACCGAGGAGAAATCGTCGCTATCACAGGACAGTCTGGTGCCGGGAAATCATCTTTGCTAGCCATTATGTCAGGGATCGACCGCCCGGACTCCGGGCAAATCATTGTGGGAACAACCCATTTAAGTTCTCTAAATGAAAATGAATTGACCCAATTTAGAGGCAAGAACATTGGAATTGTATTTCAGCAATTTCATCTCGTTCCCCATCTTACAGCCCTTGAAAATGTTATGCTTCCCCTTGAAATTGCGGGAGACAAGCAAGCTGAAGAAAAAGCAAGACAGTCCCTTTTAAACGTGGGACTAGAGGCAAGATCAAACCACTTCCCTAGTCAGCTTAGCGGCGGCGAATGCCAGCGAGTTGCCATAGCAAGAGCCTTTACCACGGAGCCTGAATTTTTACTCGCTGATGAGCCCTCAGGAAGTTTAGATACCACTACCGGAAGCCAAGTCATGGACTTACTATTTAATGAAGTGAAAAGACGAGGCATGACTTTAGTCATCGTGACCCACTCTGAGGACCTCGCCCTCAAATGTAGCCGACAGTTCAAACTAAGCCAAGGAAAGCTTATAGAAACCACGAGAGTTCCAGGAAACGTTAAGGGTAATTTATGAAATTTTTTCTGCGGTCCCTTAGAGAGTTACGCGGTCAGAAATCTTTTGTGCTTCTCTTTTGTATCAACATCTCTTTTGGACTTGTCGGTTTAGGACTGATAAACACTTGGCGTCAAGCGTTTGAAGACACCATTGCTCAACGCTCCAAAACCATGTTGGGTGCAGATATACAAATTTCCACTCGCAGAACCTGGGACCCCAAAGAGGTTGAAATCATAGAAAAGGAGACAGCAGCTTTAGGAAGCTCCACAGCAAGATCTGCAACACTCTACACAATGGCCGCCAGCTCTTCTAAATCTCGTCTCATTGAACTTCGAGCCACAGAGTCCTCACTGCCTTTTTATGGCCAAATTACAATCAAGGGCGATCCTTCTCATATAAAACGCCTTAAAGACGAGGCGCATTCCATCTGGATCTACCCAGAAATCGCCACTGCCCTTGGGCTTAACGTCGGCTCCATCTTAAAGCTAGGAGAATCGAACTTTACTGTTACAGGCATCATTGAGGACGACCCCGCTGGATCTTGGGCGGGATCGTCCATCGCGCCCCGAGCGTATATTAATATTGAAGATCTACAGGCCACAGAACTCGTTAGAAAAGGATCTACGGTTTGGAGTTCCTACTTGGTTAAGACTTCGACGGATATAGAAACGAAAGTCATTATAAATAATTTAAGCAAATTATTGAATGACCCAGGAGTGACTATCGCTGATCACCGGGAGTCTGGGGAACAATCAGCTCGCTTGTTTAAGTATTTGACGGATTACCTATCTCTTGTCTCCATAACGGCACTTATAATGACCGGCGTCGCTGCCTCTTGGCTCTATCGCCACTATTTTAGAAGACGCCGCAAAACTACTGCAATCTATATTTGCTTGGGAGCAACCCGTTACGAAGCCTTTGGAGTCGGAGTCTTTCAAGTCCTTTTTTTGGGAGTCCTATCCTCTCTTGCAGCTGCGGCGATAAGTCTCTCTCTATCTGGAGTCCTTGTTAAGTTGGTGCATGATTTTGTCCCTTGGGCGCTAACACCTGCTTTTAGCTTTGCCGTATTTGCTAAATTGGTTTTCATCTCGGTAAGTACTTGCTTGGTGGTTTGCTTGCCATGGCTTCTTGAAACAAGAGATATTTCACCGGGACTGCTATTGAACGAGCCCGTGGGCCAGGATTCCCCCAAAAGCAGGTATCGATATCTTTCTTTAGGAATTCAAGTCCTCTTCTTTGCCGGACTTGCTATTTTAGAAGCCAAATCCTATTTTTCTGGCATGGTTTTTTCAGGCACTCTGATCTTAGCCACCCTCATTATTTTGTTCTCGTCGAGGCTGGTACACAAAGTGCTTAAGGGCCTCGCGACTGGATTATCGGCCCCCCTAAAACACGGGCTTCTCAGAAGTGTTCGCTGTGTAGATGAATCCACACCCGCCATTGTGTCCATGGGGCTTGCCACTATACTTACGGTTCTCCTACCCACACTCAGAGACATTTTAAGGACGGAACTTAATGTTTCCTCAGATCGAGGCATCCCCTCCATGTTTGTTTTCGATATCCAAGACGAACAGAAAGCTCCTTTAGAAACATTGCTAAGTGATCTAAAGGCGCAAATTCAAATGATCAGCCCAATGATTCGAGGGCGACTTTTGACACAAAACGGAAGTTCCATTGTCCGAGAAGAAACCGAGTCCCAGGATAGCCGTGATGCGGAACGGTCAAAACTAATGAGAAACAGAGGCTATAACCTTTCCTATCGCAGTAAACTTGATCCCTCTGAAAAAACCACCTCCGGCACTTTTAAGGGAACACCTTTCTCTCCTAATGAGCATGAGTTACCTGAAATTTCGGTTGAGAAAAACTTCGCCGATCGAACCAAAATAGAAATGAATGACATTTTAAATTTTGAGATAGAAGGGGTTGAAATCCAAGGCAAGGTCACGTCTTTTAGATCGGTAAAATGGGGCAGCTTTCAGCCCAACTTCTTTGTTTTATTTCAGCCTGGAGTCCTTGATGATGCGCCTAAGACCTGGGTAGCTTCTATTGGTCCTACGAGTCCTGAGCTAAAAGCTGAAATACAAACCAAAATTGTACAAAATTTCCCAAATGTATCTGCCATTGATGTCGAACGAGTTTTAAGTCGACTCATGGAACTCTTGGAAAAGTCCTCGATTGCGCTTGGTGCCTTAGCTCTTCTTTGTGTCATAAGTGGCTTCTTAGTTCTGATTAGTATAACCAGACAAATGCTACACGAGCGAGAAAAAGACCTACTCCTTTATAAGGTAGTTGGAGCCGATCGTTCTTTCCTTATAAAGCTTCTTCTAAGTGAGATTTCTGTCATTGCTGCAGTTTCGAGTTTCACTGGACTATTTCTAGGCTTAGGCATCGCCCAAGCCCTATCGGTTATCGTTTTTCAATCCAATACGATAGTCAGTCCTGGAACTGTGGTATGGATACCATTTCTATTTACTTTCATTGCTGTCGTCTTGAGTTATAGTTCGATTCGTCGTATCACTTCTCGACCTGCAAGTTTTGGCCTTCTATCTTAGCCTCGCATCAAAATGGGAAAGTCCGTCGGGGACGGAACATTATTGCTACATGAGGCTACCACAAAAAAATGCCGCAAAAAATCAGTGTTTTTGCGGCAGGACTTAAGGTCAAATTTTTGACTGTGCCATTTATGGAAACTATTTTCCAACTTAAAATAGATAGTTCTAAGGCAGCATTAAACTAAGGCATCTCGGAGCCATCGGGAAGCACCTTTACCAATTTTACAAATACACTTCCTTTACCCGCTCCCAGTTTATGATCATAGGTAGAACCACTATTAGCAAGTGCACGAACTACCATCATAATCTGACAGGTACCCGCTGCGATTTCTCTTCCGTGATTTACGGGGCCATTTCCTGACGAATGAAGTTGTATAGCGATGTTGGTATCGTTACAAAACTTGATTCCCGCATAGAGGCTGTTGACTCCCGCAAAAGCCTCATCTCCCACAAGTGAATCCTTGACTCCTGCTACTTGCTGATTGGTAGGTAGCGTTGGCGGGACAATGAGTGCCCCTGCTTCTGTAACCGGAACTTTTACAACAATGGGATTTTTTGACGAAGTTCCCCACCCCATGGGATTGGTAACATTGAACTGGGTGATAAGCTTACCAGATGCCAGCAACGCAGCGTTATCGGCCTTCGTCTTCTCTAAATTTCCCGGCTCTTGAGGCTTAGGTGTAACATTCTGTACCTTCGCATTGGGATCGACAGCAACCTCTTCCTTTGGATGGGTGGGATTCCCAGAAACTGCATCACCCCCCTTTGCCAATACCTTGTCTGCGTTAGTGCCGGACTTCTTTGAAACAATCTGGTTGGAATCCGCTTGCGAGCAACTCGCCAAATAGGTCCAAGTGACCCCAACACTCAGATATCTTAATAAGTTAGTCTTTGCGACCATAGTCAGCTCCTCTAGTGTTCAAAGTGCAATATCGTAAAAAAAAACTTTTTATAGAGATCATATTTAATCGCGAGAAATAGCTCGAATTTTCATCGCTTTACACTCGAATCAACGAGCTTAATTTTGCTTTCATATGTGAGAAAAACTCCATTTTTTGGCGCCGAGCAGTAGGAAGAGGAATCCCTGCTTCAGGATTCCGAAGCACACAAGTATCCGATCTTCTTACATCGTAAGAGGCCAATAGGATTGACAAACTTGTTAATTCTACCCCCATCTGCCAGGGTACTTCCTTCGTGAAAACAGATACTTAAATGGAAAGTCTCTTTGTTTCAAAGGAAATCTTCCGTTGCATTTTCAAGTTTTCTGACTATATCTTCATGCGATATCTTGCCGGGGGCCTATACTTTGGACACTGATAGCATCATTCTTAATTTAAAGAGCGACAAAGACTGCTTGTTTGACTCCGCAGATTGGCCCAAGCCCTTCGAGTTCAGCGAAGCCGTGGTTAGAGTATTTGATGATATGGTATCAAGATCGGTACCTCTATATCGGGACGTAAATGAAAGCGTTCTTTTTTGGACACATTCCTATTACCAAAAAGATAGTACCATTGTAGATCTCGGTTGTTCTACGGGTACCACACTGGAAGTGATAGGAAGGCATTTTAAGAGCCCAATTAAAATGCTTGGTGTAGACACTTCCCAGCCTATGCTTGATGTAGCCCAAGACAAACTTGCAAGTCTTTCTCACCGACACCAAATTGATTTTCTGCATTGTTCTCTTGAAGACGTTGAATTGCCCATGGCAAGTGTCATCATATTGAACTATACACTTCAGTTCATTCCCGTCAGAAAGCGCCTGCCTATACTCCAAAAGATATTCTCTGCCCTAAAGCCAGATGGAATTGTCTACATATCAGAAAAGATCCGCTATGATAATTTAGGGTTTCAAGAAACGACCAATCGCATTTATGAAAACTTTAAACACAGAGCTGGTTACTCAAAAAGCGAGATTGAACGTAAAAAAGAAGCGTTAGATCAAGTGCTAGTACCCATGACTATCGAACAACTTTCCGCCATGATCAAAGCAGCAGGATTTTCTGTTCAAGAGACGGTTTTGAAATGGAACAACTTTGTATCCCTAGTTGCTCAAAAATCATGAAAGACTACTTAGATCTCCTTTCCATCAAAGATTCGCAAGATCAGATCAGGAAATTGCGGCAGGAGCGTTCTGCTTGGAGAAACGATCCTAAGCTTGCTTTGTATCGCAATGCTGTCGCTAGCGCTCCTTCTATCGAGGTCGCAACCAAAACATACAACGCGCCTGCAGTTTCTTTTCATTCCCCATTCAACTTGGACAATGACACGCGCAATCAGCTATTGGAATCTCTTGAAGCTTTTATTCCTTGGAAAAAAGGCCCCTTCTCATTTTTTGGAATAGACGTAGACTCTGAGTGGCAGTCGCACTTAAAATGGGAACGTATACTCCCCCACATAAAGAGTCTTGAAGGAAAGCGCATCGCCGATATTGGCTGTCACAATGGCTATTTTATGTACCGGATGCTACATGAAAATCCCGCCTTGGTCGTGGGGTTAGAACCGGTGGCAAAACATCTCCTAGCTTTTGAACTCTTACAGACCTACGCAAAAGAGGACAAGCTCTTCTTTGAACTTCTAGGTGCCGAGCATATGCACCTTTATGAAAGATTCTTTGATAGGGTCTTTTGTTTAGGGATCTTGTATCACCATACGGACCCCATCGACCTTTTGAGAAAGATCCATTCATCACTTGCTACGGGAGGTCAGGTCATCATTGATTGCCAGGGGATAGAAGGAGAAGATCCCGTCGCATTGATGCCCCAGTCTCGATATGCAAATGCAAAAGGTATATGGTGGTTGCCTACAAAAAGCTGCCTAGTCCATTGGCTTTCCCGCGCAAAGTTTCGAGATATTAATGTTTTCTACGCTGAAAAACTTACAACGGAGGAACAACGAACTACTAAATGGGCTCCCATAGATAGCTTAAGTTCTTTTCTCGATCCTTTAGATTCCAATTTGACGAAAGAAGGATACCCAGCCCCCTGGAGATTCTATGTTACCGCTACAAAATGACTTTTTTCCAAAAAAATAAATCTCTACTGCTCTTAAGTCATTTCACTTACTAATTCTAAAATAGTACTTAGATTTCTATAAAAGAATTTAATGTTTAAGTGAGTAGATCCCCAGATTACTCTGGGAGACCCCTCCGCAGAACGGAGCGTGCGGATTTCCCGCACTCCGCTCCCGACTTAACGTTAGGCTTTCGCCTGGTTCGATGTGGGAAACAGGGATTTTAGTGGCGGAATAGTTGGATAGTTCACGCGATCGAGCAGCCTCGTGACGCGCTCCCAGTTCCATCTCTTCTTTCCGCCTCGCCTATTGAACCATTTAAAGAGAATTCTCCTGCTTTCTCGAATAAAGCTGTTGACCTGCCTATGATTGTCCGAAACCGCATGATAGTTGATCCATCCTCTCACCACTGATTTGACTCGTTCGATCAAGAGTGGGGTGCTCGGAGTATTGCGGTTTTCTTTTAGGAACTTTCGTAACCCAACAAGTTTCGCTCGTTTCCTATCACTTCGGCTCTTGACTTTAAGTCGCCAAAACTTACCGCTGGCTGAGAGTCCCCAGTAGCAGGTAAATCCGAGGAATTTGTAGGTAGGAATCCGAGTACCCGCTGCATGAGCCCGCGCTGCGGCTCTGTTCCCAGAAGGGAGCAGTCGCGATTTATCTTCATGCAACTCCAGGCCGTACTTGCTGAGGCGTTTTCCAAGGACTTGGTAGAACCTCTCAGCCTGGCTG
>JBAXBA010000033.1:0-37065 GCA_037142195.1 Pseudomonadota bacterium
CAAAGGTCTCGACGCTTTTCCTACGGATCAGGTTGCCTTTTGGACACTGATTGAGAAATACAAGGCTACGTATTTTTGTGGACATCAACACATCTACCACGCTTCCCAACCTTGGAAAGACAAAGGTGGCAACGCTTGGCAGGTTCTTGCCGGATCGGGTGGGTCACCGTTTGATGCCCCGGCTAATCCTGCAGGCACAAGTCCAAACCGATTGTACGCTTGGGTTAAGGTGTCCCTCTATCAGAGCGGCAAGATTCACGCCGAAACTTTTGCCTTTGATGAGAACTACGGAAACACCAAAACTATTGAGAGTTGGGATATTCGCTAAGCTTCGGGGGTTCGCACCTTGCCAGTGAGTGTGCAGTGACAAATAGCTTTGCCTAGTGGGCCTTCATGAGTATGTATCTTTCTTCTCCTTTCCGCCAGCTTTTCTATGGGACACTTTGCCTGATGAGTCTTTCTTGTAGCGTTTTGGAGCCTGGTGGAAAGAGCAAACACCAGGCCCCGGCAAGGTCTATGCCAAACGTGACTGTAACGGGTATTCTCGCAACTCAAAATAGCGGTCCCGCTGAAGTCATTTTCATTCGTCACGGGGAAAAACCTTCTGTTGGCGACGATTTGAATGACAAAGGGTATCAACGTGCGCAACTCTTGGTGAACTATTTTAAAACTAGCCCTGATGTCACAGCTTTTGGTGCCCCTGTGGCGATCTATGCCATGGCTAGACCTCATCAGAATAGCGGTAGCTTGCGAGCTATTGAGACAGTTACGCCCTTGGCACTTTCCCTCGGCCTTACAGTGAACACTAGCTATTTGAAAGACGATTATCAGGCTATGATTAAGGACATCATGAGTCACCCCGAGTACAGTGGTAAAATGGTCCTGATTTGCTGGGAGCATGCAGTCATTCCAGAAATCTTGGATGGGTTTGGCTACACTGGCGCCCCTCAGGAGTGGCCGGGTTCCAACTACTTTGATCGAACATGGGTGCTCGATTTTGCCGACAACAGACCTTCGACCTTCCATGACTACAATCAACACTTATTTGCCGATGATCAATAAAAGTGGCAATTTAGAGAGGCATTCGCAGGGACGGACCATCTGACTATCTTTTGGGATCCAAGGGGACTCGTTGCGGAGGATTAAGCGTTTGGTCTTATTTAAGGGCCTTGATTAGGTCTTAAAATTCAAAATTTTATGACACATATATTTGCGTTAGCAACCAGCTGTCCCGTTTGAGTGTGAGTAGTGATGGTAAACTTGCGTCTGTGGTCCTGGGTCTGACTGTTTTTTTTTGCTTAGGCCATTATTTCCTTTTTTTCGTTCTGATGTATCTTAAATTTTAGACTCCCTTCCAGCATCCTTTCGCGCTAAATTCTTTTTGCACTTGCAATTGCACTGATTTAGTTAGTGACGCAAACTAATTGTAGTGCTAACTATAAAAGGTAGCAATACTGAAGGAGTAACTACTTGGAGATAAGTAGACGAAAACCAAAGGCGTCCATTGCTGAAGTAAGAATCCATCCGGTGTTGCAGCAATATCTCGGCTATTGTTTGGGTAAGGCGGGAGCAATAATGCGTCGCAATTTGAATGTTGCTTTTGCCGAATATGGCGTCGAAGCTAAGCATTTTGCAGTATTGAGAGTATTGGGTGACTCAAATCAGCCAAACCAGCTCGCTATCGGCTTGGACATGGGTGTTGATAAGGCGACGATGGTTAAACTTATCGATGATTTGGAAGCTAAAGGATTAGTGGAAAGAATTGTAGATCCAGCTGATCGCCGCGCTAAGCTTATTACTATCAGTAGGCGCGGACGAGGTCTGGCTAAGACTCTTGAGTCGGTCCGTGACTCAGTAGAAAGTGACTTCCTCCGGGGCTTGAGTTTACGGGAAAAACACACACTCAGAAAAACCCTAACAAAGTTGGTGGGTGCTTTATGAAGAAGAATTTTTCTAATTTCCTGGTCTTTTGGGTTCTATCGGCCAACGTCGGGGCAATGACTTTTGAACAAGCTTTGCGTACAGCAGAGTCCCAGTCCATAGATTTGCGGCGGGCACTTCTAGCAGCTGAAATAGCGCAAGCTGACGCCCGCGTAGCTGATTACGAAGACTCATTGAAGGCGACTTTTAACGCTTCCGTAGCTGATTATAGACCTAAAGATCGCCAGACAATAGCCGCATTGGCTAATAAAGACCGGGTGGCGAGCTTCACGCTAAGTCGATCGGTTTTGGACTTCGGTCGCCACACAGCGCGGATGCAACAAGTAACCGGCACCAAAGAAGTAAAGGATTTGAGTGCTGAGGAGTTACATGACAGCTTAAACTATCGCCTTTCTCGTGCTTATTCCCTTGTCGCAGTTACGGGGGCCTTAAAAACTTTAGCCGAGGGGCAAGTGCGTGTCGCGGAGGGTCGTTTAAAGCAGCAGGCGGCCAATTATCGTCACGGACTGCGCACGGAGAGTGACTGGATTGCAGCCCAGGTGGATCTTGGAAAGGCGCAAATAATGCTCAAGAAAGCTATGGATGATGATCTCCTGAACCGTTTGGCGCTAGCCCGCCTTCTCGGTATGTCGCGGCAAGAAATTGCAGAGGCGTCGTTCCCCTTTCCAGCAGACTCCTCGACTTATGCGGCAAAGCTTGCTGACCGGGTGCGGTCGTGGAATTCTTTTTTGCCGACGACAACTGTTCGCCGTCTACAGCGCGAACAACTGGCACTGACGGCAGAGCGGGATCTTATGATAGCATCCAAAAGGCCGACCCTTGGTTTGGCATTGGTGGCCCAGAAGGCAGGACCTAGAGATGGGGAATGGAACGACCGCTATACCGGTCAGTTGACTCTTAATTGGGATCTCCCTTGGACAGGACAGTCCCGCGAAGAAGAACAAAGGATCACCTTGCGACAACAAGATGTAAAACTGGCTATCGAAGGCGAAACCCAGGATCGCAGCGATAAGGCTTTGAACGCCAACCAGGTATTCTCGGCAGCTGAATCGCAATTTCGCGCGCTTGGCGAACAGCAGCAGCTAACGAAGCGTTTACTCCTGCTCGTGAAACAGCGCTACGAGTCGGGCAAGGCTTCGGCACTAGAAGTAGCAGCAGCAGAATCAGATCACATTAATAACACTCTGGAACAGATCCGACAGCTGGGTGTCATGATCGTTGCAGCCATCGATAGCTCTGAAGCCAAAGGCGAAAAAGACGTAGGCCAATTTTTTTCATCAACAATGGGATGGGGGCAAGACTAATGGGGTGCTTAAATAGCGTCGAGAGACTATCTAGGGCGTTGCTGGGACGTTTTCGAGTGGTTATGCTTTCTAGTGTGCTAGTGATCTTATCTGTCTCTGGTGCATGCACAAAACCTTCAGATTCAAAGGCTGGTAACGCAGAAGATGCCGCCAGCTCTAAAAATGCAGGTGCTCATGAGAGTGGAAATGAAGGAAGGGCTGGCAAATCGGATCAAGCCACCCGCAACTCCCATGAAGGCAAGGGTGGTGGCGGACGCGGCAGCAATGGTCCTGTTCCGGTGCGAGTGGCTGAAGTGGAGGTCAAAGAAGCACCAAGAATTGTGACGACAGTCACTCCACTTGCAGGACGTGTGCAAGCAGAAGTCTATTCCAAAGTATCAGGTCGCATTTCCGCGATCGGCCCCAAAGAGGGTCAACCTGTGAAGCAGGGCGAAGTACTTTTTCGTGTAGATCGCAGCGACCCGGGTGAATCCTATCTTAGCGCACCCGTGCAGAGTCCTATCAGTGGCTGGGTCGGTAGATGGCGAGTGACAAATGTAGGAGAGCAGGTCACACCTTCTGATCCGGTGGTGGCAATTGTGGATGACCATTCGCTCAAGGCAATTGCCTTTGTGGCTTCAGCGGACTGGCTTGAAATTTCCCCCGAAACGAAAGTTACAGCCGAAGTAAATGGTGAAGAGCGCCAAGGGCGTATTGAAACGATTGCGCGCTCGGCGGATGTTACTTCTGGAAGAGGAAGCATCACGGTAGGAATCGATAATGAGGGACGCACCTGGCGTTCAGGTCTCTATGCTCGCTTGAAATTTGCAGTTGCGCCTAAACCACGATTGTTGATTCCTGCGGCGGCATTAGTAGTCACAGATCAGGGGGCCTATGTGTATGTAGTAGATGGCGAAGAGGCTAAGCGTACGGTAGTAAAATTTAGCATGCTTGATAGTGATACGGTGGAAATCACCGATGGCCTAGGTAGTAAGTCGATGATTGTCATCGCTGGTGGCAATCTCCTTGGGGACCGGAGTCCTGTGCGCGTGGTCAAAGACTAGCTAACTCAGAAAACGAGGTCCCTGTCATGGATATTGCCAAACTATCAATTGATCGACCCAAATTTATCACCATGGTTACACTGTTTCTGGTGGTTGTTGGCGTCTTAGCTCTACGGAAAATCCCCGTTGATCTCTATCCTAGTGTCAGTTACCCAGTCCTCGTGGTTCGCGCCCAATTCCCGGGAGCAGCCCCAGAGGAAGTGGAGCAGCTGATCACCAAGAAAATGGAGGATTCATTATCGACAATCTCGGGTATTAATACCTTGCGCAGCGTTAGCCGTGAAGGTATTGCCATTGTGCAAATGGAGTTCAATCCAGGTGTCGATGTGCGCTTCCAAGAGATTCAAGTTCGAGGAAAGATTGCCAATCTCCGTGCTAGTCTACCCGACAATTTGAAGGAACCTGAGATTTTTAGGCAGGATCCAGACGACGTACCCATTATAGAAATTGCGGTATCCGGAGCGCGAAGCTCTTCAGAAATGAGTCAAATTGCTGATGACGTGATTGCGCGACGTCTGCGTCAGTTACCGAGCGTTGGGCAAGTGGATTTGGTTGGCAATCGTACTCCTGAAATTCAGATCAATCTCAATCCTGAGGCTATTGATGCCTGGCATGTCAATCCTAAAGATGTCGTTTCTGCCATCAAGAATATGAATCGAAACGACCCTGCTGGGACGGTTAAAGGACATGACCGCGTGTGGCTTTTGAGGTCGCTCTCCCAATCGCGCACGCCCCATGATCTTGGTTTGATTCCTGTCACTAAAACTACCCAGGGGCAGCCTATTCTCCTCGAAGATCTCGCTGAGATTACCTCGGGTTTTTCGGAGATCAGCAAAGTCAGTCGGTTCGGGGATGCATCGGGTTTGAAGCCAGCAGTACTCCTGAATGTTCTAAAGCAGTCAGGAGAAAATACAGTCGAAGTTTCAGACCGAGTTCGGACCTCTCTGACTGAAATGGCAAAGGTTTTGCCACCGGATGTTCATGCCACGATTACCCGCGACAATGCTGATTTGGTGCGGGAAAACGTTGCCGACGTTTATGAAAGTTTGGCCCTAGGAGCCCTACTAACGGTCATCGTTGTTTTGGTATTTTTACGGAGTCCGCGATCCACTTTAACGACGGGGCTATCATTGCCAAGCAGCGTGATAACAGCTTTTGCAGTGATGGCGATCGCAGGATTTACAGTCAACGTCATGACTCTTCTGGCGTTGTCACTTGCCATTGGTTTGCTCGTTGATGATGCGATAGTGGTGCGAGAAAATATTTTTCGTCATCTCCATCTTCGAGATTCCAAAAGTGCAGCTTTGAAAGGCACAAAAGAAGTACAATTGGCGGTAATAGCCACAACTCTCACCATTGTGGCGGTGTTTTTACCGGTTGGGTTTATGGGTGGTGTTTCGGGGCAGTTCTTCAAGCAGTTTGCATTGACGGTGGTTTTTGCTGTTTTGGTGTCTCTTTATGATGCCATGACGATGGCACCAATGCTCTCGGCATACTTTGCAAACATTGCTAATCCCAGCGATGAATGGCGGCAATTTGGTCGATTCGGGCTGTGGTGTGATCGTATGTTGATTGCTTTTGAACACTCTTTTGACCGAGTGTCGACCTTTTATGGACGGCTACTGTCCAAGTTGATTCGAAGGCCGATAATCGCGACCGTAATTGCCTTGTTAGCGGTCGCAGGTGCGTTTGTAGGCTTTTCGTTCGTTAAAAAGAGCTTTTTGCCCGCACAGCTAGGTAAGGTTTTTACTGTGAGTTTGCAAGGTCCCATTGCAATTCCCATCGAGCGGGTCTTGGAAGTCAGTAACATAGCCGATGGACGAATAGGGAAATTACCAGGGATAGCAAACTGGACGGTAAGCTCAGGTCTTAGTTATACGGGAAATGCTTCGGTGGAGTTTACGGTGCGTGTCAAGGACGAAGTAGCTAAGAATCAGGATCAGTTAGCTGGTGTTCGTAGCGATATTCGCAAAACCTTACAGGGAATCCCAGGTTACAGTGTCAGGGTTTCTGAACCCGCAGATCCGTTATCGGGGAGTACAGGGCGATTTCAACCCCTAGCGGTGGTTGTTTCGGGAGACGATATTGGAACTTTGCAGCAAATAGGTCGTAAAGCGCGTGAGATCATGGCTAGTGTCGAAGGTGTTACCGATATCGCGCAGATTCAAGTCGAAGGATTGCCTGAATTTCAGGTGCGCACCGATCCTTTACTAGCAGGGCCTTTAGGTGTCAATGCTACCCAGGTTGGTGAAGCTCTTTCAACTTGGGTGATCGGGGATGCCAGCAACAGCATCGCTGTCGGTCAGGATCAAGTTCCCATACGTGTGCGTTTAAAAGATGGGGATCGACAGTCGCCCCTTGAGCTTCTCTCTAAGAATATTTTTGTTCGTCCACAAGGCGCAAAGTCTGATGTTGGTGTTTCTTTGCGGGCGATCTCCACGACAAGCACCGGCGCAGGGTCGTCCCTAATCAATCGCGAAAATCGTCAGCGCATTCTCCGTGTGGGAGCCAATTTAGCCCCTGGAGCTGCTCTAGGTGATATTGTGAGTGAGCTTAATGGCAAACTCAGAGATCTTCCTCTTCCTGATGGCTATCGGGTCCGGATCGCGGGCCAGAATGAACAGATGAATGAGTTGTTTACCAATGTGGTCTGGGCCATCGGTCTTGGCAGTATATTTGTCTACATGATTCTCGTGAGCCTCTTTGAATCCTTCACTCAACCCATTTCCGTGATGGCAGCGATACCACTGGCAGCAACTGGCGCTGTGGCAGGACTCCTACTTTTTAACAAACCTTTAGATCTCTACGCGGGAGTCGGCATGATTTTATTAGCTGGCATTGTTGCAAAGAATTCCATCTTATTGGTTGACTTTGCGATGCAGCGAGTGAGGGATCATCAAGTGGATCCCACGGCAGCCATTCTGGAAGCAGCTCCGCTCCGCCTACGCCCCATCGTTATGACTTCGGTTGCGATGATAGCAGGGATGATTCCCGTGGCTGCTGGTCTAGGTGCAGGGGGAGGGGCACGACAAGGTTTGGGTATTGCCACCATTGGAGGAGTGATTAGTTCTACGCTCTTGACGTTGCTTGTTGTTCCAAATTTGTATGTGGCAATTGAAAAAGTGAAGGATCGGTTTAAGGAAAAATTATCTAAAAAAATGTAAAGAAATTATGGTTTCAAGAAACTAAATCGTCGGGTATGAGTTATGAAATCTAGCTGGAAAATCAACTCAACTTTTTGGTATACCCCACCCACCTGACTCCTGCTCTTCTCGAATTTACAGGACCTGGACTTAGTTGCAGCCTTTCAAAGCAGAAGAAAGCCGCGGTTGCTTGTTTTTCAGATTTTGTAACAAACTCTTCATCGTATAGGCCAGTATATCTTAAGTGTTAAGCAAAGCGCCGCCTTAGCCATAGATGTCAACCATCAATGGTGGACATGCTTTCCAATATATCTTCTGTGAAACCAAACTCAAAATGCTCCCGTGCCTCCCACTGACGAGGCAGTCAATGGCGCTAGAATTTGCGTGTTTACATAGTCGACTATAGTCGCTGTCTCATTGATCACGCGCTGATTGATCACCGGCCGATCGCCTTTGTAGCTGAACGCATGGAAGTTCTGGCTAGATGGGACGAATGGAGCCTTAGCTGCGATGTCTCCAGCAGGTATAGAAGCTGGAGCAACAAATGCGTTCCTATTACCCGTTGCATACATTGAGTCACAACGAATTCAAAGACTTTAGCCATCCTTTTCCCAAAATAGAGTTTTTGATGGGAATAGTCTCAGCGCATGATTTATTGACGGGCCTGTCCTTCTTTTCCTATGGTTTTAGAACTATCTTATTTCGGCAGGGTGAGTGAGGGGCAAAGACCCCACCCCAATTTGACTAAATGGATTTAGGGAGGAGGAATGATTGCACTTCCTTTTTCTATAAACCCCGGGAGTGAAAAGGAGATGGGAGGTTTCATCACTATAGGCCTCTTTGAATCCAAGTTTTACTAGGCCTTACTCTGTGATCTCCAGGCGTTCATTAGACAAGGGGCCTCGAGATATATACCCCACTAGCTTTCTAAGGCTGTCTCGGGCCAAAGAATTAATCGAGCTATTAGCATGGAGAGAAAAGGCCTTGGTAGAAACGAACCGGTGGCCCTTTGCCTGTGGAATTTCCTTATAGTAGGCAAAGCCTGATCCGATACTAGTCACTTGACGACCCGCATTAGGAGCAAAGGCAATCGTTCCCACAATCGATGAAGAAGTGGCCATGGCGAGGGATTCATGCTCTCTAAAGAATCTGTCACTAAGTGGATGGTACAAATATCTCTTTCGTAATTAAAGTAACCATGTTTTATAGACTAAGCTCAGTGCTAGGATTCATCTTCACTACGACCATGAAAATTCGGTAGCAAGACTTGCCTTTTCCGCACCCCCTTCGTTTCTATGACAACAATTTCGCCAACCAATCCGGATGGAAATTCCATCCGAGAATTCCTGCCATTCCCATCACAAATCCAAAGGCACCTGAACTCCAAGACAAATAGAGAATGGGCGAACTCGTAATCAGAGCCGATACTGCGAGAGTACCCAGTGAGATCGACAAGGCAGCATCCGCAATATCGAATTGGTCATCTTTGAAATTCAGCGAATCATATTCTTTCTCAAAACCTTGGGCCTTGTCTTTCAGAACCTGCGCCTCTTCACCATACCGCTTAACCTCGCCCGCATAGCTTTCTTTCTGAACTTGTAACTGTGCTGCCGAATTCGCTATTTTCAGTGCTAAAAAGGAATCGCATTGCTTCACACCCATTTCAGCTAGATGAAGCTTTAACTTCTTAGCTTGGTATTCGCCCCAAGTGTCAATGGCATTGGATTTAGCCATCTGCATTGCCTGCACAATATTGTCATCTTTGACTTTTGCTATCGCCATAAAAACGCTAATCAATGCTACGGTTATAGCGATTAAATTATTATGTCGATCTTTGCGAGCACTACCTTCCATTAGATCTCCCTTATTTAGCAACTTAAATTTTTAACTGCGATAGATCGCCTTTGGATCAAAGATTGGATGCAATAGAACAATGTCAATCTACTATAGCGTGGGCAACCTAGTCTATTCGATTTTTCTAGGTGTTCATTCCGAAAGAGGCGAGTAGACCAGGACAATTATTATCGCAGAAGAGGCTGTTCAACATGTCAATAATTGCCAGTTCAGTAGTTGAAGTCGCGACCTTCCCTTTGAAGTTGGGGGCGCCTTTAAGACGCTGGTTGATCATTGGCGCTTTTTAACTCGTCCGTTTATAGATCTTCGAAGGACTTTCCAGAAACTGGTCGATAGCGATCGAAAGTTAGATTCCGTTATAGAAGCGCACCAGGAGTCGCACTCATCACAAGTCGAAACCTCGACAATGAAGTTGGATATCTTTCAAGATTTAATAACAAAAGAGCTCTTTTTAATTACAGATTCCTTGCCCCGAGTGAGTATTCCTCTGGAGAAAAAGTCGGCCGTGCACATATTTTATGGCAAGGGTCAGCTCGCATAAGATGGATCCTCATTGAAGCAACTGGGCGGGCGATTAACAAGGATGCGGCATTGAAGGAAGCTTTTGACAGGATAGCGAAATCTCGCGGTAAAAAGCGAGCTATCGTTGCCATAGCAGGAGGACTCATTGGGAGTATCCGTGCATGCTTTAGAACTGGCAAACAATATGCCGTAGGAACCTACGCATAAAAGAGAGTTTTGAATTCGGATCAAACCGGATCTCTTCAAAAACGTTTGGACCTCTATCTTTTACTCCCGACCCCGTTTTTTGCCTTGTGACGCCATCTTGAATGGCAGCGCGTTTGCAATGGACTTCCATCGGCGGACCACATGAAAATTCGACACGAAGTATCGGATTTTCACGATAGCAGGAAAAATTCTAGGAAGTCAATGTGTTATCATAGTTGAGTGGCGATGTCGAGCGATGCCCAGGACGGCTTGGCCTGCCTTTGCGGCGGCATCGTAAAAGATTGACCGCAGATCAGGGTCTTTGGCGGTAAGGAGCCATGGGGAGTACGTGATCTACCAAATGGGTTGCAGCTTCTACTTGGCGTTTGGCACAACAGGAGGTACAGAAGCCTCTTTTCTTGCGGCTAAAGGCAACTACCTTCACTTTTTGACAGCTATTGCAGACTAGTCTTACACACCTCTAGGCTATTATCCCATACCTTTGAAAAGCATCGAACTCTTTAATCACATAGTTTGGTAATGGTCGTCCTTCCCTGTCTCTCTCCGAGATAAAAGTGTTTAGGTGATTTTGAAGGATGCGGTAGCAAGGAGTAAGCTCTGGACGTCGACGCATGTTGATAACTGGCTTTGAAGTTTTGGCAGATTCATTAACCGAGAAATTTGCCAAACCTGACTATCATAGCAGAAATGACAAAATACCCCTGGCAAATGGTGGCATGACGCAACGACCAACCAGGCCTACTTTAGAGGAAAGGTCTTCTTCACTTATTACGGCGGCTTAGAGCCACAAAAGCCAGCTCCGTCTAGCTTCTTTGACGATTACATTTGCATTGGCAGAAAAAACGAACAACAATCCCTTAGGACTTAAAAATACCTGTTGGGAATGCCGCCGATGAACACCGATTTTTCCAGTAAAATAGAAAATGCTAAAATTGATTTCTCACCGAAAACCATCGATACTCTGCAACTCAATCTGACTAAGATGTGCAATCAAGCATGTACTCACTGCCATGTAGACTCTTCACCTCGCCGGCGCGAAGCCATGTCCCATGAGCTATTAGAACGTGCCTTAACTCTTTTGGAGGCGGATACCAGAGTCACCACCATTGACTTAACGGGCGGGGCGCCGGAGCTTCATGGGGATTTTAAGTGGTTTTTGAGTGAATTGACCCGCCTTCGTCGCCGGGTCATAGTGAGGCATAATCTTACAGTCACATGGGACCCACATCCGTTAACGGGCGAGTCCATGGAGTATCTTCCTGAGTTTTTTAAGGAGAATCGATTGGAGATCGTCTCCTCTCTTCCCTACTACCAAGAGTATTTTACCGACCGCCAAAGGGGTGATGGCGTCTTTCAAAAGTCCATAAAGTCCCTTCAAATCCTCAATCGCCTCGGCTTTGGGAAGTCTGGTTCAGGACTTATTCTCGATCTCGTGTACAATCCGGTGGGACCTTTTCTACCAGCTTCACAAAAGGGGCTTGAGAACGACTATAAAAGAGAACTAAAACAAAAATTTGACATCGAATTTTCAAAACTATTCGCAATCACCAATATGCCGATCAATCGCTTTGCTTATCAGCTTAAGAAACTGGGTTCCTATGAGGAGTATATGGAGAAGCTCCATACCGCTTTTAATGTGAGCGCAGCAGAAAGCGTCATGTGCCGCAACATGGTTAGCGTCGGTCACGATGGGAGGGTTTTTGATTGTGATTTCAATCAAATGTTAAATATGGATTTCAAGAAGAACGAAAAGTCTTTAACTCTTTTTGATATTGATTTTGAGACGTTTTCTAAACGAACGATTCAGGTTGCCAATCACTGCTATGGCTGCACAGCCGGAGAAGGTTCCAGCTGTGGCGGCAGTTTAGTATAATCTTTTACTTTCTTTTGGAGACGAACCATGGCGAACTATTATGAATCCTCTGACCTTAAAAAATTTGGCGAGGTCGGCACCTTTGCTAAAGAAAAAATGGATAAATTCTGGGCCTACTACAATGATGTCACGGGGACCGATTCCGCACTTTCTAAACGAGAAAAAAGTCTCATAGCCTTGGCAGTGGCTTTTGCTAAGCAATGCCCCTATTGCATTGATGCCTATACCACCGCTTGTCTCGAAAACGGGTCCAACCCCGAGCAAATGCACGAAGCCTTGCACATTGTTTCTGCAATGGAGGCTGGCATCGCTTTAGTGCATGGGGTTCAAATGCAAAATGTCCTCAAATCTAAAGGCGCTATGTAAGCACTAGAAAAGTGAGTCTTCCTCGTATTTAAGGCCCCCACTTCTTCTCAAACATCTTGAGACCCAAGTTTACGATCCTTAAAACTGGACCTTTTATCACTCGCTCGATTTTTTAGGAAATTCTTGAATCCGAAATCCGGTAGGGAGTCCGTGGAGACTCCCTATGGATGGGCTATTGCATCTATTTAGCATCCGTGGTCGTATCTGATAGATGGCGGTACCAGCCAAAGTAAAGACCTACTGTCAAAATCAATGACAATCCTAATGCCAAAGAAAAGTGATCCCAACGCTTCATTACAAAAAGTATGCCGGTCATAAATAAGGCCATTTGCCAAGGGACAGCCATAAAGATACCCAAGACATCTCGCTTCACTTCTTTTGAAATCTCTAATTGATCTTTGAGGGGAAGTTCATCATGGATTTTACCCCAAAAACCAAACGGCTTCGTCTTAAAATAGAAGTTTTTAAGGACACTTCTATCGGTCGGTTTAGTGAGCATGGAGCCAAGAATGGAGCCCGTCAGACTGAGCAAAGAGGGAATAAACAAATTCCAAGCTTCCATAAGATGCATCGCTTTGACCTGGTCCAAAAAACCTCCCAAAGGAAGAAAGCGAACTCCGACGGCTCCGATCATACCTAGAAGTGTTCCCCATGCAAATCCCCAGCCATTAAACCGCCACCAGTACCAACGGAGAACTAGGGGGATAAAAAGACTAGGCCCGAAGGCTAGAGTCAACCAGCCAAAAATATCATTCACATTCACTACGGGAAAGGAAAATGCCACGCCTAAAACAACGATCCAAAGAGAAGCCCAGCGACTCTGCTTGACGAGAGTTTTCTCAGACGCATCTTTAGAAATAAAGGCTTGATAGATATCTTTTGTCCAGTATGCAGAGCCTGCGTTGATGATTGCGGTAAACGTCGAAAGCGCAGCAGCCAAAAAGCTCGATACTAACAGCCCTTTAAAACCAATAGGAACATAGGTATTAATAATTGCAGGAAGTATCAGTTCTGGATCAGAAATAGCCCCGTAATGAGCTGAATAGTCGAGCGCAAGAAGAGCAAATGCCGTTACCAAAGGCCATCTAAAAGAAAGTAGAAAAATCCAAAACAGAGATAACAATCCGGCTTCTCGATCGGAGCGCGCGGCAAAATATCTTTGGCCCATATAGCCCCCTGCTCCGCCTAATCCTTCGATAATTGTCTTTAAAACATAAAAACTGACGGTGAGTGCGAAGAGGTTATAATTGGCATAGTCACTTGTATCAGGAAGAGAAAGATTTTTAGAAGGCCACATACTGGACCAAGACTCAAAATGATTCAAAAAAGGAACAAAGTCCTTTCCAGCGGGCAAAGAAACCATAAATTCATCGGGAACATGGACTAAGCTCATGGCCTTAATCACAATATAGACGACCGCACAAAGGATAAATCCTCCTTGGATAACGTCTGTCCAAACGACGCCGTAAAATCCGGAAGCCAGGGTGTAAACCAGGCCCAGAGAAATCAGAAGAATAGAGGCTAGTTGAGGTGCGCTCATTCCCAAAATCATGCCGTTTAACCCCATGAGCTCCGCTAAAAACTTCCCTCCCCCCACAGCAAAATAGGAGATAAGCCAGACATGCACTACCAACTGACTGATGGCAGCTAGTGCTCGCGCTGTTTGTCCTTCTTTTGTAACCCCAAACCTAAACGTCATCCATTCGGCCATGGTCATCACTCCAGCTCGCCTCGACCATTTGCCCATAAAAATCATAAAAAACGCCATCACGAGAACCACGTCACCTCGAATGCCAATATAGAGGGCCTTCGCCCCCAGTGCGTAAATTAAAGCAACAATGACCATGGTTCCCGACACATCAATGTTGGAAGCCATCCCTGAAGCGCCTAGGGCCCACCAGGGGATATTTCTGTCACCTAGAAAAAAAGAGGAAATCCCTTTGGATGCCTTTTTCTGCATGGCGAATCCCAGCCATAGGGTAATGCCGATGGAAATCAAAATGATGACATAGTCGATCCAAGTTAGAGTACTCATAGCGATAACTCCTTTAACAATCTTTTTACTAACCAAAGGGCCCTAGGTACGTGAAAGCATCCTTTGTAGGGCCCGCCTTTAAACCTGTGAGTAACCTCACCACTTCGGTCCAAATAACCAAACCACTCCCCATGTTGGGGATCCGGGAAATGGGAAAACGTATACTCATGGGTGGTCATAAATAAGTCCCAGTCCCTTGGGTCCCCGGTTTCTTTAAAGTTAAGCAAGTGCGCATAGAGCGCCTCGCAGTGGGGCCACCACAATTTCATATTCCATTCTAGGGGAAGAGGAGAAAATCCTTTGGCATCGATAAAGTAGAACAATCCGCCCTTTTCTTTATCCCAACCCAGTTCATGGGACCATCTCGCCATATTAAGGGCATGATTTTTCCAGTCAGGACGATTCAGACGCTTGGCCCAATGCATCAAAAACCAGCCTCCTTCAATGGCATGCCCAGGGTTTATAAGCCTACCCTGGGGAGAATCTAGGAGCTCACCTTTAGGACCCACATTTTCAAAAACCATTTTTTGTGGGCTATTTACATGTTCCAGCATCTCCTCGACGCAGAACTCGATTTCTTTGGCCCATTTGGAAATATCCGAACCACAGATCTCTTCAAAGAGATTCAGAAGTATCATGGGTACCGCTAGAGTTTGTGAGGGAGTTTCTCCTGCAAAGGAAGGTCCTCTGAGATCTTCTGGATGAAATGCCCATCTCCAAATCTGGCTAAGAAGTTCCTGAGCCTTATCGAGATACCAAGAGTCTCCGCTTGCTTTCCCATACTCAGAAAAGCCCAGGGCGACGAAACAAGCGGAATACATTTTACGCTGATATTGGACGGGTTTGCCATCCTCTGACAAAGAAAACATCACTCGACCGTCAGGTAGTATGGCATGCCTTCTTAAAAAATCAGCACCGCTCTTAGCAATCTTCAACCACTCAGGATTCTGGACTTCTGTATTATAGAGTTTTGAAAACATCCAAACCTGTCGGCCTTGAAGCCAAATGTGTTTGGTTCTGTCATACACCGTACCATCAGCGTCGAGACAGTTGAAATATCCGCCATGATGGGCATCTAAAGAATGCTTCTCCCAAAACGGGATGACTCGGTTGAAAAGTTCATCTTCGTAGACCTTATGAAGCTCTTTTATCTTCCCGGAATTCATTTTAGGCTCCTTTGCCATCTACGGTACTTTCTATTCAAAGCACGGGCTGCGGGATGATCCGCATGGGGACTCATAAAGTGCGAGTATTCAAATGTGATCAGTTTCGACATATTGGCTTTTTCCGCTTGTTCGATCTTGTATCGTAGCTTTCTAAAGTCGATGGGAGGAAACTTAATGTGAACATCGCGATCAAACGACTCCACATTAGACCAGGATTCAATCCCTCGTTTTGTTGCAAGTTCCCGATTCGCCGTTAAATAATCGGGAAGATATTCGAGCGGGACGTGCCCATCTTGGAAGGCCACAATGTCCACCAAGCCTTCAAGTCTTCTAAATACCTGCTCCCATTCTTCAATATGATGTTCCAGACTGATGGCTTCGCCAGGAAATTGTTTGACTCCTTTGATATAAGGGGAAATCAAAATGGGTATCGATTTAAGCTTTTTCAAATGTTCAGAAAGGTCTGTATAAACCCCCATCATCCCATCAGAGAACGTATTGATTTCATGGGATATGTACCATCCTGAAAAAGCACGTCGATCGCCGTACTTTTCCATAACTTCGCTGCAAAAATCTTTATTCACTTGAACTTCTTCTTTGTAATGACCCTCATTCCAAAGATCGCCTGAATCATATGTTCCAAAAAAGAATTTCATACCTGTTCGCTCGGCTTCGCGCAGATAAAGATCTACCAGATCTTCGTAGGCCGGCATCATTTTGAAGTTTCTATTTAAAACTTTAGAGTCAAACGTAGCCCGCTCCCTGTAGCCGGCTCGAATCAAAATCACAGTATCGATGCCGTCTTCTTTCATGGCATCAAAATCCTTGGCCCAATCTTCTTCACTCCAATTTTGCGACGAAATATCATGAGTTATTTCATCTAAAAACGTTCCTGTTACCTTCATACACACCTCAGCGTAATGATTTCTGAAGGTTTAAAACGAATCGTAAACCTTCCGTCTTGTGACTTAATAATTTCTAAATGCCTCTCTCCGTCCAAGGACGTTTTTTGGAGCTCTTTAAACTGCGGGATAAGCAATATAAAGTCGTCTGCAACCGATGACTGGTTATAAATTCTTATTTCCAGGGCAGCCCCCCTCCTTCGGCAACTTGTTAGAACCAAACGAGGATCTAGAGTTTGTATCAAAGATTCAGACTGAAATTCCTGTTCCACTCCCTTGGCATAACGCAGATAGGGGACTTCTGTGACATAGATAGGGGTGGTAAAAGAACGGGCACACCTTGTCGCTTCGTCCAGAGACAGAGTGCCTAAGCCTAAACAAAACTCATGATGATGCTCACCTAATACCTGAGCATAAGGAGTAGGAATGCTGGGACCTGCTTGACAACCCCTGATTCGTCCGCCTCCGACCGACAGCATACCAATGGATCGGTGAAGGGTAAGTGCGATCCCATCTTCTAAAAGTTCCCACTCCGGATGCCCGCGATTTGCTAACCACAACCTTTGACTTTTGCTGGAATCCTCTAACAGGACAAACTCGCCCTGGTGCCTCGTATCATAAGGCAACTCCCCAGGATAGGCTCGAGGGGCATGGGATGACGGTGAGAGAGGAGTCCTTGCTTGCCGAAGCAATCGAAAGTGACCATCTGAAATCCCTTCCAGGCAATTGAACCCGGGTTTTATAACAAGTCTGAGGCGACCATCTTTTACTCGATTGTCGTAGCGGACAGAAAACTCGAGCCCTGCGCCCGAGGATAGGGAAAAGTCCACCGATATTTCAAGGATCTCCGGTTTAACGGATCGTCCAGAAGAGTGCCTAACGTGCACCTCATAGCCTACTCTAAGGGACCTCTGTCTTGGTTCTACGGATACGATCTTTGAAAGAACTTGAGTGCCTTCCGTAATGCTTGCCGAGTAGGTGTCACCTAAATCTTCTTGCCACTCAAAAGACAGAAAATTCTTTACTTCAAGGTTTCCCTCTTGGCTTCTAAGAACTATTTGGTGAGAGGATGCCTCAAATTCAAAACCATAGCCCGAAATGTGATTCGTAGCGGGCTCAAGGGAAAGCTCCCGAGGGACCTCCTCTATGGTGACGATCTGATATTGAAGGGATTTCATTTCAGCAGGAAAAAGAATCTCATAGGACCTTCCCCAGGTCGTCTCTAAAAATCGGTTTCGAATGTCCATGGGAATCGTGCTTTTCACAGTAACCGGAACGGTTTTACCATCCGGAAATCGACACTGCAAAGCAGCCGAAGGAGTCGCCGAAGCAAACTCACCTAAGGGATTTGGAATTAAAATTTTTGCACTTAATTGACCTGAAAACGGGGTGGGGTTTGGATTAAAGAGAAATAACCTCGTAGCCATCTTGCCATCTACCGGTCCTAAACCTTCACAGAGCGCCAAGGCCTCTATTTTCTCTAAGATCAAATCTTGGGAGAGGGCCAAGATTCGATGAAAGCGAACTTCATCTTCTTTATGAACATCGTCTTGAGAACACCCACAAATATCGTCATGGGCCTGATTTTTAAATAGTTTTTTCCACATTCCTTCTATAAAGACCTCTTGGGACGGACCATACTTTCGAAGCACATGCTGAAGAGGCTCTACATATCGCGTCAACATTTTCTCTGCGCGACGATTTAAAATCTTAAGCCGGATGTGGGTTGACCAGACACTACTTAAAATCGGATGATCTACATTTCCTAAAAGATCTCCAGAATAAGATGGTAAATTGCTTGCGGTAGATTTTAGTGCGCTGGTAAATCGGGACAATGTTGAAATGCAAAGAGACATTCCTGATCGATTGAGTTCTTCTAGAATTTTTGGAAGTTCCGCTTGGATGGGCATATGGTCACAACCGTTAGGAAGCAAAATCGGTGCGGCTTTGCTTTGTAACTTTAGAGCCCCTTCTATACCGTCCGTGAGCCTTTTTCTGGCCAACTCAAGGTCTGGCTCACGTCCCTCATTTCTTCCCCACTGCTCTGGGTATCCCAAAGCCGATGCCTCAAGGTAGCCTCCAGGCTGATAGATCGCTAAGACCTCGGAGCCGCTTGCCGATTTCCAAATAAAGTGATTTCCTGCCTGGGACTTTAATTCGGAAGAAATTCCCCTCATAAAAATGAAGGACTCTATGCCAAAACCGGCTAAAACCTGCGGAAGTTCGGCTGGATGACCAAAGGGATCCGGAACATAGCCGACCTTCATCCCGCCGCCAAATTCTTTGGCATGCTTCAAACCCATCTCGATATTTCGAATCAAAGACTCGCCACTGGCGAGCATAAGATCTGGAAGGGTATACCAGGGACCCATCTCAATCCTGTTACTAGCTGTTAGACGCTGGATCCTCTCGCGGTTTTCAGGCCTAATCTCTAAATAGTCATCGAGAATTACAGTCTGTCCATCCAAAGTAAAACTCGTAAAAGACTCGTCTTCTTCTAATACTTCCAGCACCTGATCGACAAATCGCACCAGACGGTGCCTAAACACTTCAAACGGTAGATACCAGGCACGGTCCCAATGTGTGTGTGGTACGACAAAGACGTTTTTCAAAGAAACCTCTAGAATCTGGTCATGACTTTCGTGGAGCCTACACCAATAACCGGCACTTTCCAATTTAAAGAAATCCCATTTTAACGGCAGGTTTTAGACCAGATAAGAATGGGAAAACAACTCAAAAATTGCTCAAAAAGTAACTTGCACCCCTACGCGATAGCAACTTTTGGCGCAAAGTCAAAAAATTCATTTTTTGACCCAAGAAGAGAAACCCAAGGTCTTAAATGAAGGCTTTAAGAGAGACTGCCTCCCCATCTGGGTGATTTTGTAGCAGCAGAAGGATCAAGAGGCTTCCCGATTAAGTCAATCCCGGCACCATAGACCTATGCAAAAAGAGAGCATTTCTCATCAAAATGCTCTCATGCGAATTGGCTATCCGGCTCTCTAGGAGCTTAGGAACTAAAAGTAGTTTACAAAACTCAATTGGTAGGAACTACCTTGCAGTCTTTTTGCCAAGTCTAGGCTGCTTTTGTTTGCCAAGACTCTTCTTGAATAGCCAAATTTTAAACTTGTAATGGATGCTGGTATCATAATGCTTGGGCCATATTCCCATACAGACTCAGAGATGGATTTGGTTTCATAAGAAGTTTCCGTCCTTGGTACTTCCCAAGAGTATCGGTAAAGCCCACGAGACAAGCCCAATCCCATTTGAACATATTTTGTGTCAAAAATCTTACCTTCAACGGACGCCTGTCCATAAGTAATATTTCCTGAGTTTTCGACAGCATCTTCACTGAGACCATCTGTAGAGTTTAACATAGCACCAGCGCCCAAACCAAAGTCCACATAGGGAACTCGTACAAACCAAGAAATACCACCTAGAAAGGCTTCTTCTTTACTGACTTCGGTTATTTTACCATCGAGCTGTGCGGCAAACTTAGCATTTTCAAAGGTCGCGCCTTGGGCATGAAGAGATGTCATGCTTAAGAGGACGAGGGACAAGACTCCTAAAAATTTCATAAAATACCTTTCTGGTAAATGGCTCAACGAAAACTACTCCATACTATACCTGCCAATACTTGCCAATCAAATAGTTAAATGTAGACTAACCTTAAATTAGGGTAAATGATACGAACACTTATGATCGTCCGAATCAACCTATACTTCTGATTGTAAGCCAGCCTCTCCTAAACAAGGAAACCGATTGCGACCTCTTCCACTCTATTAATTAATTTCCCAACCAGAGCTTATAACGCCATTGACCGAAAGTGAAAATTTGCGCCCCCGACAGCAAATTCCTTACTCTAGAAAATAGAGCTCACAAATCCCAATTTGGAACCAAGTGGTTGGAATTATATCAAAGAGAAGACTGTGACCTACTATCACAGGCCAAAAGATAAATGAAAACGATCTTGAGCTAACTCTCGCTAACAGCCGACTGTAAAAGGTTAAACCAAGATGAAACGTACCACACTCTTTCTCCTCATCATGCCCCTGGTGTCGCTCCTCTTAGGAACTAAGAATAGAGCATGAAGATCCTTTTGGGGCAATAGACCAGGATTTCAATCTTTCAGAATCTCGCCTCGAAGAATTACTGCAGCGAAGCGAAGCACGGTCCTCGCGACATTAAAGATGCGCGTCCAGAATAAATCTATTGATTCATCAACCAGAGCCCACAACTCGACCCTCCCTAAAAGGGGATTTTACCCCAAGGACAGCACATCATAGCTATTTCGAATAGAACTCATAAATCTAAATTAGGACAGAAAAGAGCCAAACACCCCGATGGAATATTTGGCTCTAAAAAGAACATTAAATGGAATTTACGTTACTTAAATCAATTGCCTCATTTAGATGACCTATTCTTCTGCGTGCCTCTGTGTGCCAGAACTCTTTAGCCGAGAATAGGTAACCTATCACCTTGAGAAGCATTTACGGAGCAACCGGAGCTTTTAAAGAATCAACAGACACTTTTACAAAAGCTTTCAGGTCTGAGATCGATTTCTCACAAGCATTCTTGTCACCTACAGCAATTTTCAGTTCGCCTAGCTTGGAGCAAAGAGCTAACTTAGGAACTACTTTACAAAGTTGATCAAAAAAAGCACCTTTATCCCCTAGAAGCCCCTTTGCAGACAGACAATTCTTTAGCACATTCATTTTTAAATCCTGAATCTTTGCCACTGTTTCTTTGTTAAGATCACGAGCAGCTTTTATTGCGGATTTTTGCTTCTCCAAGCTCTCAAGTGTTGATTTTAAAGTCTCGTCAATTTTTGCGCTTAGTTCAGGGCCTTTTAGGCTTTTAGCAATATCTTTAATCAGATCTCTAACTTTGCTAAAATCTATAATTTTTTCATTACCAAGAAGAAGTTGTTGGAACTTTCTTGCTTCCTGCAAGGCATCTTTAGCATCTTTAGCATCTTTATCGTCTTTTGCATCAATTGGACTGCTGGGGGTCGCTAAGGCCGCGCCGGGCTCTTTGCTAGCTAAAAAATCCTCAACATCTGTCGAAACAATGTCAGCAGCACCCGGCTCATTTTTAAGATCAGCTTCTGCTAAGTCTAACTTTTTAAGAGCAGAATTGATGGCATTTTGATCGCCGACATACTCATCTTGACTGACTTCAGTACTAACACTGGAGGATTTTGATTCGATCGACAGTGATTTTGGGTCGGCGCAAGACACATGAAGGACCACCAACCCTGCAGCCAAAAATATTGAAGTAGTCATTTTAAAGTTTTTCATAAAGTCTCCTTTCTAAGAGCAAAATCTTATCGACTCAGAACGCTTAGTTATGAAATATTCTTTTTTGGCTGGTAAAAAAGGATAAAAAACAACGAGTTAGCGATGAGTCGTAAATTTAATACTTAAAAAGCCGCATTCCCCTGAATGAGTGCGAGTTATTGATCTCTGCGAGACACGTAGCTTCTTTCTCGTTCACCAGCCGAACAGTAAATCCTTGGTGCTGCGAGATTAACTCAAAAATTACCAATCGTTACGCTGGATTCGATGGAATTATATTCTTGTTCCAAAGCTATTTAGAAGTTACTATTGCCAGATCAGCGTGAGGTTTGAGTGCACCCACTTTTAATCATTGCCGCCCGCAACTTGAGGCGGAATCGGAAACGGACCTTGTTGACCTTAGGGGCTCTAGTCATGGGCATTAGCATCATGATGAGTCTCAGAGGATTTATTAATGCCGTGCTTTCGGCGCAAATCGACGCTGCTATTTATGGCTATACCGGAATGATCCAAATCCACAAAGCCGGTTACTCTAAAAATGTTCTATCTAGCCCTTTGGATCTGTCCATTAAGGACACCCCAGAACTCAGAGCCAAAATACTAGCAGTTCCGCAGGTTATAGGATTGGCGCCGCGCTTACAATTTACTGGCCTCTACTCAACCGCCCCAGACTCCCAAGGAAACTCTGAAACTTCTTTTATGGGGCTTTTGGGAATGGATCCGGCAAGTGAAGAAGTGGTGGCTCCCAATCTTAAAAGTTGGACGACAGACGGAACTTTTTTAAGTCAATCCGATCGTAAAGAGATTGTATTGAATAAAGACTTAGCTGCAATTATTGGCTCCAAAATCAATCTATCTGCAACCGAAGACCAGTGGCCGGTATTAATGTCCTCGGATGTGGATGGGTCGCTAAATGGTGAGATTTTAAAACCAGTGGGACTTCTTGCTAATGCGGTACCTGGAGACAAGCGCTTTGCGCTCGTTCCCCTAGAAACCGCTCGCAAGCTTCTGAGAATGGAAGGCCTTGCTACAAGCTATCTACTCAGGGTCAGTTCTTTAGCTGTGGTGGAGTCAACGGCTCAAAGTCTTAAGCAAACTTTAGGGCCAGAGTTTGAGGTGCAAACCTGGGAAGAATTGATTCCCGTACTCAAAAAAATGACGGCAGATATTGGTAGAATTTTCTATTTTATATCCATTGCCTTCTATACGGTCATTATTTTGGGAATTGTAAATGCCATGTTTATGAGTGTTTTAGAACGCACAAGAGAAATTGGCACCATGATGTCGGTAGGAGTGAGGAGACAGCAGATCGTGCTTCTTTTCGTTGTTGAGGGATTTCTACTGGCGGTCGTGGGTGCCTTTGCTGGAGTTTTGGCAGGGTACTTTTTTGTTTTTTTAATGCATCACTTTGGAATTCCGATAAGTGCTCCCGGTTCTACTTTTAAGTTCTTAATGCGTCCGACTCTTGATCCTTTATGGGTTTTGGCAAATGGAACGATCTCCATTCTCTTCACAAGCCTGATTAGTCTTTGGCCTGCCTATCGTGCCAGCCGCCTTGATCCTGTGGAGGCCTTGCAAGCGACATGACTCTTACATTTTTACAAATTGCGTTTAAAAATCTTACCAGAAACCGCCGTAGAAGCCTTTTTACCTTAGCTGCAATATTCTTTGGAATCGCCATTGTCATTGTTTTAAAAGGCGTTGCCGACGGTTTTTTAAACATGACCGTGGAAAGTGTGGTCAAAAGCCGCATTGGAGCCATTCAGGTCCACAAGGTTGGATTTATGGAGAACCTTGCTGGCAATCCTGTAGGGCTTAACTTTGAATATGCACCTGAGCTTGAGCAGAAAATTTTGGCCATCGAACATGTGACTGGGGTTGCACCGCGAGTTAATTTCTCAGGAACGATTTCTAATGGCAAAAACCAAACCATTGTCTTTGGCACGGGCGTCAAACCAAGTTCTGAACTTAAAGTCTGTCCTCAAGCACCAAGTATCATCACAAAAGGTAGATCTTTAAAGGACGAAGATTCGTCCCATATTATTGTTGGTAATGAGCTGGCGAGCTCGCTAAATTTAGATGTTGGTTCTTCTTCGAATGTAACCCTTTCCGGGGCAAGTCCTGAAGGGCGCCAAAATGCAGTCGATGCATCCGTTACAGGTACAGCTGCGGCCCTAAATGCTTTAGCGGAGCTTAGATTTGTCACTGTTCCTTTAAAGCTAGCTCAGGATCTAACGGGATTAGATCAGAGAGTTACAGAGCTTGCCTTAAGCGTCGATCATATGGAAAACATTCCTACCGTAAAAGCAAAGCTCGGGGAGCTTTTAGGAAATAAATATGAAGTCATCGATTGGCAGGAAGCACAACCCTTTATCCGGGATGTTGTCTTCAGACAAAAAGTGATCATAAGTATTGTCTCTGTGGTGCTCTTTATCCTGGTGATGTTCCTCGTAGGAAACACCATGCTGATGACCGTCCACGAGCGCAACAAAGAGATCGGCACGATGCTAGCGATCGGCGTCACCCAAGGGCAGATCCTTCGCATTTTCATATTAGAAGCATTCACCTTAGGCCTCGTCGGTGGCATACTGGGCGCTCTGCTTGGAATCGGAGCCAATTTTATCATGTCCCTAAATGGGGTTGAGTTTACAGCTGTTTTTCAAAAAACTCTTCTCTACCCAGAAGTATCTTCGAGCTTTGCCGCAGGCTCAGTTCTTGCCGCATGTATTTGTACGATTTTAGCTGGTTTTTTGCCGGCATTGAAAGCGTCGAACCTCAATCCTGTTGATGCCCTTAGAAGTTAGGAGTTTTACTATGAATCGTGTCTTTTTTTGTCTAGTGCTCGCTATGAATTACACCTTCAGTCAAGCTGCGCGTGCGGATGTAACAGCCGCAGAGTTGCTGGAAAAGTATGACAAAATCATGGGGCCAACTCAGTTTGAGTCAGAAATGGAAATGACTTCAAATCGAGAGGACGGAACTTCCCGCACTTATTCCATGAAAGCTCTTAAGTCAGGAGACGATAAGTTTCGGATCTGGTTTACCTCCCCAAGTGCAGTTTCTGGGCAAGAAATTCTACGTATTGGCGACAACTCTTGGCTTTACCTCCCCAATTTGAAGAGAGCCTCTCGCCTAGCAAATCGCGACAGCTTTCAAGGAGGCGACTTCAATAATTCAGATATTTTAAGGGTCAACTACACGAAAGACTTTGATGGTAAAATCATTACGAGTGAAGAACCTTCGAGCTACAAACTAGAGCTTAAATCAAAGAACAAAGACACCTCCTATGATTTGATCCATCTTTGGATCGCAAAATCCAATTTTATGCCCCTAAAAGGGGAATACTTTGGAACCAGTGGTAAAAAGCTTCGAAGCGCTGAATTTAGTGATGTCAAAGAATTTAGTAAATCCTATACGCGACCTGCAAAGGTTCTTATGAAGAATGAAATCGTGCCCGCGAGATCGAGCATTCTTATGATTAAAAAAATCAAAACTGATATCAGTCCTGCTCCCCAAAAATTCCTCCAAACGGACCTAGGAAAGGGATAAAGATGGCCCTGAAGCTTCTCACAGGACTATTCTTTGCGCTCCAGGCCCTTGGGGGCGAACTGGCTCAGGATGTAAGTGTGAAAACCGATGTAGGCCGCACTGTTACGGATGGGCTCATTTCCTCTGATGATGTCCCCCAGTTTGTTCAGACCTACCAATGGCAGGCGACCGCCAAATTCAAACCCCAGGATTCCACTTTCTTTTTAATCGACAGCTCATTGCTGGGACTGATACTTGAAGATTTTGATGGCGAAAAAAACGGAACTCGAGCTGCAATAGCAAAGCCCATGTCAGATCGCAGAAAAGGAAAAATTTCATTAAATGAAATTTACGGGGTATACGAACCGCTTCCCAGCTGGAGCCTTACCCTGGGCAGAAAGCGTATAACCTGGGGAAGTGGCTATTTTAGAAACCCCACCGACCTTATCAATCCTTCCAAAAACATCTTGGACCCAACCGCAGCAAGGAAGGGAACTTTTTTAGGATCCGTAGATTATCGCAAAGAATCCTCCACGTGGACGGTTTTAAGAAGTGGAGCGACCAAGGAAAAAGAAAATGGAGTCCCCGATCAAATCTATGAAATTGAAGGTAAGACGAGGGAGATGACCGCTGCTCGCTATTGGACTCTGCTGGGAAACTATGACCTAAGTATCATGCGTCTTGATGACAATGGCTACACAAAGCCCGGCGTCAGGGATATAGACACGGGAATTTCGGTTTCAGGTCTTGTAGTGGATGCTCTAGAAGTCCACGGAGAAGCGTTGTTAAAGAACGTAAAAGGTCAAAAAGATTACATTTTAGGTTTCGGCTATACATTTTCCAATGAAAGCACCTTCACCTTAGAATATCTTCACAATGATCTCGGTCAAAGCGCCAGTGAATTTGCCAGTCTCGCTAAAAAACTCTATGTGGGAAAAAAACTGGGTCAGAGACCTTCTGGAAATAGTGATGAAAACCTTACGGGAAAGCTTTTCTTAAAAGACCATTTTGCTTTGGGGCTTCAAAGATATAAGTATAATGATGACATCTTTTTCACGTTCAATACTTTGATCAATCCCCTCCATCAAGCCGCTGCTTTGAGCCCAGGAGTCAATTGGATGGCACGGGATTGGCTTTCACTTTCTCTGGTTGGTTTTTACAATAAGTCTTTTTCTGGAGCTAAGCTGCCGGATGGTTCCCAAGTCAGTGAGCAAGATTTGTTCCCTATGCCTCTCAGAACTTCATTTGAAATTAAAGCTTATTTTTAAGGTGCCTCTATGACAGAAAATATTATTAAAATCTCTGGAATCACGCGCCAGTATATCCTCGGAAAAACAGTGATTGATGCCTTACGGGGGATTGATCTTGAAATTGTTAAAGGCGAGTTTACCGTAGTCCTCGGCCCATCTGGCTCTGGTAAGTCCACGCTTCTTAACATTATTGGATGTTTAGATCGAGCTACCTCTGGGTCTTATATCTTAGACGGCGAAGAAATAGCCGGCCGAGACTTTAATAGCCTTTCTGAGATCAGAAATCGAAAAATTGGTTTTATTTTCCAAAGTTTCAATCTCATACCCGTTTTAAATGTCATGGAAAATATCGAATTTCCCTGCCTCCTTAGAAAAGATCGTGATCCGAATCTTCGGGAAAACGTTCTTAAAATTTGTGAGGAAGTTGGCCTCTCGTCTTTTGTACACCATAAACCAGATGAACTTTCCGGCGGTCAAAGACAACGAGTCGCCATCGCTAGGGCGTTGATTACGTCTCCGAGCATCGTTTTAGCGGATGAGCCAACCGCCAATCTCGACTCAAAAACCAGTGATCAAATTTTAGACCTTATGGTGAACTTAAATAAGAACCATCAAGTTACCTTCATCTTTGCGACCCATGACCCTAGGGTAATGGACCGCGCCCGGCGCACCCTTAGAATCAAAGATGGAAAAATGGAGACGAATTATTAATATTCTTTTTCTATTCTATTTAGGGCCCCTTTGTTTGTATTTAGGAATGGCTGCTCAAAATGCAGGTCTTGTGATTTGCTTTATTTTAGCGCCTTTTCTTTCTTTTAGTTTAGGAGACCCCCGGCAGAGATACCTCCTTCGTAAATTAGGTATATCGCTCGTTAGTATTTGGCTTCTGTGGCCTGTATTCAATGTTATCAGCATGTTTTTTCCTCTCCGACATACCTTGATGTTTCCTACTACAAATTGGCCAGGTCCACTGGACATTAGAGATTTTGCAAGAATGTCAGGTCCTGTTTATTTAAGCCAAGTTCCTTCCAGTGTCGGCATATCCGGAGCGTTTCTCTGGATTTTAAGCCAAGTAAAACGAAGAGACCGACGAATCTCTTTTTCTTATCACGCTTGGTTGCTCATGCTCGCGATTTTTTGCGTAATCTTCTTTTTCTATTTTGCCTATCAACATGTAACTGGCTTTGATTTTAGAAGTTCGCAATCATATTTACCCAATATGAGGTTTCCAGGCGGAAGCTACAGAATTCAAGGCTTCTCTGGACATCCGCTCACTATTGCTGGCATTTCTTTGTCGCTCGTCGGCTTTTCTTCCACACTCTTTAAAAAAGCTTTTATTCGTGGTAGTCGCAATCAAACACCTCTTCTCATCATTCTTTTGACAAACCTATTTTTCTTGTTTGCTTCCGGTGGTCGGACGGCACTCTTTATTGCACTCGGATGGCTCTTTATTTTAGCCATTTTAGGCGCTAAAAACTTCCTGCGGTGGCGAGTGATATTTTTGCTGTCTTTGGTTTTAATATTGGCAACTCTTTCTCTCGTCTTTTTTTCGAGCGTGGGACAACGCTACTTAGAAATGGCTGAATTTGGCCAAACTGGAAATGCGCCCAATCGACTCACTTTTTGGCGCGTTCATTGGCAGATGTTTCTCGACTCTCCCTTTTGGGGACAAGGATATAGCCACCTCACTAAGGGTGTGAGGCTCATGTATTATGATGCCATGGGGCTCAGAGATTTCCCTGAGAAATTCAATGCTCATAATATATTCTTTGAAACACTTTCTAATATTGGGGCGCTAGGCAGCCTGATCCTCACTGCCCTGCTTTTCCGGGTATATTTTCTTTTAAAACAAATCTGTGCCACCACAAGGACCTCGACCTCACTTTTTCATGCCTTATCAGCTGGGGTGGCCCTCAACATAGCCCACGGTTTTACGCAAAACGTATTCTTTGACTCGGGAGTCACCGTAGTACTCATGTGCCTCCTTTGGATACTCGTTTGGTCAGCTGCTGACAGAAATCGATTTGAAAATGACTAAACTTCCGATCTCAGCTTGCATTATTACTTTAAATGAAGCCGACAATATCGCCGAATGCATTAAGTCCATGGACTTTGTCTCCGAAGTTATCGTATTAGACTCATTTTCAGACGACGACACCTGTAAAATCGCTGAATCCCTTGGCGCTAAGGTTTACAAGCAAAAGTTTCTTGGCCATATTGAACAGAAAAACAAGGCCCTTTCCTTTGCTAGCATGGAGTGGGTTTTAGCACTTGACGCCGATGAGCGGGTATCGCCAGAGCTTAGGTCATCTATTTTAGAAATATTTCGAAATCCCCCTAAATATGAGGGATACAGGTTTCACAGGTCTACTTGGTATTTAACTCGTTGGATCAAGCATGGTAGATTCTATCCCGATAAGCAACTCAGACTTTTTAAGAAAGACAAAGCTATTTGGGGTGGCAACAACCCCCATGACAAAATTATCCTAACCGGCCAGTTTTGTGATGTTCCGGAGGATATTCAGCACTACTCCTACGAAAACATCTTTGACCATATCAAAACTTCCAATAACTTTTCCAGCATACAATCCAAACAAATCGTGACTTCAAAAAGAGATCGATTCCCTATTTTAAAAATGATGATTAAAAGCCTTTGGACTTTTTTCGAGACTTATTTCTTAAGACGCGGGTTTTTGGATGGCCGAGAGGGTTTGATCATTTCTTTGATTTCTTCGTTTTCTATGCTGATTAGGTATGCAAAAGTCTATGAAATTTCCGTTTCTAGAAGCACTTTAAACTCAAAGAATTTGAAACAAAAATAGACCCTCAGCTGATTAAATTTTGAAAGAATATCATTTTAAAGGTTTCTGCTTTTTAAACTGCCTGTAATGCACTGATTCACGCGCTGTGTAGGAGCCAGTGCAAAATTTGGCACCAAAGGTTACTGCTGCTTGATGGGATCCATTAAGCTGCAAGGATTTTTACCGCTTTTCAAGACACAGACATCCCTAATACCTGGCCCCGGGCTATAGAAAAGGCCGCAAGACTCTGTTGCGACCACCATCCTAAAAAAAAGCCCCTAAGGAACCTGGCCCTTCATTTCAACACTTAGTGTCAAGATCCTGCCAGACTCTAACTCAGATAGATCTTTGATGGCTATTTGCCATTCGCCTGCAGCTTCCAAGCCAATAAAGGAGTCAAAAATAGAATCCCCTTCGCTTCTAAAATCAAAGATAAATGGTTCTTCCGATTTTTTATAGACGCGATCAAGTAGACGAATGACTTGTCCGCTAGGGGAAGTAAGATCCATGGTGATGTCTGAAAGATTCGAATGTAGAACGCCAAGATGAATATGGATCTCACTTAAGAGTGTTTTGTCGTCTATTTTAAATTTTTCGATAAGTGATGGAGAAGGATTGTTTGCTGAAGGTTCTGGGATGTCTTGTTCTTGCATTAAGATCCCATCAAAGATTACTTTTTGAGGAATTTTTGTGACCTTATCGATGCGCTCTATTTGATCATGTAGCTCATTAATGGAGAGACTTGAAATCATCGTTTCTCCAGTGCAGTTGCCATGAGCACAGCGTTTTACTCGAAGACAACCCGCCTGGTCTGTCTCAAAATCCGATTCCCCTCCCAAGAGGATTCCTCGAACTTCTTTATCGCTTGAAAAAACGGGCGAACCTGAATTCCCTTCGAAGACGTCGAGCTCTGCGAGGACTTGATCATTTTCGAAACTTTTTCTATAACTTCCTCCCGATGCGACTTTTTGATCACCACCTAACGGATACCCCAGTACTGTCAACTCCCCTAGGGAAAGCCAATCTTGCGTCTCCGCAAAGTTGAGGCTAGGTCTCTCTGTGGGACGATCGAGCCGAATCATAATCAAATCACTCAAGGGATCTGGAGGCTGATAGATGCGCTTGCAGCTAAAAAGCTGTGACTGGTTTAAAAGCCTTGGAACTTTCCAAGGAAGGTGGTCTCTTATATCAAAGACTATCGCCAAATCTGAGCAGCCGCCAGGAACGACTTCCAGGCAGTGTTTTGCAGTAACGAGAAGATCCTCTTCAATAAGTGAGCCTGAGCAGTGCCCCAAATTCCTGGCACTTTCTAAAGGCTCTTTTTCACAGATTGCGGTTTTTGTGGGTGCTTTTTCTTCTAAAAAATAGCCCCCAAATCTCTTATTCAGCCGTGATTTTTCCGTAATGAGCGCTACACTTTTAAACTCGCTCAGCCACTTCTTGCTAGACGGTGCTGAAACGTCGTCTATGCCATCATCACCATAGATCACTTTTTCTTTTGATTTTAATTCCTGGCCGCAAGAAAGGAATATAAAGCACAGGACTAGCCAGTATGTTTTAGATAAGTTTTTCATGATGTAGCCCATCTTAATGGAGATTCTGAAAGAGCCTGTCTTCTAGGGCATTCTCAAGTAAGGCACGAGCGACCTTAACGCCATCAAGCGATGCCGAAACAATGCCACCCGCAAATCCAGCACCTTCCCCACAGGGATAGAGTCCTGGATGACTGACCGACATAAGCTTTGCATCACGAGTCATCACGATCGGTGAGGATGTTTTGCTTTCCACGCCCGCAACTATGGCTCGTTCCGAGATATAGCCGTGCATCTTTTTATTGTACTCTCCAAGCGCACCTTTCAAAGAGTCGACTACAAACTTCGGAAGTAGTTTGTCGATACGAGCCGCTGTCACACCCGGCTTGTAAGTAGACTCTAACTCACCTTTAGAATCTCTTCCTTTAAGAAAGTCTGTGAGTCGCTGTGCCGGGCTGAAATAGTTACCACCACCTGCAGCAAAGGCTGCCTTTTCAATATTTTCCTGAAAGGTGACTCCATCCAGTACATGCCCGCGATAGAAGTCTTCACGATTTACATTTACAACGACAGCTGCATTAGCGAAGCCAGAGTTTCTGGCGTGATAGCTCATTCCGTTAATCGCTAAATGGCCAGGCTGGGCCCCAGTCGGCATCAATAGGCCTCCTGGGCACATACAGAACGTCCAAATCCCGCGATCCCCTGCCCGCGCTGCGAGTTTGTACTCTGCTGCAGGTAAAAGGGCACAACTTCCATATTGAATGCGGTCGATATCTTCCTGGGGGTGTTCAAATCTCGCGCCGATTGCGAAGGGCTTAGGTTGAATCGCAAGCCCTCTATCCAAAAGCAGGCGATAAGTATCTCTCGCGGAATGCCCAATGGCCATGACTAGGTGATCCGTTTCAATTCGATCGCCGTTAGAAAGTGCCACTTCATAGCGTGCGGAAGCACCCACTTTAAAGTCTTCGAATCTCGTACCAAAGATAAATTTGCAACCGCGCGACTCCAGATAGGTTCGCATATTTTTGGCAAGGACCATCAAATAGTCTGTGCCAATATGGGGATGTGCATTGTAAAGAATATCTTCGGGAGCTCCAAACTCGACCCATTTTTCGAACAAATATCGAACAAGCGGGTGATTGCGCCCACAAGTAAGTTTCCCATCTGAAAACGTCCCAGCCCCACCTTCCCCAAAGCAAAAGTTGCTTTCTTCTTCAAATTGCCCATTCCTTCGAAGGCGCCCAACTGTGCGCATACGAGTTTCCACGGGCTCACCACGCTCTACAATGATGCAACGCTGGCCCGCTTCAGCTAGGGCTAACGCCGCAAATATGCCGGCGGGACCACTGCCAATAATTACGGGAGGTGTATTTAAAACTTTAGAAGCAAGATCAAGACCGTCTACGGGGTTAAAGGACTTTACCTCTGGTGTTCGTATAACATCTGAAGTCTGCGACTTTTCGATCACCGAATCTTCACCATCTATTTCGATATGAAGCTGGTAGACGTACTTAATGCGGCTCTTTCGTCGAGCATCCAACGACTTCTTCTTAATTTCGAGCGACTTTATAACTTCCTGGGGAACGCCCAGCTTGTCGCTCACGTACTTAGAAAGTATTTCTGACGAGAATCCTTCCTCAATGGGAATTTCTACATTCGAAACTTGGAGAGACATAATAGGCCCCTAGGTTTGCGGCCGGTATTCATCCAGCAAGCAGGCCATCCCTATAGGAACCAGGTCTACAAATCAAGCGGTAATTCTAAGCACCCATAATCATACAATTTTATGCCCAAACACCAAACGGCCGGCTTCTACTTTATTTCGATACGAGCTGTATTTACTTGTTCCAGACATCCACTAAATTCTCCCTTAGCAGCTTTCGCGGTATCTGCGCAACAGCGCGTAACCTCAAAGTTTAAGGTTTTCCCGACCAGAGACTTATAGACCGGCTCTGATACGACATCCTTCCAAAGAATTTTTTCGGAATTGATATATTTTCCATAAACTACAGGAAGGGTTTCAGGTGGCCAAACCCCAAGTTCTGTAGTCGCATCTTTTAAAGATGCTTTAGTTGCAAGACAGATGTTGTCAGTGCCCGGTAAAGTCTTAACTAGTGATTTCACAAACTCATCAAGTATCACGCTACCTTCAAAAGGGTAGGAAAGCCTATCGCCGCGAAAGGCCTGCTCACTTCCCGTTAAAGAAGTTTCCAAAATTTTGTCCCATTGGCTTTTGCCGGTCTCATAATCTTGATCACAAGCTTTGGTGCCTTTATCCACAGACCCATAAAGCCGAAGCCTCTTTTGAAACTCGACGGGCAATGCATTTAGTTTCTTAACGAGACCATCAATACTACAATCGTTTTCACTATTGCCATAATGCCCTGGATTGTCAGATATGACGAGAACCACATTCGCATCGTCAGCCTTGGAAAGCGCTTGAAGCCTATCGACTGCATGACCTACAGCCATAAGGGAAGCTTCCCAAGAGCCGCCACCGCCCACTGCATTTTCTTCAGAAACTTTTTGTTTAAAGGCCTCAATATCGTCCGTCAAATCCACGGTAGATTCAATACCATCTCGAAAAGGAATAAGCCCCAAGCGAACTTTAAAACCCTTTTCTTTAAGACGATCTGAGAACGCTTTTATATTATCTTTCAAAGTCTGAATATTCTTTTCCATCGATCCCGTAACATCCAAAGCGACATAGAGATTCAAGGGAATGAGAACCTTCTCTCCATCCATTTTAACATTATTTCCCGGCTCAAATGCTAAATTTAAGGGCCCACTTCCAGACTTAAAGATAGCGGTTACGGAACCCGTCTTTGGCTCTAAGGGAGGAGACCCATCTGGGGGCAACACAGACTCTGCATCCCCAGGCACCTGAACGATGTCTGTGGGCAAGGCATTGTCGTCACCTGGCATATCTTTATGGGCTCCTACTCTGTTGGTAGAGTTTCTGCCAGAAAAAGAGCTTTTGTTGCACCCAGCGATGAGCCCAGCCAAAATACAAACTTGAATTGCGCAAAATAGAAGTTTCACGTTCCCCCCTGAAGCAAGCTGCAATTCCTATCGGCAACAAAACTTCAAAAGATCTATTTATTTGAATATCGTATTAATTTCAGCGTGTTAGGGCGACGTTTTACCATGAATCCATAGGTTTAGATATACGTTTAGATTGCATAATCATTTTCTTGCTTTATGATTAAAATTTTAGGAACTTTCCACATGGAAGTTAACTCTCTTTGCCTAAGCCAAGTATTCCCTGAAACCAAAGACTATCTCCCCCGTGCCTTATTGCAGCTCTTCCAAGATCGGGCATCTGACTACTCTTGGAAGATACTAGGCTCATCCTTAAAAGAAGCCATAGCTCAGGCCGTCTCTGAAGTTCCACGTGGCGATAGGCTGCAAGGTCAAATTCATCCCGGAGCTTGGCTCATAGGCGATCAGATTGTAATTGAAGCTGGAGCCATGGTGGAAGCCGGTGCCTATATCGAAGGACCGACTTTTATTGCCAAAGGAGCCGTGGTGCGCCACGGGGCTTATATCAGAGGTCATGTTTATGTGGGGCCCAATTCTATTATGGGACATACCACGGAAGCAAAAGAGTCTCTCTTACTCGCGGATGCTAAAGCGGCCCATTTTGCTTACCTCGGCAATTCCCTATTAGGGAATCAAGTGAACCTGGGAGCTGGCACAAAACTAGCCAACTTACGTCTTGATCACCAAAATATTAAAGTGAGATTTGGTGAAGACATCATGGATACTGGCCTTAAAAAATTTGGCGCGATCTTAGGAGACCACGCCCAGACCGGTTGCAATTCGGTAACCAATCCAGGAACTGTTTTATTGCCTGGAAGCGCAATACTGCCGTGCACGGTTGCCACAGGAATCGTTTCTAATAGACGGGGTCTAGTTAAGAAAAAATAGGCCTTCATTGCCGTCCCAAGATATCACTTGGGACGGATGCTGCTTTCACCAGAAGAGTCTGGTCCGCGCCAATTTTTCAAACAACTTTTAAGCTGGATTCATGTCTCTGGATAGATAGGTGTCTAAAAGCCGGCCTAATCGAGATATACAAAAATTCAAAATAAAATAGATACATGCTACGACGAACCATGTTTCAAAACTTCTAAAACTCACAGCAACCACGCTTGTTGCGGCTTTCGTGAGCTCCATAAGGGAAATGACCGAAACCAAACTGGAATCCTTCACCAAACTTACATACTGACCTATCAAAGCGGGCAAAATTCGCCTCAGAATTTGAGGACCTGCCACAAAGCGGGCGATCCTAAAAGATGACAGCCCAAGACTTCTGGATGCTTCAAACTGACCTTTTTCTAAGTGCCCTATGGCGGAGCGGAGGATCTCCCCAATGTAAGCGCTGCAAAAAAGGGACAAACAAACAATCCCTGATACCTGTGCACTCCATTCAAAAGCAGTTCCAACCACAAAATACAGCACATAGAGCTGAACCAAAACCGGCGTATTCCTAAAGACCTCTACGAAACAGACGGCACTGTATCGCAAAACAATATCCTTGCTGTTCAGTGCTAAGCCAATAAAAAAGCCCAGAAGCGAACCACATAGTATGGAGTATAGAGAGATCCAAATGGTGCACCACAGACCTTTTAGCAACATTCCGGGTTCGCCATCACCCCAAACAAAACTAAGTACGCTTGCAAAGTCCCAATCATAGTCGAGACCAAGAAACGATTTCACGATAAGCCCCAACAGGATCCCCAAGACACACAGAGAGACTACAGATCCGAACGGAAATTTGCCTCTTGGTTTCATTTGAGGAAATCCGGAAAGTCCTTCAACCAATTCATGGTTTTAAAGTAATGATCTTTAGCTTTTTGATAGGACCCATCTTTTTTCCATCCCTCGAAAAAAGAAGCAAATGCCTGGGCCAAAGTAGAATCCTTTTTTCGAAACGCAATCCCAAGGTTCTCGGCACTCATCATTTCACCCAGGACAACAACTTTGGAACTGTTTTTAGATGCGTAAATGTCGATATACGGCTTGTCATAGATAAAAGCATCAACTTTTCCGAGAGCCACCGCACTAGCGCAGTCATTTTCGGTGTCAAAACGCCTCAGATTGGCATTTTTAAGCTGCTTGCTGGCAAACGTATCCCCAGTCGTACCCGTCTTTAAAGCAACAGTGTATTTCTTTTGGTCAAGGTCTTTTAGGCTCTTTATTTCCGCTCCTCGGCCTGCTGTTACCATGACGACTAGCCCGGCTTGATAGTAGGGCGCACTAAATTGCACCACGCGGCTTCTTTCCTCTGTAATTGTCATGCCTGAAGCAATGACATCAAATTTCCCTGAAATCAGTGCTGGGATGATTCCGTCCCACTTTGTGTCGACAAATTCCGCTTTGACGCCCATTGATTTTGCAAATTCGGAAATCATATCCACATCAAAACCAACCCAAGTTCCGTTCTTGGTGCGCATTTCAAAAGGAATAAATCCTGATTCCAATCCCACCCGCAAAACCGACGATGCTTTTACTTTAGCTAATGTGTCCATCTTATCGCTGACATCTTTTCCGTGGGACATAAGCTCTAGTCCTGGAAACCAGCCTGAAATAGAAAATAGAAAAATCAAGCAGGACAGCCTTTGAGCCATTGAAAACTCCTCATAATAGCAGACACTATCTCACTGATCTTAAATTAAAGAGTACATTTTCCAAGCGTTATTTACACTTGTTGGCACAAATCGTCAAAAACCAAAGTTGAACTTTGGCTCGATATTTGATACACATCAAATCTAAATAGGACAAAAATGCGACCCACTGCCACCTTAATAATTTTGTAGGATACTTCCACATGATCAGATCTATCGACGTCCAGGGATTTCATGACCTCCAAAAAACAGACAAAAATCTCCATTTTATTGATGTCAGGGAAAAGGATGAATATGAAGATGTTCACGCAATTGGGACCATCAACTTCCCTTTAAGCAGTCTTAATCCAGCAGAAATTTTGACTCAAATCCAGGCCACGAAATCGACCCCCCTCTATTTTATTTGCCGTTCCGGGAAAAGAAGCTATATGGCTGCGGAGCAATTTAAAAGTTACGGTTGCCTCGAGCTGACAAATATCGAGGGGGGAACTCAAGCTTGGCTTGACAGCAGCCTGCCAAATAGCCTGGACTAGCTATGCACGCAGAATTACATAACCTAGCTAGCCGGGCCTAGGATCTGCCCATACCAAGGAAAATCTTCTGGGCTGGCCTTTGGCGGTTAGGGCTGAAACAGTAGGTCGAAAACTTATGCAAACTTGATCACTCGCCTTGTA
>JBAXBA010000034.1:0-35400 GCA_037142195.1 Pseudomonadota bacterium
GCCTTTGGCGCGCGAAATATATGGAAGCGCTTAAATTTTCGCGGGAATGTGGGATGACTTATTATTAAGCGTTTTTTTGCTTTCGATTGACAAAGCCTCATGCGGGCATAATAGTAATCCCCATATGAATTCCAAAAAAAGAGGATAAAAAATGAAACTACTATTTGCAATATCGTTACTTCTTGGTTTTTCCATTAAGGGCTACAGCAATCCTTACCCAAACCCTAGTTTTGTCTGCATTGACAATCCAACTCCGTTTAACCTCCAAATTTTTTTAAACCGATCTCCGATCAACGTTGCCGCAAGATATATGACACCCATCTCCACCGTTAATAACGGGCAGATCCTAGCGCAAATGAATACAAGACAGCTTGTAAATCAGCGCCCAGGATGGACAGATCTCGTTTTATTCCCAAATAACTTTGGGTGCAATGCCGACAACACCGTAAGTATTGGCATGACAGCTAGAAACGTACTTTTTTTCCAGTAACCTTATTTAAATCCCAAAACTTATATAAGACGAAACACTCTACCTTTTACAGACAAGTGACATCATTTCCTAGACAGGGGCCTAAAATCTAGGCCCTCTTTTTTTTGAATGGGCATAGTCACGAAAATTCTATACTGACAATCATTACCTTAGATTACAAAGATCATAGGCAAGGGTAGTTTTCCCGGAGCAAACTGCTTCATTGCAAATCCAACGAGAGATCCCTTGGAACAGCTTCCCCTTGAGGAAAGTCCAACTTTAAAAGTTTTTTTTGCTGGTACAAATGGCCTAGTTCTGTTTAGAATTGCCTTTATTCAAATGCCGAGGCGGTTTTATGAATCAGGATCTACTGATAAACAAGGTAAATGCTTCGTTAGACCCATACCCTATGGAAGAGCTGACTAAGATTCGACTTCGACTCTTAAGAGAGCAAAAAAAAGTCTTTGATTTTGGTACTGGCGACCCCCAGATACCTGTTTGGCAACCAATGGTCGATGCCATGAAGTCTCATATGGGTTCCTATTCTAGTTATCCTTCAGTGAGGGGCATTCCAGAGCTCGAAAAAGCTCACCTCTCGTACTTAAAGAAGCGATTCGGTATTGAAGACTCAGCAGGCTTGATGACTGTGCCCTCAAAGGGTTCAAAAGAATCCATTTTCCATATCGCTCTCTCGTTGATTGGGCGCCAAGGTAAAAAAATCCTTATTTACGGAGATCCTGCTTATCCCGTTTATCGTTCGTCTGCCCTTTTTGCTGGCGGAACTCCCTATCCCGTAAGCTTAACGGAGAGTAATGGGTTTAAACTTGAGCCCTGGAATCTTCCTTTAGATGTTCAAAATAACGCCGCCGCCATATGGGCAAACTATCCTCACAACCCAACAGGAGCCAACGTAGATAAGGCCTATTGGCTAAATCTCATCGATTGGTGCCACCAAAAAGACGTCATTCTGCTGTCTGACGATTGTTATGTCGATATTTACGATTCTGGATTTGATGAGCCTTCACGACAACATTTACGCCCCCTCACTCCCCTCATGTACTCCACAGACAGGGTGATTTCGTTTATGTCGCTCTCTAAAAGGTCAGGGCTAACTGGTTATCGAGCAGGCATGATGGCGGGAGATCGTCGGATCCTTGAGCCCCATTTGAAAGCGCGAGCTAACTTCGGGGTCGCATGCCCAACTTATGTTCAACATGGAGCAGTTGTCGCGTGGAACGACGATGAACATGTGGCTCAACGACGTGAGATCTTTACCGAAAGAGTACATTTTGCTTCCCAGGCGATGCACGGGCTAGGAATTGAGCACGCATGTCCCACTTCGACATTCTACCTTTGGGCGAAGATTCCTTCTAAATTCAAGGGTGACGATGTTAAGTTTTGCTTGGATCTGGCAGAAGAGGGCGTCATAACAAGTCCAGCAAAATGGCTGGGAGAAAAAAGCTCAGGCTATTTCCGCCTCGCCCTAGTTCCTGAGTTAGAAGAAACTGCAGAAGCTATGAACCTGATCGAAAACTTTATTCGGAGATCGATATGAATCCCACAGAATTAAAGAGCGCCATTGAAGAGGCCCTCCTCAATCTTTCTGACCTCAAAAGGTATGAAGACGCCATCCATCAAACCATACATCTCTTAGATGTCGGCAAAATCAGAGTTGCTGAAAAAAATGGAGATGAGTGGATCACTCATTCTTGGGTCAAAAATGCGATTTTACTTTATTTTAAGATTGCTCCCATGGCAGCATATGAAGTTGGTCCCTATTCCTATCATGATAAAATTCCCCTAAAGACCAATTATAAAGATCTCAATGTTCGCGTCGTGCCTCCTGCGGTAGCGCGCATTGGCACATTTATGGAACCTGGCGTTGTGCTCATGCCCTCATACGTCAATATCGGAGCCTATATAGGAGCTGGTACGATGGTCGACACTTGGGCCACGGTGGGAAGTTGTGGACAAATTGGTAAAAATGTCCATCTTTCTGGCGGTGTCGGAATTGGGGGAGTTTTAGAACCAGCATCGGCTACGCCTGTTATTGTGGAAGACAACGCATTTATAGGATCACGAGCCATTATTGTTGAGGGAGTTCGCATTGGCCAAGACGCCGTGATAGCAGCCAATGTCACTCTAACGTCTTCCACGCCCATCATTGATGTGCGCACACCCGAGCACAAGGTTCTAAAAGGCTATGTCCCAGCTGGTTCTGTAGTGGTCCCTGGAACCAGAGAGAAGGAAGTTTCTGCCGGAAAGATCCACCTAGCTTGTGCGTACATTATCGGAAATCGCAAAGAATCCACAGATAAGAAAACATCTTTAAATGAAGTATTAAGAGAATTTTCCCTCTCCGTATGAGTGACATAACATTTAAATTTCCAGACGGTTCAGAACAAAAACTGTCGGATCAGGAAGCTCAGACCAAAATCTTGACTGCTGCCGTGAAGGCTAAAATCAAGATGAGATTTGGGTGTGCTTCCTGTCGCTGTGGAACCTGTGGAATTAAGGTTCTAGAGCCAGAGGCCCTAATCACCATGGGCCGAGATGAGAAGGCTCTCCTAGAGCGAATGGGACTAGACGCGTCAAATGGGTTTATTAGATTGGCTTGTCGAGCTAAAATAACAGGCCATCACAACGTTACTATCGATTTAAGTTTTCAAGACCAGTACACTCCTGACGGTGGGTCCAATCATGGAGCCCTATAGGAAAGCTCCATAGCTTATGAACCGTAACTTCAGATTGCATGTGCTGGGCAGAAATAAAGCGTGTTCTAGAGTAACTTGCTGTTTCATTTTTAAAAAGGACTCTGAATGAACCCCGAATATTGGCCTTACTATGTATTTATAGGCATTGTTTTAGTCGGTCTTGAGATCATCTTATCAGGTTTCTTTATGCTGCCCGTTGGAGTCGCCTTTCTTATTTCTGCGCCATTTTCATTGTTTATATCCGATCGCCCCGCCATGCATGTCATCACCGCTATTTTGGTGATCGTTTCGATTTATGTATTCCGAAAGTACTTTAAAAAGAGCGACATGAAGCAAAAGAATCCCGTCGAAGACCTAATTGGGAAAGAGATTGTCCTTGAAAGCGACCCCCACAACCAGGGACGAACCTATGGAAAGATTTACGGTGAGTCCTGGGCCCTAGTCCCAGAGAACCCGGAAGATCAATTTGTGGCTGGAGAGGCAGCTCGCATTGTTGCTATGAATGGAAATAAACTCGTCATTAAGAAAATCAAGGAGTAAGTATGGATTTGGGTACATTAGCAAGTTTAGCCATATTAGGATTAGCTATTTTAATTGGCGCCAAAGGCATCCGCATCGTCAGACAGGGCGAATGTATTGTGGTCGAAAGATTAGGAAAATTTCATACAACATTGAATTCAGGGTTTAACGTCATTTTGCCTTTTATTGACCAACCCAGATCCATTTTTTGGATTGTAAATGGATTTGTTAGGCCCGCTGAAACTGTAGACTTACGTGAAGCAGTTTTAGATATTCCTGCCCAAGCGGTCATTACAAGAGATAACGTGGCAATTCAAATTGATGCGCTTCTTTATATTCAAATTACAGATATTAAAAAAGCCGCTTATATGATTGCAAACCTTCCAGCCGGGGTCGCACAGCTTGCGCAGACTTCCCTAAGAAACGTGATAGGGGAGATGGATCTTGATGAGACTCTTTCTTCCAGAGATACCATAAATGCTAAACTGAAACTCATCCTTGATGATGCCACTGATAAATGGGGCGCAAAAGTGGTTCGTGTGGAACTTAAGAATATTTTTCCACCCGTTGAGATTCAAAGTGCCATGGAAAAACAAATGCAAGCGGAACGAGAGAGAAGAGCCAAGGTCCTTGAAGCTGAAGGCGACAAACAAGCTAGAATTCAACGTTCTGAAGGTCTAAGACAAGAGCAAGTAAACCTAGCGACCGGCGACAAAGAAGGCCGGATCCTGAATGCTGAAGGTGAAGCTCAGGCCATCATTCGTGTTGCAGAGGCAAAAAAGAAAGCCATTCAAGAAATCACCCTTGGTTTTTCTGGAAATGCCGAGCTTTCCGCTAAATTTTTAATTGCCACCCAGTACTTGGAAACCCTAGATCGATTTAGTCAAAAACCGGGAGACAAGGTATTTTTACCTTATGAAGCCTCAACGGCCCTCTCCTCTTTTGGAAGCGTTGCTGATTTGGTGAAAGTACAAGGCAAATCGGCATCACCTGTCTAAAATAGACCGTTGTGGCCCTTTGAGTAGATATTTGTCATTTGAATTAAGGGACCCTTTACCAAAGGGCGGCCTCAAACGAGACCAAGAAATATCCATTTCCAGCAATCACCAAGGAATACCTAAGACCAAAAATCTAGCTCTAATCGCAATGCTTCTGAACCTCAGCCTAGTTCATGGAAAATGGGAGTTGGCAAAAAAACTTATTTTTTCTATCACCCATTCTGGCGCATCTAAAGGCAAGTCATGTCCTGTTTCGGGATGAACAAAATGAACACCTCCATATTTTTGCGCTATCCTAGCTGAACAATTAGGGTTGACGAGTTGATCTTTCTGACTAGAAAGGACCAAGAGGGGTGTCGCTATTTTATGAGGCCCTTGATATTGAGATGAAATCAAGAGCTGTTTAAGCGCTTCGAGAGTTCTAGTGGGATGATGTCTTTCTATGGCTTCCCAGCTTGCTAATAGATCTGTGTCTCCTAGATGTTGGCTGGAGGTAAGAGATAGAATGAGCTTTTCTTTCTTCAAGGGGGATGGTTTAAGGAGGCATTTTAGCAGAACCCATTTGCCGTGATTTGTAATGCGCTCATTCACTGGGCAGATTCCGGCGAGGCTGCTGTTAATGGCTACGCATGTCCTAAAATCATCGGGAAATAGACGCAGCCACTCGAGAGCGACCATTCCGCCAAAGGATAATCCGAGGAGACTCCACGGCTTTTGGAGGTTGTGTGTTTTTAAAAACTGATGCCTCAAAAAATCGACGATTTCCTTCATAGCTAGCGGAGACTTATGTTCTGAAGCAGCACCAAATCCTGGTAAGTCCAAAGCCACGACCTCACCATGTCCTTGGGCAGACAAGGCTGAAGCAAAGTTCCCCCAATGGGAAGCCTGGCGGGAAAGACCTCTAAGTAAAAGCCAGTTCATGTTAAATAATACCCTCATGAAAAACAGTAATTTTATGAAATAAATCAAGCAGATCACGGTGACCTCGCATCACTCGATCATAGCGGTGAGGAAGAATGGGATTAAAGTATCCTTTCGGGTCGAATGCTTGCAAGGGATTCTTTTTTACCCAAATCCAAGAACCAAGCTCTAAACACCAAGGCAAAAAAACTTTGTTGTTTTCACAGTTTTGATGGTGAAGATCAAATAAATAATCCCAAATGTCTCCATTAATCAAATAGGAGCTGGACTGCGGTTCGATGAGATAGCGACTATAGGGGAGACTGTCGCGATATCTGCTCTCGATTTTCTCAATGCTGTTCTTTAAAGGAAAGGGCTTTCGTGTTTTTGAGTAGGGATACCAGAGACGATCTCTCATACCAAATCCGCTATGAATATCTAGCGCCATGGAAAATGGTGCAGAAAACATTTGTTTTTTAACAAAATCTACTAAAGTTACATTTTCAAATTCCATGCCTCTTTCAGGGTACCCTCGAAACCAAGGAAGATAGGAAGACAGTCGCTGCCCCGAGACGAGATTCCATGTGCTTCCTTCGCCCTCGATGGGACCATTTCGCATCAAATCAACACCGTTTGGGTTCGATCTTCTATTTAGGTACATACCTCCTGGGTTTACTATCGGAATGGATACGAGCCTCGAAATTTTGAATAAATCTTGAAGTGACTTGTCCCAAAGAAGCTGTTTGGACAAGAATTTAAAATAGTTAATGATAATGTGACTGCCTATTTTTTCTAACCCATGGACTCCCCCGAACAAGCCAAAGGTCGGCAGAGTCGGGTCATCTGGGCCGATAGTAAGGCTATGAATAGGGAGAGAAATACCTTTGACATCTACGAGACCGAGGCACTCCGACCTACAAAATTCCGGAGCTTGCTCTATAAACCTATTCAGTTTTTCTAGCTCGCTAAATGCCACCTGAGCCTCACTTCTCTTGATAAATGCCTGGTGGTTTGATTTAGGGGACCGCTCTCAAGAAACTAGGTCCCCATGTAACCAAAGCCGGACTAGTGTAGCTCTATGATCATACTGATCCGAAATCCCAAAAGCAATGGCCGGCGATTAGCGACTTGAATCGATAAGCCTCGAACTCACATTGTGACTCTGAAGCAACCTGTTATAACTCGGCTGAAGATGCCTCTGAAGAGTCGGCAACTACTTCCTATTTGTGAAGAATTCGAAAAGAGATAGGGACCTAAGAGGACCCAAATGCATGGGCGTCATCTTAAAATCCTCGCTATCAATCACCTAAGTCTGGAAATAGAACTTTAGCTAAATGCACCCACATTTTTGGACTAATGGTTTCTGCCCTGGCGGTAAGGGGAAAGCCTAGGTCGGAAATATTGGTGTCGGGCTTTATAAAGTTAGAAATCGCATTCGACATCATTTTTCGACGCTGAGTGAATGCTTGTCGAGTTACGATTTCTGTTTTTTCTAATACAGACGGCGATTCCATAGTGGCTAAGTGCCTTAGGGAAAGAACCGCTGAATGGACTTTTGGTACCGGAGAAAAACAGGTATTTTTAACCATAAACTCGAGTTTCGGATTAGCCCTTAATTGAGTGAATACGGAAAGAGATCCATAGGCTTCCGTGTTTACGGCAGCAGCTACTCGGGCAGCAAATTCAAACTGAACTAAAAAGGAAATATATTTAACGCGACCCAATAAAGGTAAAACTGACCTCAGTATGGGGGTCGAAATATTGTAGGGAATATTACCACATATGGCGATGTTTCCCCGCCTACTTTCAAGCCAAGAGTTTAAATCAAATTTTAGTATGTCGGAATTGACAAAATCTACGGAGCCCTGAGAAGACTTAGTCATTTCGTCTTTCATGGTAAGAAGCAGTTCGAAAAAACGTGTGTCTTTTTCCACTGAAGTCACATGGAACCCGGCTTTTACTAAGTGCTTTGTGAGCACTCCGGCACCAGGACCAATTTCTAGTACATGATCGATAGATTCTTCTTTTAGAAGTTCGGTCATTTTAACACAGGGCCATTCTTCTTTTAAAAAGACTTGTCCAAGCGATTTCTTTTGATAAACGAACGGCTTTCTCAAAGAGGACCTCCCATTCCATAGCGGGAGTACGCATCCCAATTTGCTTTAGCGGTAAACTTGCTCGGATCTGTTTCTAGATATTCAAAATAACCCAATGAGGCAATCATGGCAGCATTATCTCCACAATACTTTAGCTCTGGGAAGTAAACCGGTAGATCCACTTCGAGTTGAACGAGTTCTTTAAACCTAGAGTTTGCAGAAACTCCCCCCGCAACGATTACCGATCTAACGTCAGGATAGAGCCTTCGAGCCTGTTGTAACTTTCTAACAATCTGACCTAGCGCCTCTTCTTGAAACGACGAGGCGATATCTGACTTCGCTTGGTCATCAGCAAGGCCTTCATTTTCAAGCTTGCGCCAATGGTTTAACGCATGGGTTTTTAATCCTGAATAGGAAAATTGAACCTTAGACTTGTCGTCTAATACCTTCGGCATGGGAAATCGACTTCTGTCGCCTTGTTTTGCAATCTTTTCAATCCACGGTCCGCCCGGAAACGGGAGCCCCAATATTTTTCCAACTTTATCGAAACATTCGCCACAGGCATCGTCAATAGACTGACCGACCAGCTCAGTCGACGTTCGCGAATTCATTTTATAGAGATGGGTATGGCCGCCAGATACCACAAGTGCGAGCGAAGGAAACAAATCGTTTTGAATTACCGAACTTGGAATGCTGAGCAGTGCTCCTTGCAAATGGGCGTGGACGTGATCTACGGGAATCAAAGGCTTAGATAGTCTCATGGCAGCTCCGCGCGCAAATGCCACACCAATTAAAACAGCGCCAATAAGCCCAGGGCCCCGGGTTACGGCTATGGCATCGATATGCGAAGGATTTAATTCTGACTCAGACCACAGTTCTTGCCAAAGAAAAGGCAAAGCTTTTAAATGTTCTCTAGCAGCGACTTCAGGCACTACGCCACCAAAAACAGCGTGCTTAGCAACTTGAGATGCTATTTTAGAAGAGAGAACGATTTCTCCGTCCTCTACAAGGGCAAGAGCGGTTTCATCGCAACTAGACTCTACTCCTAAGATGATCATTATCGATCCTCAGAATGTTTCTCTTTTTTTCCAAGCTGAGCTACGCGCTCTTTGGATTTAACACCCTGGTCTGTTTTGGGGAAATCTTTAATAACTTCGTTATAGTAGATAAGGGCCGTATCATTGTCGCCCAAGTGCCTATAGCAATCGCCCATGCGCATCTTGGCTAAAGGCAGAAATTTTTTTGAAGGCTTCATTTCTAGAAACTCATTATATTTTATCGCAGCTTCTTTGATGTCGCCGTTTTTAAAAAGACTTTCCGCATAAATTGAAAAAAACTCTTCCTTTTCAACTTTCTTGTCAAATTTAGGCAGCCACTGGGGAGCAACTTCAATAACTTGTTTCCACTTGTTTTTATTGAATAGCACTCTTGCTTCTTTGATCGCTTTAGATCCTGATTCTTTCGGGTCGACAATTAGCCTTGAATCTTGTTCCTTAGCGGGCTTTGCTTCCGAAGTATTGGAATCCAAGCGACTCCCACCGGAGATTCCTTTAGATTTTTCGAGCAATTCGATAATCTCTTTTTGGGAAAGCTCGAGCGCGGTCATTCGAGACTCTAAAGAATTCACGCGTCCGAGAAGAGAGTCTTTTCCTGTATCGATACCTGGCACATCTCCCTTTTCAAGAGCCCTACGCAGAAGGTCAATATCGCCTGCCATTTTACTTTGTTGTTGGGAGAGTCGATCTATATTGGCTCCAGTTGAAGCCATAGCTTTTACGCCCGTTCCTGATGTTTTATCCTGGGAGACATTTTGTTCAAGTTGGCTGTATTGGGCATTCAACCGATCGATATCTGAGCGCATTTGATGTTGCTCATTTAAAGTAAGACATCCCGTAAAAAATCCAGCTAAAATCAAAACGCATATCGGCTTCATGATCACCTCGAAATAATCCATGGATCATTAAACCACGTCCCATCAAGCTTTCGCAAGGCTTAGCCCGTTTTCTTTTTAGGTTTTTCAAGAGGCAGTTCCCGTCCTTCTAGATCTCTTTTGGGGAGATCTACAAGTTTTCCATTGATCTTTCGTTGTCTGAGCATAGCCACGCGCCTAAACATCTCATTGGCTTCTTTCTGAAATTCCCAATAATAACGAGGACTTCTTATCACATTTGATTTGGAAATCGTCGTCAAAATCATATACTCTGACTCGATCAAAGAGCCGTTCATGATGTCAAAGCGCATGCGAACGGCCTCTTCTCTCGATGTCGGACGCTTCAATTCCGGGCGCGGGACATAATCCACCCAAGGAACAAGCTTTCTATCTTGGGATACTTTTTCTTGGTTACCTGTGGAATCTGATGTATGCTCCGGAACCGAGGACAACTCTACTGAAGAGTCATCATTTTGAGTAGGAAATGATTCAGCTTCGCCGGTTGCGTTTAGACCGTTGTCGTTGTTTTCTACGTCAGAATTGGTGTCATCTTGACCGTCCATAGACTCCTCCTGTTGCTACCTATGATTCATCGGAAGAAACAGCGACAATAAAGAATCTAGTTTCGTAGGAAGATTATTCCTATCAAACTAACCAATAATTACTGAGGCTTACAAATGTCGATTGATTCTAAAGAAGACTCCCTAGTGGGTGAAGATACAGAAGTGCCCACCGAGATTCAGGCCGAGGAAGAATCCCTTCTTGAAATTGATTTGATTGAAGCGATTCAAGACGATCGGGACGAGTCCAGCGTCACCAAGACAACTTACCTAAAGCCTGCCAATGAATTTTCAGATTTAGACCTGAAGGACGCCTTAAGAGAAGCCATCACTGAGCTCGGATGGACAAAACCCACCCCAGTGCAAGGGCTTTGCCTACCTCACACACTTGCAGGCCGAGATGTAGCTGGCTTTGCACAAACAGGCACGGGTAAGACTGGCGTTTTTTTAATCACAGTGGCACAGGCCATTTTAAAGCGTCGAGCAGCAACGTCTGACACACCAAATTCACCGTTGGCTGTTGTATTGGCCCCCACACGAGAACTCGCCGTTCAAATCCACGAAGAAGTAGAGAAACTCGCGGTTAAACTCGATTTAAGATCATTGGCCGTTTTTGGCGGTATGGATTACGACAAACAAGCCCAGGCTCTAAAAGCTGGTACTGATATCGTTGTGGCGACTCCAGGACGCCTAAAAGATTATATTCAGAAAAAAATAGTCTCTATTAAAGATACTACGATGTTTGTTTGTGACGAAGTAGATCGCATGTTCGACATGGGATTTATTGAAGATGTCGAGTTTTTCTTAGAGCGCTTGCCTGAAAACTGTCAAAAGCTTCTCTTTTCCGCAACTACAAATGATAAGGTAAAAGAACTTGCGTTTGAATACCTAAACAAGCCTGAGTATATATCCGTAAACCCAGAGGTTATCACCCCGGAATCGATCGAGCAGCACCTGATCTTATGTGACACACCAGAAAAATTGCGTGTTTTAATCGGTTTGCTAAGGGAGCATCAGCCCGGGCGTTCCGTGATTTTTGTCAATACAAAACTGACGGCAGAGTGGCTCAAGCATAAACTCACCGGAAATGGACTCGAAGCTGAATCCATTACTGGGGATATCGCTCAACCTAAACGCATTAGCCTGATTAAAAAAATCAAAGCTGGTCAGGTAAAAATCCTTATAGGAACTGATGTTGCAAGCCGCGGACTTCATATTTCTGATGTAACTCATGTCTATAATTTTGATTTGCCCGCAGAGCCGGCAAATTACGTTCACCGCATTGGAAGGACAGCTCGCGCAGGCGCAAAAGGCCAGGCCTATAGTTTAGTCTGCGAAGAGTATGCTGAAAATTTAGATGCTATTAAAACATTAGTTGGAATCTCCATACCAGCTTGTTCCTGGTTTCCTAAAGAATATCTGGATATTGTCGATGTCTCTGGCAATCCCTTTCAAGATGGTAAAGTACGTGGCTTTAAAGTTACGGAAAGAAAGCCCTTTGGAAAAGGACCAAGAGATGGAAAAGGCCCAAGAGCGGGTAGTCGTGACTCGCGTGATCGAAACGATCGCGGCCCGAGACCAGAGGGCAAGTTTTCCAAAGACAGAAATTTTGATGCTAAACCTGGCCCCAAGGGCAGGACTCCCTATAAAGATGCTCCTCATGGAAAGAGTACAACATCTGGGCGTCCCCATGACCCATCAAAAGCTAAGCATCGCGGCCCTGCAAACCCATCGACCCCTCAACGGGATCATCGTTTTGAAAGTCGGCAGCGCCACGAATATTCAGAATCTACCGGACGTGGTTCAAGACCCTATCAAAAGACCCATCAGCCGAATCAAAATGAGCACTTTAATAAAGAGACCTCAACTTTATCTGGACAGTCCCTGCAAAAGAAGAGTGTCTTGACGGTTCTTAAAACCGTATTTAAATCGCTGTTTGGCTCTAAATGACAGAGTGCGATTTCATTAAGAGTTAGACGTATTCCATAGGCACTCGACGAATAAACTCCGCCAGTGGAATCTATCCCTGGCGGTTATAGTATCGCTTTAATAGGCAACTTGATCCTTAAAGAATAGATTTTTTTCTAGTCACCTAAGGATTCTTATACAAGTTTCATTTTATTCCAGAAGCCGACACGTGTAATTTTCTTCTAAGAGAAGACATTTCGTGCGTTCAAGAGAGCCCAATCGGGTCTCAATATCTCTTAAATTTGAACCATGCATGGTAGTTAGTACGGACCCATGGCCGACATTTCTGAGCAGATGAAAAACTTCGATCTCTCTATATTTGATCTCACCCAATACAAATCTCTCTGCGCTGAGCCTTAGAGATAGTGAAAAAAGATCTAGCATGGAGATAGCACCTCGACCGTCAAAAAAGCCACGGGACTCCTGTAGAAGTGTCCAGCGTGCTGGAAGGTGTCCCCACTCCATAAAACTGTCTAAAATTACGATTCTCTCACTACCCAAAAAATCATTCATGATTTTTTTCAATAGCGTGGTCTTGCCCGCGCCTGATACGCCGCAAATAATCAAGTGATCTTCCCGCTCAAAGATGCCAGCTAGGGTTTTTTGAAGCTCCTGATAGCCCGCAAAGTCTGTGTCTTGTGGGTTTATATTTTTTCTAAGAATTATTTCTGCGCTATTTGTGACAGGGGGAATCATGGCGACAAATCGACACCTCAATGTAGAAATCTCCCCAGATGCAAAGGGCTGCAAAGGATCGAGCCTTTCAGAATTTGAAATTACGAATTCTTGAATGAGAGTCTTAAGTCGTTCCTCAGGGAATGAGTTACTAACGGTCATAAAATTTTCTTTTAGACGTAGAAGCGTTTTGCCTGGCTTTAAGAAAAGTTCATCAAAATCATAATCTTGATGCATTTGAAAAAAATAGTCCCACAATTTTTGTTTGGCCATAAGAACTTTCTGATTTGAGGTCAATGGGTCAGAGCTTTTACGAGTGTTACGAATTTAGTGTAGACATGCCAACTGAAGGCTATGAATCGAACGCGCGCCTTCAGCGGCCAACCTTTTGCTGAGAGGGGAGTCTCTTTCCCCTACTGCAGATACGTAAATTTCCTTGCCATAACCTAAAGCAAACTTAATGGTTGTGCTGCTGCCAGATCGTTCATCTCCTTGAATCAAAATAACCACATCTGAAAGTGCAGCAATGATTCGATTTCTCGCTATAAAGTCACCGGGAGACGGGACATGGTGGATAAATTTTTCTGACACAATAAGACCACCGCTATCTGCAAGGGAGTCAAAGTAACGCAAATGGGCCAAAGGGTAGGGCTTTAAAAGACCCCCAGGCAAAACGACGGTTCCTAAATGGGCATAGGGGCTTTGGATCACCTTAAGTTTAGAGGCGATGTCGCAGCCAAACGCCCCTCCGCAAAGTATTTCAAATCCTTCTTTGGCTAATCCAAGGCCAAGGTCAGAGGCTTCCATTTTGGCCTCATTTGTGGCACGCCTCGAGCCGATGATCGCGATCCTCGCACGAATCGCAAATACGCCCCTTGTGAACAGCACATGGGGTGGGTCAGGGATGTATCGAAGATTTTGGGGCCAATTGGAGGACAAAGGTGTCAAAACCTCGTAGCCTAAGTCACGGTGAAACTGTATGTTCCGAAAAACCTGATCCATTACGAATTTTGCGTCTATGGTTCTAGATAAGTGCATTTTTCTAGTAAGTGCGGATACAAATTCGTATGGGGAATCGAAAGTTGATCCCAAATCGACAAGAGACTTAGGGACATATCTCCCCACTATTTGGGAAACGCCGTGCAGCAAATAAAAATGAATATCTTTCATAGAGCTCCTTTATACGGAAGGCCCTACTGAGATATCTCCTAAAAGTTTTTTGTTGAAGTCAGAAAATAAATCAACGCGACGAGGCACGATCACCCAATGCCACGGCATCTCTTGACGAAACAATGTAGGCCGTCGCGACATCAGCTTTTACATCAAGAATTTTAGCTGTTGCCGCATGTTGTAAATTAACAAGATCATTATGTTCCCTAGTTGAGGCAAATCCAAAGGTATTTCGATATAAGTTAACTAAGGCCCCTGGAGAAGATTTAATTCCAGCAATGAATACAAAGTTTCCTGTGGCGCCAATTTGGCTTTCTTCAAAGTCAAATCCAACGACTTCACCACTTGCATCACTTCCCTTTACAAATTGATCAGAAATGGGGACCGAACGTCGATTGGCAATATAGGGGACGATGATATCACCTGGTTGAATTCCCCGGTCTGATTCGATAACGGTTGCCAAATAGTAGTCATCATCGTTCATTTTATTTTGCATCGTAATTTTTCCGGCGTACTCATATCTATACCCAACGGTTCCACTCCCACTAAAAGTCGAGACCTTACCAGAGTAGCGAATCACAGAATAGATCGTCCCGGGATTTAGCCCGTCTTCATCTTCGATCACTACTTGATTTCCAACACCTGCGTTGATATTGGCATCGACTCCCGTAAATACTGTGCCTAGAGCTGACTGGGTGTCTTCAAAAATAAATGCAGGTATATTTACTTGCATTTCTGTGGGAACAAAAGGCGATCCAAAGTAATCGATATCTGAACTATCTGTAGTTACATCTAAAACATCAACGATTGAGTCGGGATCGATTTCAAATCCTTGCTCGACCTTCTTTTGCGGAAGGGGAGCAATCTGAAAAGGGGAATCCACCAAAGATGCCATGCTTAAGCCAGCACTGTTAGTGGGAACCATGGAGTCTGCATTGCTAATTTGTAAATAGGGTGGGTTAGCTTCATCTCCGGAATAGAATTTTAAATTCATACCCGGCCAAATAAAGTGGGGATTTTTAATCTCGGAGTTGAAGGACCAAAGCTTTGGCCAATAGCCCGGCTCGTCTAAGAGCTGATCGCAAACATCAGTAAGAGTATCTCCTGGCTCTACTTTATAGAATTCAGGTGCCTCTCCCTCGCTAAGAGTTTTTATGTTCCCAGGGAAAGGAGGCGCACCTGTAAACTCATTGGTGACCAAGGGTTCAAGTGAATCCATGGAAGTGGCGGAAGTTGGCACGGCATTAGCCACTTGGGACCCTGCATCAGGTATTTGGCCACCGGGTTGACTTATAGCGGGATTTTGTAGGGCACCTTGGTCTACTATATTACTTGGCTTCGTAGAATCGCTGATTGGGTTCGAACCTGTAGCATTGGCTTCAGGCAACTGGCTGAGTTTAGCGCTACTTGAGGGCAATTCAGCGTCGTCGATCACCATAGGATTTTCGCCAAAACCTAGGTTTTCGGCCTTATTATCGGCTGGCTGCAATGCATTCATCTCAGCACCATTTTCTAGAGCACTTGAATTTGCATCAATATCTTGACTGTCTAAGGAATCCCCATTGCCTTGTGATGCAGAATTTGTGCTACTTTCAGTTTGGGACCCGTTGGCTTGATTTTGGCTAGCATTCTGCTGAGAGAATGAATTTTCTTGATTTGGCGCCCCTTGTTGGCTCTGAGCCAAGACTTGATGACTAAAGCTAACAAAGGCCAGTAGGAGCATTCGGCCCATGCAATAGGATACTTTCATAATGTGTCCTTTAGATCGGCAAGTAGTTTTCTGGCTTCCTGGGACGAAGGAGAGTCTTGATGATCGCGGATGATGTCTCGAAGCCCCTCAATGGCTGACTCACGCATCCCAAGTTTTAAGTCTCCTTGTGCCATATATAGTTTCGCTTGGCTAACTTTGGACGATGTAGGACTGGCCCGAATCATATCTTGAAAATATTGACGTGCAGTCTGATACTCTTTAAGCGCATACCATGAACGTCCCATCCAGAAAAGTGTTTCCCCTTGCTTGTCTTCCTCACCATAGGATTGATCGACCTTTTGAAATAAGATAAAGGCTTTACCAAATTCACCTTTACCAAAGACGGCAACAGCCTCAGAAATTTCTTTCTTAAAGGCTGCTTTCTTGGCAGCGCTTCCCTGTGAACTTGTGCTTTGCTTTGAACTCTCCCCTGGGGAGAGATCCGCAAGAAAACTATCGCCACCATAGTCTGCATCTAAGGAATGGGAATTTGCCTGCCCCTTTTTCAGCTCTTCAGGAATGATCCCAAGGGTTATGGCTTTCTCCAAAACTCTTATCTTCTGTGTTTGCAAATTAAGAGTGTTTTCAAGATCATTTACCCTCGCTAGAATGCGAGCCTGCTGAAGGCTACGTTGCTCTTTAGTGGAATCCTCGGTCCCACCGCCGAATCCTCCGGCTAAGCTTCCTAGAAGACCTTTTTCAGGTGTAGCATCGACCTGGGGGGGCTTGCTGTTTTCCCCATTAGAGGCACCTTCAGCTTTTTCTGGCGCCTTGACAACAGCTGGTTCTGATTTTGAAGCATCGCTAGCTGTTTTTTCGTCATCAGAAAAGAATGGAATATGAGAGCAACCTACAAAAAGGAATATCAGTCCTATTTTTTTCATACAATCCTCCTAGATGGCTTCTGCTTGTGAAACTTGCATGATGTAAATACGAATGGCATTTTCTAACTCAGGTGAAACAGAAGTAAACTGAAACCCTAATTTGATCGTCAGCGTTTTCACAAATTTATCGCCTCCATCACTTTCAGTGGCAGTAATTTTCTTAATCCATCTAACTTCAATAGGGCAGAGGATAGGTTTTTGAAGAGGAAGGGTTAATATGGCTCCTTCGTCAATAGTACCTCTTGTAGCGTGGGGGAGAACAGACGGAAAGTGGGTGCTAACTGAAAGTCCTCCTAAGGAAACGTCTTCTACTTTTAAAGTGCCCGCCAAACCTTGAAAGGGAGAAAAATAGGGCATCGCTGTAAAGTCGTCTTTACTGGGATTGTGGTGTTCCAGCTTTATAAATCCAACATGGTTGCTTGTTGCCTTGAATCGCGCATTTTTCCTTCTTTCAATGGAAACGAGGCATTTTGGAAAAGCAACTACCAAAAATTCTTTTTCGCGGAAAATAACTTTGCTGGCAAATACAATTTTAGTCGACATTAAAACAAACTCGACTTGGATAAGCTCTTTGGCAGCTAAGTAGCGAGCCCCCTTCTCTGAAATCTCAGAGATTCTGATCCCCACTCCTTTTAGTGCGGATTTTTCATCGAGCTCAGCGATGGGTGCAAGCCTTCCTTTAACAGCAACGCTTGGATCCTTAGGCCAGCGCAAATACACCTGCATATTGGCTTGGATTACTTTTTCCAAGATACGCGCAATGCGATCTTCGCTAGTTATTTTTACGATACTCTCTTCCATTCATCCGCCTTAAGGATTTCACTTCCTATTTTACCATAGTGCTTAGAAGCTTAGCAGCCCATCGAGTTCGCTCTACTTTGGAAATTGACGTCTTGGCAAAAGTAGCTGATAATATATTGGTATTTAGTTCATCGATGTTCATATTACTAATCAGCAGTAGGCATTTTATGCAGGTCTCGAGCATTCTTTTGGCTGTCCAGGTGCTTTTCTGTTTTTTCCCTACCATCGCCATTGCCGAGGATTCCTTAAAGGGAGAAAGGCGAGGGGCAAACCACCTTTCCCTGGGTTTTTCACATAGCTTTGGCCTGAAGCAAGATTTTAACGATAGATTTACCCCGGCGGTGTTTTGGCAGTTTCATTCTTCTGATGGCTGGCGATCTGGCCTTGGCTTGGACTCCAGGATTTCTGGCTCTGACCTGGAGGCAAGGCCAGTCCTAACCTTTGGTCAAAACTTTGTTTATGAGCATCGTTTGTGGGCTAATTTCTACAGCTCGCCGGGATTTGAATTGATATGGCTATACCCGACAGTGATAAGTGATCGTATTTTTTCTAGGGATAAAGATCGAACTTCAGAAGTGGGAGTCGGTTTGTCTTTAGGAATTATTAATCACTTTTCAGCAACCACTGCCATTGAATTTAAATTAAATCGATGGCGCGGTGTAGGCACTCGAAACTATCAAGGTATGACTTCATTAATTGCAATTTCAAGGTATCTCGGAAAATAGAATTAATTACATTTAGGTAGATAGAATTTAGTTTCCCAACCATATCGAGTTGAGGGGTGAACCGCCTCGAATCCAAATTCTGGGAATTCTTTTGCGACTGCTGTTGATCCCACATTAAAGGCCGGCTGGGCAGAAGTAACTACAGTTGTCGCATGAAAAAATATACGCTCATCTCGCTGGCCTAGGGTGTTCCCATATAAAGACATGCCTATTTCATTTTCAGAATTTGAAGTTGAACAATCTTTAGTTCTCTCACAAAGACCCGTCGCTGAGTCTTTAAAGCTAACTCTTTTCAAAAAATTCTGGTCTGCATTTAAGATGGAGTCCTGAGGCAAAAATCCCGCGATCACAATGCGACCAATGCAGACTTCAAACAAAGAACTAGCGCTCAGCAAAACTTGTTCTAGAAGCTCATAGCCACGTTTTAAGACGTCAATCCTGGATGGCATCCGAACATTTAAAATTACAAAAGGCGAAGACGAATTAGTCATATAGGAAGCCACAGCAAACCCGTCATCACCTATCAACCAACGCTCCTTTACACTGAGCGTTTTTGCCTGATCTAAAGCCACAGGAAGTGCTGCTGCCGAAGCTGCCACAATTTTTTCGGCCTGACCAGCTCCCTTTGACGTTTGTGAGGCTAGCCATTCATATTCGCCTAGGTCTCCAGAACTTAAAACGGCGATATCGGACTGTGCTGGACTTGCGCTTTTAATAGAAAGGCCTAAAAAATTTACAATATCTGGTCGATCTCTCTTAACCTCTTCATTGATCAGTTCCAGGCGAGCATGTCGAAATGCAATGTCTAATTCCCAACCGTCACCAGTCGGGGCGAGAGTCTCTAATTTGTCATCCAAATTGAGATACTTAAGTGAAATGGCTCTTTCGTCCCAAGTTGTAATATGCGCACAACTTAAACTCAGGCTAAGAAAGATGAATAGAACTCCGTTTTTCACCTAACAGCCTATATACCGACTAATGACGAGTCTTTGAATTTCTGAAGTTCCTTCGCCTATTCTTAACAAAGCCGCATCACGATAGAATCTTTCAATGGGGTACTCTTTCATAAGCCCATAGCCGCCAAAGGTTTGCTGTCCTTCGCGCGCACAATATTCGGCTACCTCTGAACAATAGAGCTTAGCCATTGCAGCGAGTTTTTGAAACTCCATACCATTTTGTTTTAGCCAGCATGCTTTATAAAGAAGACCCTCAGCAGCTTCAATGCGCGTTGCCATTTCCGCCAATTTAAATGCCACCGCCTGATGTTTAGCAATGGGTTTACCGAATGTTTTTCTTTCATTGGCATACTTGATCGTCATATCCAGGGCTCCTTTAGCTAACCCTAGACCCATTGCACCAATAGAGAGGCGTCCATTGTCCAAGGTCTCCATCATAATTTTGAAACCTTGCCCCCTCTCGCCAAGCATACTGCTTGCTTTAACCCTAACATTATCAAAGTAGAGCTCTCCTGTATTCGAGGATCTCCACATCATTTTATGCTTCATGGCATTCGCGGTCAGACCTTTGGCTCCCGCTTCAACTATAAAGCAACTTAATTCTGGTCGCCCATCTTGCTTTCTCCCCGTAACCGCTTGAACAGTTATCCCTTGAGTCAAGGTGCAGGCTGAATTGGTAATCCAAATCTTAGAACCATTGATCAACCACTCTCCAGAAGCGGAGTCAAATACTGCCGTCGTCTTGGAAGCTTGTGCGTCTGATCCCGCTTCTGCTTCGGTGAGCCCAAAAGCCCACAAACCTTGACCCGTGCACAAGTTAGGGAGGTACTTTCTTTTTTGTTCTTCATTCCCAAAGTAATAGAGTGGCGCTGCACCTAGGCTATTATGTGCTGCAATGGTCGCAGCCTGAGAGGCGTCAAATCTTGCAAGTTCTTCGACAGCTACAATATACGAAAGATAGTCCATCCCTTGGCCACCATAGGCAGGACCGACAACCGTGCCCATAAGCCCTAGGGCACCCATCTTTTGAGTAAGACCAATGGAAAATTCTTCTTTTTCATCTAAAACGCCCGCAATCGGAACGATTTCTGCTTCTGCAAATTGGCGGATGCTCTGGCGGAGCATGGTTAGTTCGTCACTCTCTTGGTAGGAATACATGTCAGGGCTCCTAAATTTCTAAATCTGTGTCTAATTCTACATCTAAATCAATGTCTCGCATCCGGCCTTCTCTGCCCGTTGCTCCCAGCAAAATACCAAGAAAGGACTTATAACGCCATTCTGTAATTTCGCCTCTTTCCAAGGCATCTTTTACGGCGCACTGAGGCTCCTGCAGGTGCCTACATTCTCGGTACTTGCATTTGCCAATTAAGGGCCGCAATTCACGAAAACAATATTGCAGTTCTGGCGGAGAGCGTTTATCAATACAAAAGCTTCTAATTCCGGGGGTATCCACAACATACCCGCCACGTCCAAAACGAATGAGACTAGCGTAACTTGTGGTGTGCCGCCCTTTATAAAGAATATCCTGATCTTCGACATCTTGTTCAATTTCTGGTTCCAAAAGATTTGCAATGGAACTCTTACCCACGCCAGAGTGTCCCGATACTAAAGAAATCTTTCCTTTGAACAGTTTTTGGATTTCTTTAGCTTGTGCGGGCGCCTCGTCCTTAGATAAATTCGATTGAATAAGGAACACGCGGTAGCCAATTTTTCTATAAATTTCCATATAGGCTTCAATCTCTTTACGATATTCAGCCATGGCTTCGCCTGCTAGTAGATCTTTCTTTGTCATTACAATGACAGCATCCATGCCTTCTGACTCTGCTAAAGTGAGATAGCGATCAATTAGCCCCCACTTTACCTTTGGATCTAGAACTGAGGCGACAATCACAAGCTGATCCAAATTACTTGCCAATACATGTGTTATTTCTGCATTGAGTGGATCACGGCGTGCAATTTTATTGGTTCGCTCGACCAAATACTCGACAACCCCCTGGGGCAAATCGTCACTTGGATTTGAAACCTCGGGGACATCAGATCTACATACAACGATGTCACCAACCGCTATGAAGTTACGCTCGGTGCGAAGGGCCTGAAGATATCTTTTTGCAATAGTTCCGAGCCAAACATCGCGGGTGTCTATTTTCCCCTTTAAATTGTCGGGTGAAAGGAAACAGAATTTTTTATGAACTTCCACGATTCGGGCAGTAAAATAACCTTCGTTTTTTTTAACAAAAGACTGAGCGTCTTTTACACTCAAAATAAAGGAGTCCTCTAACTGAGCATTCTTGGATGACTTTCCACCCTTAGCGCGCCTTATCTTTTCTACTTTGTCAATTCGGTCCAATTCTTGGTCGTCTTCCCACCAGCGGCCTTTTTTCATGTCCAGTCCTTTTTAGCGCCTAAGATGGACCGCTTGAGCTGGATAGGAATAAAAGATGCCAGGTTTTGTCTTAGGGGTTCCAGCTCTGGTCCTACTTTAAAGGAGCCATCTTCTTGCAAAACAAGCACTCCTTGATCTCTCAGCTCACCATAAACGCCTGGTAGATATTCTTTAAGGGTAAGGTTGACCAAGTTATCCCCTTGAATAATGGCGGTTCGCTCCATGAGTGTCTTTAAAACACTTTCCAGGTGATCCCGGCCTACAGGCGTTCCACGTGCATTTAGATCTGCTAATAACTCCACCCCTATTCCATAGAGTTGAAGTTGACTAGAAATCATATGGGCTAGAATCGTTAAATCTGAATATCCTTGCTCTGAATAGTGTGGCTTTCTGATTTCATGGTCATTGATACGATCTAAGAGTCCATTCTCAACCAGGCCATCGATATAGAGACCAGTAATTTCTTCTATCTCAGACAGATTCCACTTTAGAAAAAGCTCGCGCTTTAACCAAGGATAAACCGCTTTTACCGCTTGCTTGATTTCAGAGGAACTTAAAACGTCACAGTTTTGGAACATTTGGGCTATAGCGCCGGGAATCGCCACAAGATGTAGTATACAGTTTCTATAGTAGGAAAATTTTACGGATCCCTTTTGTTCGATATAAATGATATCGCCAGCAATATTCTTAAAGTTTTTAAGCCCAAGAAGTTTTGTCGCTTCGTCTAATGCAAGTGGAAAATCTAAATGGTCAAACGTAGTGCTCGGATCATAGGAAAACTTCTCTAGAAGTTTCCAAAATCTTTCATAGACAATCCCAAGCTCATCCCTTGGTATCGCTTTATTTTGCGAGGCTAAAATAATCGCTGCGAGAAGGGAAGTGGGGCTTAGTACACTCGCTTGATTGACTCTAACCATCATTTCTTGTGCGATTTCTGTCACTGCCCTAGAAAGGCCGCCGCTTTTAACTTCATCAATGTCGCGCCATTCTGGCACCTTTTCGTTCAGGTAGTCGCCAAGCACTAAGGGTGTACCCACGGAAACATATACTTTACCAAAGGATTCTCTTAATATTTTAAGATTTTCCAGAATCGTGAAAACCGATTCGCTCTGCTTGTCTCCGCCGCTCAATTCTTTTTCGTAAGTTTTTCCCTCAACGATCTTGTCGTAGTTAATAGAGATAGGAACAATGACAACCGGCCGGTCTTTATTACGAAGCTGACTTTCAAAAACCATCGAATACATTCCCGTTTTAGGTGATAAAAGTCTTCCTGTTCGAGACCTGCCACCTTCTGGAAAGAAATTTATGGGATAGCCTTTAGTCAGCAAATAATGGACATATTCCGAAAAAACCGCAGCATAGAGCCGATCACCTTTAAAGGATCGACGCATAAAAAAAGCACCACCCCGACGTAGGGCAAAACCGACTGGAAAAAAGTTTAAATTGATTCCTGCCGCCGTATGGGGTGACATATAACCCAAATTAAAAAGAACATAACAAATTAATAAATAATCCATATGAGAGCGGTGGTTGGGGACATATACGATAGAGTGATCACTGCCCAAATCAGCTAGATTCTTTTCGCCCTTAATCTCTACCTTTTTGTAAAGCTTGCTCCAAAGCAAATGGAGCAATTTTTCATAAACAAGAATAGCAGGATGGGTCATGTGGGACGCAATTTCTCCCGCGCACTTTAGAGCTTGTTTCTCATATTTTTCCCTATTGAGTCCCTTTTTGGAAAGTAAATCATCGATCGCCGCCTGTACTTTGGGGCCCTTAACGACAGCGTTCAGTACCTGCTTTCGATCATACATAAGCGGGCCAAGAGAGACTATGGCTTGCTGATGGAAAAACACCCTAAGATTACGGTTAAGCTTTCGAGTGGTCTGTTCGACTCCTTGTCCTTCCCCAAGAAGAGACTTTAGCTGCATGGGGCGTCCGAAGTTACAAAACACACTGCGCCCATGAATTAAAATGGCAAAAAATTTCTGCCAAACTCCACCATGTTGCGTGTCCAAAAAAAGCAGTTTTATCCAGGAAGTTTGCTCACTCCCTGGATCCCTTCCCCAAAAAATAGAGACGGGAATCACATTAACATCCACTTGGTGCCTAGACGCCAGCTCCACAACAGTTTCCATGGCTGAACGGATGGTTTTACCTCTTTTTGTAGATAAAATCCCGACCTTGCTCAAATAGACAAATGTGGATCGCTCACCGCCAAACAATGCGTTTAAATCTGCATGTGGGCGAGGCAGGTGCATTTTTTTACAATGATAGTCTAACACGAGCCAATCTGAAAATGACCTGGTTCTCAACACATAGAGGGTGCTTTTGCTACGATCGGCTTCAAAATCTTCTGGGATTGCACGACTTCGAACTAAAAGATAGAGAAGAGGTCTAAAAAACCATGAAAGCCGTAAGAGTATATTTAACGTCCACATCGCGTCACTGCCCCAATTCAAGATTGTCTATCAAGCGAACGCCACCCACTCTTACTGCAGCTAAAAAAACAGAAGCTTCTGTAATTTCATCCCCATCTCGTCTTAAGTTGGATTGATTGGCCACTTTGCCATATTCAAGCTGAATTTCTGGATATCTTGCGATTTCAGAAGCAAAAGCATTTTCTATTTCGCTTCGACTGCGCACACCAGACTGAAACATATCAAACGCAACATTTAAAGCAACGGGCAAGGCCAAACTTACGTGTCTTGAGGACTCATCTAAAAACCTGTTTCGACTCGAAAGTGCCAATCCATCTTCCTCTCTAATGGTTTCCATCGGATGAATCGTAATGGGCATGTTGAGATCATGAACCATTTGCTCAATTATTTTTACTTGCTGATAGTCTTTTTTTCCAAAAATCGCATGATCACAATCGACTAAATGAAAAAGCTTTAAAACGATCGTGGCAACTCCTCTAAAATGCTGTGGTCTAAAGGGGCCGCAGAAATCTAAGGACATCATCGAATTATCTACCCAAGTCTGAAAATCCGGAGGATAAATTTCAGACGCGTTGGGGGTAAAGACAGCGTCAATTTTAAGATGCTTTATCTTTTCAAGGTCATCTCGTAACGTTCTTGGATACTTTGAAAAGTCTTCATTGGGGCCAAACTGGCTTGGATTTACAAAAATACTTACAACAATTTTACTAGCTAGGGACTCTGCATATTGCATCAAAGCTAAATGCCCTTCATGGAGCGCTCCCATGGTGGGGATAAAGGCTATGGTATCGCCGGCCTTTTTCCAATCTCTGGATACGGCCAACATCTCATTTAGACTAATTATGGTGCGGGGCAGTGACAACGTCATCTCCACTCTAGGTAAGTGTATATATCTACAGAAAAAAACACGAGAGGACAATGCCTCTCGTCAATTATGTTTCCCATCACTTTGCTTATTTAAGAAAAAACGGCCAGGGTTTGCAATCCATAAAATGATCCTCCTGATCATTTGGAGCCCTAATAGCTCCTCACACTATCCTTCGTCATGCGTCTAGTCGAACTAGACCCCAAGCCGTAGAAGCAAATTGCTTCTAAATAATGCTTCGGATGCCCCCTAAAAAATCCTGAGTCTGATACAAAAAAAGTGGCTAAAAAAGGGCTCATTTAGGTCCCGTTTTTTCATCTAGTCATCGAGACTAATTGGATATTTTATTATCTTTTAGCCGTTTCGTAAAACTGAGTCTTCTAAGTTTGCCCTTGCTTCCCAAGGAACCCAAATCCCTGCCATTAAAAGTCACGTCAACTGCTGCCGCATCATAGATAAAAAACTCTGCGTTGGTTTCAAATGAATAGGAATGGGTCGCAGGACTTAATTTATCGACTTCAAGTGCCTGGCCATCAATAAAGGCTCGGATCTTAACATCTTCTTTAGCTGTAATTTCAATTATTTGTTTGCCATCTGGGATAGCTAGTGTCCCTTTCACCACAGAACTGACAGGAACTATAGGGACTGCACTGGAGGGCAAAGCCTCCGCAGTTCTCTCTGGCACTGCCGCAGGTTCTGGCAATGTAGATGCCTCTAAAACCTGCGGATCGCTTTGGCCGTCAACCTCTTCAGCCTTCGGTGATACCATAGGCTCTTCGATCACAGTCCCATTTGGTGCCCGCTCTCTAGGCCAAAGAGCAGCTGCCAATACCACAGCAACTCCCCCCATGATCACCCACAGCTTTGAAAATGCAAATTTAGGTGCTGGGGCTGAGAGTTCCTTATTTGTTTGCTCTTTAAAGGTCGGCTCTTTGATCACCTTCTCTATTTTAAGGTTTTCTTTCCTAGGCGTCTCAAAATTCGACTTCTGATCTAGCTCCTTAGACTTAGGAGCTAAAGCGGCTTCACTTCCTTGGCTTCTTGTCTCGGCGGGTTTACTATCAGCCGCCGCCCTAAAGCCAGGTATTTGGTCATAGGCATCCGCAACTTGAAATCCTCCAGCGCGGGAAGCTGTAGACATAGGGTTTTGAGAATGGGGTAGATCCTGCAGCTCGGTTCTGGCGCTAGCTCTCTCTGGATTAGGCTCCTTTATGCTCTGTTCTAAAGCTGGTCTCGCAGACACATGAGCTGCCTCCATAAAGTGAGGCTTCATCACTTCTTGATCCCCAAAGGTCCATTCGGAGGACTTATTTTCCATCCCTTCATTTTTATCTATATTTTTTTGTGCCGTTTTTGAAAGTTCCTGCTTTTCAGCGGATTTTCGGCCGGACAATGGTTTTTTTACTTCGACTTCATCATGCCCCTTGCGACTTAAATCAGATCCATGGTTTCTTAAAGTTCTTGAATAGGCGTTAACGAAAACGTCCTGGGGCATCTTCAATTGACGTGAAATGCTCTTTAAAAATCCCCTGACAAACACCTCACTGGGCAGACCCTCAAGGTTTCCTTCATAGAGTCCCATGACAAACTCAGGATTGATACGGGTGAGATGGGCAATCTCAGCCGGAGTCGACTGAGCCAGCTCACAGGTCGCCCTAAAGAGTCTTGAAAACTCTGCTTTTCGCGCCTCAAGGGGCAAATTTTCAATAGTATTTAAGCTTTCAACGATTTGCTCTTTGGCCATAGTTTTCATTACTGCTCCCAACTCACCTTTTTTACTATAATCTTGTATAATACTTAATTAAAGCCAGTATACCTGCTTCATGGAGTGTCTGATGCATTTCAGCTCGATTTCTAAAATAGGAACTTTCATGAAAAGTACCCGGATCTTATCCATTCTTACATTATCCCTTGGATTTATAGCATGTCAATCTTTTCAATCACAATCTGAGAGCGAAGAAAAAAACAACCTCGCACTGAAGACTCGGATCAGTATTTCTGCTGATCTCATTGACCGCGGGCAAGCGGCTACAGCATTGAGTGACCTAAGGGCCTTGCTAATAGAACAGCCAGAGGCTCCCGACGTTCTGACCATGAATGCCATTGCTCATCTTGCTCTAAGTAACTATAAGCAGGCGTTAACTCTGCAAACCAAGGCCTACAATCTCGAAAATTCCACGGCTATGGGTGTCACCCTAGCGGGAATTATGATTGTAAACGACAAACTGGACGCGGCAGAAAAACTACTCTTAAAACTGGGTCAAGACGCAGCTTACAGCTTCCCTGAAAGAATTCTTCAAAATTTGGGCCTTATCTATGAAAAAAAAGGTAAATTTAATCTCGCTATCTCCCAATATAAAAAGGCCCTTTCTTTGAATCCTACTTATTTTCCGGCCATGAATCTTCTTGGCCGGGTCTATGAAAAAACTGGTAATCAAGCCAGTGCGACAGTGGTGTATAAAAACGCAGCTCAGATTTGTCCCGCATGCTATGAACCCATAAATTTACTCTTTCAGCAAATGATTATGAAAAACAAACACCAAGAGGCCATAAATCTTGTCGATACCTACTTAAAAGGAAACGATCTTTTGCCTGAGAATAGAACGCTCGCCTTACAACTTAGAAAAAGAGCTGAGGCATTGGGGCAGAAACAGGCGACCATGGAAAATCGAGGGCTCCCAAAAGGCGGCTAAGGAAATTAGGATATCAGTGACAAGAAGGCGCAATCTGATAGATTAAAAAAAAATGTGGAGTTCCTATGAATAAACGAACCTTCTTTGTAGCTTCGGCCCTTTCCTGGACATGTATTTCTGGTATGGGGCTTTCAGCAGAGGCGCCATTGCAAATTGAAGATCGCTATAAAGCCCTAGAGTCCCTGGCACGTGGGCTCTATTTTATTGAATCCATGTATGTGGATCCTAAGGCCGTAGATCCTGATGTCCTGGTGCAGAAAGCTCTTAAAGGAGTCACAAGTAGCCTCGACCCCCACACCACAATCATGCCTAAAAAGGCATATGAGCAGCTTAGCATTGACACCCAAGGGAAATTTGGTGGTGTGGGTGTGATTGTCTCTTATGAAAAAAATAAAATTAAAATCATTGCTCCTATGGAAGGCTCTCCGGCCTGGGAAGCGGGAATCCGCTCTGGAGATATCATTACCGCAATCGATGGAAAAAAAGTTGAAGACATTAACGGAGAAGAGGCCCTAGATCGTATGAAAGGTGAGGTGGGTACTACACTTTTACTTACTATCAAACGGGCAAACGAAGTTAAAGATTTACAGTTTAAACTTGTAAGAAAGTTCATCAAAGTAGCTTCAACCCGAGGTCAGTTGCTTTCCGATACCATCGGGTATGCTAGAATTTCTAGTTTTCAAGAGGACTCGAGTGAAAATCTTGAAAAAATACTCAACGGATTCAAACAAATAGATGGCCTGGTTTTAGATCTTCGAGACAATCCAGGAGGACTCCTTGATCAGGCAGTTAAGGTAAGTGATCTTTTCCTAGAAAGTGGTGTAATTGTCTCCACAGTCGGCAGAGATCCTAAAAAAATCGAGCGAGAATTCGCCCACAAGAATGGGACATTCCCCAATTTTCCAATCGTCGTGCTGGTAAATGGCGGTTCTGCCAGTGCTTCTGAAATCGTCGCAGGCGCCCTTCAAGATCATAAAAGAGCCTTAATTATGGGTTCTAAAACCTTTGGAAAGGGATCTGTTCAAACGCTGATTTCCCTTCCCAATGGCTCAGGACTTAAATTAACGATTGCCCGATACTACACCCCTCTCGACCGCAGTATTCAAGCCATAGGGATCACGCCTGACATCGCCGTTGAGGTACCTCCCATGGATGCTGATTCGGAACGTCTGCCTCAAGATCGAGCACCCAAAGACGGAAAACCAACAAAACGCAGAAAGGAATCCGATCTGGAGGGCCATATATCAGCCGGAGATCTTTCAGAACTCGCAAAAGATTCAGGAATTACTGGGGAAATTAAAAATTGGCCTGAAGCCATGAAAGAAGATACCGAACTAAAAACGGCTTTCAGCTATTTAAAGGGCTTTAAAATGTTTTCACCACCCAAGTCGAAAGGCTAGAGGCAAAACCACTATCAGAAGCTTTGGACCGAGTCTCTTTTTAGGCTAAAAAACGAAGCACTTCATCCAAAACATATTGCTAGCGAAAGGTTTCCTGTGTAGGAAACACGACCACCCAGTAGCGATCATATTTGGCAGACATAACTTTTCGTCCACGTGAGCGGCAAAATTTCACATAATTTCGGTACTGATTTTCTTCCGTAAAACATTTAATAAGAAATTTGCACTCCTGGCAGGAGAGTATGGGGTTAATTTCCGCATGCTTATTGATGGTTTCCAAACAGCATGGCAACAGGGCATGTTCACGCATCGGAGCTTCAATATAACTTATGGAGTTATCCGGATTGGTATGAAATTTATCTGACATGATTTACCCCTTGCTTAAAACCAAGTTCAACTTGCTTTTCGATGATAATAGCCGTTCCAAAAATCAGACGACTAAGATGCGCAACAAGTTTTTCTGCTACTACCATTACTGACACATCTTGTCCCAATTGTAAACAAAGGGAAGTCACGCCGCGCCCTTTTATTCCGCAGGGTACGATGCATTGAAATAGGCTGAGGTTGTTGGATACATTTAATGCCAGTCCATGCATGGAAATCCGATTAGAGACTCTAATTCCTATGGCACAAATCTTTTGTTCACCCACCCAAACTCCGGGATAGGCAGGGTCACGATGGGCCTTCACCCCGAACTCCGCTAAGGTAAGTATCACGGACTCTTCGAGAATATGGACATAAGACTTAGCTCCCAATTTGAGTCGACTCAGTGCCAAAATGGGATATATCACTAGTTGGCCGGGTTCATGGGCTGTGATTTCCCCGCCTCGATCTGAGGATTCGATTTGAATCCCGGATTTTGACAGCTCTGAATGGGAAGCCACTAGCAAACCCCAGTCGCCGTTTTGCCCTAAAGTAATGGTAGGGCTATGCTCTAAACATAGAAAAATTCCTTCAAATTCGCCTTGAAGCACTTGATCTTGAGCCGCTTTTTGGGCCTCAAAGCCGTCTTTCCAGCTAACTAGTCCTAGGTCAAACGCGGCGAGTTTCATGGGTAACATCCTTGCCTTGTGGGCGATCGAAAAGTTTCCCCCGACGATGCCTGCCGAAGGCGCGATCCTTGCTCCCTTGATTTAAAATCCATGAGTCAATTTCTGGCACCTATCTCCAATAACCAATCCACCGGACCTATTCCGCTTCGAATGATTTTAGGCGGTTCTTCTGTGAGGTCGACGATCGTCGTTTCTAAGGGAACAAGGCTCTCTCCTAAGTCCAAAATAAGATCCACGGCATGCCCAAACCACTCATCAATCTCGTAACCCTTTGTAAGGAAGTCGTCTTTTCCCTCGGGCTTTGGAAGAGATCCCGAGGCCAGCGGCTTCCCAAAGGCCTCCAAAAGCGTAAGTAAAAGCGGAGACTTAGGGATACGCACGCCAATGCACTTTCTCTTGTCGCCTAACTGCCGAGGCAAGTTCTTGGCACGATTCAAAATGAATGTATAAGGCCCTGGAAGAAGCTTTTTGGAAACCCTATAAGCGGTGCTGCTTAATACTGCATACTCAGAAATTTGGGATATCGAGTGCATCAGCAAACTCAGAGGTTTATCTCTGGGATGGGAAGGCTTGAGTCGAAAAACTTTATCCACTGCCGCCGAGTTCGTAGCATCACATGCTACGGCCCAATTGACATCGGATGGATAGATAATTAAACCGCCATTCTCTAACACCCTTTGCGCCTTAGCAATATCTTTAACGCTTGGGGGGGAGTCGTAAGTATAAAGGTGTAAAGCCATTTTTTCTCGCTTACCAGGACACCTGGTTCTATCATAGATACAAAATAGAGAGAAGCCTGGAGTGACGGCCTATGAAAATGATTCTACAACGAATTTCAGAAGCAAAAGTTGAAGTCCATGGGGATAGGGTAGGGCGAAGTGGCCCCGGTTGGCTTGTACTCTTCGGAGTAGGAGCAGATGATAATGAAACCCACTTACTCCCCATGCTGGAGAAGCTGATTCATCTTCGTGCTTTTTCTGACTCAGCAGGCAAAATGAATTTAAGCCTCATGGATATTAAGGGTTCATTGCTGATCGTCAGTCAATTTACTCTTTATGCCGACCTCGGCTCTGGGCGACGTCCAAGCTTTACAAAAGCGGCAGCCCCAGACGTAGCCCGAAGCCTATATGAAAAGTTTGTGGCCTTAGCCAAGGAAAAAGGCATCCCAACCGAAACCGGATCCTTCGGCCAGCATATGGAGGTATCCCTAATCAACAGTGGCCCTGTGACCTTCCTATTAGACTCCAAGGAGATTCTTCGATGACCCTAGAATCAAACATAATATTACTTTATGTACCATGCCCTACCGACGAGGTCGCGCGTCTCCTGGCAGTAAAAACTGTGGAGTTAGACCTGGCCTTTTGTGCACAAGTATTTCCCAAAATGCACTCCTACTACAAATGGGAAGGCAAACTAAACACTGATGAAGAAGTTCTCCTGATTCTCAAAACTCAAACTCATTTAGAAACAAAACTTAGAGAACAGATTTTAGACCTTCATCCCTATCAGGTACCGTGCATTCTTAAAATTATTGCTGACAGTCTAAACCCTGCCTATACGGAATGGGTAATTTCCGCCAAATAGAATTCGAAGGGCATAGAATGACCGCCCTCAAAAGCGGACACTTCCTAAATGCAAATAAACTGTTCGACTTTTTAGAACAAAAAGTTCTACTTCAAATTTTGCAGTGTAAAATGCTTCGCTATATATTGAAAAAAATCTTCCCACAGAACCAAAGATGCATTTCCTATGTTATGTCGCGATATGCCTACCTTCTTAGGTGAAAACTAAGTACGTGAGAGATGTTGCCAGCGCAACCCTTTCATTACCATTTAGAGATCACCAAAAAATACCTAAAGTTCAACTTTTCATAAAAAGCATTCTCCTTGACGCCAAGTCTAACGAGAACGTAAAATTTAATGTAAAATTAACTTTTCCGTCAACAAATTCAGCTAAGGATGACTTGTGAAATCTAACTCGCCCAATAAAATTCTCGTCGTAATCGCATTGCTGATTCTATCGTTTTCGGGTTGTAAAACTAAAAACTCTCTAGATGAAGACACCTTAACCAAATCTGCTAACATCAACTTCAAACTTACGGATGCTGAGGAAAAGCTACTTGATCTTTATGGAATAAGAGATCTATACAACAACCTAAAAGAGAAGAAATCTCAGGAAATCTTGGAACGTTTCTTATACGCAGCTGATTCTGTCCATCAAATAACATTTGGAACGATTAAGAAATTAGGATCGGCGGATCAAACGACAACAGTTAAGGCGCTTGCTCAAGCCTATCAAACCTACAGAACAGAATTCTTTAGGATAGAAGCACTCATTCGTTTATACCGCAAAATTGACAGATATGAAGAATTTATGGAGCCCCTATATACCAACGAATCCAAATCAGGACTAAGGCCTCAATTCGGCATCAAACAGACAGAAGATACCTTGGGTAAATTTGGTGAAATGGCTATGAACCTAAAATTTTCTCAAGGCTTAAATGCTTCACCTCAAGTTCTCAATTTTCAAAGTATAAACTTAGACAAAAGTTTTTTGACTTTGAGTACCTTGATAAAATCTGACTGGCTACCAAACGCGCAAGGCCAGATTCCGTATTTTATTCGACTTTTCTCTCAGTTTTCAAAAAACAAAAAAAATCTACTGAGCAACGAAGACGACAGCTCTAAAATTGTTAAGGTTTTAGCTGATGAATTGGATGATTTTGACTCCACAGAATTAGACTTTGAAAGCTTAGAAGAAGGATATCACGAGCTTAGAAGAAATTTGAGATGGATTCCCATTCTAGTGGTTAGCTTTGACGGTCTTATCTACCCCGATGTTACTGCAGGAAGCTCAGGTGTTCCCGAATATGAAGCCACGATGTCCCTGCCATCAGTCACGGAAGGAAAATACTTTAAAGCGCTTAAATTAATGAGGCGCCCTAAAGGATATCGAAGATTCCCCATCTCACTTTATGCTGCTTCGTCCTACTACGCTGAGCAAATCGGATACATTAAAGACATCTGGCAAAACTACGATGCCTTGATTGCCGCTTATAAAAACAGCGGATTGAGCACTATAGATGCAGAATCCACTGCAAAAAAATTGCTTTTAGACCATGGCTATAAAGAAGTGGACTATTCACCAGCTCTTGTCCAAGATTTAGCGACTACTAAACCCCTTATTCTTATGAAATTCGCGCCACACGGCAGAGACCTATCTCGTTTGGTAAAAGGTAAAGAAACGGGAATCTTCAAAAAAGTTGTAAAATTTCTTAAAAAATAACTTTCCCTGAAAGGAAACAGCGCTTTGAAAAAAAGAAATATTAAATGGCTCCCCATACTGGCACTAACTACTTCAACCTTGAGCTGTCGCCCCAAAATGGTAGACCCATCAGACTTAGCTTCGAAAAATGGCTCTTTATTTGACCCTTCTTCCATCGCAACGATTTCGTTTTCTATGAGTGGCGACGACTTGCAAAAAATGAAACAAGAAGGAAGGGACATTTCAGAAAAAATCAACGAGTGTCGCTCTGATGTTGACGTGGATCCCTACCAAAAATATAAAGTAAGTGGCTTATCTGTTAACGGCTCTAACTTAGGCGGAGCCACTCTGACTAAAAAAGGCTACATGGGATCGCTGAGCGCTGCAAAGCCATCTTTCAAACTCAAAGACGTCTCTAAAGATATCAATGAAATCGTCCTAAACTCAGATCGCCAAGATCCGTCGCATATCAAGCAGTGCTTAGCCTATTTTTTCTTCGATAAAGCGGGCTTACCAACGCCCAAATGCCAACTTGCGGAAGTGAGTATTCAAGCCGGAGGTCATACTCAGAATCTCGGCCTCTACACCATGGTGGAAAGTCCTAAAACCGCATACGAAACCATCGATGGAAAATCCGGCATCTTAGTCGAGGGAACCCACGCAGACTTTAGTGATTCTGGACGAAATCGATTTGAAATCAAAACTAAAGATTCCGGAAATGACAAGACGAAAATTAATAGTTTAATTAGTCAAGTGACTACCATTCTAAAATCCCCACCTTCCAGTGCTGGGTATGACCAACTTGCAAATCTGGTCGACCTGGAAAGCTTTTACAAATACTGGGCCACTGAAGCACTCATAGGGCACTGGGATGGTTATGCAAACAACATGAATAATTTTATGTTTTTTGTACCTACTAAAGACGGTGGACTTGGAAAAATAAAATTTTTACCCTGGGGTACAGACGGCACATTCGTTAAAACAGACATCATCAATCGCGGCATTAAAAACCGCCTCTATCACGTCTCAGCGTCTGCCGCACTCCCCAATTGGCTGATCAAGTACGAGCCTTCAAGAAAGCAATATATAGCTGTACTCAAAGAACTTTTGTCTAAAACTTGGGGCCCGGGAGCTGTTGAAGAGTTTCAAAAACTTAAAGCTTTATCCATGACGTCGACTATATCTCGAGACTCTGAATATGGTAATGTCATGAAAAGAGTCCAAGATTACCTAGATACCCAAAAAAGAGTCCTAGAATCCGAACTAACGACAGCCAGCTCCAGTTCCTACAGCTCCCTAGAAAAAGGCACCATAAGTTGCTGGGCGCCCATTGCTGAAATCTCGGGAGTCATTGACGCAATGAGAGCAGATTCTCCGTTTTCCTTTCATTCCGAGATCGGGTCAAGTTCCTTAAATCTTTCCTTGATTACGGAAGATGGAAAGACTTCAGCTCCGATATCTCTTTTGGGCACTTCTCTCGCCATGAGACAAGTTTTAGAAAATCGCGATATAAGTCTGTCCACTCAATTTAAGACCTCAGCCATACCAAATGTCAGATTTGCATTTTCTACCATCACGGAAAAAGATCTTTTCAACACGCTAAATGTTCCCATGGGACACTTGGGATACGCCAATACAGGAGCTTTGCAAGTCCAGGTAGATCCGAGTGCGGGCGATGCTGGCTGGATGGAACTTGGCCTGATTGGTGGAGGCTCCCTGACTATTTTAGATGGCATTGTCGAGCCCAAAGGTGGGACTTACGCTTTGCCTGAAAAGAGCAAAGTTTCTTTCACAGGAAAGATTTATAGTAAATATCCTCTAAGCATTCTATTAAAAAAACTTGGTAAATAGGAGGCGAAAAAAGGTCCTGGTGGAAGATTGGTTTGTAAGTACATACCCTTTTTAAAAAAAATCAAGGAAAATCCAAAAGAAGCTTTAACCGCATAAATTCCACTTTAATATATAAATGAATGCATAAAATTAAGAGATTTGAATATGAGATAGCGGCTTTTTGCCACTATCTTTTTTTTGAAGTCATGCATTTCACGAAATACCTCCTTGTCGAAATCAGCAAAAAATTCTAAAACTTCCTAAAAAATGGTCACTTAAATCACGAAGAATAGGCCAATTAGCCCACATTCCCGCGAAAAAGAGATTCGTCTTTTTAATTACTGCTGATAAAATTCA
>JBAXBA010000035.1:0-34717 GCA_037142195.1 Pseudomonadota bacterium
AGAGTAGGACAGTGCAGCCTTTATATAGAAAAATCCCCTCTAGGAAACTAGGGGGATTTTTGTATGCGCTCAATTTGGGATTCTTTCTCAAAAGAAATGGAATGCAAGCATTTGTAAATGTTGGCTTAAAAGCGGAATATTTAGTCTATAAAATCCCCAATCAGAGGGCGATAGAAAATAAACAGGCTATCTTGATTCCAGCTCATGACAATCCTAATCAGTTGGTTGTGGGCGCACCAATTTCATGTCTCTCTTGCCATGTGAAGGGTTTTATTGAAAAGCAAGATATGGTCAAAAGCTATGTTGATCAATCACTGGCCTCGCAAGCGGTAAAAACCAAAATCGATAAGGTCCATGTTGATTTCAGTGTATTTAGGGAGCAAATGGAAAAAGACAATGCCTTATTTAGGGAAGCTCTTCATAAAACGGGAGTTTTAGACACTGATGAAGAGCCTATTGTAGCAAACTATAGGAGTTGGGCGATTCCAGGACTTTCCTTAGGGCAAGTTGCCAGTGAACTTGAGTTGACTAGCGATGCCCTTGAGGGAATCATCAAAGTTGATACGGAGGTTGGGTTTTTGCTTCGAGAGCTCAAAATTAAGGGCTGAAACAGTTAGTCGAAAACTTATGCATTCTTGATCATTCGTCTTGTAACTGCCTGTAATCACCAGGGTGCCGATTGGGGCAAAACTGGATAGAAACGGATCAGATAACCAGCTTCTCTCATTTGATATTCTAGAAACCATCCATGTTTTTTCTTCAAGCCTTTACGGGAAGAAGATCTCAAAAGAACATAAAAAAATACTTGACAGCAAAAAAATACATTTGTATGGTCTCTGTCAGCTGCAGTTTTCAACCGAATTTTTTATGTCAAGCTACCAATCGAGCCAGTATAAAAGTATTGCAACCTAAGATCTAAACGCTTGTGAAATGCTTAAAAACCACAAGTTTTCATGGGCGAAAGCAGATCTGGATTTGAAATGTGCTCTTCTTACTGACGAATAATATGGAGGATTTCCATTGATAGAAACTTAAATGCATCATGGGATTTAAGAAATTTAGTAAATATAGGGCCAGCTAGGTCCGAATTGACGCCCAGGGAGATGACGGCTCTGGAGCTTTGGAGTTTTTCCAAGGGCCCAACTAGCATCGATGAAGTGGGAAGTGAACGGCAAGCTTGCATGCGCAAGATTGCGTAAGTTTCATGTAGCGGAAGCACCATCAAGAGATCTGACTTTGAACGCGCCTATTTCCCCTTGATGTGTAAAATCGGGAGCGTCGGAAAATTAGTGTCTCATGGTCTGATCTCATGATAAAAGGTCAGAGAAAAGAAACACACAATGAGAACGCAAATGTCGGTAATTAAACTGGAAATACGCCTTAGTGAGATACCTTCTGCGATTGCCGCTTTCAAAAAGAACCGTAAAAATGCGCTAGATTTGTTTTCTGAAGAGATACGAAAGGCTGTAAGTCGGGGTTTCAATCAGCTTTTAAACACCGAAATTGACCTTTTCTTAGGAAATGAATCCGAAGTCGGTAATAAGCGCAATGGCTACCATCCAGAGCGTGAATACGCATTAAAAGGGGTAGGTTCCTTACGTGTTAGGGTTCCAAAGGACCGTTTAGGAAACTTTAAGAGCAGCATAATTCCTCCTAAAGAACGAATTGACCCACGAATTAAAGCTGAAATGGCGATCCTGCAGCTTGCAGGTTTGTCATCTAGGACTCTCTCTATGATCTCAAAGCGACTTTTAGGTGTTGAGATGGGTAAAGATGGGGTCAACGACTCTCTTTCACTAGTCGTAGAAGAGTCTAGAAGATGGCTAGAACGCCCTATAGATGGCTCCTATTGGGCGTTATACGTCGATGGCACGAACTTCAAGGTTCAGCGCCGCGGATCAACTGCAAGTGAGCCTTCGCTAGTGGTTGTTGGTATTGATGACACGAATCATCGCAGCATTCTTGCTATAGAACCAGGCACCAAAGATAACGTTGATAGCTGGAGAGCTGTTTTTTCCTCATTGAAATCCAGGGGATTAGCCAGTGGAAAGGTAAGACTTGGGATAATGGATGGGCTTCCGGGCTTAGAAAACCTATTTCAACAGGAGTTCCCAAACTCGATTACCCAGCGTTGTTGGTTTCACTCCTTAGGCAATGCGATTAGAAAAGCGCCAGCAAGACTCAGAGAGCCCTTTAACTTCTAGCCCACAAAGTCATGTACGCAGAGTCTGAAAACGCAGCTAGAGTAGCCTTCCTAGGGCTCAAGGAGGCCATGGGTAGCGATGCTACGCGGAGTGTCAGATGTTTGGAAAAGGACCTTGATTCCCTGCTTACCTTCTTCAAATTCGAGCATTCCCACTGGGTCGCTCTTAGAACAACAAACCCCATAGAGACTATAAATCGTCAATTTAAGCGTCGAACTAGAGGAATGGACACCATGGGAGAGGCTACCCTTGAAAGCGTTCTTGCCTTCGTAGCTCTAAAAATCGAGTTTGGCTGGATGAATCACGAAATAGACGCAAAGATTTACACGAGGCATCTAAACAGAAAAGAAAGAAACGTTATAGAGAAAACCGTTGAAGAAGTTGGGCTCTTGAACTAGATATTTAACTCAGACACCAATTTCCCGACGGTCCCGTAAAATCTACAAACACTGTGTGACGGTGCCAAAAGAAAACATAATTCCCGCGCAGTAGTTTTAGTATCTGAGCTAGAAGCGCCTCTTGGGAGGCGGTGTAGAAGTCGTTAAGTCATCGACAATACGGAACTTAACTTTACGGCTTTTTGTCCCAAGGAAATTGGATACGCATACATCTATCGCTCAGATATTTAAAGAGAGGCTGTTGCTGACCAAGGTTCATTTGTGTTCCGAGCTGAATGATAAGTAACCACTCTTGTCGCGCCTTAGAGTCTTGATCTAGTATGAAAACTCTGGAAATGCCAGCCAACGTGCCCTTCCCGGAGGCTTGGCCTCAATCCCTAAACCGCCCACCGCAATATCGCCCTAACCACCTGAATGTACTTAGTATTTAAAAGTGCCTTTCCGCGGAGTTCCTTCGGCTTACTCGACCTAATTACTAGACCCAGTTAGGCTCGGAGTAAAATATTATTCTCGATAATATCGAAATCAGGATCAAGATTTGCCATTTCTTTTTTGGGATCTATCGAAACAGACTTCAACTGATTCCAAAGTTTAAATGCCGGTGTCGCATTTTTCTGACGGAGTGTTGAGATATAGTTGGGGCTATATCCAAGTCTTTGGGCAATCACTTCGAAGGTCAGGCCGGACTTCGAATGTATAATATCGAGAAATTGGGAAACTTGATCTCTAATCGAACTTTCAATAGCCTCATCTATCTTAGCTGCATCAGCAGATGCACTGGCGTAGGTACCGCAATGAGAACACATCCAAACTTCAAGATTTTTGGTCAGAAAAACCGAAGGAAAATCCTTCCAAGGCTTTTTCCAGTGTCCTTTAATGGCTTGCTTAGCATATCCTTTTTGTCCGCATTCGCCGCATTTTCTGCTTGATAGGTCCATCACGATTTCCTCCAAGAGGGCATATCATTGCTTCCGATCGAAGCTGTGATCACTCTTCCATTTTCTAAATGCATATTCTTCTCACAAGGATGAAAGTATATTTGTTCCAATTCACCATCTTCGAGCATAAACTTTATGTACCAATTGTGTCCGAGATAACTCTCAAGCCCGTGTTCGTCAGCGATACGACTCCACATGGAAACCCGTCGACTGAAATCCCTAGTCTCTAGCTTCAATAGTCCATTCAAAATAATGGACCCAGCTTCGACTTGAGTGCACTCAAAAATATGGATTACGTAATCAACGGAACAGCTAGGTGCAGAAAACCAAACACAATCTTTTCCTTTCATGCTGTCACGAACAAGTTGCTTTACCTTATCCAGGTCAAATTTGGAGCTTTGCACTCTATCTCCTTATACCTAAAGCCTATCGGCAGTTCCACTGAAAAATTTAACCTATTTAAATAAATCGTAGTAAAATGCTGATTTTATTGATATCGCTTTGAGGCGGGTCAAACAATACTTTCTTTCTGTAGTTCCTTAACGAATTTAGAAGAAAACAACGGAAATCCCTCTTTTTGTTCCTTTTGAACACGAGAGACTATAACGAGGTCATACTCATTTGAAAAACGACAAAATATTTTGATTAGGCGTATTTTTCTAGACAGCGTAAGCGATAGAACCCAAAAAACAAAGATGCTGCGCACTCAGAAATGAACTCGCACCAGCGTCAGAACTGTTTTAGCAGCCGTCGGGGACGGCGCTGGACAAGAGGTTTACCATTTTTCCCATGAGCCAGAATCCAGCCTGAGCCTTGAATGCTTTGGGTCTCACCAGAACAGACTTCATTAGGCAAGATCAATATCCGAAACCAACGCTCATCGACAATGATCTTCTCTTCCTTTACTTTAATGGCTAGTCTCACGTTTTTGTGTTTGGGGGTTTTCACTAAGCGCGGTGTTCCTGCGCCTGCTTCAGGCCAATGTTTTCCATCCCAATTTTCAAGAAAATCGCTAGTTCCTTTTTTCACCAATTCGAAATAGGAATGACCTGACCCCCCTTCCGAGTTCCAGATGATATTGCCGGGAATATCTCTGATTCCGAAAGGATCCTTAGATCTTTTGCATACAATGGCTTCATATATTTCATAGCCAAATTCTTCGGCCGAAACTTCGGAAGCTTGTTTGAGTAAAACGTTTTCTTTGCTATTCAGATCGAGTGAGCCTTTTACAACAGTGTCTTTCTGCGGCTTGTTTTGCGTTTCACGAATGTTATCAGAGTTCGCCACCGTGCCAAAAAGTTTAGCAATTTCCAAAATGCTGAATTGATAAGGACTCCAAATGATAACGCTAGATCTCAAGGCTAAGGCTAGGTGACCCGTATCTCCATGTCTTCTTCTGGAAAAGCGACACAAGCTAAGCACAGGCCTGATTTCTTTTCTTCAGGTGTTAAGCCGGCATCTGTAATCATAGAGAACTTTCCCGTGACCTTACATTTACAGCTTCCACAAACGCCTACGCGACATGCGAACGGGTGACTAATATTCGCTTTTTCCAGGCCTTCTAGAATCGTTTCTGTACCTTGATAATCAACTTTTGTGCCGTTCCAAGTTAATTTAAGTTTTCGAGATTGAAGGGCACTGCGGTCGAATGTTACCGGAGATACAAATTTCTCCGTATGAATCCTGTCCCCGCTAATACCGAGAGTCTTTAGAGATGCAACTATAGTATCGGTCATAATGGGCGGGCCACAAAAGAAAAACCTGTGGTCAGGTAAAAAGGAAATTTTGCTGTTTATGAAAGCAAGCGTGATAAATCCTTTATCATCGGCCCACTCGGGATCTGGTTCTGAAAGAATAGGAAAGTATTTAAAGTTGGGCATTCGCTTGGATAAGAAAACTAGCAAATCATGGAATGCCATGTCTTTAGTGGTACGCATGCCATAAAAGAGCGCCACTTCTGCCAGGTCGCGTCCTGTAGCTTTTCCAAGGAGCATAGAGACAAAAGGGGTAATGCCAATGCCTCCAGCAACATAAATTTTGGGCGAGGTTGGATGTTCCTCATCGACAAAGAGGCCAGAAGGCGAAAAAGCAAGCACTTTGTCACCCGGCTTCAAACTATGCATCCAATGGGAGCCTACGCCTCCTGGGAGAGCTTTTACTGAGACTTGCAAGGATCGGGTCGTTTCAGGAGATGAGGAAATCGAGTAGGACCTAAGTGTCCTCGGGTCATTTCCGATTTGAAATGAAACAAACTGTCCGGCTTTAAATGAGGAAAAATTCTTACCGTTTGCTTTTGCAAATACAAAGGATCGTACATCTTTTGCTTCTTCAAATGAGTTTAATAGAATGAGCTCTATTTTCCCAATCTCGTCGTCTTCTAGAGGGGGGGCAGACTTTCGCTCCATCTCTAAAGATAAAAGTCGAAATCCTAAAAGGAGTATGAGGAACAATCCCATACCTGCAAATAAGCTAAATAGCGGAGGAATGTTTTGGATCATTTGAGCTTCACTTATGTTTTTGGGTTTAAAATAGTTTGAAACGAAAGAGCCTTGACTGGGCATATGTCAATACAGCCACCACAGCCAATACAAGGCGACTTGTCCAATCCAAAAGACTCCCGCTTAGGCGTGCCATTTTCATGGGCATATTTAGCAACATCAATTCCCATGGGGCACTGAGTTGAACATAGATTTAACCCTTGGCAACAGTTGTTAGCCACTACTTTAAATCGGGATTTGGAGTATTTTCCAAAAAGCCTCATTCCTCCCGCTAAAGGGCACCCATAGCGACACCAAATTCGAGTTCCCAATAGAGGATAGGCTCCGACACCAACTATGGCGCCAAACATGAGGTCAACTCCTAAGTCTTGGGCTTCGCGCATGGAGGAAAGAAAATCTGGGGCAGAAAAAATCTGCCAGGTATTTAGAAAAATAAGCAGACCAAAAGCAATCGCAAAACTCAAAATTACGTATTGAAGATATTCCATTTTCTTGGCTGTCTCGCCTCTTGGGGTGCGATCTCTTACCCACCTGTTTCCCCAAACCGTAACACCAATGGTTTCGGATAAATTGCCGCAAGCACAAAACCAAGAGCAGTAACGTTTTCCAAAAAACCAAACGGCAACTGGAACCAATAAGAAAATGTAAGCAAACCCCCCTAGAGAGGTAAAACCATTGTATACATAGACGTAGGCATTTTTATTGACCGGTATATAAGCATTGTCTAGAAATGGCTTGCCCATTAAAGCCGGTAAATAGTAGGGGACTAAGTAAAATAGAATCAGCTGTGCAAGAAAAATGCTCGTAAATTTGTTTCTTTGATAGCGACTCAAGGGCTTTCGCTTATCAACACCATAGGGGGTGTGTCCTTTTATGACTACCTTTGCGGCAATTCCACATACTATCGCTGTATAAATGGTCTGGTACCAAAATCCCGTAGACTTTCCAAACCAGTAAAAGGTTGAGGCCACTTGTGTTTCATCAACAAACCACAAGGGGTATTTGTATACAAGGTAGAATCCGATCACTATGGGAAAGAAAAAAATCAAAAAAATGATTTCACCTTTGGATCTCATAAAGATTCTCCCGCAATAGTCTAAGGTAACAATGGGAAATGCTACTAAATTTTTTGATATTTAGACATTAAAAACGACATCATGAGATCTAGGGTGTAGGTTCCTCTGTAAAGCAAACTTTATTGTTAAAAGTGATACCAATTTTTTCGAACTCTAAGTTTTCATTACCGATACCAAGTTCATCGCTGACAATTAATAGTGGCAGGCCAGACTGAAAAGTGTCTTGCTTTTTTGAAAAAGACTAGAAGTAAACATTTCAGAATCAGGCTGTGTATGCATGCTGGAATTACATGGAATCCCAAGCGTCTGAACTAGAGTTTGTCAAGCGATCCTCCAGCCTTTCGAGTCTTTAAATTGATAGGATTATAGGGAATTCACTGGTAAGGTGTGGTTTTGTGCATTCTTACTTATTTTTTATAGGAGCCTCTCCATGTCTCAACTCAAACTTTTGGACCGGCGCTTAAAGTTTACGCATACGGCAAATTCAACTGCTAAAATTGATTTTTTTTGCCTTTCTGAGCTCCATGAAGACACTTCTTCGCCAGGAGTCAAAAAAGTGGAGCACTATTTGGGAGGACTCGCTGAGGGAGTTCTGTACCCTGTTGATGTGGAAGCTCGCCACTTTATGGTAGCCCTTGATTTAGAAGCGCTGCAAAGAAAGAATGCCTTAGATAACGAGTGTCTTGGGAACGGCCATTTGTCAGCTTTAATTGGCGGCAAGATTTCAGGGTTACTGTTTTCGTCGCCTTTTTTTAAGCAAGACGACGTACTCTTCGTCAAACTCAGCCCGAAATTAAAAGAGGCCGTATTAGAAAAGGTAGATTTTTTAGTCGCAGCAGAACACCAGTCCGTTAACAATCGGCTTGAAGGTGAGGTGAAAACTAGGAGTGTTGTCTTAGATTCCTACTTTGAGTCAGGGGACTATCTGAAAGCTGCTGCCATAAGCGATGGTATGCTTGTAACTCGATCCTTGATAAATTGGCCAGCTAACATGCTAAATCCAGCGACCTATGAAGACTTTATAAGGGGTCTGCTTAAGTCTTGGGCGCCTCGGTGGAAAGGTAGTATTTCCATGGAGTCTCTAGACGCAAAACGCCTTTCCGAAGAAGGTGCTGGCTTAATTTCAGCAGTAGGCAAGGGCGCTAAAGAAGGGCCAAGAATTCTGAAGCTGGTTTGGGAGCCTGAAACGATGCCCAAAGGAGCTGGAATTGCTTTGGTGGGCAAGGGTATCACTTACGATACGGGTGGTTTAGACATTAAACCTAGCTCAAGCATGAGACTTATGAAAAAAGATATGGGTGGTTCCGCTGCGGTTCTTGGAAGTTTTCTAGCCTTGGCCATTTCAGGCTATCAAGAAAAAGTTACCCTTTGGTTGCCTCTAGCTGAGAACTCCATATCAAGCGATTCTTTTAGACCAGGCGACGTATACAAGGCTTTGAATGGAAAGCTTGTGGAAATTGACAATACTGATGCGGAGGGTCGTCTGATCTTAGCAGATGCCTTGGTTTACGCAGCCAGAGAATTACCTAAAGTCATTATTGACGTGGCAACCTTGACGGGGGCTGCTCGGGTAGCTTTAGGGCCGGAAGTAGACAGCGCCTTTACCAATCGCCGAGAGTTCGGGCCGATGATTCAGGAAGCCTCCTTGCAGACAGGGGATTGGGTTTGGCCGATGCCGCGGGTGCCCCAATACAAATCTTATTTTGAGAACTCTCAAATCGCTGATATGGAAAACGGCGGAGGTAAATTCGCCGGAGCCATCGTCGGAGCTTTGTTCTTAGAGCACTTTGTTGGTGATCTGCCTTGGATCCATATTGACAGCTACATGTGGGCTGAAAAACCCACCCTGATGGCTAGAGAGTCCGGACCCAATCCCAAAATGGTAAGATTTCTTTGCAAACTTATGGAAAGCCTCAGAAATATTTAGGTAGACGTTGTTTTGAGATCAAGCTTTTTTACTCCATCTTGCCATCCTTCCTACTTATTATAGTAGTTGGACCGCAATGATGGCTTAAACTAAAAGAGAGTTTCTTTCGAAGCTCGAAGGCTACAGACGGTTGCTGTTTTGAATGGTTTCCTTTTGATGCGCTAGGTTTGGCTTCCCATAACGCTAAGTTCATCTGAAAGTTTTTTCGCAATAGAAAAGTCAGCATGCTGATTACCTATTTTTGATCACTTAGAGGTCAAAGATTCTAGTTTCTTGCCTCATGAATACAAGACCGACTTATTTACTGATGCTGATTTCGGCGCTTTTAAAGCAGCGACCGTAACAATCGTTAGCTCCCAGTGCGGGATAAGTCTTGTGAGCTATTAAAAATAGACCCGAGGCCTAACGACCTCTGCTCAGTAACCATAAAGTCATGCATTCGAAAGCTAGGGCCTTTTCAAATGTATGAGATGACTCAAGTACTTAACGCAGCCTTACTACTTGCCTTGCAACAGCATCAAATTTATCTTCTGTGATGATTTGCACATAAGGACAGTCATTTATATTCGCAATATCCGCTGCTGACCAGGTGTCACCTGGGATAGCATTTTTGAGGGTATCAATGAGGGCAGTATCGGAGCTGAGTTCCTTAACTCGCTGCACGGGAACAGATCCATTAGCCGTAAAGGTTCGCTCTATCAGCCCTAGGAGTCTACCGACGGGGTCAGCTACAATAAAATAGCGCATAAAGTGTCCAATGTTAACATCGCTGTGCATGCCATTGATAGCTATCGTGAATTTACCGTCACTGGTGATGCTTTCAATAACTGACTTTGCTGCGTGGGTGGCCAAGCCATTTTTTGTGTAATAAATATAGGGGCTCGTAATGGTCCCCACATAGTCTGGTTGCGTATCTTTTAGGAAAGCCTCCATAGCACCTGATTCTCTTATTTTACTTTTAACGTCGAGCGGCACGCGAACTTGCGGATTTGCAAATGTACTGCGAGTGGCTTTAGCAAGTTCGTAGGTGTGAACTAATATTTTTTCGCCACTTCTAACCGTATAGATGACCAAATACCTACCCGCATATTTCAAGCTAATATTTTCAAAAATTACGTAGGGTGCTTTACCGGTTGAAGTCTTATCGGAAGCCCTAAAGTATTTCATGCCTAGAGGGGAGCCCGTTGTAGAGTCAATCAGGGCAACCGATTCCACATAGCTGGATAGGGTCATATTATGATCGTAACTGAAAATTGCTAAAGTCGCGTTTGAAATGATATTGGAACCGGTAGCTCCACCTTCGAAGTGAAGTCCATCCAGCCAGAATTGCAGACCAGAGCCTGCTTTTTGCTCTTTGGGGCATTCCGCACCAAGGGCATTCTGACTAATCAAGGCAAATACACCAGCTGCTCCGGTGAGTTTCACAAATTCCCTTCGATCAAATTCCGCAAATCTCTGTCGTGTAACTTCCATGGCTGAAATCCTTTCTATTCTAATCAAAGATTAGGTCATTCGGATGATGGTTCGGTAAACGGAATTACCTGATTCTTTATAGGCAACAAAAATGCTATTTTGTAGAATGCTCGAGAAGGTGTCTCCACTGCCAAGTGGCGCCCCAAGCAAATCTACAATCGTAAAGCCACTTAAGCCTGGGGCAGGAACAAACTGAGTACTGCTATCCGCAACAAAGAAGAATCGTTTGCCATCGTCTTCGGTTGGTGGCCCAAGGCCTGTGAATATGGCGGTTTTCTTATGAAGTGAGGTCGGAGAAATGTGGTTAAAGTTTGCGACTGCTTGAAAACCGCTGACAAAAGCTGCTTTTGTCGGACTTACCTCAACGAGAGTTTTACCCGCAGCAATGGGGTCATCAAATGTTACCGGGATATCTTTTTTTCTATAGGATTGATTCCCAGTCGTGGATACCAAGATATGTACTTTGCTTCCCATAACCTTAAGATTGTCAAAGGAAAAAAGGTTTAATTTTCCCGATGTTGAAGAACGATTTGCATCGGAGATGATGTGACTTGCTAAGGGATATCCGTCTTCATCTAACAAGACCACAGAGGCTAGTTTAAAAGTTGCCGACTCTGCACCGGCGGGAAAGCCTAGGGCCAAAAGCAGCGAAGACTTACTACCGTAAAATTTGAGAGTGGGCATTGCTGTATCAGGAAGGTCTACTGCCGAAGATAGGAGGCTGTTAAGTTGGGGAATGGCCGTGCAGGTTGAGGGGACTTGAGCTACATCAACATTGCCAGTAGTGTTGTTTGTACCGATGGCATTATCACCATTAGAGTCCGTTCCTGTGCCTCCTGTGCCGCCAATGCCATCGCTAGCCCCACCTGCAGTCCTGCGCAAATCTTTGCGGCCAGTAGTTCCCCCAAATTTTGCGGAGTCCTGCGAACAGGCCGTTACAAATGCAGCTAAAAGAGCAACGGGGCCTGCGGTAAATAGGGCTCTCCTTAAAGTCGTAGGATTTTCGGTTTCTTCACTTGCGGTCTTGGTCTCTTTCTCTGTCATGTAAACCTCCTTAAGGTCCCCAAATATACGATCAGTTGCCGTTCATAAGCCATCGGCAGCACGAGGGAAAATCTAAAGATTTATGTTTTTTCTTCATGAAATCAGCGGAGTATGTCTGACTTGACGGGGACCGCTTGAAGCAGGATTGAAGCAGGATCAAAGGGGGTCCGCGAATTGCTTTGCATCAGAAGACATCTAACTGCGGTGGGTGGGAGCTAGTAAGACAGCGAATTGCTTTGTATTTAGATCCATACCGTGAGGTGGGGAGGCAGGTCTATGGTGAGGACGCGTCTTGATCTGACAATCCATAAGGCGATAGAGCTATGATTTTTTTCTAGTAATACTGCTGATCCGGAACAGAAGGTGCGGTAATGGGCTCAAGAATATCCCAAGGCGAATCGCCTGATAGCAGCTCTCCATTTTTAAGGGCAAGTTCGGGCCATACTTCTAGCTTTGATTTTAATTGACATCGAGGGAGCTTAAGCCCGACTCTTCGTCTCAAGGGAATCAATATGAATATTTGCCTGAAGGTTAATATGATGGACGCTTGCGGCGAGATCACGCAACATTTGAGCAGCTTCTTTTTCCATCAAGAGCTTTTGCTCTTTAGCAGCTTTGGCCCGTACTTGAGTTTTAATGGCAGCGGTCCAGGCATCAAGTTGAATTAAATATTTGGACTTTGAAGCATCGATTTCTTCTAAGTAATTTTCTTGTAGGAGTGTCAATTTAACTTGATGGGCTTCTTCTTTAGACCTATTTAACTCATCCAATTTCGTCTCTAGCCAACTTGCAAGTTCCTGCTTTAGCTTTTGGTTTAGTTCTTCTTTATAAGCCGCAAGTTCCTTTTGGTGCAGGCTGTCTAGGATTTGAGACTGATTAAGGAGGGCGTTTTGCAAATCTACCCGGGCTAAGTTCACTTTCTCATCGTGCGTTTTTTTAAATTCTAAATCGAGCTGCTTTTTAGCATTTGCTAACTGGGCCTGAAAAAGAGTTTCCAGAAATTTATGTTCCTCGTCGCGTGTCTTCTTTGCTTCGAGCTCAATACTATGAAGTCTTTGAGTGTGGGATTCCCTTTCCTTTTGAATGCAAGAGAGAAGCTCTGATTCATAGTGAGATTTGGCAACAAGGATCTCATTTTGAATTTTTTCCTTAAAAGTCGAAGTCAAGTTGTCTTCATCATTAAGGTACTCTTCTTTTACGAGTTGACTTATATACTCAGTCGCTTCGCGAAACCTTTTATGAAAGTATTGGGATTCTTTGACAAGCCGACCTTCAAGCTCCCTGGCAAAGCAACCTTTGTAGTCTGCTAAGGCCTGGTCTCGATACTTACAAAGTTCGAGAGCAAGGGCGAGTTTCGAGGTATTTTTATATTCTTCCAAATTAGGGGCGTAATCAAAGCGAAGGGAACGATGATCATCATCTTGAATAAAATCCTGGTAGAGTCTCTCACCTAGACGAGCCATGATTTCTTGCCAGTTGGGTTGGTTTTTTAAAAGCTGTGGTGACATTTTCCATCTCCCTGAAAATCAACTAGGGATATTTTCACCTGAACAGCTATGGGATGGAGAGGGAAAAAAAAGCCAGGCAGTCTTGGGTGGTTGTTTGATTTGCATAGCTTTATATAATAAAAACGGCCAGTTGCGACTCCAACCTATTTTGATTTTCTGGGTCGTTTAAACGAATTTGGTGTCAACTTTGGGGTGATTAAATCCAAAGGAGCAAACTTTTTTTGGGGCTTTTTAGGGGCTTTTTGCATGGGTGTTGTCGTTTTTTCTGGCAGTTTTTGACTGATCCGTTCCAATCCGACAAATACCTCAGCTAAGGCCCCCTTGACCGCGCAAAGGGTGTCATCCATATCAACCTGGCGTTTTAAAAGAATTGCCATACTTTGATTCAAAGTAGCGAGTTCATTTTTTTGTTGCTCCATCGCAGTCATTAAGGGGAAATAAGCGTCTTTAAAGCCTACGGACTTTCTTAGGATCCGCATTTGGTTTTGAAGTGAATTTTCTAGAATGGCCACGGCCTGGATCACGGTTTCATGGAGGGCATTGCCTTCCCCCATGAGTTCGTCTTTTAACTCTTGAGCCTGTGATTCAAGTCTACTTACCGCGTCATCTATAGCTTCACTGCTTCGTTTATGGGTAACAGGCGCGCGACTCCAGGAAAGATACTCAGTGACATCCGCAAGTCGATAAATCGGCCTGACATAGCCATCAACTCGCATTTTTGCAACTCGTAATTCTCGGCCGGAAATTTGATTTAAGCGAGAGCGCTTAATGCCAAGGAGATCCATAGCCTTTTCTGCAGATATGGAAAAGTCTGATGCTAAAGGTTCGTCACCACGGAAATTGAGGATCATGGGAAGAGAATCTGAGTGAGTAAATTCTAGCATGATGTTTATCTCCTTTTTACGGTGTAGCGCCAAAGGCTTAAAGTGGAATAACTTTCAAGCAGCTGAGGAGTCACTTGGTTTTCGAAATAGAGCCTAAAGCCAACCCGGTGTTCGCCTTCGGAAAATTCAGATAGATCAAAATTTATCGCTAAATTAACGGGGCTTTTACCGAGTGGAAGGGCTTTATTTAATGGTCTCTTGGCAATTTCATCTGGCGATGCGTTTTCTAAATATAAGCTTGGCCCATATCCTTTACTGATCATTTTTGAAGATGGCTCAATTTCCATCTGCATAAACCAGTCCTTTGAAGATGTCGTTACGCTATAAGAACGCTCTACAATATTTTTGCTGCTAAAAAAGCTACTTGAAGTGGATTCCTTATAGGAGGGCAGGGTACTTTTCACGTTCAGACTCGCGGGATTTTCGTTTAAAGCGAAGCCATAGTAAAATCCAGATCCTTTGTTTAAGCTCTTAGCTCCATCGAGGGGATTGTACATAATGGCTGGAAGAATCACGGAATTTGCAAAAAAACTCACTTCCGTGTACATGCCCATTTCAAAGTTAAGTCTCAAAAGGACGTAGGAGAAGCTGACCCTGACGATGCTTCGAATGGGACCGATTTTATAAGCTTCTAGCTTACTAACAATACTGGATTGATTTACCAAAAACGTCAGGAAATACTTTAAATCAGCTTTTAAAAAAAAGCTGGAAGACTCCACGAGTCGCCTAGGCTTCCCGTCGTTTAAAACATCGATGCCCTTTACGACCAGATAGTTTTTGGGATCAAAGTAATACGCATAGCGGGAAGTTGATATCTTAGCTTGCTGCAAATTAAAAGACACATAAGATTTATTTGACAGTGGGGGGGCTCTGCTAAACCAAATGCCTACATAAACAGCGCCTTTTTTGCCACTGGGGTGTTCTGCGGTCACTTCGTAGCTCAAATCGGGTGCTGGGCCTCCCCAAGAAGTGATAGGCGCAATATCACCTACATCTTCACCCATAAAGGAAAGTTCGTCAGCATTGTCAAAAACGCCGTCTCCTTCATGCATATTGGGACTTACGCCCTGATCTAAAACGAAATCTTCATACTTAGTCATTTCATCAATTTGAAAGGGAATGGCCTCGGCTTTGCCATTAACGGATCTAAATACTCGGTAAGTGTTAATGGGGTACCCAGAAAGCTCTCGCAATGCAAACGCTGGTAGGATGATCGGCGCCTTGTGCACATATTGAGCGATGGCTATGGAGGAAAACGCGGAACCTATATAAAGAACAGCAACGTAAGCGATAGGACAGGATAGGAACATTTGTAATAAAATAAAGGGCCCAGGTATGACTTTGGATGGCCTTTCCAAATTCATGTTCACCTCAAATAATTTGCAACTTATTTAGAATACTATAAAGAAAGCCTATAATAGTTAAACCCCAAAGTCCAACAACAAGTTTAGGGAGGACCCAATGAAACCATTTCTTCGATCGCCAAGTGGACCAAATAAGGCCTAGAATCCCACCCGTCAAAAGACCACCGAGATGTGCTGTATTGTCGATCCCTGGAAAAAGAAAGCCAAAGAGTAGACCCATGGCAGCCCAACTCAGGAGGGCTTTAAACATGGGGTCGTCAGCACCATTTCCCAAGAGAAACGCTATGGCCATGCCAAGGCCAATCAGTCCAAAAATAGACGCTGAAGCTCCACATGAAAAATGACCAGCTAAAGCCGAAAGGGCAAACCCTCCCGCCCCTGTTAAAATATAAGCAGTCCAAGTAAAGGAACGTGTTGTAGTCTGTTCAATAAAGTCAGTAATTTGCCTAACAGCCATCATATTGAAGAGGATATGAAGCCCTCCTCCGTGCAGCCAACTGGCAGTGAGCGGCCCCCACCATCGGCCATTAAAAAGTTCCGGACTTGAAGCACCTAGGAGATCAATCACACCACCAGGAACAGACCAAATACTCTTTATAAAAGCTGAAAATCCGCCTAATAATAGAACCGCTAGCAATTCGACAATAAAAAAAGCGATGGAAATTTTAATAATGATTTCGCCCACGGACATATGTGGGCTCAGGAGGTTCGGCGCAAAGCGCGAAAAAAATTCAGACGTCTTCCCAGGTCGGGCAGTACCACACCAGGGGCAGTTATCCGCTACGCCCATCAGTTTTTTGCACGAGCGACACATCATTGGTCTATTCACGAAGCTTCCCCAATATGGCTATCAAATGGATTCCAGAGGGAAGTGTAGCTTTTGTCTTTCCAGATATAAATAGAAATCAGCGAATTTCATTTTGAAAGTGCTCGCGAAACTTAGCGGTCAAAATCGTCTTAAAAAATTAGTCAAAATAGTAGGCTAGTCCTAAGTTCAAAGCATTGCGAACCCTAGTAGACTGCTTGGCACCTACGGTAATTGCGGTAGATGCTTCTTTAATGGCATAGGTCTGGCGAATATATTCACCTGTGAGAAAAAAGCCTGTTTTAGACATAGGGACTTCGAAACCACCACCAAAATGAGACCCAGATCCCGTTCCATTCAAGTTATAGTGTTCTGACTTGCCCTCAAAAATACCATCACCTAATTCAGACACATATTGGTTATCGATGGTCACAGCTTCTTTATAAAGTCCAGCTCCGAGCTCAAGAAAGAAATAGCCCCCAAAGTTAAGGCGTCCAAAAAGGCTCGCGTGTCTCATGGCTGTAATGCTGGAAAGTTTGTTTACCTTAGAAGGGTCAAGGGAAGATCTTTCTGTCGTCGAAAGAGATTCTGAATATTGCCCAAATTTTAGGCCCAGGGTAAACGTATCGAAGGAATAACCTATAAATGGAGAGTAGCCTTCCACGGAATTGGACACCTCTCTTGTCTTCTCGGACACCTTACTGGGATATAGCTTAGAATTATCGGCTGTAGTTAAAACGGAAAGCCCAAAGTTAAAGCCTTCTCGTCCAGAGCTTTTTCTCGCAAAAGCTTCAGTTGAGAGGCATACCATGATGAGTGAGGCTAGGGTGGCAATACGTTTCATAATCAATCTCCTTTACAAGGAACTAAGCCTTGTGAAGGAAGATATGCAGGAATCGATCCGATTTTTGTTGACTTTTACAACCATATGAAACTGTTATATAAAAATAGGTTTTGTGGGGATTGCCCCGATCTTGTGTGCTCACTATTTGTCTTCCAACTGTCTACAAAAATGACGGGCTCACCTGCGATTTAGGCAGGTAGGCTTTAATCTATTCCTTAATTAGGTGCCTGAAAACGGTGCTTATGTAAATATAATTAAGACCTTAACAATAAGACCCTCAATGATTTCCGGTATCTTCCGAAGAGAGCTAAAATAGACTATCGACGGGGATTCTATGCGCTCAGACCTTGACCTTATTGACGAAGGCGGAACAGGCCCATCTCCTAGGCTATTATTATTTAGGTTTTGTTTGAAAGTAGTTTTGTTTGGCATTTTTATGACCACCGGCCTTTCCAAATTGCTTTCTGGTTTTGACATTCATTTTTTAGAGTTTCAAAAATATGGTTGGCCCGTTTGGGCGCTTTATACTGTAGGTGCCGTTGAGGTCCTCGGGGCTATCTGCATACTCATTCCAAAAACGTCCCTATTTGCAAGTAGCATTTTTTCATTAGTTCTATTTGGAGCGACTTTTACCCATATTTTTTCTCTCGAATTGATGCGTGCGTTGTTGACGGGATTTTTGTTTTCATCCACTACTTGGCTAACTTTAAATGATCAGGGATCCATTGCCATCGAACTCGAACTGGATAAGAATTTTAGTCCTGAGGCTTTTGAAAAAGTTGAGGACAGTAAAATCAATCGAGAAAAATCCGCTTGAAACTCTGGAAGTTTACTTAGTCTAGACTTAGGATGTCCCAATTGGGAGTTAGAGTGCTCTCGCCAGTCCCTTAGGGACAGCGCTCTGCAGGACTATTTTGAGTTTTCAACCGTCAGCCAAGCGTCAATTTGAATTTTTGTCGGATTGGTTTGTTTCCCGCCACCGTGCCCTGAGCCGCGCAGTTTCGAATCAAGGGCTGTGCTAGTTGTCCCCGTATAAGCTAAAATTGCTTTCCGATTGATGGAGGAATCAGTGGCAGAAAGTTTTGTTCCAGAAATAGCTGTCGACAAATGGCAGCCAGATATCGCGCAATTGGTTTTGACTACAGCCATCTCTTTTTCAAATGCAGCTAGATTTGCAGCTTCTTTTTTTGCAGTCGAGTTATCGGTAGGTGTGGTGCTTCCGCCAGTTTCAGCATCGGAACTATATTTTTTATAGGAAGGTTTACTAATGCCGCAAGCCCCAAGAATAAAAACTATACAAAAAGCATACATCTTCACTGAGAATCCCCCTATTTGGCACCAGAAATATTATAAGTTAAGGAGGGGCTTTTAGGGGAGAAATTTTTTGCCTGGAAAAGTCTGAAATAGTAGCGGCCTTTCACTCCGTTTAGCGAAGGGAGTGTCCCATGGCCGCCGAAATCATTCAGGAACAGAGGTTTCAACGTATCGGTCCCAACTTTTTAAGCAATTTTCTGGAACATCTCGAAGCAAGTTGCAACGCCCAGTGAATATTGAAATATTTGATTTATTTGTGAAATATATCAAGTTGGAACCTAAAAGCTCCGATAGGGGAAGCAACCATTGGGGGGGCGAAGATGTATTTCGCTGTGGGTCCTTTGAAATCCAAACATGGATTTTCACTAATTGAAACGTTGGTCACCTTGGGGATCATGTCCATTGCGGGTATGGCCTTGATGAGCATGAATGTCACTGCGATGAAATCTAACAAATCGAGTGAAATCAGGTCGGACCTCGGTGACATTAAACGAACCATAACTAACCTAATCAGCTGTGACCAAACCCTTGGGACGTCGCGTCCAACCAGTTGCTCTGGGCCCGGTGTGGTCCTTAAAGACAAATTTGGCAACCCTCTTGCGAAGGATAAAAAAATAGGTCAGTGGACCATTGAGGCGTCATGTGAGTCCGTAGGCTCTCCATCAACTCCTGGACTGTCTATTTATGCGACCAAGTTAAAGGCAGACGGAAAGACTTTTGTGATCGATCCTATTAGAAATATCCCCTTGGATCGAAACCATCCTATAAGTATGCTTTATGATCCTGCGGTTCGTCTTTGTGGGGAATATTTTAAGTCGACTACCACATTGCAGTGTCCTTTTGGTGTTAAAAACGTCAATTTTCAAGATCAAAAATATGAATGTGTGGACCTTACCGAGCTTCTCGCTAAAGTTGGAAGTGGTCCAACTGAGAACGTTACTGGAAGCAACGAAAAGCAATGTGGAGACACCAATAAGATGCGTTGTCCTGAAGGTTATTTGTCGTTTGGTTATAAAGCTTGGGTAACTAAAAGTAACATTACAAGTTGCACGCTAAGCTGCAGAAAAATTGTCCCCTAGCTTTCCTCACTTTCTGAGCTTTTTGAAGCAAAAAGTCTATATTTCGTTTCTCCTCCAGGCTAATAAGGACTCAAAAACGCTTTCTGGGGTAACCAGGGCCATGCAAGCACATGATGCCAAGCGGCGGCAGTCAGAGCAAGACTTTGCCGCAACTTGATACGACGCCTTCTTGCCGATAGGAGCCCAGCGGGAAGGATCCATGGGTTTTATGGGGGGAAAGATTCCAAGAGCATGGATGCCCAAAGAAGCGGCTAGATGGAGAGGTCCTGTGCTAGCGGCTATGAGTCCATCACAGGCGCCTAGGAAGGGGATAAATTCCTCAAGGCTCAATGATCCCGCTAAAAAAATTACACCTTTGAGGCCCTGAGCCCATTCACGCAAGGGCTCTACTTCGTCGGGCCCCCCTGTTATGAAGAATTGAAATCGTCCATCTGCGAGTTCTATCAGTGTTTTAAAATTATCAAGGCTCCACTCCCTGGCGCTTCCTTTGCTCTTGGGGTGTAGGATGATGTTTAATTTATCAACGCTTAGAAGCTTCTTGAAGTCAGGAGGTATCTTAGGGCTTTTTCGCATTCCATAATAGCCAGCCAAATCCGCTAGGGGAGGGAGGGTAGTCCCTTTCAGTCCGAGGAGACGGAAGTTGAGCTGGGCTTCATGGAGATCACTATTTTTCCTAGAAAAATCAATTTTTTCTGTGCACGTTAGCCAGTGATACCATCGGTGAGACGTGCCGATCCGCTGAGGAATGCCCGCTTTCTTACAAAGAAACGCAATTTCTTGAGACGGAAACACATGAAAAACGGTCTGAAAATCAAAGGACTTAAAAGTAGATAAAGCTTCTTTTGACTTCTTAAGTTCATCCCAGTTAAGAAAGCCGTCAATGTGTTGAGACGCCTCAATGACAGATTTGGTATAGGTCCTGCCTAAAAAGTAGACCTCACATGAGGGATATTTTGCTTTTAGCCATCCGGCTAATGGCAGGGTTAAAACAACATCACCAATTTTATCTGTACGTGAAATGAGAAAGCGCACGTTTTCTCCTTTGGATTCCTTTGCTAATTCGCTAGGATGCCATAAAGTGATTTTAATTGGCAGGACAACTTTATGAAAATTTGCATGGTATCTCTATTTCTTGTTGCGGGATTTGCACACGGGGCATCCTTAACCCTTGATAAAGTTCGTAAGCGGGGCCAGTTGATCTGTGGGGTGGCGGAAGGCCTTCCTGGTTTTGGGCAGCCAGATGGAAAAGGTGGCTGGTCGGGCATCGATATTGATCTTTGCCGAGCAGTAGCAGCGGCTACTTTAGGCGATGCTAAAAAAATAAAATTTGTGCCTTTAAATGCGAAAGAGCGCTTCACGGCTTTACAGTCGGGGGCTGTCGATATTCTGTCGCGAAATACCACTTGGACACTGCAGCGAGATGCTTCCCTTAGCTTAGATTTCACTGGGGTTACTTACTATGACGGCCAAGGCTTTATGGTAAAGAAAAAGCTTAAAATAAAGTCCGTGAAGCAACTGAATGGTGCCACGATCTGTGTCAATACAGGAACCACCACGGAGCTTAATCTGGCGGACTATTTTCGGGCCAACAATCTTAAATTTAAAATGATCGCTTACGAGAAAAATGATGAGGTCGTAGGCGCCTATTTAGCGGGTCGTTGCGACGCATTTTCGACAGACCAGTCTGGACTCTACGCCTATAAATCTGCGTTTAAAGACCCAGAGGAACATGTCATTCTTCCTGAAATTATATCCAAAGAGCCCCTTGGTCCTGCCGTTCGCCACGGAGACAATACTTGGGGAGACATTGTCCGTTGGACCCTTTACGCGATGCTGGAAGCGGAAGAGTTTGGCGTGAATTCAGGGAATGTAAACTCTTTAAAAACATCGACCACAAACCCGAGTGTGAAGAGGCTGCTGGGTCTAGAAGGTGACCTTCATAAAGGGCTTGAATTAGATAAAGATTGGGTCTTTCGGATCATAGCTCAGGTGGGTAACTATGAGGATGTTTTTGAAAATAATTTGGGCTCTAAATCGCCATTAAAAATCGCTCGTGGCCAAAATGCCCTTTGGAGCAAGGGCGGCCTTCAGTATGCCATGCCTATTCGATAGGTTCGCAAAATAGGCGTTCCAAGCAGGTCGTACTCCTAGATGAGCACTCTTAATTAGAAAGCTTTTTTCTTCATGAAACGTCCCCGAAAGGTCCATATCAAGCAAAGCATCTTATGGCAGCTCGTGTTTGTCGGGATGGTCATAGCGGCAGCGTCATATGGGCTTCACAATGCCCTGGTGAACTTAGAGGCGCGAGGGATTTCGCGAGGGTTTGAATTTTTAAAAGTTACTGCTGGATTTGAGGTAGTTCAGGCTCTCATTTCTTTTGGTGAAGGTTCGACCTACTTGAGAGCTTTTTTAGTAGGCCTACTTAATACCGTTTATGTTTCGGTTCTAGCCATCGTAGGATCGCTTATTTTGGGTTTCCTAGTGGGCTTTGCGCGTTTTTTTGCGCATCCGTTGTCTCGTGGGTTAGCCAAAATGTGGATAGGTGGTATCAGGAACATTCCTTTGCTACTACAAATCTTTTTTATCTATTTTGCGGTGCTTCAGAGCCTTCCAGAGCCCCGCGACAGTCTTCAATTTGGAAACCTCATTTTCCTTAACAATCGGGGCGTTTTTTTTCCGTGGATTGTAAATGGTGAGTGGGTTCGCCCTGTGCTGGAAGGGTTTGACTTTGTGGGCGGAAATGTCGTCATTCCGGAACTTATAGCCTTAGCGTTGGGACTTACCTGCTATACCTCGGCTTTTGTAGGTGAGCTGGTCTATGCGAGTCTTAAAAGTGTGGACAAAGGATTGTGGGAGGCGAGTCGCTCCTTGGGGTTGTCCCATTTTCAGGCCCTACGCCTCGTAATTCTACCGGAATCCCTCAAGGTCCTTATTCCCCCGCTTACGAACCAGTTCTTAAACGTCTTTAAAAACTCTTCTTTGGCGGCAGCTATAGGCTATCCCGATTTAGTGGCCGTTTTTGCCGGGACTGTGTTGAACCAGACGGGGCAAGCTATGGAGGTGATCAGTATCACGATGATGGTTTATTTACTGATAAGTCTGCTCATTAGCATAGCTATGAATTATTTCAATTCCAGGTTAGCGCGGGTGAGGCGACATGTTTGAAAAAACTTTTATAAAGTCTTGTTTTGGATCCGTGGGTGCTACTCTTGTTTCCTTAATCTCATTAGCGATTTTAGGCGTCATGGTTTCAAAAATTGCCCAATGGATGTTTTTGGGCGCTGTCTTTTCAGGATCTAGCTCGGAAGCATGTCGAGAAGCAACAGGAGCCTGTTGGGTTTTTGTGAAAGAAAATTTAGTCTTTTTTATGTACGGCATGCTGGAAAAAAAAGAGTATTGGAGGGCCCAGCTCTTTGTTTCTTGCGCTATAGCTGCGGTAAGTCTTTTATTCTTCAATAGGACAAAAACTCTGGGTCTATGGCTCAATTTCTTAGGAATGCCGCTATTAGCTATTGCCATCATCTATAACATCTTCTCACCTGAAACAGGAGTGGATAGGGATGCCTTTGGTGGGCTGTTTTTGACTTTGTTTGTAGCATACTTTGGAATTCTATGGGCGTTTCCCATTGGGACCCTTCTTGCGCTTGGTAGAAAGTCGGGACCTGTCGTCGTAAGGTTATTTTGTATTTTTTGGATAGAAGTCTGGCGCGGAGTTCCCCTCATTACCGTACTCTTTATGTCAAGCGTTCTTGTGCCTTATTTTCTCCCTGAAGGAGTGGAGCTTTCTAAACTTACGCGGGCAATGTTTGGAATTGTCTGCTTTTCAGGCGCCTACATGGCAGAAGTGATTAGGGGAGGGCTTCAAGGAGTTGCTGGGGGACAAAGAGAAGTCTCCAGCGCTTTAGGTCTCAATTGGCTTCAAAGCATGCGTTACGTGGTTTTGCCTCAAGCTATAAAAATAGTCTCGCCGGCAATTTTAAATAACTTTATTAGTTTGTTTAAAGATACGACCTTGGTGGCAATTATTGGGATGTTTGATTTTTTAGGTGCGGTGCAAGCCGCGACTAAGAATTCAGCTTGGCTTGGCTATGCCAAGGAAGGATATGTTTTTGCGGCGTTGGTTTTTTGGATCTTTTGCTATGGACTTTCTAAGCTGTCTTCTCGCTTAAATCCAATTTCAGAATCCTAGATTAAACTCAGATGGGAGAGTCATTCAATGGACATTGAATTTAAACATGTTGGAAAAAGCTTCGGTGCCTTTAAGGCTCTAAGTGACATTAATCTTTCTGTGTCTAAAGGAGAAAAAATCGTCATTTGCGGCCCTTCTGGAAGTGGAAAATCGACTCTCATTCGATTAGTAAACCAGTTGGAAGATTTTGATGAGGGTGAAATTATAGTCTTTGGTACGCCTCTGTCTCAGAAAACGAAATCTAAGTTTAGAGGGGAGGTGGGTATGGTTTTTCAACAGTTTAATCTTTTCCCTCACCTCACTGTTTTAGAAAACATCACATTGGCTCCCATTCAAGTCAAAAAATGGAGCCGAGAGGCCGCTGAGCAAAAAGCACGCGAGCTCCTGGCGCTAGTTCATATTGAAGATCAGGCCCAAAAGTATCCCGGATTTTTGTCTGGCGGCCAGCAGCAGAGAGTTGCCATTGCGAGAGCATTAGCCATGGAACCCAAAATTATGCTCTTTGATGAGCCTACTTCTGCTCTAGATCCGGAAATGATTTCCGAAGTTTTGGATGTCATGAGCGATCTTGCTAAAAGTGGAATGACGATGCTATGTGTGACCCATGAAATGGGCTTTGCTAAGATGTTTGCCGATAGCGTGGTTTTTATGGAAAAAGGTCAGATTATCGAAAGAAATACGCCAGCTGAGTTTTTCTCCCAACCTAAAACTGAGCGAGCAAAAGAGTTTCTTTCTAAATTGAAGCATTAGAAGGTTCTGGCCTCTAATGAGACATAGGATGAGATGAGCAGCCTCTATAGAGAGGCATTTGAAAGGATTTTATGCGCGGATTTTTATTAGTCAATCTTGGAACACCTGACAGTCCTGAAGTAAAAGACGTGAGAAAGTATCTCATGGAGTTTTTGTCGGATCCTTTAGTTATCGACACACATCCGATTGTAAGGTGGCTTATTGTTAACTTTATCATAGCTCCCTTTCGGAGCCGTAAGTCAGCCGCGCTTTACAAGAAACTATGGACCGAACGGGGGAGCCCGCTTCTTTTTCATGGTCTTGACTTAAGAGATCAGGTGGCTGGGATTTTAGGTCGAGAGTGGAAGGTAGAACTTGGCATGCGTTACGGGCAGCCGAGTATTGGTAGTGCTATAAAGTCTTTAGCTGACACCACTGACATGACCGTTTTTTTGCTGTTTCCGCAGTATTCAGCTGCTGCTTTTGAATCTGCGAAACTCAAAGTGGAAGAGGAGATCGCACAACAGGGATATACGGGACGTGTTAAGATTCTCAAACCCTATTTTGATCATCCCCAATTCATCCAGTCCTTTTCTGATCTAGCGAGGCCCCATATAAAAGACTACAAAAAGGTTTTCTTTACCTTTCACGGAATCCCTGTTCGTCATTGTAAAAACTCTTCCCCTCAGTCCACGCGGTGCACCGTAGATAAAGCCTGTTGCGATACCCTTAGAGACGACAACCGCAATTGTTACAAAGCACAGTGTTTTGCTTCTGCACGCGGCATTGCAAAGAACCTCGGCATCACTGATTATGAAATTGTCTTTCAATCTCGCTTTGGAAGAGATCCTTGGATTCAGCCTTTTGCTGACTATCGATTAGACGATATTATTAAAGAAGAAGTGGAATCGGTTATCTATATTTCTCCGTCTTTTACTGCGGATTGCCTGGAAACCGTAGAAGAAATAGGGGTAGGATATCGTGAGCTTTTTCTTAATGGGAAAGGCAAAAAATTTCACTTAGTAGAATCTTTAAATTCTAGAAAAGAGTGGGCTGAGGCAGTTGTGGCGATAGCCCACGATCAAGGATTAGCCTGAGCCGTACCGATAATTGAGAGTATAAGAGAATTTCAGATGATCTTTAGGCCATGACTTGGGAATCGGTTGAAATGGGGATGAGGCCCGCAATATTTTAAGCCAATGATTGTCGATAATGGAGTGGCCAGAAGAATTTGCAAGTTTCAGATCGGTAATTTTCCCTGATTTGTCGATTTCGATGAGGGCTACGGCAGAGCCGCTGATGCTAGAAAGGCCTTGAGAGTTCATATACCTGGCTACTTCCAGTTCGCTGGGGTCATAAAATGCCAACTCTACGTTACGACGAATTTGGGCGAAAAAGCCCATGAGAGGATTCTTTAAAGAGTTTGCGTCGACGGTTTCCCCTAGAGTCATCTGTTGATCTACATAATCTTTATATCCTGCTGCCGTTTCAGCCGCTTGGAGCTGCTTGGAGGGGAGGAACTTTTGATAAGCCTCGTCTCTCGAGAGTGGTTTTTTCGCTGGAACGATTGCGGCTTGATTTTTCTCAGGAACCATCTCTTGAGGCTTAGCTTCTACTTTATTGGGAATCTCAGTTCCTTCACCGCCCTTGCCTAAAGTCAATTGACTTTCTTTTTTTGCCTGATGATCTTCAAAACTGTAGAAGTCAGGCTGTTTTGGTGGGGCTGTTTGAGTTTGTTTAGAAAATAGAATTTTGTTGGGATCTTTGGGTGCCGTCGGTTGTTTTGCGATCGCCATACGAATCGGTTGTGAGGGAGTCGAGGAATCTAACCTATGAGGAGCCTCGTTAGGAAGGAGTACGATAACCAATAAGTGAGTCAAGATGGCAAGAAGAATTAACACGACAAGGGCCCCAGACGAGTCTGGAAGCCCTTTTACCTGTCGTGCTATTTTAAGGTTCTCGCCCATAATGTCTCTTTATCCCTAGGTTCAGGTCTACGTGAGGTCCCGTCGATCAGAAGTCAAATTTATTTGCTGTAAAAACTGAAGCGCGACCAGTAGTATCTTTTAAATTCTTCCCAATTGACTCCACCTTGCCCATAAACGTTTCCAGGTAAACTCGCCCACTCGAGAGCAAGTTTATCAGTAACCGATCTTAAGTTCACGTTATCATTATACGACAACCCTCGAAGCTGTGCATATCCAAATCGATACCAAATTTTATAGATGGCCATCTTGTCTTGTGATGCAGGAGAAAAGTCTGGAAGGCGACCGGTCAACCAAGGGATTTCTGATATTGGATTGTTAGCAATATAGGTTTGCGATTCACTCCATGTGACAGGCATAATCTGGTAGCGTCCTGCGGCTGCAGAACATATATCAGTGCATACAACGGTATCTGGATGGCGGGCAAAACTACTAAAGTATTTATAACCAAATAAGAGATTGTAGGCTCCAGAAGTCGTTGCTTCCGGGTTGTTTCTAAATTCAGAGTAAGCGATGGCGTCGAGCATGGCTAGAACCCCAGGTCTGTCGCCTGTAAAATGAAGTACGGAACCTGAAATGGGTCCACTGCCACTCGGAGAGGAGCCACCTCCCACACAGGGGGCTGTCTTTAAAAACGAGGTTGATACCCAGCCAGTGACGCCGGACTTGGTCTTCACATTTGTGAAGCGATGTGGCGCTAAACTGCCGGTTCCTGTTTTTGAACCGCCGATGAGTTGTACTGCCTGAGAAACCTGGAGTAAAGGAGCCGCTGTTGGGGCCAGTGCATCATTTCGCATAAGCACATCAGAGGTGCAAACATACCGAGTTGATGAAGATAGTTCTTCAGAAACATTCAATTTTTGTGGTTCACTTTGATTTCCGCACCCAATAAGGGGGAGTGAAGCTAGTAGATAAAGTGGTAGGGTATTGAAGTATTTCATAGAACCTCCTTTTCATAGTTCTACTATCAAAAATGATGCCAGAAATTAGGTCAATCTTATCAATATGTTGGGGACTTACCTCTGTAGACGTACCTACCACCCTGTTAGACATCTAAACATTTTTCTTGACTTGGGGTTGACACCTGATTTCGGCGGTGATAGATATTTGCTTAGTTCCAAGTTCGGGTTCTGTGACGTGTCGCTCCAGTCCCACTTGTTTTTGAGAAGGATGTTTTAAGATGGGAAAGAAGCTATACGTTGGAGGTCTTCCATACAGCACTACTGATGAGAGCCTACATGACTTATTCCAAGAAGTTGGAGAAGTTGCAAGTGTAAGAATCATCACTGACCGTGATACACAGAGATCCAAAGGTTTTGGATTCGTGGAAATGGCATCAGACTCACTAGCTGCTGAAGCTATTGAGCGCTTCGACGGTAAAGAGTTCGGCGGTCGCCGCATTACTGTTAACGAAGCACGCCCACAAGAGCCACGCGAAAACAATCGCGGCCCACGTGGACCACGTCGTGAAAACAACTATCGCTAGGATTTATTCTAGAGAATGAGAAACCGAGCGAAAGCTCGGTTTTTTTCTTTTCTATGCGAAGTCTGAGAAGTCCCATATTCTCCACTCAAATTGCAAATGAATCGGGCCTTCTTTACAAGGCCCGACTTTAGTTTTAAAAGATAGTTTTAAAAGATAGTTTTAAAAGATAGTTTTAAAAGATAGTTTTAAAAGATAGTTTCGGCGAATAGGCGATGAAATTTTGCATTCCTAAGCCAAGCTAGGGTGATGGGCAAGGGACAGTTCTCTTTTTTTCATGAGATAAAAGGCTACATTTTTTTCATAGTAGCTGGCTTCGCCCACAAACATGGGATAGCTGGGCCCATCTAAAGGCATCGTGATTACGTTTCCCGAAGGTTCGATAAATGCCTGAAGAACGCCACTGAAGAGGCTAAAGTCTTTTCCGTCAAGGGCTGGATGGATCATGGCACTCAACTGCCCATTCTCTTCTAAAGGGTACATCACGGTTTGATATGGTTCGTAAATCTCCAAACTTTTATCCGTAAAGTGCTCGGGGTGTGCGTTCCAACACGTAAAAAAATCTAGCGCTGCTAGGACTGCTGACTGGGTGGTAAAGTAGATTTCAGCATTCCAAGTGCGTTGGGCGATGGGACCAATTTCAAAAGTAACGCCATTATCTAAGGCATCTTTTAAAAATCCAGTTTTGCGGTCTCCATTCCAAAGGGCGACTTTAAGATTGGGAATAGCCTCACTCAAGAAGCGGGCAAAATGAAGATTGATAAGGGAGTCATGACTCAAGATCAAACATGGCCCCGTAGCTGCAGTAGTGGTGTGGAGATCCATCACGAAATCCGCAGGATCCCTGCCTTGGGGACCATAGATGGCAAGTATATTTCGTGCTAGTTGCACCTCTCGATCAGAAACACCTAAATCCGTTAAAAGCTCTTTTTGAAAAGAGCGATTTAAATCGCGATCCAAATAGCGTTTTTGCGCCTTAAAAGCCTCTGGATTGCTAATGATAGCAGACGTCCTAAAGGTCCTTCCAGAGAATAAGTCTGGCTTCTTTAATAAAGCGTGGATAAGCTTAACGCCAGTCCATTCGTCGCCATGGGTGCCACCAGCGATCAACAGGTGATGGATTTGCTGGTTCATTTTTTAGGCCTGAAAAAATCATTTCCCTTATTGTCGACGATGATAAATGCTGGAAAGTCTTTCACTTCAATTTTCCAAACGGCTTCCATACCAAGTTCTTTAAAATCTAATACTTCGACATGGGTAATGCAGTCCTTGCCAAGTCTGGCTGCAGGCCCTCCAATAGATCCCAGATAAAATCCACCATAGGACTTACAGGCTTCTGTGACACTTTGCGAGCGATTGCCTTTACCAAGCATGATCAAAGAAGCTCCGTTTTTTTGGAACTCTCCCACATAGGGATCCATTCGCTCGGAGGTGGTAGGCCCAAAAGAGCCACTAGCTGCACCTGGTGGGGTTTTGGCAGGTCCTGCATAATAGACGGGAAACTTTTTAAAATAGTCAGGAAGGCTTCCTGCCTTTAATAGCTCCATAAGTTTGGCGTGAGCGATGTCACGAGCGACGATTAATGTACCATTTAAGGATAAACGAGTTGCTACGGGATATTGGTCTAATTCTTTTAATATAGTGGCCATGGGAAGATTTAAATCAATATTTACACAGTGCCCTTCAAGGGTTTTGTTGTGGGGTAGAAAACGTAGGGGATCTTCTTCTAGTTTTTCTAAAAAAACGCCGTCTTTATTTATTTTAGCCTTAATTTGCCGATCTGCTGAGCAACTCACACCAATTCCCACAGGGCAGCTCGCTCCGTGCCTAGGAAGCCGAATCACTTTAACATCGTGGACGAGGTACTTGCCCCCAAACTGCGCTCCGATTCCCGTTTCTCGGGCCCACACTTCCACAAGTTTCTCTAATTCTTTATCCCTAAAAGCTCGTCCACCTTTAGACCCTTCACCCGGAAGGTCATCATAGTAGCCACAGCTGGCAAGCTTTACAGTCTTCAAGTTCATTTCAGCGCTCGTTCCACCTATAACCAAAGCAAGGTGATAAGGAGGACAAGCTGCGGTGCCCAAGGACATCAAAGCCTCTTTGACAAAGGTCTCCATCGAAGAAGGATTGAGAAGGCTCTTCGTTTTTTGATAGAGGTAGCTTTTGTTGGCAGAACCACCGCCTTTGGCTATGAACAAAAACTCATATGCGGAGCCTTTTTCAGCATAGATGTCGATCTGGGCCGGAAGATTACTTCCGGTGTTTTTTTCTTCATACATAGAAAGGGGAGCCAGCTGACTATAGCGAAGGTTTCTGGACTGAAAAATATTGTAAACACCCTCGGACAGAGCCTTTTCATCGTCAATTCCTGTGTATACGTTTTCACCTTTTTTACCCATAATGATAGCGGTGCCTGTATCCTGGCAGCTAGGATATTTACGGTCAGCGGCGATAACCGCATTGCGGAGCAATTCTAAAGCGACAAACCGGTCATTTTCAGAGGCTTCAGGGTCGTCTAGAATTTTTGCAACTTTTTCAAGATGCTTCGTGCGCAAAAGGTGACTCACATCATCAAAAGCAGTCTCGGCAAGCCCAGTTAGAGCCTCGGCTGAAATCTTTAAGATCTCTCTCGGGCCATGTTGTTCGAGGGAGACTCCTTTAATGTCCAACTTACGGTAAAGGGTTTCATCTTTGCTTTTTTCAAAAATGGGCTGAAATTCAAACTGACTCATGGCTATTCCTCCTTAAATCTTCCAAGTACAATGTAGCATGTCTCGTCGATTCCTCAATCAAGTGTCGAGAAAAGTAGTAGCTTTTTCAAGGAAACGGCTGCTTTAAAAAGAGCTAGGCCTTGACGGGATTTGTGAAACTCACTCGCCTAAAGGGATAGCAGTCGAACACTTGCGATTCGCTCTCTCGGGCCTAACCCAGTGCCGCTAAGTAATCGGAAACAGACTGCTCCATTCCCACATCTAGGGCTCTTGTGATCAAGTGATGACCAATGGATACCTCATCTATGCCAGGGCACTCTTTTTGAAGGAGACGTAAATTGAGGTGGATTAAATCATGGCCAGCATTGTTTGTTAGCAACGGCAACATGACTTTCGATCTTTATAGATTACCAAAGTTGATGCATTAGGATCTTATCTCACATTTAGCTTTTTTGTGATGCGGATCGCGACTGTCTTTTTACGATTTTCCTAAGACTTTCTTGACTCAGTGTGATAACTGAGCCTCTTTACAGCAAAATTTTTCTATCTTTCATTCCCGAAAGGCTTCCTCAAGAATAATTCTATCAGGCTAATTTTATTGACAAATTATAAATTGGAAGTTAAACTTCGGATTATCTTGATTGGGGGGAGTAGTGATTCTCAAAAGACGAATAGAGCTAAATCCCAAAAAAAATTACCTACTTCTAGGCCCTAGACGCGTTGGCAAGAGCACATTTCTGAAGTCCGAAGTGACAGCTGAAATGCGAATAGATTTGCTCATGAGTGATGTCTATTTCGAATACCGATCGAGACCCGCACTTTTACGTGAAAGATTACAAAACAGCGAAGGAACTGTCGTCATTGATGAAATTCAAAGAATTCCAGAGCTATCTCACGAAGTGCACTGGTTAATTGAAAATACTAATCTACGTTTTATACTCTCTGGCTCAAGCGCTAGAAAACTACGCAAGCAAGGTGTGACCAATCTTGCAGGCCGGCTGCGAACGGAACGAATGTTTCCCCTGACTTGGCAGGAATGTCCTTCTGACGTAACCTTAATGAGATTGCTGCAATATGGTGCCCTTCCACCCATTTTGTTTTCTGACGAGCCAGAGTTGGACCTTAAAGACTACTGTGGAGAGTATTTAAGAGAAGAAGTACACGCTGAAGGTTTTGTTCGCAATTTGCAAGCTTTTACAAGATTCCTGGAACTTGCAGCATTTTCTAATGCCGAAATCATTTCCTACACAGCTACAGCCAGGGACTGCGGCGTTAGCGCTAAAACAGTCGCTGAGTATTATCAAATTCTTGAAGACACCCTTTTAGGCTATTTTCTAGAGCCGTTTACCAAAACAAAAAAATGTCGCGCTATTCAGACAAAGAAATTCTATTACTTTGATTGCGGCGTTACCAATTGCCTTCTTGATCGTAAACTTTCCGAAAAAACAGCTGAATTTGGGAAGAGTTTTGAACAATTTATTGTCCTCGAAACTCTAGCAGCAGCAAGTTACAACAAAAATATCAGTCGTGTTAATTTTTGGCGCTCCGCAAATGGGCATGAAGTTGATCTTCTCCTTAATGAAAATACAGCTGTAGAAATTAAATCACGTGGCGCCCATATTTCGGATGCTGCCGGGATTCTCGCTTTAGAAGAAGATATTCCTTTAAAAAACAAGTGGATCGTGACTACGGAATCAAGCTCTCGCCAATTGGCAAATGGCATCGAAGTATTGACTTGGAAGGATTACCTGCAGCGCCTTAGTGCTATTTTATAACGTCCCATATGAGTGCAGCTACTGTTTCAGTTTTAGCTTTCATTATTTCAAAAAACAAAGAAAGCTTATTAAATTTTCCGGTTTCTGCTAGGAGGAGCCAAAAAAGTGAGCTTTCACAAATATGCCGTATAAATCATTAATGTTTGAAAATACTCCCTTAAATAAACTATGCCAGCTACATAAAGTCTCGTTTTGACATACCTATGGGTGATCTAGTAATTACAGGATGTTAAATGGAAAATGGTTAAGGTTGCATAAGTTTTTTGCTAACTGCTTCAACCCAGTGCCGCTAAGTAATCGGAAACAGACTGCTCCATTCCCACATCTAGGGCTCTTGTGATCAAGTGATGACCAATGGATACCTCATCTATGCCAGGGCACTCTTTTTGAAGGAGACGCAGATTGAGGTGGGTTAAATCATGCCCAGCATTAACTCCAAGGCCCCATTCTTTTGCTTTGGATATAGTTTGGTTAATTGCCAAAATTTCTTTTGAAGAGTCACCCTTTAAAAAACTTTTGGCAAAAGGTTCCGTGTAGATTTCAATTCGATCGGCACCAATGCGAGCTGCCGATGCTACGGCTGCTGGATCTCCTGCATCTACAAAAAGGGAGACGCGCACCTGATGACTTTTGATTTTTTGGATGATGGGCTCCAAAAGCCAGGCATAGCTTTCAAAGTCCCAGCCATGATCACTGGTAATTTCTCCAGGGCGGACAGGCACAAGAGTGCATTGAGTGGGCTTTAAGGAAAACACGAGGTCTAGAAAGCCTTCTCTCAGATCGCCTTCAAAGTTGGTCTCAACAGACGTAATTTCTCGAGAAATGTCGAATACATCTTGCCGGGTTATATGTCTTTCATCAGCCCTAGGATGTATGGTGATGCCGTGGGCCCCGTAGCTTACGATCTTATGGGCAAACTCCACTAAATGAGGTTCAAGCCCCTGTCTGGAGTTTCTTAAGGTTCCGATTTTATTTATATTTACTGAAAGTTTAGTCATACTTTGCTCGTTAAATTAAGGGTCGAAAAAGATTTATCATCAATCCCCTGAAGAACCAAGATAATTGCAAAGGCGAGCGGACGCCGAGGTGCATTCCGTCCTATCTAGTAGTTCCTTCCGTCCTATCTAGTCGTGCGTAGGAGTTATTTTCCTCTGGGCTCCCCAAGAAGGGGGCCTATAATAGCTTTTAGGAGTCGACGAAGTTGGGGGAAGTCTTTGGCCTTTGAAAGTTTAAAAATGCTGGGAAGAGATTTTAGGGATTTGCCTGAATCCATTAAAAAACGTGACCCTGCGGCATTGTCTTGGGCCGAAGTCGTTTTTTTGTATCCTGGCTTTAAGGCGGTAATCTTTCATCGTCTGGCCCATTTTTTTTGGCTTTTAGATCTTAGTTTTCTCGCAAGATCGATTTCTGAGATCGCTCGTTTTCTGACAGGAATCGAAATCCATCCAGGCGCCAAGATAGGCAGTAGGTTATTTATCGATCATGGCCTAGGGGTGGTGATCGGGGAAACCTCGATAATTGGCGACGACGTCACTATTTACCACGGCGTAACCCTTGGAGGAACAGCACTTGATCGGGTCAAAAGACACCCCACCATCGGCCACCACGTGATCCTCGGAGCAGGGGCTTCAATTATTGGAGCGATAACCATCGGTGACCTGGCTAAAATTGGTACTAATGCTCTGATCTTGGAAGACGTCCCAGCTGGGGCTATCTACGTAGCAGAAAAAGCGAGACCCATTGTAGGATCTCGCTGAGGTTTAAATTTGATAATGGCATGCAGAGCGTTAAAAAAGCGATTTTTAAACTTTTACCCTTGAAGCAGAGAGCGTTCCAAAATGCTTTTTGGCGGTGAATCCAGTCCTCTTGAGGAGCCTTTCTATCAGAGGATGCTTTCCATCATCATCATCATCTGGGAAGCAAGTGACTTGAAGTGCGGCGTTCTTCCATTCAAAATTTTGCAGTTAAGGGCATAAGTTGATCTGCGAAGGCATTGCCAAACTTATGGGCATCTCCTGGCCACCTTGCGGAAATATAATGATGATCAATTAAGACGAATCCTGCTCGAAGGTTGCTCGGGGAATCTCTTCTTAAGGGCAGCGGTCCGCGCACAAAATCTGTTGGTTTCTCTAGCGAACGGACTACTTCGGATTCCACGGTTTCGGGGTAGGTTCTGTAATAGTCTTTCAGCCAGAGGCAAGTAAGTGCCCAAGCGGCTAACTCCTGAGTGGCAAGCAAACCCGTTGTTTTTCGTCCATAGAGAACGCTTTTTCCATCGAACCGGCGTGATCGGGATGCCAGTACGGTTCCGTGACAAATGGCACCGACTAACTTATCCGAAGCGAAAAACTGTCCTACTACCTTTTGCAGAATCAGGGATTCCAGATATGGGCAATAAATTAACTGTCAAAAAGGAACTCACTCCATAGCCACCAAAAGCCTGCGAGAGATCCAACAGGCAAGCAAATAGTGTCTTGAGTGGATAT
>JBAXBA010000036.1:0-34494 GCA_037142195.1 Pseudomonadota bacterium
AGATTTAAAACTTCAGCAAACAATTTGGAAATCTTAACCTCTAAATAGGCCCATGTTTTTATAGAATAGGCGGAAGACATCTTATCAAGGCTCGAAGTTCAAATTCTCCTGCCTACTCACTCGCACGGCGTTGATTTTCTTAGCAACTTTCCGTTGAAGTCTGAATCTATACCGCTGTTATAATATATGCTGCGTATTTTATATTCGCCTGAAAAAGGACTTTCAGGCGAATGAGATTTATTTTCAAAGTCGGTTCAGACCTCTAAAAGGCTAGACTTTCGCTTTTGCAGCTGTTTTCTTGACAGTTTTCGTTTTGGAGGGGGCTGCTTTTTTGCTGCTAGCAGCTTTTTCAGATTTGGCATCTCCTTCTTGCTCTTCAGCTCCTTTTCTCTCTAGCCATTTGGAGCCATCAAAATACGCAGCCCAGCCCGAAGGTTTTCCTTCTGGGGTTTCGCTACCGAGGAAGTATTCTTTGGTTTTTCTGGCGAAGCGAACGAGATAGGGCTGTCCTTCGCGGTCATGGGTAGGAGCTTCCAGAAGAAAGTTAAACTTTTCGTCAAGAAGGTCTTTGTGACGAAGAAGATCGTTAAGTTCTGGTTTTCTGGTTTCCCTTGACTTAGGAAAGTTACTGGACGCCAGAAACATGCCGGCAGCGCCATCCCGGAGGATGAAATAGCCGTCGGACTCGCTGCATTTCAGCTCTTTCATATGAATGGCATCAGCTTTTGGGGGAGCTGCTTCGCCGTTTCTTAAAAGTTTTCTTGTATTGTTGCATTCAGGATACTTCGTACAGCCGAAGTATTTGCCAAACCGACCGGTCTTAAGCTGCATTTCAGCCCCACATTTGTCGCAGTCGAGCTTAGGGCCATCGTAGCCTTTGATTTTAAATTTTCCTTGCTCCACTTGAAATCCAGGGCATGTGGGATTATTGCCGCACACATGAAGCTTGTGCTCTTCATCCATAAGATAGCTATCCATGGCTGTTGAGCAAATGGGACAACGTCTTTTATCGAGGAGTTCCCTAGCATCGCCTTCATCATCAGAAAGCTCACTTCCAACCGCAACAGCCTCATAACCTGGAACCAGATTGATCGTGCCTTTGCATCTTTCTTTGGGCGGTAAGCTATAGCCAGAGCAGCTTAAAAATACGCCCGTCGTGGCCGTTCTTACCATCATGGGCCTGCTGCATGTGGGGCATTTGATATCAGTAGGGGTTGGATCGGAATCGAGCATGGATTCTTCGGCGTCCGCCAAATTACCTTTGAAATCTTTGTAGAAGGCATTGAGGACTTTAAGCCAGTTGGCTTCCCCTTGGGCAACTTTGTCGAGTCTTTCTTCCATCTTGGCAGTGAATTCGTAATCCATGAGTTCATGAAAGCTACCAAGAAGGCGGTCGGTTACTATTTCGCCCATTTTTAAAGCAAAAAAACGTCTGGCTTCCACTTTAACGTAGCCCCGATCTTGAATCGTCGAAATGATCGAAGCATAGGTAGAAGGTCTGCCGATCCCTCTTTTTTCAAGTTCCTGTACAAGTCTCGCTTCCGTAAAACGTGGAGGTGGTTTGGTAAAATGCTGACTTTCTTTGAGGTCAACAAGTTCCAGTTGAGTGCCTTGTTTTACATCTGGTAGTTCGGATTCATCGTCTTTTTTAGCTTGCGCCGGGAGGACTTTTCTAAATCCGTCAAAGCGCATGACTCGTCCATTTGATTTCAGTTCAAAGTCGCCACATTGAATGGTGTAGCTTGTGGTGTCGTATTCGGCTGAAGTCATTTGACATGCCACAAAGCGCCGCCAAATTAGTTCATAGAGCTTGAGCTGATCCGCTTCTAGAGTTCCGTCTGCTTGAAGGAGTTCTATAGTGGTGTGGACATTTGAGGGTCTAATGGCTTCGTGGGCCTCTTGAGCATTTTCTCGATTGGCATAAATAATCGGCTTTTCAGGCAAATATTTTTTGCCATATTCGTTTTCTATAAATGACCTACAGACTGTAAGGGATTCTTCACTCAGGTGAGTCGAATCCGTTCTCATATAGGAAATATGTCCTGCTTCATAAAGTCTTTGGGCTAAGGTCATGGTTTTCTTGACACCGTAGCCTAGACGCTGACTTGCCGCTTGTTGAAGCGTCGAGGTTATAAAAGGGGCCGCAGGTTTTGAGGTCATGCTCTTATCATCGCGTTTTGCGAGGAGGAAAGAATTTTTCTTCATAGCTGCTACGGCTTTTTGCGCATCAGCAGCATTTAGAGGCCGAAAGGCTTCTCCTTTGTTTTTAGTTACTTTGGCGTCAAAAGGTATACCTGCAGATAATACAGCGGCAGCTTCCCAATACTCTTCTGGATTGAAGGCCTTGATCTCTCGCTCCCGCTCACTAATGAGACGAACAGCAACGGACTGCACGCGACCAGCACTTAGTCCTCGTCCCACCTTTTTCCAAAGGAGAGGTGACACCATGTAGCCGACCACGCGGTCTAAAAACCGGCGCGCTTGTTGAGCGTTGACTTTATGTAAATTCACTTGAGTAGGCTTTTTAAAGGCTTCCTCAAGAGCTTTTTGGGTGATTTCAGAAAACGTAACTCGTTTGTATTTTTTGGAATCCCCACCGAGCGCTTCTTGAAGGTGCCAAGCAATGGCCTCACCTTCTCGGTCCAAGTCGGTTGCGAGATAGATGGTGTCAGATTTAATCGCATATTCTTTGAGCTCTTTTAAAACCTTTTCTTTGCCAGGCAGGATTTGATAATTGGCCGTCCAATTGTTTTCAGGATCAATGGCTAATCGGCGAATTAAATTGTCATGGCTTCGCTGCTCTTTTTCTGACTCTGAGAGTTTGACTCTCTTTACTGGCTTTTTAACTTCTTTAGATTCCTCTTCGCCTTGTCCGCCTTGGTCACCGCTGGTTGGAAGATCTCGAATATGGCCGATTGAGGATTTAACAATGAAGTCTTTTCCTAGGTATTTATTGATGGTTTTGGCTTTGGCCGGAGATTCCACGATAACCAGATTTTTTGACATTGCTTTTGTACTCCAGAGCTCTAAACCAGTCATGATGCGTATAGAGCCATTCTAGTGAGGCATTTCCCCAATAATTTCAAGGTAAAAATTTCCTAGTGGGCTTAAATATCTAATTAGTTTGATGATAACCGAGTTTTGAATACTTTTGTGTTTAAAAAGCAACCAGGCACATTGTACTTAGGCAAAATTTGAGTTTTGTACCCATAAAACTCCATGGGTTTGCGAGGCTCAAAATCCTTTAATCGCGGGTGTGTCTTCAGGAGCGAGCCGGCCAATTATGGCGACTGACATTCCGGTTTTAGACTTTGAGCAAGGTGGGGCAATGGAATGCTTTAAGTTTGGGCACTTAAGGCAATATATGCCTCAGGGAGTGTGAGGGGCTTAGTATTATAATCAAACCAAAGAAACAGAGGGGATCTTTTTTATGGCTTTATCGAATCAAGGGCATAGAAATATTTTGGCAGGAGTTCTTGTTTGCGTTTCCGTAGCATGTAAATCGTCTAATTCTGATGTGAGCAGCAAGAATGGTTTGTATTATAGCCACGAAAGTACCAATCTCCCTTTGACTTGGCGAGTTTCTGGCAATACCAATAAAAATTGTGTGGATAACAGCTTGCTCGTTCCACCAGAACTTGTTGAGGCAATTAATGTCGCATGGACGGAGGCGGACAAACTCCTCATGGTGCCCATTTCGAGGATGATGATAAAGAACTCGGATCAAGCGACTCCAGGCGTGGACACCTCCCCTGAGAAATTGATGGCAGGGAAATTTAGGTTAGATAGCGTTGACGTTTTGGTCGGCAGTGAAAGTGTTCTCTATATGAGCGGCTGTATCAATGCCAAACCCAAGGAGGCGGCTGGAGAAAATGAAGCTGCTAGGCAGGAATATGAAACCCGCAAAGCTGCAGTCAATAAAGGCGGAGAAGACCTAGTAGACTCATGTGGTCAAGTTTCCGAGTCAATCCAATTTCTCAAGTCTATTATTCTTTCCCCAAAATCAGACAGCAACTGTAGCCCTGAAATGGTTGCGGGGTTTGCGCTGAGAAGTTCTAATCGTGAGATCGTTCTATCGGCTCATTTTCTTGTGGATGGCAGGACATTTACCATGTCCACAGCTCCCTTTGATATCAACCGAATTGAAGTTGCAGCGAATGCGTCCGCATCTATTTCAACCTTTGCGGCTGCTATTTTACCTCTTCCACCGCCCATTAAAGCGGCCTCAGCAGCTCTACTCGATAGAATTGGCTCCGCGTCCTTTTCAGCTCAGCTAGGGCATACAAAGACCTTAATTCCCGACCGCTCCTATACAAAAGCTAACTATCCTGATGAGGATGAGGGAACTGAAGGCAGTAAAGGGATGATGCGAGTCTCAAAACTTGCCATCAAGATTGCCAAAGATATCTTGCGCCCTATTTGTCGTGAGGCTATGCCATTGGTGGGTGGTTCGAAGAATGTGGAAAGTTGCAATCTTCGACCGCTGCAAACATACCCAGGAACTTTAGAAGCCTTAAATCGGTATCGAGAAATTCCGGTTGTGAGATGCTTAGCAGGAGCAACACCCGCAGAAGATACCTATTTTGCTTTGGCGCCTCGTCCAGACAAGGCAGCGAAAGAAATAGATTTTCTTGTGACGGGCTCAAATCCTACGAAGCTTTCTGTATATCAGAAGCAAAATGATACGGTTTCGGCTTTGAACTATCTTACATGGTCTACCTATCAAGGTGAAAACAGGACGGCAATTTGCGGACCTGTTCCTGAGGGCAAAAGGTGTGTAGCTGTGAAGGTGGGCAAGGGGATCCTTGGCATGATGCAAGGGCGTTGTGAAGCTATTAACTCTAAGAAAATTGATCTGAAACTATCATTGGCTACCGATCGCACTATGCAGCCACTTTAAAACCATCTTATGGGGAGTTTTGTCGTGAATCGTATGGAAATTCTGTTTGCAACATCTGTTTTAGGTCTAACTCTTGAGGGCTGCCGATCTGCTGAGGAAAGCCACTTGCAGAATGTAGTGGTGTCATCGGTGGGGGCAAGTTCAAGTTGTGACATGCAAAGGGCGCTTGTAGGGTGTTTCAAAATTGTTCTGGCAAAGTCCACACCTATTTATCCCATTAATGATAGCGATCCCAACTTTGATAGGGATAATTGCGACTTTTCTGGTAATCTCGAAAGGTCTAGTGGTGGTGTGGTCACACGGTGGAAAGCTGAAGCGGAAAAAACTCAATTACCAGGGTCTAATGCAAAAAAAAGTGGGTGTTTGCAAGCTTTCGTCAGTCCTGAAAATCCTTTGATGTTTAAATATTTCTTCAGAGTCACTCCCAGTGCTTCAGGGCAAATCAATGGGACTTGGGAAGATGTACCACTGTCTTCAACTAGCATGGCGACAACTAAGGATTTGCAGTGGCGGGTTGAGCCCAAAATGGAGAAAATATCTTCAGATGGCACTTGTTTGGCCAATGACCGAAGCTCTGGTCAGTACATGTTTAACCTTCAATCCAACGGAAAAGCCTCCATTGTAGTTAGTTTTAATAATGATAAACCCACAGTGCTTAAGTACTTTGGTCATGTCATTGAAAATGTTTCTTGTAATAACTGAATCCTTTTCCTTCTCGTTCGATCTTGTTTCGAAGGAAGCATCAACTTCTAAAAAGCTAGGGCTCTATTTTTTCTTAGGGATAGGGTATGCAGTGGGATAAGTCGTTTTATCCCAATCGAATTTAAGGCCCGTGTTCGCTATTTTTTGTCCTTTTCTTACATAGACTATGGCTCCCTCCACAATAGGGGAGCCGTCTTTTGACTTGAGATTCATTTCAGGGCCATAGTAGGCCACAATGTGTCCCTTGATAGCCCCACCTTCAGTCTCTAATCTGTCACCAATTTTGAGGCCCCAGGCTCGTCCTTTATCAATGTAGAGCCAACCCCGATCTTTTTTGAGAACCTCGGGCCCTGAGTCTAGGGATAAGAGTTTTGCTTCTGACTTAAGGAAATCAAGCATTTTTTCATCGCCGCTGAATTGAAAACCAGTTTTAGATTCTTCAAGTTTTAAATCTAGGTTTAGTGTAACAGGATGTCTTCTCCCGAATACGGACTCTATGACTTTGATGGTGGTTTTAATAGTCTCTCCGCTTTTTGGAGCGAGTTGGCTGTAGTTAATCAGGAATTTTCGGGTGGATCTTGCGGGCACGAGGGAAACCGACGCACCGGTTTGGCGAAGATAACCGTAGTACTCCCCATCTAAGTCAGAGTTCACGGCTGAGATGTCTAAGATTCTTTCCGTTAGAATGAGATTCAAACAGGAGGGGTCTCGCAGAGGATCTGAGTCGCTCTCATTGTGTAGGGAAACCTTTAAATTGTGAGGATAGGGAGGTCTGGCCTCCAGTTTTGAAAAAGCATTTTTAGTCGCAACTACCAAGGCTTGAGAAAGATTATATTTTGCTGATGGATCATTCTTAGCAGGTGAGAGAATCTCTGATCCTACAGCAAGGGTAGTCCATTTTTCCTGGGAAGATATTTGGGAAAAAACCACTAACTTTGAGGCGATGCTGCAGACAAATGGTTGTATGAGGAGGCGTTTTTCGGGCGTGTTTTTTGTGAATTCCTCTTTGAGCTGAGTTAAACCTATAAAGTTTGAAAGTTTGGGAGCAAGGCTTTCCATGGGAGAAGAGTTATTGGCCTTATAGAGTTTGTCTAAGGTTGTATTTTGGCTTCCTAGGATTCCAGCTACGGCTTTTGTCGCTTCCATCATAGTGGTCTTGTTTTTTTCTTGAAACCATGCGGGCGCACCGTCGCTTACCCAAGGCATAATGATCACATCTGGCATGGTCCAGGCGTAACTGCGGGTAGAGAGGATAAGTGCTAGAAAATATCCTTTTTTCAAATGGGATCTCCTACATGGGAGGTAGATCGGTAGGGAGCCAGAAGGGGCTGAGTCTTTGTTCTAGACGTATGCTTTAACAGGCTAAAATAGTTGACGAAAGATATAAATGGTAAAGTTGCTTGACAAGGATTCCGTACCTATGTATGGTTTTTGGAGATTCAAAGGAGTTCGATCTTGAAAGATTCGTTGATAGCGTTTAAGGGCGGTTTTACTGCTTTTATTGAAGGCCTTCGCTGGTACCGAAGTCACCCTTTTTATGCTCTTCTTATCGCGCTACCGCTTGTCGTAGCAGTCGTCTTCGTTCTCACTTTGCTTGGGCTATTTATTGAGCACCGAGAAGAGTTGATGAGGAGCCTTTTTTTTGATCAGCCAGAGTTTGGTTGGAAGCTTTTTTTGTGGTGGACTCTCTATATTTCTAGTTCACTGGCAGCCGTGTTTTTTGTTTTTTTTACGGGACCTATCGTGGCGGATCTTCTCTCCACTCCTATTTATGAGCTGGTCTCAGCTCGTATTGAAAAAGACTTTTGTTCTCAGCAGCCGCGGGAAATTCGTTTTTGGGCGAGTGTCAGGCTTCTTCGTGAGGAGTTTAAAAAAGCCTTAGCCATTTTAGGCCTGTCGGCGATAGTGATCCCGGTACCTATTCTTAATTTCCTTGTCCCGCCATTTTTAATTGCCTGCGACATGTATGATTACTCGATGGCCCGCCGCGGGTTTAGTTTCAGACGGCGTGTTAGCTTTGTCTTGCAAGATGTCTGGGCTGTGATAGGGTTTGCGCTGTGGTTCACCATACCTTTCTTGCAGTTTTTAATTATGCCTCTTGCGGTAGCGGGCGGTACAATTTTGGCTTCAAGAAAATTAGAGAAGTTAGATTTGGGGTCCTATCCCTTAACATAGTAAAGTCAAAAGGAGCATTTTATGCAGCAGAATCAGAAGGACGTACAATCAGTTAAAGAAAAATTAAAAACTCTTGAGATGGCTATCGGAGCTATTGAAAAGCAGTTTGGCAAGGGCGCCATTATGCGTCTTGGCGAAGGGGAAGCGGAAAAAGTAGAGATTATTCCTACAGGTTCTCTGTCACTTGATATTGCTTTAGGGACGGGCGGGATTCCCCGTGGTCGAGTGGTTGAAATCTATGGTCCAGAATCTTCCGGTAAGACAACGATGACTCTTCATGCGATTGCAAATGCCCAAAAGGCGGGAGGAGTTTGTGCCTTTATCGATGCAGAACATGCTCTTGATACGAATTATGCCAGAAAAATCGGTGTCAACTTGGATGAACTTTTAGTTTCTCAGCCTGATACAGGCGAGCAGGCTCTCGAGATTGTAGAGACTTTGGTGAAAAGTGGTGTTGTCGATCTTATTGTCGTCGACTCCGTGGCTGCACTGACTCCAAAAGCTGAACTGGAAGGGGATATGGGCGCGAGTCATGTGGGCCTTCAAGCCCGCCTCATGTCGCAAGCTCTCAGAAAACTCACGGGCGTTATTTCAAGAACAAATTGTACCGTTCTTTTCATTAACCAGCTTCGTATGAAGATTGGTGTTATGTTCGGTAGCCCAGAAACCACCACAGGTGGTAATGCTCTTAAGTTTTACTGCTCTGTACGTTTAGACATTCGAAGAATCGCCTCCATCAAACAAGGCGAGGATGTTGTGGGCAACCGCGTGCGAGTTAAAGTAGTCAAGAACAAGTTGGCTGCTCCTTTTAAAGAAGCCGAGTTTGACATCATGTTTAATGAAGGCGTTTCCAAAGAAGGCGATCTTATCGATTTAGCTGTGACGGCAGAAGTGGTGAAGAAGTCTGGATCTTGGTTCTCTTATGGGGAAGAAAGACTTGGCCAAGGAAGAGAAGGCGCTAAGGAGTATCTCAAGAACAATCCTAAAGTGTCTCAGAAAATTGAGGTTGAGGTTATGAAGCGTTACGGCTTAGCTGAGGAACCGCTAAGAGCAGGAGCTAGCGCTGCTGAGCCTAAGCCAGGCGTTAAGTTGGACGCAAAAGCTGACGTGAAGGCAGAGATGAAGTCTGAAAAGGCTCCTAAAGTCGCTAATGCTTAGTTCTCGTGCATGTTTTTATTTTTCGCATAAGAATCTTCGTTGCTTTTGATTCTTCGTGGAAAAATTGACTTTAAGCGCAGGAGTACTTTCTAGTATTCCTGCTTTTTTTTCGTGCTGCTTTTTTCTCGTGAAAGAGGGCTCCTTTTCCAAAGGAACCCTTTATTTTTTGGGATTCGAAAAGTCTTTTACAAAGGATTTGTCCAAAGCTTGCCAAGCTTGAATCCAAATCTCAGAAGAGGGTCTTTCACGAAATTGAAGGAGTGACGTGATTTCAGGTATAGGGACTATCTTTCTTTTGTGGAGAAAGCAAATTTTTACAGCGCCACGTGCATAGAGTTCATTTTTGACGACAAAATCTTGTTCAATATACACAAATTTATGATCGCTCCCTACAATTCTGGTATGTAAGTCAAAACGCCTAAAAAGTCCTAAACTCTTCCGGTAACTTACGGTGGCACTAGCCACCACCGGATTCCATTTTTTATCAAGAAAAATTCTGGCGGCTCCTGTTCTTATAATGAAGTCTAGCCGCCCCAAATCCATAAAAGTCAGGAATCGACCGTTATTGAGATGGATGTTTAAATCAATATCGTGAGGTAGGACCCAAAAACGAGTTTTACTTTCTTCGCTCACGGACGTCTGTTTTTTGAAGAGTGCTAAAAGCCAGATGATGCAAACACGTATCCAGAGATTCATTTGTAATCGACTCCGCTCATCAGAAGCTTGAGGTTAGAGGGAGATGAAGCTGCTAAAAGTGCATCCTCTTCAGAAATAAGGCCTTTGGTCAGAAGTTCGGTGATCGCTAGATCAAAACTCATCATGCCATAGGTGTCATGTCCACTATGAATAGCGTCGTGGATCGCATCAAAATTATCACCTTCTAAAATCACATTTTTAATGAGTTGATTGACTAGCATAATTTCAATTGCGGGAACCATTTTGGCAGAGTCTCTGCGTGGGAGAAGTCTTTGGGAAAGAACAGCTTTTAAGGTAGAAGATAGCTGAGAGCGAATCACTTTGTGTTGGTGGGGTGAAAAGTAGCTTAATATCCGGTTGATGGCATCAACAGCGTCAAAGGTGTGGAGCGTTGAAAGAACCAAGTGCCCTGTTTCAGCTGCCATGAGGGCTGTTTCTGTGGTTTCTTTGTCCCGTAGCTCTCCCACTAAAATCACATCTGGGTTTTGGCGGAGAGCGCCCCTTAGAGCAGTAGCAAAGGACGCGGTGTCGACGCCAACCTCTCTTTGATTGATAGTAGATTTGGCTTCTTTATAAACGTATTCAATGGGGTCCTCAATGGTGATGATGTGGGCTGCTCGTTCATGATTGATTTTTTCGATAATGGCTGCGAGAGTTGTAGTTTTACCGGAACCTGTTGCGCCGGTAACAAGAACTAGCCCACGCTTCAATGTAGCTATCTCGTTACAGATAATGGGGAGCTGCAGCTCTTCGACGGTTCGGATATTATTATTAATCACGCGTAGTACCAAACCAATCTGTTGGCGTTGCTTAAAGCAGCTCACGCGAAAGCGAGCGCCAAAAGTGGATTCGTAGGCGTAGTCAACTTCCCCTTTGGTTTCAAAAAGCTCTCGCACATTCTTGGGCATCATAAAGCTAATCCATTCCACAAGCACTTCATGAGTTAGGGGGATGCCTTCTTGAAGAGGAACCAAGCCGCCATTATGTCTAAATTTGGGCACTTGGCCGGTCTTTAGCAGGATATCACTGGCACCACCGCGAACTGCTACTTTTAAGATTTGTTCAAATTTCATGGTTTTGCCTTTTTACATCTGAAGTATTTTTAGTTTTGAATAGGTTTTTAACTGGTTGCCAACGGTGGGATGCCAGCAAGGGAAAAAGCAAGAAGAGAATTCCAGGATTTGGGTGTTGGGCGGAAGCTACAGCGCAACCAAACACCTTGCGGTCTACTATGATATTTTTTGTCGAGCTTTTTTTCTCAGGTATGGGAGTCGCAAACTGAAATCCACAAGCACTTCCATCGATTCCCTGAAGGGCTTCGTCAAATCCAAGGGATTGGGCCAATTCCATGGTTTTACAACGCTCAGATTCACCAGGCGACGCCAAAAGCAGGGCATGAAGGGCATCATGTAGAGAAGATTCAGGCTTAAGAAATTTTAGGGACTCTAATACCGTCTGATCATATCTTTCTCCAAAAGTCTCTCGAAGGAGCCAAAGGAGTCTAGAAAAAAATTGCGACTTCATGTGTTTAGACCAATCTTTTCCTTCCCGATAGAATTTGTATTCAGAGGGAAGAAGAGCGGAACGAAGGGGGACTCCAGAAACCATAATGGTCTCAGCGAGATTGGGGTCTTCTCCCATGGCAAAGGCAAAGTAGTCGGCATAGCCTTCGTGAAGAATGCCAGACTCACCACGAGCTGTCTTAAGGGTCTGGAAGATAATGTGATGGGAATACTCATGGGTGATAACATCTAAGTCTCTTGCTAAGTCGGTCATTATCATGGTGTCCCCTTGGCCTATTTTGATAAGGGGGCCATTTCCGCTTTCAGGAGTGTAGGAGCCATTGTTAATGTCTTCCGGACCATCCAAATGTATGAGAACTTCCACTTTGTCGATAAGTTTCACACCATGGTTTTGAAACCATTTTGTAACTTGATCCAGTCTCCAAAAAATTTGTACTTGGTCAAAAAATGAGGGCTCGGTTTCAGGAGAAAAAACCATTTCAGGGCTGATTTTTACACGCTCGCTCACAGCAGAAGAAATAGAAAAGAAATCCGTTTCCAGAAAGCCACTCAGTGATTCTTGAGGGGTTTCTACTTCAGAGGTCTCGCGTTTTCTGGAATTCGTCACATAGACTCGTGCCACGTCAAACGCATGGTCCTCGACATATACCACTTTATTATTTTGAAGATTTACAAAATATTTAGCCGTTGGGGTGTTTATAGATTTTACGGGGATCATGTGTTTGTGGTCTAGAATCCAGCCTTCTTGAAGGGGCAAGCTGGGAGATAGAATTTCCGCTTTTGAAGGGTAGTTAGATAGGCGCACTTCCAAGGAATTTGAAAGTATTTCAAATGAGTTGAAAACGACGAGGCCGCGACACGTAAAAGTGGATCTTTCCACCCCATCATCTGTAAGAAGAACTTTTTCGCACTCCGGGTGAACCTCAGGAGCCAGCAATTGAGCGTGGGGGATTAGGGGTGATTCTTCTAATGTAAATCCATACCCCTTCGAGGACAAAAGACACATGAAGGTCATTTGCATGACCAATTGAAAGTCTTTTAAAAGCCTTACCAACGCAAATACCTCTAGTGGAGTGCTACACAGAGGATCGGGAGAGTCTAAATATTTCTTTAGATAACAGCCGATTTGTCCTGATTTTATTGTTTAGTTTTTGGGGGTTACCGGAATGAACGCAGGTTAGAGGAGGGGATGATTCAAAAAAAGATAATCTTCAGGTAAAATTAAGGAAGCAAACGATCTGAAGAAGACAACTCGACTTTTCCCTATCAACCTTGGCGAGACTCAGAGGGTATATGAATAAGTATTTAGGGTGGCTTCTGATCTTAACCGCTACTCCGGCATGGGCAGAGGGGGTTTTTCGGACGCAAGATATTCCGGTTGGAAAAAGCATTACTATTCTTCCGAGCATGCCGGCTGCCTTAGATCTCAATTCCAAGATAGTAATCTCCTCTACGGATACCCCACAGACACTCAAATTTGAGTCTAAAAATGCTCTTGGAATTACAAAAATTCCCATTCGATTTTCCATTTGGGATCGCAAGCAGTCCGTTACAAAAAAGATTGAAGTGAAATCTGGGCAAGTGTTTCTTTACACATTTCAGAAGCTTGACTCCCTGGTCGTCATTCCTGATATGCCAAAAGGGAAAAATGCCTGGAATGAATCTTCATTGAATTTCCTTCAAGTACAAAGCGATCGCCCTCTGACCCTTGCTAGAGAGCTTTAACAGTCTGCCCAAGGGCTGAAAAAGTGTGAGCCAAGATAAGCGGCGCAAGTCTTGCGCGTGAAAGTTCCGCTGCATAAGGATAAGTTAGATCCACTGTATATCGAGTCTGCTAGGCTCGATCGACATCGTTTTGGAAAGATGCGGTCTCAACGAGTGCGGCTGATTTTTGATATTGAGTCCATTCTTCACGTAACAAGACATGGCAGCACTCGTCTACAGCACTATAAACGAGAACCGCCTTACCCTTTTTAAGCTGAGCTAAGACGGAGTCCATTTTTTCAGAAAGATTAAAATCCCCATGTCCATACTCCGTTCCTTCACGGAGGATGTGGGCCTTGGCGACACCTAGTAAAGCCTCCCTGGAAAGCGCTTCCAAAGGAACTTCGATGAAACTTACGGGCGTAATAGGAAGTCTTCCCGACCTGGTCCTGTGCCGATCTTAAGGACGGGAACACCACAAAGTTCTTCAATACGAGTAATAAATCTTCGTGCCTCTATAGGCAGCTCAGAAATAGAGCCCGTAGTCTTTATGTCAGATTTCCAGCCTGGAAAGCTTTCATAGACAGGGGTCATTTCAGCTAGAACGCTTAGGTCACTGGGAAAATGGGTCACTCGTCCTAAACGGGGGTGATCGTAAGCCACACAGATTTTCACTTGTGGTATACCTGCGAGAATATCCATTTTATTGAGGTACATGCCATCCATGCCATTGACTTCTACAGAATATCGCATCGCTACTGCATCAAACCAACCACATCTTCGTTTTCTTCCCGTGGTGGCACCAAATTCGCGACCCTTCTCGCAAAGGATCTCGCCTGTTTCGTCTAAAAGCTCAGTGGGAAACGGGCCGCTGCCGACGCGGGTCACATAGGCTTTGGCAATACCAATCACATGTTTGACACTGCGGTGGGAAATACCAAGATTGCCAATAGCGCCTCCGGCAGTGGTATTGGAAGAGGTTACAAAAGGGTAAGTCCCGTGATTGATGTCCAGTAGCGTGCCCTGCGCTCCTTCAAGCAAAATCTCTTTACCTAAGGAGGCTGCATAACGGAGCCTAAACTCAGCTTCACAAACATAGTCCTTTAGCAGAGCAGCAGCTTTATTAAATTCACTCCACGCATGCTCGTCTTTAGCTAGGTGTAGGGCAAAGCTTGGATTTGAAGAAGCCATCCGCTCCAACCATTTGCCGCGGGATTCAGGGTGGATATAATCTTCCATACGTAGGCTGGTGCGCGATGCTTTATCTGAATAAGCGGGGCCAATTCCCCGTTTGGTGGTGCCAATGGGGACTTCTGCCTGAGACTCTTGGAGGCTGTCACACTCCATGTGCCAAGGTGTAATCACATGAGCGCGACTTGAAATCCAAATGCGACTTGGATTGACATCGGCTAATGTTTTCACTTCTGCCATTTCTTTGACCAAGGCGACTGGATTTATAACAACGCCGCAAGACAATACAGAGATATTTCCTGGGTGAAAGACGCCTGAGGGGATTTGATGCAGCACAACTTTTTTGCCGTCGATATAAAGAGTATGCCCGGCATTATTTCCGCCTTGATAACGAACCGAGAAGTGGGAGCGATTGCCTAAAATATCTACCCACTTGCCTTTTCCTTCGTCGCCCCACTGGGCACCTACAAGAATGCTCACTGTAGGATCGCTAATGATAGGCTTAGTTTCGAGGTTGCCGCGGAATTCGTAAGTCTCGCTCATTTTTCCCCCTAGGTCTTTTTTTACAAACCCTTATATGTGAAGAATATAGTGCTGTCTACTAGAAGAACGACTGATTTTGTGCTAAAACTCCCGGCATAAACGTTTCAAAGGAAGCCTCATGGACCAAAGTTTTTTATGGGATGCGATTTCTCCCTTAGACGGCCGCTACGAATCTCGACTTCAGGACGTGAAGCCCTTTGTCAGCGAAGCAGGACTCATTCGTTATCGGATTCAGGTAGAAGCGGCGTGGCTTTTAGCCTTGGCACAGGAGCCTCTCATAGGCTGGGCGCCCTCAAAAGATATTCTAGATGTTCTAAAAAAGTACTCCAAGGAAGTGCCATTGTCGGCAGTCGGCCGCGTTAAAACTTGGGAATCCACCACAAACCATGATGTCAAGGCCGTGGAATATGCCCTGCGGGATTTGCTTTTAGAGGTAGGGGCGGCTCCGAGAGATCTTGCTATGATTCATTTTGCTTGCACGTCAGAGGACATTAATAATTTGTCCTATGCTATCATGCTGCGCACTACACGGGATCAAGTTCTATTACCTTGGATGGACTCTGTCATCGAAACCCTCACTCAGATGTCTGAGGCTTTGGCTTCCACTCCGATGCTTTCGCGAACCCATGGACAAACCGCCAGCCCTACGACTCTTGGCAAGGAATTAGCCGTCTTCGCACATCGCTTTCAGAGACAAAGACTTCAGCTACTAGCGGCACGTTTTGACGGGAAAATGAGTGGAGCAGTGGGTAATTACAATGCTCACATAGCCGCTTATCCGGAGCTGGATTGGCCTGTTTTTGTAAAAGGATTTATCGAAGGAAGGCTTGGACTGCATCATAACCCTCTTACTACCCAAATTGAAAATCATGATGGATTTGTTGAGTACTGCGATATGATTCGCCGATTTTCAACCATCGCCATCGATCTTTGCCGCGACATGTGGGGTTATATTTCTATTGGCTATTTTAAACAGACCCTGAAGGCAGGAGAAGTGGGATCTTCCACGATGCCCCATAAAGTCAATCCCATTGATTTCGAAAATGCCGAAGGCAATTTTGGTCTTGCTTGTTCCTTTGCGAGTCATTTTGGTGACAAACTTCCCATTTCTAGGTGGCAGCGAGATTTGTCGGACTCGACTGTATTGCGAAGTTTTGGGAGTTTTGCAGGCCATTTTCTATTAGGCTTGAAGAGTCTCCATAAGGGCCTTTCCAAAGTTACAGTCGATCATGTGCGCTTAGAGAAGGACTTAGAGGAGTCCTATGAAGTGCTTGGAGAAGCCATCCAAACGGTAATGCGAAGGCGAGGTATTCCTGATGCCTACGAACGCCTTAAAGCGGCTACTCGCGGGCAAGCTGTATCATCTCAAAGTTTAAATGATCTGGTCGAATCTATTAAGGAGCTTACTCCTGAAGATAAGAAATATTTGTTGGGTCTTTCCCCCTCCGGCTACACAGGACTAGCTTCTAGGCTTGCTTTAGAATGGGTAGCAGAATGGCGTGAAGCTGTAAGGAGCAAAACATGAAGCTTCAACTTATCGCAGAATCCCTGGGCCTACAAATAGAGCCCCACCTAGCAGACATTGAGGTAAGTGGCGTTGGTCCTTTAGATCAAGCTAAGGCTGGGCAGCTCAGTTTTTTAAGTTCCAGTGAATATCTCAAGCATGTGCCTTCGACTGAGGCCCAGGTTATATTAGTTAAGTCGAAGCTTGAAGACTGCTCGGCGGCTCAGTGGGTCGTGAAGGACCCGTATCTTACTTTTAGCAGAGTGAGTCAGCTTTTTTGGAAATTAGAACACACTTTCTCAGGTCGTTCTAGCGAGGCCTTTGTGGAAAGCGGCTCCGAGGTGAGTCCCTCAGCGACTCTCTATCCAGGCTGCTATATTTCCCGTGGTGCTAAGATCGGTGCAAGATCTGTGATCTATCCTTTTGTATTTATTGGCGAAGATGTAACGATAGGCGAAGATTCCGTAATACATGCCAATTCTGTCCTCGAACCTAGTGTCGTAGTAGGATCAAAAGTTAGAATTTTTGGAAACTGCACAATCGGGGCCGATGGTTTTGGATTTGCTCCGAGTTCTGTGCGCATGGAAAAGATTCCTCAGATAGGCACCGTTGTTATTGAAGATGACGTGGAAGTGGGGCCAGGATGTACGATCGACCGAGCCACTTTTGGGAGCACTCGAATTGGGCGCGGCACGAAGCTGGATAGTCAGGTTCATATTGGTCATAACGTGGAACTAGGACAACATAATCTTATTTGCGGTAAAGCCGGTTTTGCCGGATCCGCTAAATCTGAGGATTTCGTGGTAGTTGGAGGGAATTCCAATATTGGCAATTTAGTGACCCTTCATCAGGGGGTACGGGTAGGGGGCGGATCTACCGTGACAAAGTCGCTCCATGAACCCGGAGACTATGCTGGTTTTCCCGCTGAGAAGATCAAAGAGTGGCGAAAAAATATGGTGTTCATCAGACGCTTGGAAGCCACGGAGCAGAGAATTAAAGTCTTAGAAGATGCCCTAAGAAAAAATCTTAGCCTCACCTAGTATTTTTAGAGGGCCTCTCATGTGTTACTCCGTTATGGTGAAACAAGATTTAGCTTATCTGTCTAAGATTTTTGGCGCCAAGGTAAAGCAAGAAGAATTTGATAATTTAAGTAAGCCATCTCGTTTAGATTCTAAGGTTCCTAAGTATACCCCAAGGCTTTATCCAGGATACTTTGGGCCCATTCTTTTTGCGGAAGAAAAGGGGCTGCAGTTAGCTCCCATGCGCTATCGGCTGCGGCCTGCGGGATCCCCTGAGGAAGTCCCCGCCAAATACAATATGTTTAATGCGCGTTTAGATGCTTTAGAGGTAAGGCCAAGCTGGCAAAGACTGCTTGGAAGAAAACAAGGTATTGTGGTTTTGGAGCGATTCTATGAATGGGTTGAAGATCAAAATACGGGTCGTAAAAAGGTCATCAGTTTTTTTCCTCAAAAGAGTTCGGAAATCTATGTTCCCGTACTTTGGGATGAATGGACTGACGGTCAAACCCAATTAAAATCCTTTGCCCTCATTACTGATGAACCACCACGAGAGGTTTTAAGTGCTGGACATGACCGCTGTCCTATTAGTTTAAATCTTGAGGGAGCCCATCTTTGGCTCTCTTGTCAAAAACCATATGAAGCTTTAAAGCATCGAAGCGTTGAGGTTTTTGGCCATGTGGCATCTGTACCGTAGCAGTGTGAATTTTTTGACTCTAACAAAACACGGTGCGGTCCCAGTTCCAAATCCGAAATAGCTCTATAGTATGTCTAGTACAATCCATTTCGGTGTAAGTCGAGATGGATTGTGTGTTCTTGTTTCAAAAAAGAGTCGCTTTGATGTCTGCATCTGCAGGGATGAATGGGCTTCTTGTGTGGGGACTGAAAGTGCAAGTGTCAAAATTCACATATAGAATACTGGATGGTACGCTTCTATGTCGCGCGCTGGTTGTGGAACTTTACACTCGCGTAGGTTTGGATCGTCAAGCGTAAAGTATCGCCCACCAAAGATAGAGGAAGCAAGTTGATCAAGAAAGCGAAGGCTTGCAATAGAAAAATAAAGGAAATTTATAGCCTGGTATTCTTTAGCTCTAGTTCATGACCTTGACCTCGACGTTTGCTCCCAGTCCATCATTGGAGACTTGAATGCTTCCATTCAAATACTTCATAGTTTCTGAAGCAATCTTCAGTCCTTGGCCGCCAGTTTTCTTTAATATCTCTTCGACAGAAGAACCCTTCGTTTCTGGTGGAATCTCCTTAAAACCTCCCGCTTGGTCCCTTATGGAAAAATAAAGTTCAGAATTTGTATTTACCACAAGGGAAATGGTAGAATGGGGAGGCGAAAATTTACTAGAATTCCCAACTATATTTCCAATTACATTGTAAATAAGCGGCTCGAAATCGACTATGAAAACTGATTTTTCTTTGCCTTCTATGCTTATGTCTAGGGCTTGGGATTTAGTCTGAACGATGGGTTCGCAAAAATCTCGAATAAGTCCCACTAATTCTATTGCGGAAATTGGTCGAAGAGTCTCTTTCCCAACGCCAAGGGAGAGGTGAAAGCGCTTTGCTGCATTGACTATCGAGATGGTATTGTCGAGAGAGTTTTCGACGTTTTTAAAATCGTTCTCTTCACAAAATCGTTCATTCTTGGTTTTAAACGAATTTAATCTAATGCCAGCGATGAAAAGTGAATTTGAAATGTCGTGCTGAAGAATGTTAAATAAATAGTCTCGAGAGGAAACCGCTTTTTCGTAGCGAATTTCTGCCAATAGATATTTAAAAGTCGAGTGCCTTATGACGAGAGCTACCCCTAGGCCTATGGCGATTTTATCGTTAAGCGGGTAGTCGTAGAGATACTCCATTAAGCGCACAGAGTCACTGCCGCTGAAAAAAATGCACTCAATAATGAGGGGTAAAAGTGCGAGTCCCATTAAGAAATACGTATTCATTCTATTGGCGATGAAAAGCGTAATAAGCACAATTAAAGTTGTAATCTCCACATCTTGAAAATAGCTGGAGTCGGGTCTTTTGTGGTTTGTAATCGACCATCCTAAATACAGGAAAATGAGTCCAAAATTAAATATTTTATCGACATGAAATCTTTGTTTTTTATTTTTCAGGAAGAGAATGATACCGACGGTCCAGATGCCTACACTCAACCAACGGGTTCCTGCAAATCCGGCAAATTGGTAAGGATCCACTGACTTATCGAAAGAGGAAAATAATAGACATATCGCAATTCCAATAAGTCCTAAAAGCAAAAACTCCATGGGGCTGTGAAGTTTCTTGAATCTCTCTAGAGCCCATTTATATTCCTGCTTTTGCTGCATAGACATCCTACGTTGTGTGGGCTCCGCTGCTTATACCTCCCCCCCCAAGTGCCATCTAGTAGAATTCCAATCTATGTACAAACGTACGCAATTAAGAATTCTTCAATAAGAGACGTTCCTTTGCGAGCTTTGGTGCTTGGGAGGTAATAGCCAACAATGATAGCACTTTATAAGGGATTCGAGGTGATTTTTTCGTAGATCCCCATGTTTTTCCTAAAATTGTCATTCTACAAAGGTTCTGAACCACCTTAGTGCGTCAAATTGACTTACGTCGAGTCTTCCATGGCGTAGGGACTCATGGCGTAGGGACTCATGGCGTAGGGACTCATGGGAAAATGAGACCGAAAGGGAAAATTTCGAATTATAAATCAAAGAGCCCACACAACTTGCTAAAATCCCAGGTATTTATGATCTATTTTAAAAAATCCCGAGTTGGTAGCAATCTTGCCGATATTGCGGATGCCTAAATTAGGGGGGTACAAATGAAAATATTCTGGGTTCTTTTAGTAGCGGCTGGGTGGGCCGAATCTGCGAGCGCAGATGAACGGGACCAAGCCATTCGAATGCACAATAGGTTGACTTGTGAACCACCGACTGAAGAAGTGTTGGAGCAAATGACGGATCTTATCAAAAAGGGAGATCCGGGAGCTGCCGGAAACTTAGCCGTACAAAATAGAGGATTTTTAGAATGTACGGTTAAGCAGTGGTGTTTAGTACAGACCAATACCGATCGTAGGTTTGATGTGAAGCTTAACGATTATTGCGCCACGGTTATTGGAGCCGTTAGGGATGACAAAGCATTTGGCGATCTTTTGTCATCGGACATTATCTATGTAGCCGATCCTAATAAGTATTCAGGCACAGATTTGCCTCCTTACGATCCAGCAAATAATAAGCAGTATGAATTTATTGAGTCAAAAGGACTGAATTTAGGTGACGTTCTCATAGAGACAAAGCAGTCTGAAGTGAGCGGTATTGCACAAACAGCCGGTCTTTTGACTTCCAGAGCATTTGCAGAAGCGTATCTGTCTGCAGGTACCAACAGAAGAGCGGTTCGCTATTCTATGTTGAACTATCTTTGCAATGACCTAGAACAAATGAGCGACACCTCGCGCCCTGACGGCATGGTGGGCAGGGATGTGGAAAAAGCTCCCGGTGGTGATGCATCCACCTATAATAATAGATGTAAGGGATGTCACGCAGGACAAGATTTCTTTAGGGGTGCTTGGGCTTTTTATGATTACGACGTAACGGCGATGAAAATCAAATACACCCCAGGGGTGGTCGCAGAAAAATATAACATCAATGGTGATAGCAATCCTTTTGGCCACTTTACCCAGGATGACAAGTGGAGCAACAACTGGACTGTGGGACAAAATGCACGCTTCGGTTGGCCTGAAAATCTTAAAGGAGGCAATGGTGTGGCCTCGTTTGGTCAGATGATAGCGAAGACTGCCGGATTTAATACTTGTATTGCAAAACGAACCTATAAGTCAGTTTGTGCTAGTGAAGGCGAGTCCGAAAGAGAAAAGAAAATGATATCTGAACTTGCGAACGACTTTAAAAGTAGCAATCAAAATTTGAAGACTCTTTTTGTCAAGACAGCGCTTCGCTGCAAAATTGGGGAATAGGGGTAAAACATGAAAATATTAAATGTAATTCTATTTGTGGTTCCATTTGTTGTTTATGGGTGTAGCGGTGATTCACGTTCTAAAAAGAGAGCGCTACAAGTTAAGGGTCCTGTTTCCGTAGAGCAAAAATCCTCCGGTGGGGCAGATCAAGTCGCAGAGGAAGCTCCGATTTTTAGACTAGCGATTAAGAACTGCGATCAATTGCTGCGGACCATGGAGCGTATTACCGGTGCGTCACGCCTTCAACCTCCCGTATCTACGGTCTATGACAGCGTCAAAGGCTCTTGTCCCACGGATCCAAGTCCAGATAGCTTCGATGGCTCTCAAATTGTTGCGGTCAACAAGTTAGCTACTGCGTTTTGCGCTGGTTATGTCACGAATGTCATTAAAAAAGGCTTAGTGACTGGAATTGATGTCACGCAACCACCCAAAGTGGGAGTTACTGATGCAGGCTTAGATAACCTCTATACGGACTTCTTCAAGCGTTTTTACTTGGGGCCGCGCTCAGGAATTCCTGATGTTGCTAAGATCAAGGCTTCTATCGATGGCACACTTAAAGAGGTAAGAGATGCGGCATCGACTCCAGCGACTGCAAAAGGATCTGAGGCATTAGTACAAGCTGCTTGCTCAACTGTTTTAAGCTCTGCTCCGGTCATCACTCAGTAGATTTCTAATTAAGATAAATACACATAATTTCGGGGGATAGGAAAAATGGATAAGAAATTAGAACAAGAAAAATTAGAGAAATTGCAAAAGCAAATCGCCGATTCAGGCCATGGAAAGCCAGTGACAAGACGTGAACTCTTGGGCCAAGGACTGATCTCTGGTTCTGCCTTTGTCATTGCCCCTAGCCTCTTAGGTTCTATCTACTCACAGAGTGCTATGGGTCAGGATGCCCTAGCGAAAAGTTGTCCTGCAGACGACGGAGGTAGTGCCTCTTTAGGTGCTATAGTAGTTGAACTAGCCGGAGGAGGGAATCTGGCAGGAGGAAATGTTTTCGTCGGTGGCCGTGGTGGTCAGTCGGATATTTTACCGGCAGGATCTTACTCTTCTTTAGGTGGGGCTCCAGGAACAGCCGTCAAACAGTACGGACTGCTCTGGAATCCAGCTTCAAAATTTATGGTAGGTTTGAATACGGCGATCACCGATCAAGCTGTTAGGGACAAAGTTAAAGGAATCCTCTTTTGCTCCACATCTGAAAACGATACCAATAATAATTCCTATATTCCGACGCATCAACTGGTTCATGCGGGAGCCATGGGAGAAGTTGCCAAACTTGTGGGAACTGCTGGCGGACTGAATGGTGCGAGGAGCAATAAAACGACTCCATTTATTGAACCAGGGCTGACCGCGGTTTCTATTAGCAAGTCTGCCGATGCTATCTCAATTGTAGCGAAGAGTGATCTCGCTCAAACCTTGGGTGATGAATCCATCAACAAAATCATGAAAGCCACGTCTTTAATGGGCAGTGATGCTCTATGCAATATTTCGAGGCGATCTTTGTCGGAACAAATGGCCGCTGTCTGTGGTTGCCGATATGATAAGTCCTATAGTTTAGCGACTAAGTTTGGAGTTGATAGTATAGATCCTCTTAAGGACACGGGGATTACAGCTATATATGGAGCTCAGGCCAATGAAGCCGAAGCTACGATTTCCAAGCTCGTGGTCAGCGGTTTGGCGGGTGTAGGTGTGATTGTAAAAGGTGGGTATGATTATCACGGCCAAGCTCGCACGGCTACGGATGCAAAGGACCAAGATGCTGGTCTCACCGTGGGTCGAATCATTGCTTATGCAGCTAAGCAGAATCGCCCGGTTACGGTCATCGTAGTCACCGATGGAGGTGTATCTTCCAATGACTCGGGAATGTGGTCGTCCGATTCTTCACAAAGATCTTCAGCGCTGCAGTTTAGCTATCATCCTAAAGGGACCCAAGTACAGGCGAGCAAAGATCCTCAGATCGGAGCTTACAAGGCGGATGGTACTGCAGATAAAACTGTTAATGCCATCGGAGACAATACTACGAATTTGGCTCTTGCGTTTACGGCAAATTACCTTGCCTTAAAGGGTGATGAAAAAAGACTTGCTACCCTATTTGGAGCGAATCCTATCTCCCAAAAACTCGAGGAGTATTTAGTGTTTTCAAAGTCTATGTAATGGTTGTGCCGAAGTTGAATAAAGGGGGTGGCTGTGAAATTTTTTGTTCCCATCACAATGATACTTTTTTCCATGTCCTGTGGAAGCGGGGGAGTGATTAAATCCAAAAGCTCATCGTTGCCTAAAACTGCTGGAGGTGACGTTAAGGCGAGTGGAGATTGGAATTCCGCTTATCTCGCAGGCTATGAATCCGAGATTCTACCCTTTGCCGTAAAAAACTGTGGCAGCTGTCATGGGGAGACGATCGCGCCAAAGTTTGCGGCGAGCGATGCAAAAGAAAGTGCCAAAGCTGCTTTAGATGGACATAAACTTGACTTCGTTGATATTGACGCGTCTCGTCTGATTCTGCGGCTGACCCAAGATCAGCACAATTGTGGAGAAAAAGCGGAATGCCAGGCACTAGGAGCTGAGTTGAAGGCAAAAATAGCAGCTTTGGTGGCGAAGTTGCCTGCTCAAACCTCGACGACGCGAGAGATTCCCCAAACTCCGACACAAGATTTCACCAATCTGGTGGATTCTGACCGCGTGATTGCGTCTCCTTCCTTTTTAATTGTGGAAGCAGAATCCCTAATTCCGGCTGGTGCGACTGCTCCTTTGGCGTCTACGGTTGAGGGCTCAACAACTTATGTGAAGATGCCGGCTACTACAACTAACTTTACCGCTCCCGTCACAACGGTTTTGGGTGGCAAATATTATGTTTGGGCGCGGTACCGGAGAGCAGCTCAAGGCGCCATGACTGCTAATTTCTCCTATAACAGTGACGCGGTCCCTCCAGTAGCTGTGAATCGAGCTTTCCCAGTGGTGGACACGAAGGGCGCATTTCGCATGTCTCCGCTCAATCAACTGGCTCAAGGAATACCAGGCCCCTATATCATGCCTACCCCACAAACCATTAGTGTGACGCTTGCGATGAGTGTGTTGGACCTTGATATGATCATCTTTACAGATGTGGACTATTCCAAGCGGGTAGAGAAGGAGCCCACCATCACCAAGAAGGTTTTAAACTTCGACTTGACTTCTATGGGAGTCCCTGGCGGGCGTATCGAAATTGCAGCATCCGTTATCGACCCCGAGGGCTCCAAAACCTACAATTTCGAAGCACCTCGATATTTCGGCCCACAAAACGCTAAAATTAAAGGTATGAAGATCTTAGTTAATGGCAAATGGAATCCCGTGAGTTCCCAGTTTACGGCTCTAGATACAGTGGTTGCCAAAGGTGAGTACTTATCCACTAATGCTATGACGGTTGCTAGTGACAAGGGTGTGGAAGCAGATAAGTTCTCGCTTACCTTTGAGGAAATCGCTCCCAAGTAACGATTCTTGCAGCGCTAACAAGCATCTTTAGAAATGACTTTAGGACCTAGAAGCCTATCTAACCCAGGATGTAATCGTCTTGGGTTTTATTTCCTGAAGCTCTGCACGACCCGAATGAACGCTATCAAAGAGAATCGCTTCTAAATCCTGGTGATCCGATAAAGCCATTAAAATGAGCTCGACTTCATTTTCTATAAACCAGATAGAATCATAACCCACTTTGAGCTGTGCTAGGCCAGAGTTCTTGTAGTCCAAATCTAAAATGGCAGTGTGGTCCTTTAGCATAAGTCTAGTTCTCGGGCTTCCCTCCTGTAGCGGGAAATGGTGGGTTGCAAGCCACTTCTTGGTGCCGCCGAGGCTTGTCTCTTTGTGACGTCCTGTAAGGTAAGCGATGTCGGCTCCCCTGATCAGGCACTCGGTCACGAATTCTTTGCCGCCTGCATAAGGGAGATCGTGAACGAGCCAATCTTCATGAAAAAATCTATCTTTCCAAAAGTTTAAGATGATTTTTTCTTCCACGGAATGAGGTTTGATTTTTATTCCAGAATGCATATTAATAAAATCCATAGGATGATAGACCTCAACCCATTCCGTCCATTGATTTATCTCTCGGCAGAGCTCTTTTAATTGAGAGTTATGACTCGGCTGGCGAGCAAATTCCCTGCAAATGGCGGCTGTACGGTGACTTGTGTCGATGAGGGTCGAGTCTATATCAAAGATAACCAGGGACCTGTGTCCCGATGAAGCAGGATTTGAAATTTTCCTGAGTATTTGATCGAGAATCGTTTTTGAATCTGCATCAAGCAGGGCTCGATTGGGGGACTCAGCAAGACGTTGATTGATCCACATATGATTTTCCTGACTTAGTTAAAGAGTTTTTAAGAATTCAAGGAGAGAGGATTTATCTTCCGTGGAAATGAGTTCGACGCCGTTCTTCAGGAAAATTCCTTCATCATGACCTCCGTTTCCTTGACCTAAAATGCGAGTGTCAAATTTTACAGCAAATTTTTTAGGTGTCAGTTTGCTCACCGGGTAACCCAAACATGTAGTGTCATAATCTTCACGGGGATCTTTGGGATCCACAGCATAATAGATGACGGGTCTTTTTTTGCTGGGATTTAGAACATCGCAAAGCGTAGGGACAGAGTTGTTGTGCATATAGGGAAAACGAGCCCAAATTCCTTCTAAAGGGGGAGGAACATAGCCTTTCTTAGGAATAACTACAGTGCCCATAAACTTAGAAATCGACAAGCGATTTAAGTCCTCAGCGAACGATGCCATTCCTAAATATCGAGAGGGATCCGTCCCCACATCAAAGACGGGAGTGGATCTATGATAGATGGTGGAAGTGGTAGCAGTTTCGTCTTCATTAGTTTTATCGTCAGACCAGGCTTTTTTATAGGTGCCGTGGCAGCCCGCACAATGGGAGTTGAAAACGAGTTCCCCGCGTTTAGCTTTGGGGATGTCTATAGAATCTTCGCCAAAAAAATCAATATAGCGGGGAGCTTTTACGTGTAAAAGAGCATTGATCATATCTTTTGCTAAAGGTTCATTTTCCTTTAACCAAGATTCGAGTTCCACGAGATCAGCACCTCTACCCAATTCATTCCAAAGAAAATTCGTATAGACGGGGTTTCCGCCTTCCAGGGAACCATCGCTAAGCCACTTGGTCTTGTATTTCAAATTCCACCACACCGCTGGTTTGGAATCTGCTCGATGATTCATGAGATAGTGTCTGGGAGGTTGGGCAGCCAGCTTCGGGTTAAAGGATGCGGTTTCATCTTTATTCCGCTTATTTAAGGTCAGTCCAACCTGGGCTAGGCTTGTGTCTAGACCGAGGGAAGTGGGCGTCTTAGCCCCAATGTTTTTTGCCGCAAAGCCATCTTCAAGGAGCAACGAGGTTTCACTAGGTGAAGCAGACAGCAGCTTGGCGGCAGCCTGGGGGGGGATGAAGTGAAACACTCGCCCGCTGAGTACAAAAAGGTGATTGGCTTTAGGAAAGCGAGTACTTAGGCCGATAATGGGTTTTCCAAAAAGAGACCCCACATGACAGGCGGCACATCCAAAGGTAATTCCCTCTATACCGTTTCGAGGGATTTTGCTGACTCCAAAGTAGTCATCGTCGGTGGGTATAGGGGTGGATTCGCTAGATTTACTGAGTCCGAGCCACTCATAGAATTCGCTTTTGGAACCAAATGTATTTAAGTTTAAAATGGTGCTGACAAAATTCAAGAAGGGACGGGTCTTGAGATCGCCGCTAAAAAAATCCTCCATGAGTTGGCTGGGAAGTAGCAATCTGGTCGAGGGGATGGGGTAGCGAGAAAGATGCTCTTCGCCACGAGCTATAGACTGTGTTAAGTCTTCGGGGTTAAGATGATAGGGGTTTGAATTTCCTTGTCCGTCCTTAAGTTCGAAACCACGGCGGAAGGGGTCATTGGGCGATGCGGCGAAGGACATTGACGTTTTGAGAATCGTAAAGATCAATATAAGGCGCTGAACCATAGAAATCGTTCTCCCTAAAGGTATAGGACCTATTAAACATTTTTTGGAGCCTACATGAGATTTGTACCACGTGGAACGGGACATGCCATTCCCAAAAAAATAGTCACCAATGATGATTTGGCTCAATTAATGTCCACAAACGATGAGTGGATTAAAACTCGTACAGGTATAGAACGACGTCACATTGTTGAAAAAGGTACGTCTACCAGTGATCTTGGGACGGCCGCAGCTTTGGAAGCCATCACTAGGGCGGGTTGGCAGCCCCAGGAAGTGGATCTTATATTAGCCGCCACATTATCCCCTGATTATTATTTTCCAGGCCTTGGGGTTTTGATTCAGGACAAATTAGGCTGCCGAGCTATACCAGCCATTGACATTCGGGGGCAATGCGCGGGTTTCGTTTGGAGTTTGGCGACCGCGCAGGGTTTTGGACTTACAGGGCAGTATAAAAAAATAGTAGTTGTGGGCGCTGAAATACATTCGAATGTCATTGATTGGAATGATCATGGAAGAGATATAGCTGTTCTATTTGGCGACGGGGCAGGTGCTGTAGCTCTTGAACTAGAGCCTGGCGTCCCTGAACTTTCTAAGCGGGGGCTCATTGATTTTGTGATGGGATCCGATGGTAGTGGTGTAGAAGCCCTTTGTATGAAGCGCCCGGGGATGGCAGGCCAGGAGCGATTTGTGACCCATGAGGACATCGAAAAGCGTCTCGTACACCCTCAAATGGACGGCAAAAAAGTTTATATCAATGCGGTCAACAGAATGTGTGAGTCTGTTACGACTCTCATGACACGCCATGGCATTACTGCTGTAGATATCGATCTTCTCATACCTCACCAAGCCAACCTTCGCATCAATGAAACCGTTCGAGAAAAACTTGGATTTCCTGAAAATAAAGTTGTCAATATTATTACAAATTACGGCAACACCACCGCTGCTACGATTCCTCTTTGTATGCATCACGCCGTTATGGATGGTCGACTTAAACCAGGAAGCTTGGTCATGACGACTGCCTTTGGCGCTGGATTTTCATGGGGAGCTAATTTAATGAGGTGGTAGGGGTTTTTAAAAAAGCAGTACCACAGTCCAACAATGATTTGGTTTTGCATGGAGAGGAAGCTTTAGGACAGTGCGGAATCTCATCGACTCAGGCTCGCGATGTCTCATAAAAAATCTCGTCAACTCACTTTCAAGAGTTGAAAACAAGTCCCTAATCAGGCGACAGGCGAAAGAGTGCATTTCGACATGGAAAGAGATCTTACGAGAAAGGGAATCATGGTCCGATATAGGTAGCGGATGTGCGTTTCCCGTGGTTTTTTATAAGGCTTAATCTGGAATCGCGTGCGTTCCCTACCGCCCTGAAAGTGTCAAGTGGGCTTTTTTAAAGTTTCACGCAAGTCTTTTATCCCATCAAGCAGCAATTCAAGTAGCCCAAGCTTTTGCTGCTTAATAGAATCTTCTAAAATAGCGCATATCCGTGTGATTTCTGGGAATCCATAGGATGTCCCTGTTCCTTTAAGAGAGTGAATTTGACGCCGAATGTCTTCCATTTTAAGTGTGGTATCTTCAGCCCCTAAAGCATGAAGAGCTCGTTCAATGTCATCTAAGGTAGATTGGCCATAGGCCACGTATTCCTCTTTAAGCTGTGGATCCACTTCAAAGCTACCTGAATGAGCTGTCACTTCTTTTCTCCTAAATGAAATCCACTCTATCAGAAATCTCTGAGTGTCCACATAAAAAAAGTCCCTTAAAAAGCTATCCAAGCGAGGGGTGCCTATTTGCTTCTTTTTTTATAAACACAAACCCAAATGAAGAACCCAAGACTTTTCCATGGAACTTCTCAACTCGTTTTCTAATTTAGCACTTTTTCAAGCCGGCAGCCATAGGATCGATCACAGCAAGTGCCGTTGTTATGTTTTTTTGGGTGTAACATATTTGCTTTTGGGAAAAGAACAGCTTTGCTTACATTCGGTGCGGTAGCTTTCTGATGCCTGGAAGCCTACCCAACTCATTTGGGTCTGAACCTAATGAGTTGATGGCCATTCAAAATGTTGAAATCAGTCACATCCATGTTAATAGCCCCTGACTTCCTTCCTGAGGAGTTTTTCCAGGTGTTCCTGAGCTCTTTCGTGGTCTAAAAGAGCTCAAGGGACAGCTCCTGAGGGAATCTGGATTTTACGGTTAGCCAGCAGAATAGATGGCTAATTTTAATGTCTCTTGACAATTCAAAGGGATCTTATTAAACCCGCCGTACCAGCACGCTAAGTGGCGTGTCATTAAGGAGACTAGAATGATTAAGATGTTGAAAATTATAGGTATTTTCTTAGGGGTTGCCGGCAGCTCTCTAGGTCTTGCGGGTACAAAAATTTGTGTGGACCAAGCCAATCTGCGAAGTTTTGATAGTATCGAGACCATCATTGATGTTTTAGATCGGGATACTCCCGTGAGCACCCTGGGTAGAGATAGAATCTCTTATAATGGCTATTCCTATATGGCAGTTCAGGCAAATAATCAGTCTGGCTGGGTTGTGGATTCTTTCGTATGTGAAACCGGCACAGAATCGCCCGTCACAGCTAGAAAAATCGTGGTTAATATAACCTCAAATAAATTGTTCTATTATGAGAACGGTCTCCTCATCGACAGTTGGAATGTGGGAACAGCTAGAGCTGGAAAAGTCACACCTCCAGGAACTTATTCTGTAAGAGAAAAAGAAAAGTGTCCGCCCTACTTCGGGTCACTGGGCGATCACAATGTACCAGGCTGTATCCCCGAAAACCCTTTTGGACGCCGAGTTCTTTGGTTTATAGGTAATATTTATGGAGTTCACGGTACCAACCAAGAGTACCTGATTGGGCCCCAGTCGACGGCAGCTAGCCGCCGCGTAAGCGGGGGGTGTGTGAGAAACCCCAATGCTAAAATTGAGTGGTTGTTTGAGCGCGTAAAAGTTGGGGATCCCATTGTGATCACCCGTTAATCATGCGTGAGTGCTTCTAAACGGAGCCATTCTATTTAAAAGGTGTGAAAACAAGATAAGGCCCAGAGAACCTTAAGGAACTCTAGGCTTTTTTTTACAACCTAAACTTCTAAACACGAAGCTTTTTGAGGCTGTTGTTTCTCGGGCGAGATTCTGACTTCAAATAAGGCTTTATGCGGTGACATACAACATCGCCTTTTCTGCAGCCTACTGCTAGGCTCTTGAGGTCCTCTCATTCCTTAAAACTCGAAAAGGAAGGCGGTGTATTTTCACTTTCTGACTAACGAGTAGTTTCCTGACTACAGACTGTTCCTTATTTAGTTAAGGAAGAGGGCAAAAGGAAAAATTATTAGAGATTTGCAGCTTAAACAAAACTCATTTTTAACGCTTTCATCGACGCCAGTACTTCATTTTTGAGAGTTCTTGGCCGACAGATAAGCAAATTGTGCAGGGGGGGGCAATGGACGTAAATGCCTTTAAGAAGGATGTTAAAGAGTGGATAAACACACATCCTTACGGCAGTATTGATGATTTTACCGATTTTTGCGAATCGTTAATTCCTCCAGCGATGATGACAAGCTATGCCTGGCTTGTCGATCAATCGGTGTCTTGGTATACCCATATTCTCTCCAGTCGAGACTGGCAAAATAGGGATGACGAGGAAAATGACGATGCCGCCTAATCAACATCACTTCTTGACACTAAGCCGCTGAAGGAGGGGGCGTCTTTGTAAAAGAGGGATGGCAAGCTCGGATCCGATCAAAGGACCTTTTCTCGATCTCTTCGAGAGCTTCGAGGTCTTCAAAGCCAAGGTCTCGAAGCCAATCTACCTGGACCATATCTGGCAATGGGGTTACAATTTCTTCCCCGTCTTCCGTTTCATACACTTCAAAAGCTTCTAAAATAGTTCCAGGCTGGGTCATACGGAAGTAGTGCCAGCCTTCTCCCGACGTTATCACACCGTCTCTTGAGTCCCCATACCATTGTTCGCGCGTATAAAAGTTGTCTAGCATAAAACCTCCTATCCCAAAAAGAATCGGAGGTTTTTGCAGAGAATTTAGAAAAATCGCAAAAAACAATTAAATTTCTTGTTTTATTAATAGGTTAGCGTATCAAGCCGGTTCAGGAACCGATAAAAACGGAACCTGGTGCCCGCTAGGTCACTGAAGAAGTTGGAATCTCCCATGGGTGATTTGGAAGGGTTCCAAGCACTCCATAGAATCATATCCGCTCGACCATGAACATAGGAAATAGGAACCGTCTTCCATACTCTCGAATCCGAAGAGTTGTCGCGATTGTCACCCATCACAAAGAGGGAATTCTCGGGAACGCGGTACGGCACGCCATCTGGAGGCCATGTGCCGCCAATTGCCCTTTGGAATTTGTCTGTATTTTGAATGACCCAATGTTTTTTGCCCTCGAGGGTTTCTTCAAAAAGATTTTTAGGTTGGCTTCTATCAAAGATATCTGTCAAAAGAGCCGATTTTTCAGGGGTGGACAGCTTTTCAAGGGGGACATTGTTGATATAAAGAATGTCATCAATGGTTTGGATTTGATCTCCAGATAAGGCTACGACGCGCTTTACATAGTCGATTTCTGGGTTCACGGGATAGCGGAAAACAATGATGTCTCCGCGCTTAATTTCAGCCCATCTAAAAATGATATCTGTAAAAGGGACTCGAAACCCATAGGCAAGTTTATTGGCAAGAATGCGATCACCGACCTTTATGGTAGGCTCCATGGACGCCGTTGGGACCTCATAAGGGCTGGCTATGCTCCATCTCAAGGCTAATACAGAAACGATTAAAATAGCCAGAGAGCGAAAGTTTTCTACGCTCCAAAACGGTACTTGCTTAGCAGGTTTTTTCTTGAATAAATGGAAAAAATTAAATTTTTGTTCCGTTTTTAAGGTAGGTTCTGGATGGGCTTCAAGTGTCACAAATACCCCTAGTGTGTTGAGATCTAAGTTTTATAGCAGACAATCCGAAAGTAAGCAAAGGGGGGATTGAGGAGCATGTCTAAGATTTTACTTCTGTTATGGATCCTCATTCAGGACCAAAGGGCTTGGGGACTGCAGGCCAGCAAGGTCTATTTTGAGTACATTCCTTCCCAGGGTTTATACCGGGTTCGAACCTTGTACACGATTCCCGAGCTCAAAGAAAAACGCGAAATGCGCGCAGAATTTAGAGCCAAAAAAGAGGCCGAAGAATTTTACTGGAAGCTTGTCAAGGGCGGTGACTTCAGCCAGGGAGACCCAAAATCCGTAAAATTTGTTACTCAACCGGCCAAAGCGGACCCCTGGTAACAAAGCGTATCCTTGGCAAAAAGGCGTGCTTAAATCTGCTTTGCAGCTTCTAAAGCTTGATCTGAAAGTCTCGCACCATATCTAGAAATCACGTCACTGGCGAGGGTAGCAGCTATTTTCCCGCAGGTAGCTAAATCTTTTCCGCTGGTATAGCCATAGAGGAAGCCGCCCGCAAACATATCGCCCGCAGCAGTAGTGTCGATCACCTGGGTGGAAACGGCTGGGGTAGCTAGGATCTGATTTCCCTGGCCAATTAAAGCTCCTTTTGCCCCTAGCTTTACCACTGCTATAGCCTCTAGTTGGGCGATGCGCTTGGCAGTTTCTTCAGGGGAAGACTCAAATAACAAACGACTTTCTTCTTCATTGCAAAAGACGATGTCGGCAAAGTCTTTAATGAGTTTAATAAAATCTTCTCGATTGTGTCTTACTACAAAGGGGTCAGCAAGATCAAATGAGATTAACGTGCCATGACGCTTAGCCGTATTTAGGGCATCCAAGATGCCTTGTTTCTGGGGGGCTGTGTCCCATTGGTAGCCACAGAAGTGGAATATTTTAGACTGGGCAATATCATCATGGGGGATCAGACTTTCTCCGTAGAGTCGACTTGCTCCTAAGCAAGTGTTCATGGTGCGCTCTCCATCCGGTGTGACGAGTATGACACATGTACCAGTGCCGCCTTCCACGATTCCCAGACGATGCTCAATTTTTAATTCTCCCATGCGGTTTTTAATCGAATGGCCAAAATCGTCATTGGAAATAGCTCCCGCAAATACGGTGGATTTCCCTAAAGCACTCAATGCTCTAATAGCATTCATGGAGGATCCACCTAATTCCACAGTTTGCTGGTGTCCCGAAAGGTAAGCCAATATTTCCAGTTGCCGATGCTGATCGACGAGATGCATGATGCCTTTGGTAAGGCCAAAATGATTTAAATCTTTATCTGTTGCATCTACAATAATGTCCATCAGAGCATTGCAAACTGCGGAAACATCGAATTTTTTTTCCATGTGGGCGGGCCTTAGAAATGAGATCAATCGGAAAGACACTCTATCAGAGTCCTTGCCTTCAAGCAAAACGAGATTTAACCAAAGATCAAATTATAATCAGCAGGTAGGGCAGGCTTTAAAGATTCCAATCTGCTGTAAAAAATAGCTTTTAGAAGTTAGCTCGCGCGCCTGAAGTCATTTGTGGTGAGTTCGTGATTACGACGTAAGGAATACTGCGACAGGATCTTAAATCGAGTGGAGTCAAGGTCATGGACGAGGCAGCGAACCGCTTTGTTATTATAGAAAGTGGAGAGGGACCACATGACCATAGTTTCAAACACGAGGATCCATTGCCGGTCAGCAACGATTACAAATTGAAAAACAAATAAAGCTATAAAAAAAACCAGGATAATATTTCGTGTTCGACGATGAGGCCAAAAGCTTAGTTCTCTAGGAAGCCTGAAGGAAAACAATAAAAAAGAACCCACTCCAAAGAGTAAAAAAGAAACGTCTGGCATGAAATCGGGGATAAGGCTTTGAAGCAATGCCGGGATAATGAGAACACCCATAGATTCTAGGGAGGCCCTGCCTGTAAGGCCTACTAAAACGCCGGACTTAGGGCCGTCTGGTTGGCGGGAAGCCAAATAAGACGGAACAGCAAAAATCGCACATAAGGCGAGTGGAATCCAATGTGGTATCACAGGCATGGTATCCCCGTGTCTAGGCGATTCGTTTGACGTTATTTCTTACTGCTTCATAATGAGCTAGTTCTTTTGCAAAATCAAAGGAAATAGATTTAAATTCCGCAATTTCTTTAAACTCATGCAAAGTACGTGTGATTTCTTGGTCGGTTCTGAGGGGGTGATGATGGGTGAGAAGTACTCGCTCAGCGCCAGCTGCAATTCCATTTTTAAGAGCAGATTGCATAGTAGAGTGTCCCCAGCCCTGCCTGCTGCTATATTCAGCTGGTGTAAACTGGGCATCATGAACCAATATGGTTGCTCCTTTAGCAAAATTGATGAGATCCTCATTTTTCTTGTTGTCTCGGGCTTCATGATCGGTAGCGATCACGATGGATTCACCAGTGGGAGATTGGAATTTTAAGGCAAAACAATGGGCATCCTCGTCTTTATTGGCATGATCGACGGGACAAAAACTTACCATGAGACCATCTAGCATG
>JBAXBA010000037.1:0-32171 GCA_037142195.1 Pseudomonadota bacterium
AGAAATGAAAGCAAGAAATGAAAGCAAGAAATGAAAGCAAGAAATGAAAGCAAGATATGAAAGCAAGATATGAAAGCAAGAAATCATAGATAAAAATAAAATCAAGATTTTTCAGTAAAAGTCTCCTGCCAAAACTAGTTCCCCAAAACCATCGAATGGTGTCCGGAACTAGTCTCGGCTTTGGACTGACTTTGGAAAGCTCATGATTTGATTGTGGTATTGATTGAGAAGAGGATAAGAAGATCGACCCTTGGCAATGCCAGCGAGCCATTCTGACTCCGTTCGCTTTTGTAACCTAACATCGCGAGCCATGGAGTTTTCATTGGCGGCCGAACTCGCAATGAGTGCGATCAGGTTCTCGAAAATCTTTTCCTCAGTAACGGCCCAGGGCCCCCAAAGCTCTATTCCAAGCTTAAAAGCTTCGCTGCTCAATTCTCTCATGAGGGGAATTTTTTCAAGTGCTTGGCCATTGTTGGAAAGCTTGTAGCTTGCGCAAACGGTATTGATGACCGTATTGTAAAACCACTTCAAATGTTGTGAGGGAGCCACGGGATCAGCCCAAGTGAAGAACTCTCCTCCATCTCGATTTAAAAGATCTTGCTCAATAGGAGAAGGATGCTGTTTTGCTTCCATAGCCTTCGTTCCGAGCGGACCAAATACAACGCCACCCTTGCTAGAACGCAGTTCATAGCTGGCATTAGAGATTTCTGAACTTGCAAAGGAACAAAAACCATTTCGCCATTGTCTTCCTGGAATTTCTTTTGCTACGCCTTTGATTTGAGGCTCTGTATAGCCATTGGAAATCGGAATGATAGAACAATCGCTGGGGAGATATTTGACGATGCGCCTGACAGCACCCTCAAGATCAAAGGCTTTGACGGCAAAGAAGACCAGAGAAATGGCTTTGAGGTCAATTTCATCTAATTTCTTGATCTCAAAAAGGAACTGAGAGTTCCAGCCACTAAATCTAATTGGCATATCACCAGGTCCTTTTCTCCCCATAATCAGACAAGAAAAGCCAAGGAGCTGGAGTCTAGCTGCTATGCCAGCTCCAATAGCCCCGGCTCCGAGAATGAGAATTTTAGAATCCATCGATTACCGCCAAGCGATATCTTAGCCGCTATTTTTTTCTGACACCATTCAACATCGCTTCATCTTGAGAATAAACTCTAGGGAGCTGACGCGTCTCGCGAATCATTACAGCTTGTTGATTTCTTAGATACTGCACTATGTTTCGATTTCTCGGATCTTTTTTGAGATCATCGATTGTGACTTGAATGTCGTTGAGGCGGTCCATGGGATTCTCTTTAGTGTAGATCGAATCGAGTACGGTGTTAAAAGCCGTTTTTTCTTCTTCGCTTAGCCCAGTGGTATTTGAGTAACGATGGTACTTACTAATCGTTAAAGGTTCCGTGTCAATAGTAACAGTACCATCTTCGTGCTTTTCCGTCACGACCCCTGGATTTGTATACATGCCGGATTTTGGAATCAAGTCGCCGATCTTAGCCATAGTTATCTCCTAAAATTATATGCTTCTAGCAACTGCCGCTAATGGCAAGTTGGCCTTGAAGTAACGGGGGGAAACATTGAGAATTTGCATCTGATGAAATAGCTCGGATTCCAAATACCTGGTCATTCTGATGTTCTTAGAATCAAGGCGGGAGTCTTCTACCATTTTCTGCATTTTCTCTATTTTTTCTCTCGGGTCCTGAATTTCTGATATCTCATCCACGGCTTTATTGAAGACAGCCCGTTCGTCCATAGAAAGGCCGTTGATATATCCATGTCTATGAATTTTTCTGACCTCATCTCGATCAGTATCTACGGTATATTCTTTACGCTCTGGATCGATGTTTTTCACAACTCCGGGAACTCCATTGTTATTGAATGTGGCTGAGCCTACTTTGAGCGTCATGGACATCCTCCCTGTGCATAAGAATATGGTGCCACAGTGACAACAATTTAGGCAATGGGATGTGAGAGGTAAATATTGCCTCATAACCCACCAGAACTTATAAGGAATACTTGAACTAGGTTAAGAATATAACTAATTTATCCGAGAAATCCTTAGGTTCTAGGAGCAAGGGCATACGATAGACTCTTGTAAAACCAAGCGGAGGATCCAAAATCAATTGGAAGTGAGGTTACGCCATGAGCAAGATTGTCGACTTTAACAAATTTAAGAACAAGCAGCAGCGATCTTGGCTAACACTTCACGAAACCCGACTGAATCGATTGATTGCTCACCATTTAGCAACGAACCTCGACATACCACTCGATGATGTAGCTCATGCCTATAGAACCCAACAAGTCGCAAATATGGAAGAGTCGTGGGATCAATGGGACCTAAGGGATTTAATTTCTGATGTGCTGTCCCGGACTGGGATTGTGGAAAAGATATATGCAGATTTAAACAAAGAAGTTTGGTTTAGACAAAAGATACTGTCTGAAGAAAAATTACTCGATCTTTGTGTGTCGAGATATATTTTAGACAGAACTTAATTCCTTATAGCCATTGCGAATTATTCTTGTCTGACAATGTCGCTCGCCTTGAAATCAAAATAGAAAAAAGAAGGACTAGCCTTCTTTTTATTTTATGTAAATTAACGCAGTCTTGTTATCAAATTGCTAAGACTAACGACATCAGCTTCATAACTCTAGGATCTAACGTGATTCCCTACTTCACCCACTTGGCCCACAGCCCCTTCTGCAATTTCTCTAAGTGCAGTTACACTTTCGCGATTCTTGGAACGAACCATCGGAGAAGCATTGTCAGCTAATTGTCTAGCTCTATCTGCAGCTACTAAGACAAGCACAAAGCGGTTAGGTATTTTTATTTGACAGTCTTCAATGGATACCCGTGCCATGTTTAGCTCCTTAGTTAACGAGGTGGAACACCAGAAATCTGGCGGCATTGAGTCAAATAGATATCCCAAAAAAGAGTCTTGGTCAACTACATGCGGTCTAAAGTGGGCCTTACCCCGGAAAATTTTGCACCTCAAAGAGCGGATCGCTATCATAACTTCAGTACCTTACGCCTAAATCTTGGGCTTGGGCACCCTCCATCACCGTGAAATGCTAATATAATCCGTTGGAGGAACTCTTTTGCTTAAGGCGCGCTTACTTTTATGGGTCTACCTTTGTCTGTGCCTGGGAAAAGTACAGGCCGAAACAGCCAATGTAAGACTTCTTTTTGCCGATGCTCAGCAGATATATGCTAGCGGAGACTTTGAAAAGGCCTCTAAAGCATTTGCCCGTAACTTGGAAAAGTTTCCTGATCACGGGCCTAGCCAGCTGTTTTTAGGAAAGTCACTTTTTCGCCTTCAACGCTATGAGGAAGCCTGGACGGTTTTTCAGAAGCTATCTCATGAGCCGCTCGACCAAGAGTCTAAGTATGAGGCTGGCTACTCTGCCTATCGCAATAAATCCTGGAAGAAAGGAAGTGAAATCCTAATCTCCATACCTGAATCAAGTCCGAGCTTTGATCTTGCGATGTATTACGCTGCCGTGTGCCTTATAAATTTAAATCGGCTCAGCGAAGCTGAACAAGCTCTTAAAAAGTCCATCGTTCTTCCCCCACGCTTTGCCGCTAGCAGAAAGAATCTACTGAACTACGTAAAAGGAGAGCTTGCCAATCAAACCAGCCCTCAGACCAGCCCTCAGACCAGCCCTCAGACCAGCCCGGCAAAACCGCAAAAGCCCGTATTAAAGCCAGAAACTATAGAAGAGGAATTTACTGAAGTTTTGAACGACAAAGGGACAGGCAGCAGTTCGCCCAAACGCTCTTTGGGTGTCTTTTATGACTTGCAAAGTCTTAAACAAAATATGAATGGCATTGATACTGCCTCAGGGACTTATCAGCGAAGTGGCGCCTACTTTCAGGGATCCTATGAAAGCAATGCTTCTGGGTATGGATACTTTGCTGATTTTTCAGGTGAGGGTAGCCAAGCAAATACATCCGGAAATGCGGTTTCTACAGGCTTGACTGTTTTCCAAAGAGAAGACATCTGGCCATCGCTTTTGGGGAAAATTTCGGAAAAGGGAACGAAAACAGACCTTAGATTTAGCTTGAAGCCAGGTATTTCTTATCAAATGGAGTCCCTGAATGTCGGGGCATTTGCTATTTTGAGGTTAGTTGACAATGGCGACTCTTCGAATCGCGGCGCCGGCGGGGGGACGAGGCTATGTAAGCAGTTTGGCAAATTTAGGCTCAACTTCGAGGCTGAAGCTTCAAGCTGGACGAGTGACGTCTATGCGCCGTTGACTTCGTTTTCAGGTTTGTTGGAAAGCCAGCTTCTATTTTCAGGAGATTTTACGCTCAACTTTGCCATTTCGAGGCAGCTTTTGGATGCTTCTGAGGAACGATTGGAGATCCCGTTAGGCCTCAGTCAGGCCAACTTGAAAGTTGCTCAAGGCTTAGGCTTTGGGCTCAGTGTCGATGCTTCAGGGAGTTTGATGGCATTAAACAGCTTGCTAAAGACAAACCCACTAGGGGGATCCACGACAGCAGATGGCACCCAGGTCAGCTGGGAGGTAGGGCTGAATTGGAGTCCCCTCAAATGGCTGGTTCTTTCGGTAAATCAATATATCTCCAATTATACTTGGAACCATATAGATCCTGAAGCCAATCGCCCCACATGGGATGGGAGCGTCCCTGACTATGAAGAACTTAGTACCTTAAATTTCAAAATCTACCGCACTTTTTAGGAGAATATCATGGCCGATGTGCAATGGATAAAAAATCTTGCTGGCTCAACTTTTACGGATCAGGGATGGAATTTTCCAGAAAACTTCACCCCAAATACCGGCCCATCAGAACGGACAGCCGCGGCTATCGACGCACTGTATCAAGAGACTAAAGAGGCCATTTTCTGCTACAACAACTTTGTGTCTCAGAACCGACAAATCTCTATACTTAAAATCGATGGAAATCTCCCGGAAAGACTTTCAGGGTTGATCCTCATGATAGGAAGCCTTCAGCTTAAAATAGTCCGCCGCTCGGAAGGGTTAGAGTTCATTCTCATCTCTGTAAAGTCATTTGGAACCCACCAAAAAGTGATTGAAAAAATATTCCCTTGCTACGACACCTTTGGTTCGCTATTTTGGCAAACTGGGGACCAAAGGGCAACTCTTACAACCGAGCACATTGTAAAGACGGCCTTGAAAGAATTGATTAAATTTGTGGACACCACAAAAGGATAGCCATGAAAATTTCATTCCATGATATGACTGCAGAGGCTGCTGTAGCAAAAATCACATCCAATCTAAGTGGCCGCCAGTTGGGCGAAATGGTGCATTTAGAACTAGTTCAAAATAAGCTTCAAGTAATCGTCTCTAAATTGGGAACCTCAACTTTTTCCTTCACCTGCGAAAACCTGGGAAAAGGGTGCACATTTGAATTGAATTCTGAAAAGATAGCCTTTGCTCATCGCGCATTTAAAAATGAAGTTATTGACAAGTTAGCAAGCGTCGTAAAAACATCTGGAGGCGACCTCATCGCTCCCTACAAAGGGTAGCCACCACTCTCGATTCCCTCTATAGATTTGCGCTAAGTTGAGTCCTACGGTACCCCATTATTTTTTAAGTATTTGCGAGAGACAACATGAAACCCAAAGATATTATGCTTTCAGCAATTCAGCCCACGAGTTATCCCCATTTAGGAAACTATTTAGGGGCTATAAAGAACTGGGTGAAATTACAGGATCAGTATAGATCCTATTGTTTTATAGTGGACCTTCACGCGATTACAGTTCCTCAAGCACCAGAAGACTTATATCTCAATTCGCTAAATGCAGCGGCATTTAATTTAGCTGCGGGACTCAACCCCAAAGAAGTCACTCTTTTTATTCAGTCCCACGTTAAGGAACATGCTGAGCTGGCATGGATTTTAAATTGCTTTACCTATTTTGGTGAGCTCGGCAGAATGACTCAATTCAAAGACAAAAGTTCAAAGTCTGGCGAAAACATTGGTGCAGGTCTATTTACTTACCCCATTTTAATGGCTTCAGACATCTTACTCTATGACACCAAGATTGTTCCCGTTGGCGAAGACCAAAGGCAACATGTAGAGCTCACGAGAAATATCGCGACTAGGTTCAATCACCGCTTTGAAAAAGAGATTTTTACGGTTCCAGAGCCGCGCATTCAAGGATCTGGCGCTCGAATTATGGACCTCCAGGATCCTACATCTAAAATGAGTAAATCGGCGCAAAATGAAAAAGGAATCGTTTTTATGAACGATTCCGCGAAGGAGATGGAAAAGAAAATTAAAGGAGCCGTAACCGACTCCGGATCTGAGATCATTTATACACCAGACAAACCAGGGGTAAAGAACCTTATTGATATTCAAATAGCCCTAACGCAAAAGTCGAGTCAAGAAATTGTCGATCACTATCAGGGCAAAATGTACGGCCACTTAAAAGTCGACACCGCAAAGCTTGTGATAGAAGAAGCCATGCCCATTCAAGAGAAGGCAGGCCAACTTTTAAAAGACAGAGATACTTTGATTGATATTTTGCATGATGGCGCTGAAAGAGCACGAAATCACGCTAAAGAAACATTAGAACGTGTCTACAGCACTATAGGATTTGTACCGGGAAAAGGAAGATAGTAAAACGAAGATAGTAAAGGGAAGATAGTTCGACATTGGGCATTCTTTCTCATTCTACTCGATGACGAAATAGCCCTTCACGGGAACTCCCTCTTCACACAGATACATGGCAGCAGAAAATACCTCTGAGGCATTCCCCCCAAATAAGACTAGCTGCGATCGGTTTTTTATAGACCTCTCCACAAAGGCGTTTTTGTCAAATCCCGGTTTCATCAATTCTATCAGATTCATGTAGGTAACATCGCCATTCTGCGATAGATCCTGTCTCGACATAACCCCTAAATAATAAGGGCGGCAGCCATAAATCCTTTTGAGGCGGGCCAATATTTGATCTATCGGTGAGCTCCCATAGTGACAAATGTCTTTGGGAGAGGTAATGTTGCCCAGTTGAAGAGAATCGGGCATGTAGAATGCCTCTCTTAAAATAACTTGCAGCTCGAAGTCTTGAAAATACTCAAGTAGGTCTGACTCAGCATGTATTTCTTCTTGTAATTTTTCCATATTCATCCGGAGGATAATTTGAGTTTAAATTTATTGCCTTACAAAGACTCATTTCCAGTCGTCGGCGATCATACTTATATTTCTCCTGGTGTCTATATTATTGGCGATGTCGTCATTGGCGAGAACTGCAGCATTTGGTTTGGTGCCGTCATTCGAGGCGATGTGAATTACATTAGGATTGGCTCTCGTACCAATATCCAGGACAACAGTGTGGTCCATGTTACCCATAATGGCAATCCGACCATTATTGGGGATGATGTGACTATTGGCCACGGAGTGATTCTTCACGCATGCACCATTGGAAATCGAGTTCTTATCGGCATGGGTGCGATCATTTTGGATGGGGTTACAATTCCTGATGATAGCTATGTGGCTGCTGGTTCTTTGGTAACTCCTGGGAAATCCTTTTCATCTAAAAAAATGATCATGGGATCTCCCGCCAAAGAGAGCAGGGATCTTCGCCCTGATGAGCTTTCTTGGCTAAAGGAATCTGCGGTCCACTATCAAAAAGTGGCTAAGCCTTATCTCGATCTATCAGTAGCTAGAAATGAGGATTTAACTAAGTAGCTGGCAAAACTTTTTTGAAATTTAGGTTTATTGCTAAAACGAAAGTCTCTGGGATAATAGGATTCCACCGTCGCTCTAATGAGTTTCTGTTCCTCGGCAATTAGCCCAAACCGCTTGCCCTGCTTTAATTCCCACTCATAGGCTTCTCTCTCCGCGAGAGCCGTGCCATAAAGCCCTAATGAGTCCGCAAGGGAAATTAAAAAGAAATTTTGCTGGCAATGAATTTCTAATTCATGGGACAACGTCGAACCTAGTAGAGCCCAAGAATCAAAAGCAGAAGGACCTATCTTAACTATTTTGCCTTGCTCATAACCCATTTTTTCCGTGATTCCCCGGTCCGACAGTTTGCTATCAAAACTTGGATGAGCTCCGGATAGAGATAAGTCAAATCCATAGGCAATTAAGGCTAATTCCATTGATGTTTGTGATAATTCTGGGGGAGTGGCATTGACTTCGACCTCTATCGAACGGGTCAGCTGCTCGTTTCTTATTGCTTTTTTAACGCCGGCATTTGCCCAAAACACAGCCGCTATGAGAGCTAAACTTGAAAATCCAGCGAATATTCTGTGGTCAAAAAGCATAGGCAATTGCCTCCCTAGGGGGGGGAGGTGCAATTTTATGGCCGTTCTGTTAGTATAATAGCGTCGGACAGTTAGGGCTTATTCCCCCCCCCTGATTCCGATCCAAGTGTACAAAATGTTGACACAGATGGAGTTTCGATGCGATTTACTTGGCAAACCAAAGCGATGGAAGGCTCTCAATATGAAATTTCATTTCAGGGCCAAATCAATGAAAAATCTAACCTAGAAGACTTATATGCAGAGATTTCTTCCAGACCAAACACAAAGAACTATATTAATCTTGAAGGTGTTGAAACCATAAATAGTTCCGGAGTAGCGAAGTGGATTGAGCTTATCGGTAAGTTAGAAGAACAAAATCTAATTATAGAGTTTGTACACTGCCCAATTGGAATAGTTCAACAAATGAACATGGTCCCCCAATTTAAAGGTAAGTATCATGTAAGTTCAGCCTTTGCTCCCTACTATTGTGCAAAGTGCGACAAAGAACATGATGTAGAGATTGAAATCCCCAAAGGGGCCACCTCAAGCACGGTCCAAGTCAAGGAAAGCATGCCTTGCAAGGTTTGCGATTCCACCATGATTTTCGATGATGTCCTTGATGAATTCTTGAGTTTTCTTGACTCTTAATCCACCAAGGACTTCTTACCCGTGAAATGAGCTTTGGAGATATTGCCCCGTCCGCGAATTCCTACTTTTCTTTAAACCAGCCACTTCACCCTGATAGACTACATCCCCCCCTGCACTTGCTGCCCCTGGCCCCATATCGACCACCCAATCCGCTTTATAAATCACTTCCGGATTATGCTCGATCATGATGATAGTTGTCCCCAAATCTACAAGTTGCCCTAGGGAATCCATGAGCTTTGCAACATCGGAGAAATGCAAACCTCGAGTAGGTTCGTCCAGTATCAATATGGTTTTTTCACCAAACTCCTTGGATAAAATAGGAACGAGTTTCAGCCTCTGTGCCTCACCCCCAGAAAGAGAAGCGGAGGTTTGACCAAGTTTAAGGTAGCCAAGACCCAAATCAATCGCAGGTTTTAAAGCCTTGGTGATATGGCGGTGGTGAGCGAAAAGCTCTCCTACTTCCGCTAGAGTGAGATCGAGAACTTGCGATAGGGAATGGCCGTTATATTTGATTTCAAGGAGGCTTTCTTTATAGCGCTTCCCTGAACACACCGGACAACGCTCTCTGGCATCTGCTAGAAAGCGCATAGATAGCACCACCTCTCCGCGACCCTTGCATTCCTCACAACGCCCACCAGCCGACATCAAACTGAAATCTTTGACATCCAATCCAGCTAACTGAGCTTCGGGAAGCTTGGCATAAACACCTCGAAGATAGGTCATTAAATCGAGATATGTGACCGGCATGGAAACTGAACTTTTTCCAACGGGACTCCTATCAACAACCCTTAGATTTTGAAACGACTCAAGTCCTGATATCGAGCTACAATTTACAAAGTCTGGAGCGGCTTCTCTTGCCTTAAGTGCTGCAAAAATGGACTCCAAATTAGGAACTAAACAACCAAAAACTAAACTGGATTTTCCGGATCCTGAGACACCAGTAACCACATTAAGAGCATTCTTGGCAAAGCGGACATGGATCTGCTTAAGGTTGTTATATTGAGCTTTCTCAACAGAAATAAAACCCTTAGCTGGCCTTGCTTTTTTGGGGCGAAGCGTTTGTAAGTCATCCAAATGCTTTGCTGTTAAACTACTATTCGAAAATCTTTGGGCATCTCTCGGATCAAATTGGGCCTGTAAAAAGCCTCCTAAAGCCCCGCCCCCTGGACCTAGATCGATCACCCAATCGGACTTCCTAATCATGAACTCATCATGATCCACAATAAGTATGGTATTACCAAGATGTCTGAGTCTATCGATATTAAGCCAAAGGGATTCCAGTTCAGAAGGGTGAAGACCTTGACTGGGTTCGTCTAGAACGTAAAGCACCCCCCTTAGAGACTCACTTAAAATGCCTGCAAGCCTAAGTCTTTGGGACTCGCCTCCTGATAAAGTTAGCACCCGACGACCCAAACTGAGATACCCTAAGCCCACATCGATAATTTTTTGCAATCCATCAGCTATTTTCTCATAGACTCTCAAAAAAGCTGGATTTTCAGAACTTCCCAAATGGGCCGCGGATTTCACGAAAGTATGGAGGTCGAGGATCGACATCTGCATGAGGCTTCGCATAGTCTCTTGATGAAAAGTGATGGCGTCATATTTGGGATTAAGGCCGGTACCCGAGCAGACCTTGCAGTGGTCACTCTGACCCGCATCGACTGTGGCAAGTTGGGACTCGTCTTCAAAATCGTAGAGATCCGGTTCTAACCCAAAACCAAAACAATGGGAACAACGGCCGACGGAATTTGCAGAAAAGTAACGAGAATCCAATTTAGGCCATGAAAAGCCACAGCTGGGACATCCATCTTTTCTTGACGCAGATCCGCCTTTTTCTAAATGAATATTTCCAAGTTTGTCGGAAACATAGTATTCCGCATAGCCATCAGAAATCTCCTGAGCTCTTTCAATAGCCTGTTCTAAGCGTTGTAATTTAGCCTCAGAAACCTTGACATAATCAATCACCACTTTAATCGTGTGCTTAACCTCTTTTTCCAGTTTGGGAGGGGTTTCAATATCCAGGATCTTTCCATCAACATAAGCTTTGGTAAATCCTGATTCAAAGGCCAAAGTGAACTCTTTCTTAAAAATACCTTTCTTGTTCTCTGCGATAGGACTGGTAATCGCCAAAACTTGTCCTTCGAACTTCATGAGAATATGCCTCACCACTTCTGAGCGGCTCATTACAGTAGTTTTAAGTCGGTGAGTCGGGCAGTACTTGTCCGAAAAATTTGCGAATACAACTCCAAAAAGCTCTGAAATGTCTGTCAAGGTGCCAACAGAGGCGCGTCTCGAAGGTTTGGTTTCATTCTGTTCTAAGGCGATCGCAGGGGAAAGTCCTGATATTTTTCTCACTCTGGGCCGAGTGCCTAGATCCAAAAACTGGCGTGAATAATTGGATAGAGTATAAAAAAAACGGCGGTGACATTCGGCCAATATCGTATCAAATGCCAAGGAACTTTTACCCGACCCTGAAACACCCGTTACAACCGTAATTTTCCCTCGGGGCACAACGATATCTATATTCTTCAGATTGTGCTCACTGGCACCTGAAACTCTAATCTCACTTACTTCCATAAATCCTCTTTTCCAAATAGACTCTTTTCCAGGTAGCCAACGGCCGAAGCCATGGCATTTTCAAAACTCTTAAAGGAAGCTTCAGAGCTTAAAATCAAGTCTGATGCTGGGCCATGGTCAGGTGAAACCCGCAAAAATGGCAGTCCGGCACTGATATTGATGGCTTCATCAAAATAGACCGTTTTCATGGGAGTGAGTCCTTGATCGTGATACATCGCAAGTACCCCATCAAAACGTCCTTTTAAGGCAAAGTGAAAAACAGTGTCGGCTGAAATAGGCCCGGTCAATGTCGCTGGACCTTTATAGCTCTTAATAAACGCTTCAATTACAGTTCTATCTTCACTACCAAAAAGCCCTTGATCGCCAGCGTGGGGATTAAGACCGCAAATAGCTAAGCGAGGCTTTGAAATGCCATAAATTTCTTGTAACGCCTGGGTGAACTTCGCAACTTTATCCTGGAGCAAGGAAACTGTGATATGGGACGGCACTTCGGAAAGTGCCATATGGTTTGTGGCTAGGCCTACCTTCAACTTAGGACCGGATAACAGCATCAGCGCATCAGTGCCCCAAAGCTCTGAAAAATACTCAGTTTGACCTCGAAAGTGCTTCCAAGTTAAAGAAACAATATTTTTGTCCACTGGCCCTGTCACGACCGCCATGTTAGTTTGATGTTTAGGTACAGCTGAAAGTGCTGCAACACTTTGCCTAGACCGCTCCTCTTCGGACAAAGATTCATAAGAAACCTCAGCACCTCCCAGGTCTAAAAACCACAACCCATTGGCTTGAGGAAGCTCTTGAATCACTTTCATTTCCAAATAACTTTCCCCATCCTGGGCACTAGAAAGCAAACCTTTGCTCCGAAGGATTTGAAGTTGATCCTGCCACTGAAAATAGGAACCTACGATAACCACCGGCATCAAATTTTGAAGCTTCTTAGTGACATGAAGCGTCTGAACTACCCCTCTTATGTTTATCGAGAAAGGATCCCCTAAAGTAATTAGGAGCATGGCGCCACCGATGAATGACGAGATCCCCCGCCAGATAAAAAGGTTTCGTGAATGCGAATCCTACCACCTTTTGCCATGCCCCCTGGAAGAACTGGTTTTTCAATGGTAACGTCGAGCTTTTCCACCTGTAAAAACTGCCCCATTAACGACTGGCCTACTGCTATAACAGCAGATTCAATCAGTTTAAATTCGCGATCTTTCAACGCGGTATCTAAAGTTCTTATAATGTCTCCGTAGTCGAGTGTTTTTCTAAGATCGTCACCTAATGCTATCTCCGACTCCATCCGGATTTCAGCAAATACTGTTACCAGGACTTCTTGGCCGTGAAGTCGTTCTTCCCGAAAACAACCTATTCTCATAAAAACGGGATATTCTATAATTTCAATATGCATATCTATTTCCTCTGGCCTCTTTGGTAAAAACTTTTAGGCCTGATGATTGCCCTAAAAACCCAAAACAGCCGCGCCGGTAGATTATCGTTCTCAGTCAAAAATTGCTACACTCTAAAGGTATGAAGAGGGACAGCGAATGTATAACGGCTGGCTGATGGAATTCATATTCCTGGTTTCGCATCCCTGCCCTTTCATTCCTGGGACCCAAAAAAAATGCCATTTTCTGCCTTTCCCTCATCTTTACTCCTTACTCTGCCTCCTTCCGAGATGGAACATTTCACTTCAATATTTCTAATGAGTTAGCGAGTTATCTCGACTTAAATCGAAGAAGACATCCTGCGGGGAGGGTATAAAATGGAAATAAAATGCCCACAAATCTTCTGATCTTGCATCTCAATGATGGGCCCTGATGGAGCTACGCTCAGCCGAAATGGTTAAAAATTAAAGTATTACAAACTAAACCCGACACCTTTTTGCCCGTTTTTAAACCACTTCAAGCCGCCATCTTAAACGGGCTACGATGAGTGGCAAAGCCTAAGCAGGAAAGGAACTTTCACACATGAAATACCATAGCTTTATTTTGACTCTCCTTTTGAGCTTGGCCTGCACTCCATTAGGTAAAAGATCACACTCTCCCAAAGGCCCCGAAGCTGCGAAAACCGAACCTATAACGGGAGATTTAAACCAGAACGTCCAAAGTTCTATGGAGCCTTATTTAGGGATTTGGTCTTATCCTTGTGAACCTGACACAAAAAATTCCATTTCATCCAAGAGTTCTTTGCAAATCACCCGCGAAAAATGGGATTTTGTAACCACATTCTATGGTTATAAAGCAGATTGTACAGGGCCTATTCCTTACGCTTTCACCTCTACATTTTCTGCCCGCATTGAGGGTCCCTCAAATAAAATAGCTGGTGTCACAGATTTCAATGCAACTTTTGTTTCATACTCCGCGACGCCTCTCCTTCCTTTGGGTATGGAAACGCTACAAAAGAAATACCCTCAATTCACATGGACCCTCTTCAAAGCGACGACTGTAGATAAGTCGCTCTTTGGCAACAATCCATTGTCGCCGGGGGATATCCGTTATGCGTTCATGAAAATCGTCGAAGATCGGCTCTGCTTTGGTGAGACCAAGACTCAATTTGGCGAGTCTAAAGAAACCCGCGGAGACAAACTCGAAGACAAAGAGACGTGCAGCAAAAAATCCGATCGTTTGAATTGATTTCAAAGTACTGCAGATACCGCCAATGTGGAACTTAAATTGGGAATTTGGTCCAGAGGGGTCGGAACAGTTATTCTAGGATATTTCCTATCTAGAGGCCGAAAGGAACTATTTTTGGGCCATGGTGTCACCGATTGTTCAACTTTTTTGTGTTTTAGAGACAAAACTTCGATGGAACCCATGATGAGATAGAATTAAGTTTACATTCCGTGTAGGTTCGTCTCGTAAAAGGCCTGAAGTTTTGAAGGCGGGAGGAATGAAGTTGTAGGTTAATCTCAATAGTTCAAAAATCGACGATAGTTGATAGATGCGTAGTAGGAAATTTTGACTACCCAGGAGACTTGAAAAATGTTCGTTTATGAGGAAATCAGAAAACTTAAATTTCATTTTAAATCTTTGTTGACGGTGAGATTTTAGCCCCATGTATCACTATTTGATCGCATTCGGCGCCAGCGAGGGAAACCGCTCTGAGAATATTCAAGAGGCACTGGCAAAAATTCAGGCTTTAGGGACTATGGAGGCATTGTCACAAATCATATCTACGCCGCCCTATGGCGGTGTAGCGCAAGGTGAGTTTTTAAACGGAGCCCTGATTCTATCTTCGGACCTCTCGCCGGAAACTCTCATGACTAGGCTTCTTGGTATCGAAGCAGAGCTGGGTAGGGAGCGAATGAGGAAGTGGTCGGATAGACCCATAGACCTAGATTTAATCTTAGAAAAGTCAGGACTCATCTGGAATTCAAACCTTTTGACCCTTCCCCACCCTGAATTTCACAAACGAAGCTTTGTGCTCATTCCAGCTGGGGAAATTGCACCCGATTGGATTCACCCCGTACTTAACCGCACAGTTTTAGAAATATGGGGATCACTCGAGGTTTAAATCTTGATCGTAACATCCTATTTTTTTTGACAATAAGTTCCTCTGTTAGGGTGGTGAAAATAAACTTAAATTAAGGTTTTCATCGATCCGAAATACCCAGGACAGCTGAAGGGAGCCCAGGGTGAAACCTAACTATAGAGAAACCGCAAAGTTTGTGTCTGAAGTCTTAGGCGAGTCCTCGTCTTTAATGGTCGTGGATCCTTCCCATAACTATAGGTCCACAATTAAGAATTTTCTTCAGAAGCTTCAGGTCAAGAACATTATTCAAGTGGCGAACTTTGAAGATGCCAAACGTCTTCTTCTCACTTCAGATGTGAAGATTTTTATTATCGAGTGGATTGCCGAAGGTCAAAATGGCCTTGATTTTTGTCGCGAGCTTAGAAAATCTGCCAGATACCGCGATGTTCCCATCATTCTCGTGACGACGGAAAACTATAGACATGACGTTGCGATTGCCTCAGAAGTAGGGATTGATCGATATCTACTAAAGCCCTTTTCCTTGGAAACCCTTTCTGATCAAATTTTTAAGGTTTTAAAATCCCAGCTATCTCCGACCACCTATGACTCCGTTCTTCAAGACGCAGCAAAGGCGCTACATGGCGGTCGTGTGGTGATTGCAGAAGAATTTTACTTAAAGGCCAGACAATTGAACCCAAGTGGCGGCAGACCAGGCCTGGGATTGGCGCGGGTAGCTCTAGCTCGAGAAGATCACAAAAAGGCGATTCAGTACTTGAGGCAGACCATTGAGGCTAACCCAAGCTTCCTAGAGGCCCATCGATTGCTCATGGATATATTCTTAGAAATAGGTGCCCACGATGGCTACTATAAACAGGCCACGATATTAAATGAACTTTCTCCAGAAAACCCTATTTATCTCGTGGCCCTTGCGGAAAAGGCGCTGGATCTGAAAGACTTTGCTGCAGCCGAAAGCTACTATAGACGATCCGTACTCTTATCGCCGGCAATGGGGGCCGCCCATAGGGGTCTAGGAGATATAGCATTTAGTAGGGAAGAATATGATAGGGCAGAAAAACACTACAAGAAAGCTTTAGATTTAGAGCCCCAAAACATTAGCTGCTTAAACAGTCTGGGTCTCACATTTGTGAAGGTGGGTAGGTTTAAGGAAGGCATGTCAAAATATATGGCTGCTTTAAGCATTTCACCAGAGAATCCTAAAGTACTCTTCAATCTAGGACATGCATGGGAGAAGCAAGAAAACTACGAGAAAGCAGAAGTTTACTACCAACATGCTCTTAAAGGAGATGCCGCTTACAATAAAGCACGAAAAGGTCTAGAGAGAATTCGAAAATGGTTTAAAAATAGCGCCTAAAGATACCGCTGCATCGCAAGAATTAAGCTTTACCTAGGATTCCCATGTATTCCTTTAAAGCTTCCGGATTCATGAGAGCATCCGCATTGCCAATGGGGAGTCCAAGAATCGCATTCAGCACAGCAAGTTCCACTTTTTTACCGCTCCGAGTGTAAGGTATATCGCTTACCACATAGATGCGTTCAGGGACGTGGCGAGGGGTTAGCTCGGCTCTAATACGTTGCTTTATGCGTGTTTTAAGGTCGTCCACATCTACATCGTTCACCAGTTTAATAAATAAAGAGACCATGACGTCATCGCCTTTAGGCACGCCCACAACGATAGAATCCTGGATTTCTGGAAAGGACTCCGTTTGGCGATAGATCTCTGCAGTTCCTATACGAACCCCGCCAGGATTGAGGGTCGTATCGGAGCGTCCATAGACGATGACGCTACCGTGATCTTGAATAGACACCCAGTCACCTTGGCGCCAGACCTGGCGGTTCTTAAAATAGCTGAAATAGGCCTCCCTATATTTTTCACCTGAAGGGTCATTCCAAAAGCCGATAGGCATGGAGGGAAAAGGTTTCACACATACCAATTCGGCTTTGACTCCCTGCACCCTTTGCCCGTCATCATTCCAAGATTCTATCGCCATACCAAGTCCTGCAGACTGAATTTCCCCTGGGTGAACCTCCAGGAGAGGATTGCCGAGCATAAAACAGGAAATAATATCAGTACCACCTGAAATAGAAGCGATTTGAACATTCTGCTTCACATGGTCATAGACCCAGGCATAGCTTTCTGAGGGGAGAGGAGACCCAGTGGACAGAATGGTCTTTAAATGGGAAAAGGAATAATGAGGTATGTAGGAAGCTTTCATACAAGAAGAAATAAATTTTGGAGAAGTTCCAAATACGTTTACTTTTTCTTGTTCGACCATACGCCATAAAATATCGTTAGACTCAAGTACTACCGCACCGTCATAGGTGACGATCGAAGCTCCCACAGACAGGGCAGAGACCATCCAATTCCACATCATCCAACCGCAAGTCGTAAAGTAGAAGAGCTTGTCACCCGCACCTAAATCCGTGTGTAATGATAGCTCCTTCTTATGTTGGAGTAAGGTTCCTCCCACACTATGAACAATGCATTTGGGCTTACCGGTCGTCCCAGAGGAATACAAAATATAGAGAGGAGCTCCAAAATCCATAGGCTCAAATGTTAGTGGCAAATACCCTTCACTATCTTTAGCACCCGATGGATTTTGTAAAATAGAACTTAAGGTAGGGCTCTCGAAACCCTGATTTCTCGCTTCTAAATGCTCCACCGCTACTGTCTGAACCAAGCTGGGTAGGGACCCTGAAATCTCTCGGACCCCGTGGATAGGCTCTATTCTTTTACCGTTGTATAGGTAGGCACTGGTTATAAATAGAATCTTAGGTTCGATTTGAGAAAATCGATCCAATATACCTGAGACACCAAAATCGGGGCTACATGACGACCAAATGGCTCCGACAGAGGTGGCAGCAAGCATGGCGATTACGGCCTCAGGACCATTGACAAGAACTCCTGCAATTCGGTCCCCTGGGGCTATGCGAAGAGATTTAAACCAAGTGGCAAGGCGCGAGACATCGTTCCATAGCTCCTGCCCGGTCCAAGTCCGACGCTCTGCACCTTCTACATAACTGATCAACACAGGCTGGGCACTATATTTAATGGGAGACAGGAGATTTTCGGCATAATTCAGCTGACTTTCAGGAAACCAGCGGGCACCAAACATAGAATCGCCTGAAAGAACTTCGCTTTCTCTTTTATGCCAGATTACCTTGGTAAAGTCGGCAGCGTCACTCCAAAATTCTTCGGGCTGTTGAATAGACCATTGATACAAATGATTCCAGTCTGGTAGAAATCCCCTCTTAGCTGAGGTTTCCCTTAAGAAGGAATACATTCTAGAAGAAGTGATGCGATCTGAATTTGGCTTCCAAATAGCTGCTTGTGAGGTTTCCATGATCTTCCTTTTAGGTATTCGCCTCAGGAAGATACTCTATTTTAGGAAGACAAAAAAGAGGCAAAAGCCTCTTGTCATTTAGCCTACCTGGACCGATTTCTAGCGGTCCATAGATTTGTCTATCTTGCGAGCAAGATCTCGGATCATTTCCATCCCGCGCGGAGATTCGGATTTCTGACGAGTATTCATGGGTTTTTTCTCACTTTGATAGGGCTCGACCACCTTTTTATAGTTGACCGTAGGAGATGCCAAACTATCTTCTAGAGAAGATGTAGGCGCAGCAGGTTTCGTGAGTCGCTCAAGATCTTCGAGTCGTCGTGTGACGAGGGCACTAGAGACACCAAACAAATCGGCTACCAATTTAGGCTCTTTAAGTTTCTCAAAAGCTCGAAGAACCATTGCCTGGGGGAGAATTAGCGAAGCAGCAAAGTGATCCGCAGCCATTTCCCTTTCATTGCCTCCCATGCGGGATAGATAGCGCACTAAAGGGGACACTTCTTCTTTTAGCCCCGAACGTTCAAACTCCCCCCTAGCAAGAAGGGGCTGAATATCGATAAGAAAATGCCCCAATAGATGGGCCATGGCAAATTTAGCCTCCAAAGAATTGAGGCTATTGGACACTACAATATAGAATTCAAAACGCCCTCGATCATCCTCCCCAGCGATTAAGGCTGGGCAGTCGATGGTCTCTCTTCGAAGAGGAATGCCGAAGTCTTGGACCAATGCTTCGATGTCCAGTTTCAATTGCGCCGGCTTTCCGACAGCAAAATAACGCCTTACTGCTACCGATAGGGCCTCAAAGTCTCTTGTGATAGCCAAGTGAACAATTTCGGGGAAAATAGCAATCATAGACAGCCTCCTTTTATCCTTCTATTCTAACCTTTTAATCAGAAATCTCAAAATCCACATTCCTATTAAAGCCTGAAACCCCTGAAAATATATGGACAATTCGGAAACCTTTAAGGATCTTGGTAGGAGGCCGAAGAGTTTTATAGGATAGAAGAAATGGCCTCTTATCTCACAGCTTGGCTGGTGGTCCATGGGGGAAAGATTATGATCAATCTCAAATTTCAAGAACGCCGATTTAAAACGCGCAAAAAGCTCAGTGGTCTGATGCCTGGAAAAATCTTTTCCGGGGATAAGGAACTTAAAGTGAAGCCTGTTGACCTTGGTCAAGATGGATTAGGTGTTATTTCCGAAGTTCAGCTAACGGAAGGGGACCGGCTTACCATGGAAACCTCGAAGGGAAAGATCGACCTTAAGGTGATATGGATCAAGAAAGATTTTGGAAAGCAGGATCTATTCCGGATTGGCCTTGTTACTTTGAACCCAAAAGATAATCTGGCAATTATTTTCGAAAGCGCTGGATGCCTTAAGTAGCAAGAGTTTCCATGCACAATTAAAAGCCACCTTTTTTAGGTGGCCTTATTTTTATCTTAAGTTTTTCACCTCAATCTGCCGAAGGTATTTTTAAGCGTGAGACACTGGTAGAAAAAAATTTCCTCCCTTGTCGCCACTTGATAAAAAAAGTTACTAGCCCACTCGATCTTTCAAATCACAGTGGCACTAGTGATTGAACTCGGAATGGACTTTGTAATTTTCGGCAATTTGAAAAAGATTCATTTTTTTTTTGCAGAGAGGAACCGAAAAAATGAAGAATGTGTTATTATCAGATTGTGTGAAAGTGAAAAATGTTTTACAAAGTTGTTTCGGTTCGCAAAATAATTTATCTACAAACCCGTGAGGGTCAAATAACAGGGTCAATTTAACGAAGGAGATTCACCTTGGCTAAGAAAGCAACGAAGAAAGCAGCAACTAAAAAAGTAGCTAAAAAAGCTACTAAAAAAGCTGCAACAAAGAAAAAAGTAGCAAAAAAAGCAACTAAGAAAGTTGCAAAGAAAGCTACTAAGAAGGCTGCAACTAAGAAGGTAGCAAAAAAAGCTACTAAAAAAGCTGCAACTAAGAAAGCTGCAACTAAGAAAGTTGCAACTAAGAAAGCTGCAACTAAGAAAGTTGCAAAAAAAGCTACTAAGAAGCGCGCTACTACTAAGAAGAAAGTAGCTGCATCTGAAGCTCCAGCAATGGCCTAATCGCCAAAGCACAAAAGAATCGCCCCGATCATTGATTGGGGCGAATTTTTTTTGTTCAAAACATACTCATCACAGGGTTTCCGCCAGATGACAGGCCACCTGATGCCCGTTAAAGTTCCTCAGCACAGGCTTTTCCCTTTTACACTGGTCTACAGCATGGGGGCAGCGGGGATGAAAGGCACACCCAAAAGGTGGGTCAAAGGGAGACGGAACATCCCCTTTAAGGACGATGCGCTCGCTGGTGTGGAAAGGGTCCGGAGTAGGAACAGCTGAAATTAAAGCCTTCGTGTAGGGGTGGAGCGGTTGAGAATAAATGGAGTCGGCGTCCGTAAGCTCTACAATTTCACCTAGATACATAACCGCAACGCGGTCGCTTATGTGTCTCACCACGGCAAGATTATGGGCGATAAAAATGTAAGAAAGCTGCATTTCACTTTGTAGCTTGAGTAACAAATTTAAAACCTGAGATTGTATCGAGACGTCCAATGCCGAGACGGGCTCATCACACACTATAAGGCTTGGTTTCAAGGCAATAGCTCTCGCGATGCCGATACGTTGGCGCTGTCCCCCTGAAAACTCATGGGGGTAGCGAATGCCTGCGGAATCTGGAAGTCCCACCTTGGCTAAAAGACTTTTCACCTCTTCCTTACGACTTTGACGATCTCCGATTCCATGGACTTCTAGGGGTTCTGACAAAATGCTTTCTACAGTCTGCCTTGAGTTTAGAGATTCATTAGGATCCTGGAAAATCATTTGAATGTCGCGTCTCATATGGCGCAGGTCTCTTTTAGAAAGATCAAACAGATTTTGATTTTTGAAGTAAACCTTACCCGAGTCTGCTTCGTATAGCCGAAGCAGTGTCCTACCCAGGGTACTCTTTCCACACCCAGATTCGCCGACAATCCCCAAGGTTTCCGAAGATTTCAAAGAAAAGCTCACGTCATTTACAGCATGAACCCGCCCTATTTCGCGTCCCCAGAAACCACCGCGAACGGGAAAGTGTTTCATTAAATTCTCGACTCTCAGGATCTCAGTCATGAAAACCTCGATTCCAGCAAGCTAAGGTCTGGTCCTGCTTTATTTGAATTTCCGGGACTTCTTGGCGACAACGTTCGCTAACTAGGGGGCATCGACTTTGAAATCGACATCCGAGGAGGAGATCCTTAAGAGCAGGAACACTGCCTTCAATCGTGGGGAGCTGTGTTTTTCTTACAGATCCCAATCGGGGAATCGAGCTCAGAAGCCCCTTCGTATAGGGATGACGGGGGTCTTTAAAAAGACTTCGGGTTTCTCTGGCTTCCGCAAGGCGCCCGGCATACATGACGAGAGTTCTCTGACACATTTGAGCAACGACTCCAAGATCATGGGTGATCAATAAAATAGACATCCCCCGTTTTTTTTGTAAGGCAAGCATTAGGTCGAGAATTTGAGCTTGAATTGTCACATCAAGAGCTGTGGTAGGCTCATCGGCGACCAAAATATCAGGATCCGCACTAAGAGCAATGGCAATCACGACCCGCTGACGCATGCCCCCGGAAAGCTGGTGGGGGAATTCGTGGATGCGTTTTTCTGGGGAAGGAATCCCAACATCATCGAGAAGTTCTATGGATTTCGCTAAGATTTCCTTGTCACTCATACTTGGAAAATGAAGGCGAAAGCTCTCAAAGATCTGCCTGCCGATAGTATGCACGGGATTGAGTGCCGTCATCGGTTCTTGAAAGATCATGGAAATTTTAGCACCTCGGATCCCACTAAGCTGGCTAGCGGGAAGTTGAACTATATCCTCCCAGCCATTCTTGGTTTTCATTAAAATTTCGCCTGACAGAATCTTTCCAAGAGGCTGAGGGAGAAGGCGCAAAAGAGACAAGGCTGTAACACTCTTTCCGCAGCCAGACTCACCGACCAAGCCTAGTGTCTCACCAGATCTAAGATCAAAAGAAAGACCATCGACGGCAATAAGCATACCGTGATCTTCGGTGGCGAAACCCACGCGAAGATTTGAGACTCGCAATACTACCTGATCATCCATGAAACGCCACCCTTGCAAAGTCCTTTTGTAATCCCAAGGACAAAAGCCTTGCTTCACTTAAAGTCTTACTGCCCTCACAGCCTAAAACACCTGAAAGGCACTTTTTGCCACCTTTTGACACCTTTTGACACCTTTTGACACCTTTTGACACCTTTTGACACCTTTTGACACCTTTTGCCACCATGCGCTACTTAGCTTTGAACTCCCGATTAATGGCGGTAACTGGTTCAAATGATTTTTTGCTTGCTTTAGCTTCCTGGGTCTCATCATAGGCTTTCTTATCAAACCAAAACAAACCGCCTGTCGCGGAACCTAGAGGATCCATGGCATCGTCGGAAAGCTTCGTCGCAGGAACATCAGGAAGCTTCCAATAACGCCAAAACGCTTGACGGAAATAAGGAACTTGAAAGGTCGTGATGATCGAGCCTTCTTCAAAAATCAGGGACTGCACTTCACGAGATAGAGCTGCTTTTTCCTTTAGGTCAAAGGAGTCTTCATATTTTTTGACAACAGCATCTATTTTCGGATCCGAAGTGTTCGTGAAATTGTTGGTTTGGGCTTTGTTGGCATTGTCGGAGTGAAAGAACTCCCAATATTGAGGTCTCATGCTGGTTCCCCAGCCGACCCAAGCTATATCATGCTTTTTTTCAAGCATTTTCTTAAAGGACGCTGACCCATCCAGTTCTTCTAGATTTAACTCAATCCCGCACTTTTTAGCCTCTTGTTGGAGGACTACGAGTCGATCTTTATGGTGAGGTTGACCATAGGTTACAGTGACTGAGAAACGCTTGCCGTTTTTGGCCCAAATGCCATCTGCCGCTCGCTTCCAACCGGACTTTTGCATCAATGTAGCCACTTTAGCGGGATCAAATTCCCGAGGCTTAATTTCTTGATTGGTAAAATCTCCATAGCCTCTGCTTATAAAATTTAGTCTTTCATAGTCAGATCTTAATACTTCTTTTAAGACTTTATCGAGATTCATAGCATGGGCCAATGCATAACGGACGTTTTTATCCTTGAAAATGGGCTGAGCCAGATTGAGATACATGCCCGCATCACTTCTGGGAGCATCATTATAGAACCATAGACGTTGAATGAACCCACGTTTCACCATATCTTCGTTGGCGGATTTTTCATGCCAATATTCAGGAAGTGTAATTCCCATGGAATCAATTTCACCTTTTTTGAAATACTCCCACTGGGCATTTATATCGCGAATCACGGTGTAAACAACCTGGTCCACATTAAATCGGTTTCTGTAATAGCGGAGTTTTCTGCCCCACCAAGAGGGAACTTTTTCTAGGACGATCTGCTTTCCTTTATCGACTTGCGTGATCTGGTAGGGACCAGAAACGGGTTCCACCTTCCAGTTGTAGTCTTCTACCCATTTATCATCAAGCACATGAAAGTGGCGAGGGGTGGGACCTACTCCATAAAAGTAGAGAAGGTCTTCTTTCGGGTAGGGCTTGGCTCCGGTCACAGAAATGACGTAGTTTGATATCTTTTTTATGTCTTTAATGTTTTCCGTGTAATGACGGTTGTACCAAGGATCGACAATGGACTTGGAGCGATGAAACTCTAGAGTAAACGTATAATCATCGGCGGTGATGGGTTTGCCATCGGACCAACGGGCATTGGGATTTAGCTTATAATAGACCGTCACCCCATCTTTATCAAAAGCCCAATGGGACGCTAACTGGGGGATAGGCCTTCCGGTATTAGGGTGTACCTCAACAAGAGAAAGCTGAATCGAGCGCAGGACTCCCGCAAAAGACCCATTGGCATCAGGGCCGACTCGCCTCAATGTCATGGGAAACGAGGGAATGCCTTCATGGAAAGTTCCACCCGATACCGCATTGGGTGAAGCATACTCGGGATCAGTATCATTGGTCTGCCATTCCACACCTGCAGGAAGTTTAAAATCACCCATAATTTCAGCATCTGAGAACTGCTTTTCAGCAATCTCTTGCTTCTGACTCGCCTCGCTACCTGAGGACTCACTGGGGTTTTTCTTCTTTTTGGTGCAAGCAAAAAGACTTACTGCAGTTGCCAACAAACCAAATCTAATCCACATCCTCATGAAAAACTCCTTTGGAAAAATTCTACTCGTAGGTGGTATGCCTTTTGGGATCAAATGCTTCTCGAATGGCTTCGCCCATAAATGTCACTAAAACTAAGACTATCACCATGGCGGTTACGACCGATGATAGAATCCAATAGGCTGAAAGAGTTCTGACTCCCTCGTCTAGCAAACCTCCCCAACTAGGCGTAGGAGCAGGTAGGCCATAGCCGAGAAAATCAAGGGACGTCAAACTGACAATAGCTTCTGAAATAGAAAAGGGAATAAAGGTTAAAATCAATGCTAGGGAATTAGGGATAATATGTTTGAAAATGATTCTAAAATCCGTCGCACCGATGGATCTTGCCGCCAAAATATAATCTCTTGCCTTCTCCCTATAAGTCGCGGTTCGCATATACCACGTCATGCTTATCCAGCCAAACCCCGCCATGATAAGCCCAAGACTAAAAAAAGTCGGGGTCACAATCGAAGCCACAATCATCACCACATACAAGAAGGGAATATTGGAGAGCACTTCGATAAAGCGCTGCATATATAAGTCAGTCCGTCCCCCAAGCCATCCCATAAAACACCCGATCGCAATCCCTGCAAAATAATTTATGAAAAGCAAAAAAATAGAAAATGCGATCGCAATTCTAAACCCATAAAATAGCCGTGCCAGAATGTCCCGTCCTGTGGAGTCTGTTCCCAAATAGTGCTTTCTAGCGTACTCAGGGGCAAAGGGCGGATAAAGTCGCTGGGAGTTCTGGTCGAATCTTGCCTCAAGGTCATTTTCTAGAGGCCCCCAAGGCACGATGGGTAGAACGACAAAATGGTCCGTGCTCCCGGCAAATTTTAATTGTAACTCGCGGTAATTGGTTTCGTATTCATAATCTAGTCCAAACTCGTGACCAGGAATTTGCTGACCATAGGTGGGAAAGTAGTACTTATTTTCATATTTAACGAGCAGCGCCCGTTCACTGATAAAAAGCTCTAAAAAAGCAGAAACGAGAATCAACGCCATAAAAATGATAAAGGACCCATAGCCCCTTTTGATCGATTTAAATCGAGCAAACTGCCGTTTAGACGCGGGACTCATTTTAAAAAATTTCAAGGAAACCTCATTTAAACTGAATCCGAGGATCTACCAGCGCAACTGCAAAATCAGAGAGTATATTTCCTATCAAAAACAATAGGGAGGACACCACCAAAGTGCCCATAACAACCGGGTAATCCCTTTCCACTAAAGACTCATAACCCAGAAGTCCTAAGCCATCGATGTTGAAAATCTTCTCAATTAAAAAAGAGCCCGTCAGGATCACGCTAATATTCTGACCAAAATGGGTAGCCATAGGAATTAAACTATTGCGCACCGCATGAGAAAAAACAGCCTTCCGAAATGATACGCCTTTTGCAATGGCCGTTCTGACATAGTCTGCAGATAAGTTTTCCATAAGCGTGTTCTTCATTAAAAAAGTCATCATGGCAAAACTACCCAATACATAAGCCGTAAGGGGAAGGACCGAGTGTTCTACGAGGTCTATAATTTTACTAAAAAAAGTGTATTCCGAAAAATCTGAAGACGTAAACCCACCCAGGGGAAACCACTCTAGGTTTGAAGCAAATACCACCAAGAGAATAATGGCTACGACGTAAGCAGGAAGGGAGTACCCAATAAAAACTAATATGGAACTGAGATAGTCAAAAAAACTGTTATGACGAATCGCCTTCCAAATGCCGAGAGGAATGCAGATGAGATAGGTGATCAACATCGTCAAGATGCCGTAATAGGTGGAAATGGGAAGCTTTGACCAAATCAAGGCGCCTACGGGTTCGTTGTAACGAGTGGATCGCCCCAAATCCAAGGTAAGCACCTTGCCCAACCAAAGCACATAAGATTGGTACCAGGGTTTATCGAACCCATAATAAGCTTTGAGACTTGCCAACTGTTCACTGGATAGGGCCGCTCCCCCATTGGAAGCATCCATTTTGATGCCCTTGCCACCTTCAGCGCCCATAAGAGCACCGCGCATGAGCACCTGCTCCATAGGCCCGCCTGGTACAAAACGAGTTATGGCAAACACAATTAAAGTAATTCCCAAAAATGTGGGAACAATCCAAAAAAGTCTTTTTAGAATGTAACTCGTCATTCACCAACCAAAGGTTATGATATCTTGCCTTTTAAGTTACATGATGAATCGATTTTTAGCAAAGTATTTTAAGGGAGAACCTCTTGTTTTGACTAGACACTTCTATGATTTTGAGCCATTGTTCTCCTCATGACACAAAGAAAAACACTAACCCAGCTTTGGCTTGTATCACTTTATAGAGGTGTGGTTTCTAATGTCTGGAACTATTTGACTCTAGCGCTTTGCTCCGGTGTCTTGATGGCCCTCTTTTTTTACGTTTTCAATGACCTTCTGACCAAACAACTTACGGGCCTTCCGCAATTGGAAGCTCTCTCTCTTGCCTTTGGATGGATTGGGGGCTCCCTTGCACAGTTTAGACTGCTCTATATTTCTGGGCAGCCCCATGAACTTTCTCGATTTGGCCAATTTATAAATGGTGATCCAGGCGAAATCAGCAACTTGAATAGCTCTCGTACGCTTTTATGGCGGATACTCGGCCCTGGAATCGTATGGGCTGTTATTTCTACACTCCCCTACTGGAATTTCTACAAAGTTGCAGCACTTTTTTTCTTTAATATAGCTCTCTTTATAGGAACGAAAGGGACCACGAGACTTCAGTCATGGCTTCCCAGGCTTTCACCTAAATTCCTGGCTCCGTTTTCTCCGATACTACGTTGGCGATTGGTCAGATTATTTATTTATAACGAATCCTGCCGCATTCTTTTACTCATGGCCTTAGGATTCCAGTGTTTGATGGTTTTCAGAAACTCGGCTTCTTTGGGCTTTCTTTGGCTTTTAGCGTTGCTTTCTGGAATTCTTACCGGGGTCGCTCATATTTTAGTTGCTGCCGAAGACCTTAAATCGTCTTGGCTTGAAAAAAATGCAGGACTTAGTCATGAATCCTTCATTAAGACTCAGATATCCCTTAGCATGCTACTGGCCATTCTTCTATTTCTGCCGTCACTTCTCCTGGGAGTCGTTTCTGATCTTCCCTTAAGTCAAAGGCTTTCTTTGATGCTTACGGGCCCTGCAGTTTCGGCGATGGTGCCAGGAATCATTTTACAAATTGATGGCAGAAGACCTGAGATTTCAGCGGTTGTTCTTGTTCTTTTAGGTTTATTTGTCGGAACAGCTATTTTAGCGCATCCTTTGAGCTTTCTGCTTACGATTCTCGTTGTAAGCTACGGGGTCTCTAGCCAAAGCGATCGTTACTATAAACAATGAGGTTATGATGAAACTTGATGTGTGTGGCGTCCAAAAAAACTACAATCGCTTTACACTTGGCCCCATTGGACTTCAGATTCAGGCAGGGGAAACGGTTGCTCTACTTGGGCCCAACGGCGCAGGAAAGTCGACCTTATTTCAAATATTAACTTCCAATATCAGACCCGATGCTGGAACTATCAAGCTCAATGATCATCTGATATCTCCCGAAAATTTCAACTCCCGACGCTTGATTGCCTATCAATCCCAAAGTAATGAACTCCCTCGCTGGGTAAGTGCCTTAGAGGCGCTGCAGTATGTAGCTTTTTTGCACCAAAAGGACGAAAGCCTCATCAACACCTTTGTAGATGCTTTTGATTTGAAGGCGTTTCTAAACAAACCCTTACATGGATGTTCTTACGGCATGCTCAAACGAGTAGGGCTAGCCATCGCTTTTTTGCAACAATCGCCTTTTTTAATCCTAGACGAGCCTTTTAGCGGACTTGATTTGTATCATGTTAAGTCCCTGGAAAAAGCCCTGATTGAAAGACAATCCCAGGGGCTTTCCACTCTTATTTCCACCCATGACTTTGCCTTTGTTTCCAAGCATGCCCAAAGATGTCTTTTTATAGAAAAAGGTCAAATCGATGAAGCCCAAAACTGGCAGCAATTAGATCCGTTAAAGAGACTAGATCTCATTGAAACGAGGTTTTTTCACACATGAGCTCTCTTACAAATATACTCTCTGTGCATCTAAGACCCCTATGGAAATCATATATCTATGCGATATTTTTTATCGTTATAACTGCTTGGATTGCCGTCAAAATCCCTGAATTAGTTTCCCGCGCCGTGAATGGCCATTTAGATGCCACCTACACCATTCCCCTATCAGTTATGGTTTTAGGCTTTATTCAGATTGTTGTAAGGACGTGTTCCAGGCTATTCGTCTTTAATCCCGCTAGAGAAATGGAAGAAGGCCTCAAAAATCAAATTTTTTCGAAGCTTATGCGTGCCACCCTGCCTTGGCTTCAGACGAGGCAAACCGGTGACTTACAATCTTTAATCAACAGTGATACGGGGCATCTGCGTGTCTTTATTGGACTTGGCGGCCTTCAAGTCGCAAGCTTTTTGACCTTGGCTGTTTTTGCCATTTCAAAAATGATTACGATCCATGCCACCCTTACCTTCGTAACTCTACTTCCGCTATTGCTAGCTGTTCCTTTGCTTCGACTTGGAATGCCAAAAGTCATGAAACTCAATGTGGAACAAACTAAACTTCTTGGGTCTCTCACCTCAAGAATTACAGAAGCCTTTGTAAATGTTCATATGATTCAATCGACGGCTAGTGAGTCTTCTTTTATTGGCCGCATCGCTGAGCGCAGTGACGAGCTCCGCATCTTAAATATGCGCCTACTTAGAATTCGACTTCTTATTTTCCCTGTCCTGCCTTTGCTCACGGGGGTTTCTTCATTTCTTGTTTTTTTGTATGGGGGCTATGAAGCCATATCAGGTCGGCTCACCGCTGGTGATATCATTGCTTTTACCAGCTATGTGACTCTTTTAGCATTTCCATTGGGAATCATAGGCATGGTGCTAGCCATGTGGCAGCGGGCTGAAGCTGCGTCAAAACGCATCGAGGTAGCCCTTCTTGCGGAATCCGAGAAGGATTCTGGTGCGGAATTAAAAGATATTGCCCCGAGTCTTGAAATTAGAAACTTGGATTTTAGGTTTAGTGAAGAACACAAATTACTCACTGGTGTTTCTTTCCGTGTTGATTCCGGGGAAGTTTTAGGAATTGCCGGTCCTATTGGAGCAGGTAAGACGACCCTTTTAAATCTCACCTCCTCGCTGATTCAGCCCCCTCCGAATACCATCTTTGTGGGTGGGTTTGACGTTACCCAATGGAATGCCGCCCAGCTAAGACGCATGGTAGGACTCGTTCCTCAAACACCCCAGCTCTTTAGTGTGAGCATCCGCGAGAACTTGACAGCCGGTCTTAATCCCGAAGAAAGTGACATTTGGAAGGCCTTAGATCTCGCCTGCATTAGGCAAGACATCGAAGCTCTCCCTGAGGGGCTTGAGACTCCTATAGGAGAGCGAGGAATTCGGCTTTCCGGAGGCCAAAAACAGCGCCTAGCGCTGGCCAGGCAGCTGCTTCGCGAGACTCCCATTCTTTTACTAGATGATGTCATAAGTGCCGTAGATCAAATTACTGAAGAGCGCATTTTAGCCGGCCTTCGAGCTACGAAGCGTGCTGTTGTTTTGGTGACCCATAGGGAAAGCGCCTTGTTGAATTGTGATCGGGTTTTGAGACTTGGAGGCGCCCATGAAATTGCTTAAGGATTTAAAGCTTTTTAAATTGATTTGGCCATACGCCAAGGCCCACCCCATTCCCTTTGCAGCAAGCTTTCTGACCATGCCTTTGCTCACCCTCATTCAAGCTAGTCAGCCTATCTTTATTCAAAAGATCGTCGACTTGGGTATCATTGCTAAAAACGAGGCTCATCTTCTTCAATACGCTTTCATTTTTTTAGGCCTGATCCTTGCCGAGTACCTCTGCAAATTTTTGCAGTCCTTTAGCTCCAACATTTTTGTTCAAAAAATGATTCATGCCCTTCGTCTGGATTTTTCGGCACATGTCTTAGGTCAGAAAGCCGCCTGGCATGATAAAAACCTAAGTGGAGCTTTGGTATCTCGAGCTACAAGTGATCTAGACAATTTGTCAGAGGCCATCGGTACAGGACTCTTAAGCAGTCTCCTCGATCTTTTTTCCTTGGCGGGCGCTGTATTTGCCATGTGGCATTTAGCCCCTAACTTAGCAGTACTGGTGTGCTTTATGTTACCGCTATGCTTACTTTCGGTTAAGTTTTTCTCGCGCAAGATAAAGTTTCACATAGACCACTCTCGAAAAGCTACTGCTCAGCTCAGTGCATGGACCCAAGAGTCTCTTTATGGAGTTCCCTCCATTAAATCACTTTCTGCTGAACCTTGGGCCGAAAAAAGATACCAAGGGTTCAACAGAGACTTCAAGCTCTCCCAAATGAAATATGTTTTCTTTGACGCCTCGTTATTTTCTGTATTAGAAGGTTTTTCCGCCATGACCCTTGGACTGATCCTTTGGCGAGCCACAGGAAATTCCGATGTCATAACGGTTGGTGTTTTGGTGGCATTTGTAAAACTTTCCAGCCAAGTCTTTGACCCCCTTAAACAGCTTGGTCAAACCATGTCGATGCTTCAAGGCGTATTTAGCTCCCTCGAGAGAATCAAATCTATTTTGGATGTAAATGAAAAAATTATCGGCACTCAAAAAACAGAAAGCGACGGCATTGAAGTAAAAAATCTCAGTTTCTCCTATGGAATCGATCAAAAAAATGTTTTGAGTGACCTAAGTTTTTCCATCCGAAAGGGTCAAAGTCTAGCCCTTATAGGGAAAACGGGCAGCGGGAAGTCCTCCATCGCTAAAGTCTTGATAAGACTTTATGACAACTACAAAGGCTCCATTAAAATGGGCGGAGTCGAGCTTTCCAGCATAGAACCTGCCCATCTTCGCCAAAAAATAGTAAGTATCCCTCAAGATGTCGCTATTTTTGCAGGGACCTTGTTTTTTAATATTTCTCTAGGTCGAACTCAAATCAGTCAGAAACTCGCCCGAGATGTTTTTATAAGATTGGGCGGTCAGCAGGTTTTAAATAAATTAGAAGACGGCATGAACAGTCAGCTTTCCGAAGGCGGCACGAACCTAAGCCAAGGGGAAAAGCAGCTCATTGCCTTTGCTCGCGCTTTGGTGCTAGAGCCAAGCCTCGTCATACTAGACGAAGCGACAGCCGCGATCGATCAGGAGTCGGAAATCGTAATTCAAAATGCCATCGATGTCCTTCTCAAATACACCACAACGATCATTATTGCCCATAGACTTTCTACCATCGAGCATTGTGACCAAATTTTAGTACTAGATCAGGGTAATATTGTGGAAATAGGCACCCATGCCTCGCTACTCGCCAATCAAGGGCCCTACTTCCGCCAATGGACGCGCCACCTGGACAACTAAATAGCCCACATGGCTTCTCCTGCAAGCTGTCAGCAGCTGATTTGCGGAAATTTTCTCCTAGAGCCCATACCTCCTTACAAACCTCTCGTGTTTAGAATCAAGAAAGGGGCCTGCCAAAATGGGCGTCATGTCGCGAAAACCTATGCCCATCAATTGATTAGAAGACACGAGCATACGCCTATCCACACAACCTGTGGAAAACCGCTAAAAAGAGAAGTCTCGACTGGGTGAAAACCATCACGAGGCGAAACCTCGACTAAGGAAAGAAGGGAAGAAGGGAAGAAGGGAAGAAGGGAAGAAGGGAAGAAGGGAAGAAGGGAAGAAGG
>JBAXBA010000038.1:0-31001 GCA_037142195.1 Pseudomonadota bacterium
CCAGGAATTCAGTCTGGAGTCGGCTGATAAAGGATTTTGATCTCTGCCTTAGGAAGCAGCTTTTTCAGAAACTTCTACGGAATTTTTGTTTTTTTCGTAGCTGGCACACTCTAGTATTTTAGAGCTGTCCAAAATTCCGCTGATTTTTCCCTCAACCTTTGTTACGCGAGTGATAATATCTACATTTGGGTTTTTTGTTGGGAGCGCTTGAATTTCGATTTCCGACGGTGAAAATGACGCAACCACTGTGATTCCATCCACAAGCAGACCGGCATATGCTTTTTCTGTTCTTACAATAATGATTCTTGATGACATACTTGCTTCCGTCCGACTGTATCCCATCATCTTGCGCAAATTTATGGTAGGAATTATGGTTCCACGAACATTGATAATTCCCTCAATGTACTCCATACTTCTGGGTACATAGGTTATGGGCACCAGCATAATAATTTCTGATACATTGGAAATGGGAAGATAAAAGATTTCATCTGTTATTTTAAAACCAATAAACCTTTCTTTCTCCTTAAAGTCCCCCTCGAGCTCGCCGTCTAAACTTCCCCGAGGAGAGAAGAATCCTAACTCTTCCGTCATTGAATTTGCCAAATGTTCCATGTTAGATCTCCTAAGCTGCTACGTTTTGACGCCCTTGCTGTCTCACAAAAAACTCCACCTCTGCCATGTCAAGTACCAAAACAGCCTCACCATTGCCTAAGATTGCACCGCCCGCAACGCAAGGAATCTGTTTCAAAAGGGCTCCCATGGGCTTAATCACCATTTCTTGCTGATTTAGTAGGTGGTCAACAACAATTCCAAATTTCTTGTCGCCTGTTCCGATAACAACTACAAATAGTCTCTTGTGGCGTTTGCTTCGTTCAAGATTGTCCTCTGCTTGATTGAACTTATACCAAATCTTTTTGTCCTTATCGTTTAGGTCTAGAACTTTGTTAAGATAGACTAGAGGCAATATGGAATCACGTCGCTTAATGACTTCAGAATTACCAATATGTTGAATCTCGCTTGGGTGAATACGAATAGATTCTACTACTGTACTCAGAGGTATTGCGAAAACATCAGACTCACTTTTTACCAAAAGACTTTGAACAATCGCAAGTGTCAATGGAAGATTTATGGTAATCGTGCTTCCTTTTCCAACTGCACTTTGGATATCAATGTTGCCTTTCAACTTGGAAATCTGTCGTTTAACGACATCCATTCCCACTCCTCGCCCAGAGAGATTGGTTACATTTTCTACAGTAGAGAAACCGGCTTCAAAAATGAGATTGAGGCACTCTTTAGGCGACAAGATGGCGTCTTCTTTTATAATCCCTTTTTCGATGGCCTTTGCTTTAATTCTTGCGCTATCCATGCCTTTTCCATCATCCGTGATGGAAATGATGATTTGATTCCCTTCTTGCCTTGCAGAAAGCTCGATAGATGCCTTCCCGTGCTTCCCATTTTTCTGACGTTCTGCCTGAGTTTCACAACCATGATCGCAGGCATTTCGAATCAAGTGAACCAAGGGATCCCCTAGCTGTTCGACAAGCGTCTTATCAAGCTCAGTATCTTCTCCAATGATGGTCAACTCAATTTCTTTGCCCAACTGACGTGAAATATCTCTAACGATTCTCGTAAATTTATTAAAGGTATTTCCAATAGGAACCATTCGAACTTTCATGATGATGTCTTGTATCTCATTCATGTGACGTCCGAATAATTGCACAGTTTCTGACATTTTTGCGGTGATGTCGTGCTCTTTGGTCTTCACACGAATGTCTTCTTCGATATTAACAAATCTACCGCGGTCAATTACCAGTTCTCCCACCAAATTCACTAATGCATCCAGTCTTTCAATATCTACCTTTATGGTTGAATTTTCTTGCTGCTTAGCGGCTGGTTCGTGCCCTTCAGCAGAAGAATCAGCTTTATGCTCGGAATGGTTTTCCTTCTTCGCTGCTGATTTTTCAACTGTCTCAACTTGTGGAAGATTAGAGTCGCGGGTGTAAGTACCTGCACACACCTTGTTTAGCTTGGTTATAAGTTGACTTGTCAGGACTCCAGAAGGACGATTGTTCCTAACTCCATCTAGAAGCTTTCTCATCACATCCATAGCTTGAAATACAACGTCGATAGTGTCGGGATTGGCAACGGCTTTGCCCTTGCGAACTAGGTCGAAATAGTTCTCAAGGCGGTGCATAACTCTTTCCAGCGCCTTAAATCCAAACATTCCTGCGGCACCTTTTAGAGTATGAGCAGCTCTAAATATTTCTTCAATTACGTTTTTACTTGTAGGGTTTTGTTCCAGCGCAAGAATTTGAGTATCAAGATTTTCCATCAAATCGTCTGCGTTTGAGAGAAAGTCGTTCATCATTTCAGGATCACTTGCGAATTCGGAACCACTAAATTCTTCGATTTCCTCTTCCTGTTCCTCAGAATCATCTGCATCTTTATGGATTTCCTTCGCTGAAACATTGCGTGCTGAAACTTTCGGAGGCGGCTCTTTTGGACTTTCGTCCAAATTACCTTCGTCTCCACCAAAAGCGGACAGCAGCTCTAGAGCTTCTTCATCCGCATTGGTTTGGGAGAAGTCTTTTTTGCTTTTTTGAGGTTCGTTCTTCAAATTGCCGGACTTAGCTGCTGGCTGACTCGGCGAGTCCATCTCATTTAGAAGCCTCATTGCTTCATCATCATCAATTTCAGAACCGGAAGAAGCAGGTGCATCCATCTCTGCCAAAAGCATGGCCGCCTCATCGTCATCGATTTCTGCGCTTTGGTGTTCTACTAATGGCGCATCCATCGACTCAAGAAGACGCATGGCTTCCTCATCATCGATTTCAGCTGGAGTTTGATTTTCCATGGATTCGATTCCTGAATCTTCAACATGCTCGTCAGCACTGCCGAGCAGTTCTTCATTGATGCTGTCAGATTCACCTTCCATAATGTCAAAGTCAGTGTCGTTTAGTGACATATCGTCATTATGGGAGCTCTCTATTTCCGCTTGATGAGATGGAAAGGCTTTATTTAGCTCCAAATCTAAGTTGGATTGACCATTTTTAATCTTAAATGAAAAAGAGTCTTCGGTACCATTTTTGGCCACTACCCAAGCTACAAAATTAGAATAGGGCTCGTGAAATGCGAGTAAATTTTCAACAAGATCCGCTGGTAGCTCTTCATAGGAACCTGACCTGACCAGGTTTTTGAGGGCCCTGTGTAACTCTGGCATTTCAGTCTTGATCAATTCAATAAGCTTTAATTGTGAGTCTTTATCCATGGGATTCAGTTTCCTCGATTGACATGTTTTAAGAATGAAAAATAGCTATCTTCCAAAGCATCAAATGCAAGTGAATCACCACTCGCCCCATCAACCATGGGAGGTGCTTCATTTTTTGCCAGAAAGGGGGCGTGAAAGTCTACTTTGATAAGACAGATGATTTCTTTTCCTGTCGCCTGATGAAAGTAGGGAGCATAGAACGACTCAATTTTGGCACTACCCAAAGACTCTGGCACCATATTAAACTGGTCCACCATGATTACTGAGCAATCTTCAAATATGAGTGATTTTGTATTTTTAAACGCAGTAACTAATTTGATCCATTCTCTAATTCCAGTAGACGAAATTCTCTGAACCTGACTCAAGTCAAATACTACATCTTTGTTTTGAGCGCGAGGAATGTCTTGCTCCCTAACTTTATCGTCTAGGGCGCCTTTAAAAGTGTATTTTGACTTATCTTCAAATGTCGCTATTTCAACTACAAGAGAAGAAAATTCAATTGTCTTTTTGGTGGTCATGTTTTGCTTTTCATCCTCCACTGTCACTGATCGGAGAATGAACGGCAATCTCAAGGCTGACTTGCCGCCAGGAATGCCACTGAACTAGCTAGAATCATAGCTTCTTTAATGCTTTTTGGGGAAATCTCAGAAAGGGTGTCGGAGGGCTGATGCCAATGCTGTAGGTTGTTGAAATCAATTAGATTTATTGTAGGTATTCCAAGCTTGCTAAACGCGACATGATCATCATCAATCATGTCCTTACGATCGCCTATCACATGAGTCAACTGGTGGAACTCAGCTGCAAGCAATAGCTTTTTTTCTAAGTCGGGATGAGTCGCAGCATCTAATGATAATTTCAAATGAGGAGAACCTATCATGTCCAAAAGGATGACTGCCTTTAGAGACTTAAGATGTCCTTTTATATTAATACAGTAATCAGGAGCGCATTCAGAAAGTTCTGAGGCTAATTGGCGCGAACCATAAGTATGGTCTTTTATGGTCGCTGGATGTTTGAGCTCCCCGTCTGCCCAATTCGGCAACACAGACTCCTCACCGTCAAACCAAATCCCTAAAATTCCGCACGGATTAGAGTTCCATTTAAGACGAGCCAAGCTTTTAAGTATCGCGACCAGCGCCGCACTTGATGATGCGGAGTCGTTAGCTCCTAAATACTCGAACCCATCTATATGTTTCGTATCATAATGACTTGCAACAGCCACTAGGCACGGTTTATCAAAGTCTTCTTTAGAAACGGCTAAAATGTTTTTACCGCTTTTAGAAACCGTAAGGGAGGGAGTCTCCCCCGCCGGGGAGGAAGACTCCGTGCTGTTTACCAATGCTTTCGGATTAGGTGTGATCGCAGTAAAGGAACGCTCTTCTACGACTGTTCCTCCTGACTGAAGCAGGGCAACAAGGTCATCAGCTACCTTTTTTTGTTCCTCAGAACCAAAAGGGTGGCTGCGCTTCGTCATCATCTCAAGAACCATCTGGGTGACTTTTTCGTCAAAATCCACCGACTTCATGACAGATAGTTTCTGAGTTTCGCTTTGACAGGTACATCCAAATATAAAAATGCAAACCCAAAGAAATTTCATTTTCTTCCATTACTTCCATCTATAGATGGCTGCTTTTCCAAGTTCTTCTTCGATACGTAGTAACTGATTATATTTGCATATCCGATCGGTTCGGCTGGCAGAGCCTGTTTTAATTTGTCCAACTCCCGTAGCTACAGCTAAATCGGCAATAAACGTGTCTTCTGTTTCGCCGCTTCTGTGAGAAATAATGGAACCAAATCCTGCGCCTTTGGCCATTTCGATGCACTGCATCGTTTCCGTCAAGGTTCCAATTTGATTTAACTTTATTAAAATGGCATTGGCCGCTTTTTTTGCAATGCCATCTTTTAAGAATTTAGGATTTGTCACAAAGAGGTCGTCTCCTACTATTTGCACATGAGAACCTACTTTTTCGGTCAGGTTCGCAAAACCTTCCCAGTCATGTTCATCTAAACCATCTTCAATAGAAACGATGGGATACTTGCGAGTGAGATCTGCAAGAAATGACACCATTTCGTCAGATTTGAGTTTTTTCCCTTCGCCTTCTAGATTGTAAATGCCTTTTTCACAAAATGATGACGCTGCAACATCAAGTGCAAGGGCAATTTCAGTTCCTGGTTTAAAGCCAGCTTTTTCAATTGCGGTTAAAATCACATCTAATGCGTGAGCATTGCTTTTTAGGTCTGGCGCAAAGCCACCTTCATCACCCACTGCGGTATTGAGTTTAGCTGCTTTTAAGACGGCTTTTAAATGATGAAATACTTCTGTGCCCCAACGCAAGCCTTCGCGAAAGCTGCTTGCACCCACTGGTAAGATCATAAATTCTTGAAAATCGACATTGTTATCGGCGTGAGAACCGCCATTGATAATATTCATTAAAGGGACGGGAAGGCGAGGGGTATAACTACCTCCCAAATAGCGGTAGAGCGGCAATCCTGTAGCTTCAGAGCCTGCTTTCGCGATGGCCATGGACACACCTAAAATAGCATTCGCACCTAATTTGGACTTATTTTCTGTGCCATCTAGATCGATGAGCATAGCGTCCACAAAGCCTTGGTCCGTAGTGTCTGCTCCAAGAATCTTGGGGGCAATGATTTCTTTGACATTGCGCACCGCTTGCAAAACACCTTTTCCAAGGTATCTCTTCTTATCGCCATCCCGCAACTCACATGCTTCGAATTCGCCCGTTGATGCGCCGCTTGGGACTGCTGCTCTGCCGAAATAACCGCTTTCCGTTCCCACTTCCACTTCAACGGTCGGGTTTCCGCGTGAGTCTAAAATTTCCCTAGCGTTCACATAACTTATCGTGCTCATTTCTTGAATCTCCAGTTAATTTAGTGTAAGGGCTATATGTTGTAATTCGAGGCGCTTGTTATGACAACCCATAATTGTCAAAGCTTGACGCCCCTCATCATGATTAGGAGAAAAAATGACAAATCGCTCTCATCTAGACTATGAAGTGACTTGGAAGGACAGCTTACCCGCGGTGCTCCCATGGATGGAAAAATGCATGTTTACGCCTGCTATGACCATTCCACTGTCTCATACCTTATTAATCACAGTAACAGAAGAAAAAGAGCAACTCGCCCTGCCCAAGGGCAATATCTCTATTGAACTAGCCACGAAAATAGGTGCCCAATGCAAAATATTGGGCTGGTCCGGCTCTAAGGGAAGTCAAATCATAGTCATCGACGATAGGCCTATGATTCTTGTAAGTATCAGTAAGATAAAGACTACTTCGATTCAAAAGGCGCGGCAAGCGGGGCTAGATGGCGCCGCAGCTTTAAGTTCTATAAATATTTCGAATCTATGCATCGTAGGATCTGGGGACCTATCGCCGGCGGATGTACTCGACGGATTTTTGCAAGGCCTTTATTCTCCTGCGGGCTTTAAGAAAACAAAATCGACAATTCCCAAAAATTGGCCGGGGGCCGTCTCTTTGCTTGGAGTTAATCATTCAGAAATCCAGACAGCTCTGAGGCTTAGTCGCGCAACATTAATTGCAAGACACCTCCAGGACGCTCCGCCCAATTGGCTGACACCCAAAAAATTTGGGGAAGTTGCTAAAAGTTTAGGCTCTGAATTTGGCATAAAAGTGAGTTTAAAGGGCCAAGAGGAGATGCAAGCTCTAGGCATGGGAGCTTTGCTAGGAGTCGCTTCAGGTTCCGTCAACGAGCCCCAACTGATTAGCATGGAATTGGATGGAGAGGACCAGTCTCGAACTCTTGCACTGATCGGAAAAGGGCTCACATTTGATTCCGGTGGAATTTCTCTGAAACCTGCTGACGGTATGGATGAAATGAAATTCGATATGTCTGGCGGTGCTGCCGTCTTAGGAGCCATGATTGCGCTGAGTCGCCAAAAACTACCGATAAGAACTGTCGGATTGATTGGTGCTGTAGAAAATATGCCAGGTCATACCGCTTTGAAACCAGGAGATATCTTAAAAACTATGAGCGGCAAGACCATCGAGGTCCTGAACACTGACGCCGAAGGGCGACTGGTTTTGGCAGATGTGATGGAATACGCAAAGGTCCATTACAAGCCGAGCCTTATGATTGACGTAGCCACACTTACTGGTGCTATTATTGTTGCTCTTGGAAAGTCAGGTGCTGGGGTCATGTCCAATCATGAATTTGCTGAAAAATTTGTCGTAGCGACTTCCCAAAAATGTGGGGAACCAAGCTGGGCCTTACCCCTTTGGCCAGAGCTTGACATTGAGGTCACTTCTGAAATTGCAGACCTGAAGAATATCACTTCCAGCTCGGTGAAGGCTGGGGCACTCACAGCTGGCGCTTTTTTAAGTCAGTTTGCGGAACAAACCCCCTGGGTTCACATCGATATTGCAGGAACAGGTTGGAATGCAAAAATAACAGGATCTCCTACAAAAGGCGGCTCTGGGTTTGGCGTGCGCACTCTCGCTCGCATATGCCAGGATGTTCTTTCATTTTTAAATAAAAGCGGCACATAAGCTGCCTATGAAGGCATCTCTCGTATTGTGAAGGTGGAGATTGCCTTCTTCAATAGGCAATCTCCACCTTCTTTTCTGCGCCACCTTTAGGAAACACAATTCCCTATTCATCCGTCGATTCCTCAAGGTCAATACCAAAACTAGGATTGGCTATTTTCATAGACCTGAACCTATGGGAAAATATTTTAAAATAAGTAAAGTGCCGTTTTATTTGTGAGAAATTCCTTTTGAATACTTAAGGCTCTTTTAGTTTTTTTGACTTAGAGCCCGCATGATTGTGCCTGAATAGGAAAAGTATTGACGGGCCCTTTCGCTGAAAGTATAGGAACATAAGCCCCAAAGTTTAGCTTTTATACTAAAAAGAATAAGGAAGTTAGAGCATGCTCAAATTTGTTCTTCTCACGAATCTATGGCTTTTATCTGGATTTAACATTTTTGCAGCCCCAATGGGGCAAAACTTTAAAAAAATTGTCGTGGTTTTCTTTGAAAATGAAGATCGAAGCCGCGTTATTGATCAGCCTTTTTTTAACGAGCTCACACAGCTCGGTACTAGTTTTTCTAACTTCGTCTGCGCAGGACACCCGTCGCAACCAAATTACATCGCATTCGTATCAGGGACCCGAAATGGGGTTTTTGATAACGAACCTCATGTAATTGATGCGCGACATATCGTGGACCTTCTAGAAGAACACGGACTCACTTGGAAGACCTACGCCGAAGGATATCCTGGAGACTGCTTTTTAGGAACTGAAGCAGGGAAGTACGCAAGACGGCATGTTCCATTTCTTTCTTTTAAAAACATTCAAGACAACCCAGAAAGGTGTGATCGTATTGTTTCTGGAGAGCAGTTTAAAGCAGATCTGGAAGATGGAAATTTACCGACCTTTTCATTATACATCCCAGACAATAACAACAATGGACATGACACCGGCGTCGCCTATGCCTCGAAGTGGGCGGATGCTTTTTTTAGACCCCTAATCTCTAATCCTAATTTAGCTAAAGATACCCTGTTTGTATTTACTTTTGACGAAAGCAGATACTTTGGATTTCGCAACATCTACACGGTTTTTGTTGGCGCCGGAACGATTCCTGGAAAAGTCATATCCACGCGCTCTAAACATTACGACATTCTTAGAACTATTGAAGATGAATTCCATCTAGGAACCCTTGGTAAGAACGACGTCAATTCAAGATACCTTCAGGAAATCTTTGAGTGATCTCATTTAAAAAGTGGTGTTTTGGCGCCTTCGAAGTGATGGAATTTCAGCTTAAGAGCTGGTAGTCAATGCTCTGCAAATATATTCTTCTGTGCGATGCGCCATATTTTTTGGTCTAGAGACGCCAATAGAAAAGTCTCCATGTTTTTTCTTTTTACCCAAATACCTTCACCTTGAGGTGCCTCGAGAGAGTGTAAAAATGTTGCTGTTATTTTATATTTGGTAATGTTGTGCTTTACAGAGTGTTTCAAAGGAAGAGATTTTTTTTGAGTCTCTTTTATGGGAAATCCTATAGTTCCTTTGAGAAGAAGGGAATCTTCACTTCTCTTAACTAAGAAGATGTTATCTCCATCAGTATGTAAAGTAGCTAATAGGGATAATTTCAAGAATTCCTTAGGAGCCTTTGGCCCCGGGCATTGGGATTGAGTTTGGAGCTTGTGCGCCAAGCAGTGTTTCGAAATAGGACATTCCGAACAGCGCGGGGATGAAATGCGGCAAACGGTTTGCCCTAATTCCATAACTGACTGATTGAGATCCCCTGGCTCGCCAAGTTCAGTGAGTCTTGACATGAATGAGAAAAAAATTGATTTCCATTGAGGTGTCGACACGACCTCTTGGATGTTGAAAATACGGGCTAAAACTCGCTCCACGTTTCCATCTACAACACCCACTGCCTCATTGAGAGTAATACTCGCAATAGCAGCAGAAGTGTATGGCCCAACTCCTGCAATATCTTGCCACTTAGTTCGGGACTGAGGATATCCCTCTTGAGTCACTTGTAGTGCGCCTTTTTGCAAAAGTGCAAATCTTCGATAGTATCCCAAGCCCGAAACATAGGGTCTAATGCTTTCTTCGTCCGCTTCAGCAAAAGCCTCAGCGCTTGGAAAGCGCTTCATAAATGCAATGTATTTTGGAATTACAGCCGCAATTACGGTTTGCTGCAGCATAACTTCGCTCACCCAAACGCACCATGGCGACCTTGTTTTCCCCCAAAGAACTCGCCAGGGATGCGAGCCTCTGTGAGGAGAATACCAAGTTTGCAACGCATCAACCATTTGATTAAGCGATGAAGTAGAAAATCTCTCGATGGATTGAGACATCATAAAACCTATGTATAGAACGAAAGAAAATAGACCTAATTATTGCTGCATTCAGCCGCTGAGCAAAAAAAGCCTTTTTTACTCGCCCCCGAAAGTTTACACAAATCTAAAGCCTCTTTCTCTGCAAGTGCTCGATTGACTCCCACACCGCTATAAAGTTCACCCATGGCCGTTATCTTGCAAATCCAAGTGGGTGTTTTTGAAGCTTGAGATTCCATTTGAAATACTTTTTGTTGAATTTGCCATACGGCACGCTCCAATTCCCAAACTCTTCTTTTAAGGTCATCTTTAGAATAGTTTGAATAGTCTTTAGAAACTTCAATACGGTAAACTTCATCAGAAAAAGCGTTTGGGGAGATGAAAATGAATCCACTACATAGGGCCATAATAGAAACAAAAATCGCATTCATCGGGGAAAAGTATTTCATATGTGATCCTAATGAGTTAGAGTTTCGAGATTATTCTCCATGTAGCCCCCAAGAGTCCAGTCATAAAATGACATTCTTCATGACCCTCTAGGTGAGACAAGACATTAAAAAAGCTAGGCCGCAAAAAGCCTAGCTAAAATCACATGAGGATATCTTAAATCTATACGGGAGTCTTTTTAGGTCGAGCTTTTCTTGCTGGCGACGCCTTCTTTGCCGGGGTCTTCTTAGCCGGTGCTTTAGCAGACGTCTTAGCTCTTGCTGCAGTCTTCCCTGTGGTGCGTGACGGCTTTTTGCCCGTTACTTTAGCTTTTGCGCTTTGGGCCGCGTGAACAATTTCCTTTTCAATCTTATCTAAATCAATCCCCACTCTTTGAGCATTGTCTCTCAATTCTTTTACAAATTTATGAATGCTAGGCTCAATTTTCTTATATTCAGTAATCGCTAATTTTTCTAATTTTTTGGCTTTCTTTTCAATTTCCTTTGCCTTTTTGTCAAGGCCACTTTCTCCAGCATATTTCCTGACTTTCGCCGAAATGACTTTTGCTTCCTTTTCGACCATAGTTTGCAGGGTGGCTAAATCAGCCTGAACCACTTCAGTAATCTTCTTCGCTAAGTCTGCTTGAAATTTTGCAAATGTATTCTTCATAAATCCTCCAAATAATTGGCTGTGCTGACGGCCATTGACATTAGTATACACTAATTCCCAAATACCCGCCACTTTGTCAGAAAAGAATTTACTCCTAAATTGTTCTATCTATTCAAAACTAGGGGTTCTCTTCTCGAGAAACGCAGAGATCCCTTCTCTCGGATCCCCCATTGCGAAACAAGCAGCAAACGCGGTCGATTCCGAATTAAGTCCCGCTCGAAGTGACATTTCCGAAGACTCTCTGACCAGACGCTTGATTTCTCGGGATGCAAATGGTCCTGTAATTAAAATAGATTTCACAACTTTCTCGAGTTCTTCTTCAAGTTGCTCGGGGCTGACCAGCCTTGATACTAGGCCCAAGGTTAATGCCTCGCTTCCCGAAAGTCTCCGACCGCTACCCGTCAGAAGAAGATCCATAGCCTGGGGGAGCCCAATTCTTCGAACGAGGCGCTGAGTCCCACCAAAGCCAGGAATGAGTCCAAGATTAGCTTCTGGTTGCCCAAAACTTGCCTTGGTGGATGCCACCAAAATATCGCAAGCAAGCGCCAATTCACAACCGCCTCCCAAGGCAAATCCTTGAATCTTGCCAATGACTATCTGGGGAATTTGCTCCAAGACATTTAATAGGTTCTGACCTACTCGCGAAAACTCTAGGCCTTCTATAGGACTCATTTCGAGCATAGACTTAATATCTGCTCCCGCAACAAACGCCTTATCCCCGGCACCTTCCAGGATGAGGACTCGAACGTCAGGATTCATCTCCGTAAGAATCGCCTCGAGCATCTCCTCAATTACATGTTGATTGAGAGAATTAAGAGCTTCTGGGCGGTTAATAGTAAGCTTAGCCACTGGCCCTTCTTGGTCAAACAGAATGGATTGATATGCACTCATATGGAATTCCTATTAATAATGAAAGACCCCTCGGCCACTTTTTCTGCCCATCCAACCTGCATCCACATACTGAATCAGCAGCGGGGACGGTCTGTACTTGGAGTCTCCAAGACCCTTATACATTACATTTAATATATAAAGACAGGTGTCAAGTCCAATAAAATCAGCGAGTTCCAAAGGACCCATGGGCTGATTAGTCCCAAGCTTCATACCCCGATCAATATCCTCAGCCGAGGCCACCCCTTCCATGAGTGCAAAAAAAGCTTCGTTGATCATCGGCATCAGGATTCGATTTACAATAAATCCTGGATAGTCGCGACTTATTGAAACCTCCTTCCCTAAGGCTGCAGCTAACAACTTTATGTTTTGAAGAACCAAGTCGCTAGTCGCCATGCCAGGAATTATCTCTACTAATTTCATAAGAGGCACTGGATTCATAAAATGCATTCCAATAACTCGATCAGGCCGCTTAGTTGCTGATCCTAGTCTAGTAATCGAAATAGAAGATGTATTGCTAGCGATGACCGAATGGGAAGGCAAAATCAAATCTAATCTTGAAAAAAGATCTTTCTTTACGCCTTCATTCTCGACAATCGCCTCAATCACAAGATCGCAGGATTTCAGTCCTTCGATCGACTCTTCGAAAAATATGTTCGTCGCTCTTTGCACTTGTTCAGCAGTCAACAAATTTTTTGATTTCAGCCTTTCCGCCGAAGCCGAAATCGATTTTCTAGCCTTTTCAAGTTGAGGTCCCTGAGTATCCATAAGGGTCACACTTAGTCCCGAAGTGGCCATAACCTGAGCTATGCCGCTCCCCATTTGCCCAGCACCTATAACGCCAACATGTGAAAATCCTGCTATCACAATTGCCTCCCCGCTTAGTCAAGTCGAAGCTGATGATAGGCAAAAAACTAAAAAATGCAATAAAATGAGCTTCCAAATTCGTTTTTAAGTGCCTTCTCTACGGCATGCGCTGATCGGCTCCCTAGCCTCCAGCGCATGATTTACGCAGGGCTTTCTAGTAAATTGAACTTCGCCAACTTGGTAGAATTCTACAATGTTATTTTGTATCCCAATTCCTTAGTTGAGTCTATAATCACGCCAAAATCGGGAAGTTCCTTTCATGACACAACAAGCTGCAGTGCAATGGATTAAGCACCTATCTCAGAAAGGTCGAGTCCTCGTGTTTGGGGGAAGCCATCATTCTGAACTTTTAGTTGCTTCTGAGTTCGAGAGACTTCCTTATAAGGAAGTTAGAGATCTCAAACTTGGCGGAAAGTTGCCTGACCAAATCGTTGGTTTTTTAAGTTATGATGACATGGTCGCTCAAGAGTTTGAAAACTCTTTCTTCTACCGAGTTTGTGAAGGCATTTTATTTGATTTTAGAGCGGGTCAGCACCTGTACATTGGCACTGGCGATAGAAAACCTTCTCTAGCCTTAATTTCTAGCCAGACAGACCTGCTCCCGACAGCTTTAGGAGAGGAGCTTCGGATAGGCCTCGAACCCCTTCAATCTGACGAGTCCTACTTAGAAGCGTGCCAAAAGGCATTAGATTGGATTCGAAACGGAAGGTTCTATCAGCTCAATCTTTTGCGCTATTTTAAAATTTTAGGTACCTCTCGAGCTCAGTTTGTAGGGCATTGGCTGCGGAATACTGGAGATCACGGGGCTTTACTCATTGACGATGATCGTGAAATATTTTCTTATAGCCCTGAGCAGTTTGTAATTTCAACTGGCTCAAGCGGTTTACGAAGAGTAGAAACGTATCCGATTAAAGGCACCAGAAGACGAAGCCCCGATCCCGCCATGGATTTAAGACTCAAGGCAGATTTAGAGACCTCCACCAAAGACCGGGCTGAACTCTCCATGATTATCGACCTCATGAGAAATGATCTTGCGCGAATCAGTAAAAGAAATACGGTTCGCGTTGACAGTCCAGGTCGGGTGTATTCCTACCCGACAGTTCACCATCTGGTAGCTCAGGTAAGCGGCGCGGCTTTAGATGATTTAACCTTAAACCAACTCTTTTCCATCTTGCCTGCGGGATCCATTACCGGCGCACCGAAAGTTGAGGTCATGGCCGCTATTTCAGAGTTAGAAAGCCGTAGACGCGGTTTTTTTATGGGTTCTGCATTTCATTTGAACTCATTAGGCGACTTCAAGTCTACGGTTATGATTCGCACAGCTCTAAAAGTTGGGGATGAATACCAATATGCTGCGGGAAGTGGTATTGTAGTAAAATCCATTCCAGAAGACGAAATGGCAGAAATTTATGTAAAATGCCGAGTACTATCGGGAGATCAAGATGACTCAAACTTCCACTATTTCAAGTAGATTTCGAAGCGCTAAAAGACTGACCCAGGTTATCCAAGTTTTTGCCCATCATGGATTTTGGTCTTTGGTAGAAAGATCTAAACTTCAGAACTCTTTAACCAAGGTAGAGCAAAAAGAGATCGAGCAATCTGCTCAAACTGAGGGTGAGAAAGAAGTGCAGCGGCTTACAGCAGCTGCACGACTTCGAATTGCTTTTGAAGACCTTGGTCCTGCCTTTGTAAAGCTAGGTCAAATCCTCGCCTCTCGTGATGATTTGGTTCCAGCCCATATTGTTGATGAGCTTTCAAAGCTTCACAGTAGTGTGGGCGCCATGCCTTTTTCTGACGTCATGCGAGTGCTTGAAGAAGAACTTGATAAGAATGCATTGTCATCTATCACCACCATTGAGGAAAAACCGCTTGCCGCTGGTTCCATTGGTCAAGTTCACCTAGCACATTTAGATAATGGAACTACCATTGTGCTAAAAATTCAACGTCCTGGAATCCTGAAGGTGATTAAAGGCGACCTTGAGCTTATGAGCCAAGTGGCACAAGATTTAGAAAAATATCTCCCTGAACTTCGCCCTTATCGCCCTGCAGTCCTTATTTCAGAGCTCAATTTCGCTTTACTAGGTGAACTTGACTATTTGCGGGAAGCCGCTAATACAGAAAAAATTAGGAAAAATTTTGAAGACGATCACAGCATTGTGCTTCCAAAAGTTGTATGGAATTTTACAACTTCCAAAGTATTAGGTCTTGAATTTCTAAAGGGTGAAAAAATGCCCTCAACACCTCAGCCAAATGCCGATATCATCATTTCTAAAGGACTTGAGATGTTTCTTAAGATGGTAGCCGTTGACGGTGAATATCATGGTGATCTTCACCCTGGCAACCTTCTCTTGCTTTCAGAGAGTCGACTTGGAGTTATTGATTTTGGGCTCACAGTGAGACTTTCTAGCTTTCAAAGACTTCTTATTGCCGAGATATTTGTAAGCTTGATTGAAGGCGATTGCGACCGTTTGGCCAGGGCTATGGTAGAAATGGGAGATCCTTCGCCAGACTTTGATTATGACGCCTATAACTCTGACCTTTTGAACACACTGGGGCCTTACATGGGGGGAAGTATTGCAAATGTAAAGACTGGAAAATTATTATTTGATTTTTCAAAGGTCTCTGCGAAACACGGCGTTCCCCTTCCTAGGTCACTTTTTTTAGTTTTAAAAACCTTGGCAAGTTTTGAATCTGTTGGAAGAAGGCTTAATCCTAATTTTGATGTCATGCAACTTTGTGCAAAACATGTCCATGTTCTTAAACTTCAAATCAATCAGACGAAGGAAGTCAAACATCAGCTGGAATCCATCGCCAAAGATGTCGCTTCCTTAGCGCGCATTGCGCCTTTTCAGCTTCGCAAGCTTCTCAAATCGGCTGTGGCAGGTGATTTACGACTGAATATTTCCAATGATTCGACTTTGGAGCTGGCAGTACAAATCTCCAAGGCCTCCAGTCGCATTGCCATTAGTGTTATTTTGACGGGAACAATTTTAGCATCAAGTATGCTTGTGAGCATTTCTGATCAGTGGAAACATTTAGGCATCGCAGGATATATATTGTCTGGAGTTTTAGGACTTTTTGTCGTCTTTTCCATCATTTTGAATCGTCCTTAGTACCTTCAGGCGCAAAAGGGGCAGGTTCCCTGCGAGACGGATCTCGCAGGGTGGTATTTCGGAAGGAAAAAAAGATTTAGAGCAAGGCGGGTTTTTGGCGATCGAGGCCTGATTTGGCTCGATACTGTTTCCTTTATAAATGCTTTTAAAAGATACGGCCAATATCTTAAGCACTTATCTACAAAGCACTGCTGGACAAGGGTTTCCGGAATCGACTTCAAGCGTCAACCGCGCAAGTTACTGTGCCAATGGAAAGTTCTCAATTAAATTAGAGGTTTATAGATTTACATGCCAGATTAAACTTGTCATCTTCCCTTTGTGAGCTATATTTTTTTGTTTCAAATAGCTCAATGAGCGTGCTCCTTGCCGGGCACAACAGCTTATTTCACAAAAACTAGGCCCAAATCATTTTCAGTACCCTACATACTTACCAAGAGACAGTCTTGACTAAAAAGGCTGCGCAACTCCAAGATAGACAGCACAAGTGCCTAATATGATGACTAAAAGAAGCCAAAGATTACGTTTTTCAGGTACTCGCTTAATCACTGCAGCTGCACCACCTAATGCAACCCAAATTCCAAATTTTGCCCAGAACCAATTGGGAAAGCCGCTTTGAGCAACTACCGAGCCCTCCTCGCCTATACCAGCATCGCCCAGAAATTTGGCTTTGGCCGCCATACCAAACCCGCCGAGCAAAATGAGTACAAGCCCAATGCCGTGAACCATCATAGGTTTCGAGTTTTTGACAGCTCCAGCTACCTTTTCTGAAAGTTGACTTGACAGCATCAAACCAAAGCCAAGAAATAGAGTAATAATTCCAATGAAATGTAAGATTTTATAAAATGCAAATGACATGATTTTGTCCCCTTGGAGAGTTATTGAAGCACCGTTGTACTTGATTACTTGATTTTTAAAAGCAAAAAAAGCCGGCATGTTTAGCTGGACATCCCCCTTCCTTGTCAGGTATCAGATAGCCAAAGTGGAGGCCTAGCCTATGGAAATCATTTCGTTCTATAAATTTCTAACTCTCAGCCATTTGGAAGATGTCAAAGCTGAACTTTTGGAGATTTGCCAGAGGAATCAAATCAGCGGGTCTATTCTCATCGCCCCTGAAGGCATTAATGGAACTATTTCGGGAAGAGGCGAAGATATTTCCAGAGTCACTGACTATTTCCAGAACAGTGCCATTTTCTCCCCTATGGAGTTTAAAAAAAGCTTACATGAAACCAAGCCTTTTAGGCGAATGCTTGTGAGAATCAAAAAAGAAATTATAACCATGAAGATGAATGGCATCGACCCCACTCATTTGACTGGGAAGTATTTGGCACCCTTGCAATTAAAAGAGTGGTTGGATCGTCGGGAGGATATTGTTCTCCTGGATACTCGCAATGATTACGAGGTTAAAGTTGGGACCTTTAAAGGAGCTATAGATCCAGGAATCAAATCGTTTAGTGCCTTTCCTGATTTTATAGATAAACGTCTTGACGAATTAAAAGGTAAGAAAATAGTTACATTTTGCACGGGTGGAATCAGGTGCGAAAAGGCTACTGCCTACATGGTTAGCCAAGGACTTACAGAAACCTATCAAATTGAAGGTGGCGTTTTAAAATATTTTGAAGACACTCAGAATCTCGAAACAGACAACCATTGGGACGGGGAATGTGTCGTTTTTGATTCTAGACTTGCTGTTAATAAATCTTTGCAACCTACAGAAGTTAAACTTTGCTATTCGTGCTTTGATCCGTTAATGGGATCTTTCCCTGAGGGGCTTTGTCCTCAATGTCAAGAAGTTCAAATTTTAGCATCCAAGTCTCGCGCCAAATCTGGACAAGAAAAGTATCTTAAGAACTTTGAGGAAAGGCGAAAATTTTTAGAAAAATCTAGGAAAGAGAAGCACTGGTTGCCTAGCGAATCTGTGAATTAGCGATCATAAAACCAAAAACAATGACCTTGAGCTCTCCGGCCAAAGGTCATTTTTAAAATTTGAAGTTCTTACTCTTCATATCCAACTTCGAACATCAGAGCTAAATTATGTCCTTTTGGCTGGAGATAAAGAAATTGAGTTGTGGAAAGATCCTGATGAGCAGTTTCCTGACAAATCTTGTAGGAGTCTTCGGAGAGCCAGCTAGCCAAGTCCACTTCTGCTTGCTTAGGCATAAAAATAGGCACTTCTAGATTCTGATTCAGATCCGATTCTACTTGTTTGATCCAAGTACTCACTGCCAAAAGAGTAGATTGGGAGCTAGCGACATTACAAATCATTGGCGACTTAGGAAAAGTTCGAGTCTCTTTAACTCCAAAAAACTCAATCCAAGGGTCTTCGCCAGCGGCAGAGCTGAGCGTGTCAAAATAGCTCGATAAGGCCAAATATGTCTTTAGCTGGCCAGATGCTTGAGCTGGCATTGCTCCTGCGCCTAAAAGCGCGCCACCTAAAAAAATGACCTTTAAAAATGGGTGTAACCAGGTTCGAAGCCTAACCGTTGGATTCATTTTTTCACTCCCAATCAAGTTTAAAGCTAACGATCTATCTCTACTTACCTATAAAATGCAAGGGGGCAAATAATGGGGTTCGGAAAAACACTAAAAGTAAAGCCTCTAACCTAGCCAATCTAAGCAAGAGCGGCAGGAAATGGGGCCCTTTTAATCACTCGTCTAACGAGGGCGCCAGTTGCAATTTGATACTAGAGTGAACTAAAATTAATGGCTGATATACTGTGTTGTTTCTTGAATTTGTCAAATGTCGGCCATTGCACGGAACCGTGTGGGAAGTAAAACTATTGGGGGGCCAATTTATGTCAAAGCGAATATTTTCTAGTCTGGTTTTAATTCCATTAAGTTTGCTACTTTCCTGCAAAGCGGCTCATGAAAAATGGGATTCAGATTTGCAAAGTAGCATGAACGGCACTAAAAAGACCGCGTGCCTTAGTTTTCAGGGAAATGGCACCTACTTTTCTTCACATATTGGAGCTCTCATTGCCTTATTGGAAAGCAATTACGAGCCCACTTTTGTTACTGGCGGTTCTAGTGGGGCCATCATTGCAAATATAGCCAGAGCCTTGGTTGAGAATAAAAGTCTTGCAGTAAAGGGTGAATTTGCACCTCAGATGGCTGCGAGGCTTCTAGCATCAAGCTCTGGAATTATTGACTCTGTGCTATTTCTACCACGTTTTACCAACCCACTCATACTCCTTGATTCTTTCGATGTATTTATCTCCGGAACCAGTCAAGGGGTGCTTTTTGGCGACCCAAAAGATGGAATGGTCAATGCGGAATCCATTGTGGGACAGTCGGCACTCGTAATTGATTTCTTTAAAACCGCAGATTTTTCAGAGGCGCTTAAACAATCGACGATTGTGGAACGAGAAGCCACTATTTCAAAGCTTTGGATGTCTTATTCTAACTCGGTTTTAGTCACACCTAACGATGCAGCAGATGCCATCTTAACCGACAAAGCAGCCCTTGCAGCCCAAGGCCGAAATGATCTCGTCATCATTCAAGATAGATTTTTTAAAATGTTTCGCAGCAAGCTTGACACATCCTTTAGAAATTACAAAACCCAACAGGAAGAATGGAATACCTTTTTAGCAGGAAACTCTGCTAGATTTGGGCTTGAAAATCCGATAAAACGGCGGACCATTTTTAAAGCATTCTTAGGCAAACTAAAATCAATAGAAAGCTTTGATGCTATTTATGCTTCTTTTTCTGGAAATTTTCTTCTTATGGACCCCGATTTAGTGTGGGGCGCGTTTCATGGATTTGACCCAGTAGGTAAGCGAATGGAAATTCCTTCGAATGTGATCATACATAGCACTGCGAGACGGGGCCAAAAAACAGATGGCGATTTTAAAGAACAGCGCGGACTCGCAAGTCTTCACCAAGTCTATTTTACAAATCAGAATATGGCCGAACGTGTTAGAAGAACACTCTATGCTCCAGAATCCAACCCTCTAAAACCGTCATCCCCTGAATTCCCAGCGGCCCTTCCGTCGGAGCGGATCGTGGTAAGTTCGTCCTTGTTAGGCCCGGCTTTAGCAGCAACGACTGGAGAACCGACAGCCTTTACGCGCTATGAAATCGAACTCGATCCTGAAGCTCAAAAGCGACTTCCTTGGCTTTCCTCAAGCGATGCACTGATAGGGTACGGCGGTTGGCTAGAAAAAAATTCTCTTGGAACCGGAAGAAAATTTGCCGAGTGTGCTCCTGACAAAGTAGACACTTACATGGCTTCAGGAGACGGTGCCAAAGTAACAAATTTTGCAAAAATGGCTTATTTTGGTTTGCTTTTAGAATCTCCCCTTCGGGGGCTTTTGGCCAGGCAGGTGAACAATCCATCTGACTTGCGAGCATTTATCACTGGTCGCGCAAAACAAAATCAGATGTTTACTTCTGGACCTGAAGTCGATGAAATTGAAAAAACAGCAAGTATTGTCGGCCAGATTTTTGATGAATCCGTCTCAGCTAAAGGACGCTTAGGCAATATCCCACTAAACTTCAATCATGTTGCCCCTTCTTCATCGAATGGACCCAAGTCCGCCGATGCAAATATGGCCTTCAGATCAAATCGTCGAGCCATGGTGCTTGGTGCGTATGAATTCACAAGAAATCTGATAACTCATTCGGGGAGCCGAGTTCCGGAACTGAATCTGTTTGGAATACCCTCAAAAAGCCTCAGTATTTTATCCCAAGGTTCCGATGATGAGGTCATGGTAACGGTCAATTCTGCCATTCCACGGCCGTAGAATGAAATGTCTACCTTAGAACATACCATAGATAGTAAAAGGCCCTAGAGGCCTTTAATGCCCAGATGACTAAAACGATTCCATTGCTGGACTTCGCAATTTTGCTCTCATAGGAAACATTTCCATTTGGACGCTCTGCCTAAATTTCAAAAATCTAAGGGACGCCTTTCTCTCATGACCTCTAAGACTAAATGAATGAGATCCTCAGCTGACGGCTTACAGTAATAATCTGCATCTGAAGCATAGGCACTGCGATGAGCTTCAGCTGTAAGAGTTCGTGGTTTTGAGTCTAGCCAGTCATAGGCATCTTGTTTTTCTAAAACTTCGCGCATCATGTAAGATGTCGCGCCACCTGGCACGTCCTCGTCAAAAAAGATTACAGCATGAGTTTTCATAATGGAAGTGCGGATGTCACATTTGATATCAAATGGAAGTAATGTCTGAGCGTCGATAATTTCAAGTTCAATTCCCATATCAAGAAGAATATCTTTTGCTTCCATAGCTATACGACAGTTCGCGCCGTAGGTCACAACGGTAATGTCATTTCCCTTTGATAAAATTTCGACTTCTCCAAGAGGAAGACAATAACTACCAAGGTTTTCTGGCACCGTCTCCTTAATTCTGTATCCACTCAAGACCTCAATGACGAGTCCTGGATCATCACCTTTTAGGAGAGTATTGTAGAACCCTGCAGCTTGGACCATATTTCGAGGCACACAAAAGTGAATTCCTCTAATAGAGTTTAGAATCATGGCAATCGGTGAGCCAGTGTGCCAAATCCCCTCTAATCGATGACCTTTAGTTCTAATGATGACGGGAGCCACCTGCCCACCCGCTGTCCGGTAGTGCAAGGTCGCTAAATCATCGCTCATCCCTTGAAGGCAATAGAGGAGATAATCCAGATATTGTATGTCAACTATAGGCCTAAGTCCGCGCATGGCGCAGCCAAGCCCTTGTCCAAAAATGGAAGCTTCGCGAATACCTGTATCGGTTACCCTGAGCTCGCCAAATTTACTGGAAAGCCCTTCAAATTCCAGATTGACACCTCCAAGCTGGCCTACATCTTCACCACAAATAAATATCCTAGGGTCCTCAGACAACTTAAGCTCAAAAAACTTTTGAATGATTTGTCTGCCATCTACTTTTAATGACGATTCTAAAAAACTTGGATAGATGGGTTCCACATGAAGTGGTGACTTACTATTTTCGACAAGTAAGTGAGTTCGATATGCTTTACGACCATACTCCTTCATTTCAAAGAGCATTTCTTTTACAGGCGCCATAACTTTCGGGTCTATGTCTTGTGCAAGCAATTGAATTCTATCCAAACAAGCATGGATTGCACGATTAAACGGGGTTAAAGGACGCTCTAATTCCCCAAGTAGTCGCATCGCCCCAGCGCTATTGTCCATGGCTGCAACTACGGGCCTGAGAATAGAAAGGGCTTTTTGACGCCGAGCCTCAATAGGGTCGATCAGGGCTTGCCATGCAGCATTCTTTTCCTGCTCAACATAGCTTTCAGCTTTCTTTTCAAGAGTAGAAATCTCCGATTCCGTCGCCACAGCGGACGAGAGAATCCAAAGTCTCATCTTTCGTAGGCAGTCGTTTTCCTCTTCCCAAGCAAGCCGCTCCGTTGACTTGTAACGTTCATGGCTACCTGAGGTAGAGTGTCCTTGAGGCTGAGTGAGTTCGGTTATGTGAAACAGACAAGGAACGTGGGCTGTCCTGACTTTATCGATATACTTTTGAAACTGAGTTCGTAGTGCCTGATAGTCCCAACCCTTAATTGCAACAATTTCAATCCCCGATTTCTGATGCGTCGCTTGAAATCCGGCCATTACTTCGGAAATGGACTCTTTGGTTGTCTGAAATTTAGATGGTACAGAAATACCGTATCCATCATCCCAAACACACATCGCTAACGGAACCTGTAACACTCCAGCCGCATTCATAGTCTCCCAAAAGAGACCTTCGCTAGTGGAAGCATTGCCTATGGTACCAAATGCAATCTCATCTCCTTGATTTGAAAAAGACTTTGCTCCGCCCCAAGATTTTAAAACCTCAGTTTCACGGTAAAGCTTTGACGCATAAGCCAACCCCAAAAGTCGGGCCATTTGCCCCCCGGTTGGTGAGATATCAGAGGAAGAATTCGGCTGAAGCAGTTGAGGCTTCCAAGTGCCGTTGTCATAGTAACGAGTTCCAAAATGAGCATTCATTTGGCGCCCACCAGAATGGGGTTCATTCTGGAGATTTGTATCCGCGAACAATTGAGCAAAAAATTGCCTAATAGTAAGCTGGCCCACTGCAAGCATGTAGGTTTGATCGCGATAGTATCCTGATCGCCAATCGCCATTTTTTACGCTCCTTGCCAGAGCAACTTGGGCCACTTCCTTACCATCACCAAAAATCCCAAATTTAGCCCTGCCTCCCAGAACTTCTTTACGCCCTGCAAGGGAAGCCAAACGACTTGTAAAAGCTATTTCATAATCGTGAAGTATGTCTTGTTTTGAAAATGGAATACCTGTCAACGAACACCTCAATATAAAAAGGTAAACTTAATCTCTAATAAAAACGATAGTTACCGCATCTCCACCTTCTTCAGGAAGACCGGGGCGAAAATCAATCCTATAGGCACAGCTCACTTCAAGCTCTTTTCTTAACGCATTTTTAACTGCTGATGTCCCAAGACCGTGAACTAGGACGGCAGCTTCTTCCCCCTTCAAAACCAAATTATCAATAAACTTAAGTGATCTAGCAACGGCATCCTCGCCTGAAAGCCCGCGCAAATTACAGGTATTAGAAGCCGTTTGGAAGACGAGTCGATCCTCATTTCCTACCGGCTCCTTGGCTTTCCATTTGCTCGTATCTTTTGGCTTTGGTGGAGACAGCTTTTGAAGCAGTCTCAATTCGTCTAGCGATGCCCTTACCTTAACGATACCTACTAGAATTTCATATATCTCTTTTTGCGAATCGGAAATTTTTATAATGTTGCCACCTTTTCCGAGGGGAATCACAAACACTTTGTCGCCCACACATAAGGAACCAGGACTCACCTGGAGCCCAGGAAGGTCTTTGGACTCTGGTGTCGAAGAAAGAGCTTCTTTAAACTCAAGCAGCGCATGCTTCGCTAAAGACTTTTCAAGAACTCCTCGCGAAGTATTACCTGCTTCCCGAGCTGCTTGCTTTAAGTCTAATGTCGCTTGTTCTACTTTGAATCGGTGTTTTTCCAATTCGCTTCCATACAATTCCGTAACCTTATCTACAGATTGCTTTCTGGCCTCTTGTATGAGCAGAACTTCCTGATTCCAACGCGCCTTTTCGGATTCAGCTTCAAACGCCTTCATCTCAAATTCTTTTTTTTCTTGCTCGGCTCTCGTTTTAGCGAGCAACAATTCTGATATTGCAAACTCCATTTGATTGACATTTTCACCTCTCAATTCTTTTGCCCTAGAAATAACTGAGGAAGGTAAGCCCGTCTGTTGTGCAAGTTCTAACCCATAGCTTTGACCTGGAACATCCAAAATAAGCCTATAAGTAGGTGTATACTTATGTACCGCATACTCCATGGAACCGTTGCGAAGTCGCTTATTATTTAACGCTAGGGTTTTAAGGCGTTCATAGTGGGTGGTTACTATGGAAGTGGATCTTCGATTTAGTAATTCTTCGACAATCGCTTGAGCTATGGCAGCGCCCGCGTTTGGTTCGGTACCTACTGCAATTTCATCTAACAATACCAAATCATGATTTTTGCAATTCTCCAATATTGGCTTGAGACCTGCCAAATGGCTGGAAAATGTTGACAGATTCGCTGACAAGCTTTGCCCGTCTCCCATCTCTAAATATATATGATCAAATAAGAAGATTTCAGAGTGACTTTCGATGGGCAATAACAATCCCGCTTTTGCCATAAGATGGATGAGTCCCGTAGTCTTGAGAGTTACCGTTTTTCCACCTGCGTTTGGCCCTGAAATGACGAGTAAGGATTGCTCAGAATTCAGCAAAATATCATTTGAAACGACATTTCCTAGCCGAGGTTTCAATAAAGGGTGTCGAGCGCCATAAAGCCTAATGCATGGTTCATGCGACAACATGACAGCTTCACATTGCCACTCAGCAGCGATTCGAGCCTGAGCTGTTAAGACATCAAGCTCTACTAGGAGAGCCATGTTACTTTTAAGTCGGTCGAGTTCTTTGCTGGCAAAGTCACTTAATTCTTTTAAAATGCGAATGATTTCCAGTCTTTCAGAAAGCTCTATATCTGCTAACTGTTGATTAAACGCCACTACACTTGGAGGTTCTACAAATAGAGTCTGTCCCGATGAAGAAACGTCGACAATTTGCCCTTCCACCCTGCCACGACCATCTACACGAATCGGGATCACATACTTATCATTGCGTATGGTGAAAAAATCATCTTGTAGGTACTGGCTAGCATCATTTTGGGCAAGCTGCGCTTTAATTTTATCCAGAATTCGCTGCATCAAATGGCGTTTATGCCGCCTGATCTGATCTAACTCCTTGGAAGCTTCATCATAGACATCTCCTTCGGGCGTTATGGCTCGCTCAATGTCTTGAAGAAGTTTGGGCAGTGGATAAAGCTCCGAACGCCATTTTGAAAGCATGGGTGCTTTAAGAGAGAAATCTGTAGCAAAACCATGGACAAATTTAGTGGATTTCAATAGAGCAGCAATGTCTCTTAGATGCACCCCATCTAAAATTTGTGCGATGGCCAGCCCCCTAAAAATCCCTTTTAACTCTGGAATAAATCCTATGGGTGGGAAGTAGTTTTGTTCACACAACTTTTTGAGGGGGAGGAGATCGTTCCAGCGATTTTGAACTTGGTCTTTGGAAAGGTCAGGGCGCAAGGCTTCTATTTGTATCTTGCCTTGCTCTGTTTGAGTGCGATCTGAAACCTCTCGTAATAGCGTAGGCCATTCGAGTTTTTCTAACATAGGTGTAGTCGCCAAGGCCTTATCTCCATAATCTAAACTGCATTTCCGATCCGGCAATGTATCTTAAAGAACCCGTTATCATCTACAAAAAACCCCGTTATCCGTAAGCAAGTTTGGCCCCGGTCTGATCTCTTGCGGCTTGACTTATAACTCCCAGCAAAATTGGAGTCTTACAGCTCTAAAAACAGGAATGCGAAGTATGAAATCAACCTCTAAATCGAAATCTCTTCGCCTAGACGGCCCCTATATGGTAGGTCGCGGTTTGAAGCGGGCCCGCCCGTTGTAATGGCCTCCTATCAGGCGACTCTAAGAGGCTTAGATCTCACTCAAAAACATCAGACTCTTTCACCGATAGAAAAACTCCTTCGAAAGGGAATGCTTTCCCATAAAAAGCGAATTTAAGAAAAACCTCTTAGCTGTGTGAAACTCAGTTTATAAAGGATTGGCCGCATGCGGACAGGAGAGGATAGGGAGCAAAGAGATGAATGGTGCGTAGATCCCGCCGACGACAGATAAAAACGACCGCTTAAAATATAGCCAGCATTAATTTAGTGCCATGAAAAAACTAATAGAATAAAATGGTTGCATCATACATGAGGGGGTGCGCTTGTTCCAACTGCCTTACTTTAGTAGCGTTATTGTCTGGTCCAAGGAACCAGTGGCTTGGGCGTTGTTCCTTTTAGGCCTTATCTTTGGAAGCTTCTATAACGTCTGCATTTGGCGAATTCCAGAGGGAACCTTTTGGCATACCGCACGAAGCGGCTGTCGCAACTGCTCAGCACCCATTCCGTGGTATCTAAATATTCCTCTTTTCAGTTGGGTCGCATTGCGCGGAAAGTCTGCCTGCTGCAAAACACCCATTTCCATGCAGTATCCTCTGATTGAGCTCATTACCGCTATTGCTGCGGTCCTCATTTATGTCAAATTTCCATTCTATTCTATCTGGCAGGGAGAGATCAAAATCAGCCCCGGCGAACTCATTCAGTTTATTCACGCTTTTATCTTTTTTTCGCTTCTCTTGATTTCTAGTATGATCGATATCCGGCATCTCATTATTCCTGATGGCATTTCTCTAGGATTGGTACTTTCAACCCCGCTTGTTGTTTATTTTCTGCCGAATTATGCTTGGCAAGACGCTCTTATTGGTGTTCTTTTAGGTGGCGGAAGCTTATATCTAGTAGCGTGGATCTACTGGATAACGCGTAGAGTCACCGGCATGGGAATGGGTGATGTTAAGTTATTAGCAGGTGTTGGCGGATGGTTAGGATGGCAGTCGATTTTCCCAATCATACTTTATTCTTCTGTCCTTGGCTCCCTAGTCGGAATCGCTTTAATGGTAGTGCAAAGGAAAAAAGATCTCAGATTTGAAATTCCTTTTGGGCCTTTTTTGGCAGCCGGAGCTTTGATTCACATGTTCTTTGGTAGCGATTTATTAAATCTACTCCTTAACCATCAATCTTAAAACGGATTTTCAAATGGACGATTTTGAAGACAAAATTTCCCAAGCAACCAAGTTCGAAGAGCTATTCACAGCTTTGCTCAGTATTTCTCAATCGCGCGCTATGGTTATCTTCAAACTACAGGCTATCGGAACAAAATTAAGAAGAGATATATCCTTTGGTTTGGAGATTTTTCAGCCTTTAGCACGTGAGATTTCAGACTCTTTTATTCAGGAATTTTTGTCTGTACGCATCGAATGTACTGAGCATGAAATGTCCAATCACCAAACTTGGATTTTATATAAACTTCCCAATTTTGGCAAAGAAGTAGAGATTATTTGTTTCCCTAAAGGCGATGTCAAACTCTCTCAAATCAAGAGATTTGCCCATGAATGGGGATGGCATAGAAGACTAGGAAATGCTGAAGAAATGTTATTAGTGGATGAATTGACGGGCCTGTACAACATGAGGTATTTGGATCGTGCCATAGACCATGAACTTCTCAGAAGTCAGAGATTTAATGTGCCATTTTCTATTCTGTTCATTGATCTCGATAATTTTAAAAAAGTAAATGACGTCCATGGACATCTAGTGGGAAGCGAGCTTCTTAAAAGAGCAGGCTGTTCGATCAAAGATGCCGTTCGGGAAGTCGACAGTGTCATAAGATATGGAGGTGATGAATTTGTTGCTATTCTTATAGGTGCCAATGCAAGTATGGCCATGAATGTTGCCGAACGCGTTCGTACCTTTATCAGCCGCACCACGATTAAAGTAGATTCTTTATTCGTATCTGTCACAGCATCCATAGGAATCGCTTCTTACCCTACCCATGGTTCCACAAGAGATAGTCTTTTAGCGGCAGCTGACGCTTCGATGTATAGTATCAAGAATACAGGAAAAAATGCTGTCGGACGACCCAAAATCGAAGCCTTAAATAAAGGAGTCTCCCCTGAACAGAAGTTCCACATCTAAAACTCCAACTGAGTCACAAGTAGAAATGACCGAATTGGTTTTACCTCAACACACGAATGCCCTTGGAACTATTTTTGGTGGGGTAGTTCTCTCTTGGGTAGATATAGCAGCCGCCATCTGTGCTCAAAGGCACTCAGGACGCTTAGTCGTTACAGCTGCTATTGATGCCATGCAGTTCGTGGCTCCCATTCGCCTGGGTTGGATAGTCAGTATAAAGGCTTCCATAAATTTTGCTTCGGTAACAAGTTGTGAGGTAGGGGTGAGAATTACCGCCGAGAATCCACTCACTCATGAGCTTAACCATACAGCAACTGCCTACGTGACCATGGTGGCCTTAGATAGCAATGGCCGCCCTGCAGACATCCCTCAGGTAAAGCCTGTTACTGACGTAGAACTTAGAAGATACAATGAAGCGCAACAGCGACGAAAACAGAGGTTAGAGCTTAAGGAAAAAATATCGGAATCTCGAAAGCTCAAAGGAGATATTTGATGTTTAGGCTTCTGCTACTGTTGCTTTCCTTATTATGTGTCACTACGACTTCTCTAGCCCGCCCCATTCCGGTACCCAATCATATCCCAACAGATATAGCTGTATCCGATATCGACGTAGAGCTTTATACCGTCGGCCTTGGACCCGCACTCTACATGCGCTATGGACACACTCTGCTTGGATTTCATGTAAAATCAACGGGCGCGCGACTTATCTATAATTGGGGTATGTTTGATTTTGAAGACCCCCTTTTTCCGATTCATTTTTATCTCGGAAAAAGAACCTATTGGGTCGGACAGTCAAGCCTTGAAGGAGTGATTAGGTTATATAGAGACTATGAAGACCGCAATGTTTGGCGAGACATAATAAACTTAACTGACAACCAAAAAACTGAGCTGATTCGACTGGTAAATGAAAAGCTTTCCTCAGAAAATATGTTTTTTGGCTATGAGCACTTCGAACGAAATTGCGCTACGATTCCCAGAGACTTGATAAATGATAGCTTAGGACAAATCCTTTCAAAGAGCCTAAAGGCGGAACCTGCAAGTCATAATTTTAGATGGTATGTGAGAACTCACTTAGGAATTATTCCCTATCTCGGTTGGATTTTAGACATTGCGATGAACAGCAAACTTGACGTCCCTCAGTCCAAATGGGAAGAATCTTTTTATCCTATAAAACTTAGAGAATATGCAGCATCACTTCCTGCTTACAATGACGACGGAACGCCTAAAATTGGTCAAAATCTCCTTCAATTCGACAAACAATTGGTAGTGGCTTCAAGTGACTGGCTACAACCAGATCCCAATTTCTATATATATGTGACCGCCTTTATTTTATTCGTCACCTTATCTATCCTATTTTTCCAAATTCCTTTTCTTGCCGGAATAAGTTCGGTATTGCTTGGAGGAGTCTTTGGCATAATCGGTTTTTCGATGCTTGTGAGTTGGATTTTTTCTACTCACTTCGACATGCATCACAATATCAACATGCTTCTTTTTTTCCCTGCGGACTTTATCTTAATCTTTATACCGAAATGGAAGCAAAGACCTTGGTTCAGGAATTATGTGATTTGCCATTGGGTTCTCTTGGGAGTTCACATAATTGTCACACTCTTAGGAATTTCCAATCAAAATGCACTTAGAGTGCTTCCTGTCGGTATAGGCTATACCATTTGGATGAGCGTTGCTTCCGGATGGCTCATCTACAAGGAAAAAAGCTTTCACTTAAGAATTCCTTAAAGTCAGAGGTCTTTAATATTATTTTGTAGGTGCCTATTTTTAGCAACATACATTCTATTCATTGTCAGGATGATTTTCAGAAGCTCTCCCTCGAGGAGAGACAAACTGCTAGTAAAAAATTGATTTTTTGAATTGGCAGCTGCTTGTATTGTTGATATAGTTTAGTCCTAAATTTAAGCAGGGAGTTTAATTATGAAAAGGCTGGTTGGGCTTTTATTGGCGATGTTTTCCTTTACAGCAGTCGCTTCAGAATCAATTGCAATCATGGAAACAACCATGGGTACTATTAAAATTAAACTGTTCCCTGATAAGGCACCCATTACTGTTTCAAACTTCGTGGAGCTTTCTCAAAAAGGCTTCTATGACGGACTTACCTTTCACCGGGTTATCCCTAAATTTATGATTCAAGGTGGCGATCCCAAAGGTGACGGCACGGGCGGGCCTGGCTATGCTTTTAAAGACGAATTCCATAAGGATCTAAGACACAACAAACCTGGAATGCTTTCCATGGCTAATTCTGGACCAGGGACTAATGGCAGTCAGTTTTTTATTACTGTAGCACCAACCCCCCATCTCGATGATAAACATTCCATATTCGGTGAGGTTGTAGAGGGACTCGATGTCGCTATCAAGATCTCCGAAGCTCCTACTGATAATTCTCGTCCTAAAGAAAAGATTGCCATTAAAAAAATTACCATTAAAGGCGACTTTAAACCTACTGCCTTTCCCAAGGAAAAAGAGCTCACAGAAGCAGAAATACAAAAGCTAACTTCAACTATGGTCGAAAGCTTAGTGAAGAAAACGGGAGAAGTGCAAAATTTTGGCAAGCTAGGCTCCGCTAAATTTGTCAAGGGCATGAGCAAGGGCGGAATGATTCAAGCCATTTATGCGGTTGATTATGAAAAGAAAAAAGGCGTTAAATCCATGGTCATCGGAAATACCGTCAAAGAAAAATTTAATCTTCTACATTTTGAAGTTAATGTCGAGTAACAATGATAACTGACTCCAATCGATATATTGCTGTTCTTAATTTTCCAGACTCGAAAAACACTCTCTACATTGAGGGTGTTTTTTTCTTTCGTGTCTAAATGCAATTTTGTAGCCGGCAGTTCTCCTGA
>JBAXBA010000039.1:0-30339 GCA_037142195.1 Pseudomonadota bacterium
ATTGCGTCAATTTGGTCAAACCGTGATCGAACTGCTGGGCGCGAGGAAAATCCAATATTTTTTCACGTCGAAATCTCTATCGACTAAGATTACCCAAGCCCATATTTTAGAAAAAGTGATGGGTTCTGACCATTGTCCGATTATTCTAGAGGTGAAAATTTGAAACGCCCAAGTTTTCTTGTTAGGTTGTTGTCTTTAAGTCTCTTATCAGGGGTCTTAACCTCGGCTTGCGGTAAAAAAGATGAGAAAGCACCTTCCTCGCAGCCCCCATCAGACATCGCCCCCAAAAGGGTCCTTTTAAGCGGTTCTCCGGAAGTAGTCGTCATTACCTATAATGGCGCCCTTCGATGTACGGGAACGATTCTCGACCATGGTGTGGTCCTCACAGCAAGACATTGCTTTGACAATGGGCTTGAGAAAAATATTGAAAATATTGAGATAAAGGTAGAGTCGTATCTTTCAAACCCGGAGCTTACCATAACCAAACTGTCTTCTTTGAGCTTTGATAGCGGAGCCAACGATTTTGCTTGGATCACCTACGAAAAGGAACAGTCCTTGGGACGCAAAGATCTGCAAAAAATAGAACTCGACCGCGACCACATTCCCACCGAAGGAGATCCACTCTCTCTGATCGGTTTCCCTGTTACGGACTCCGGCAAACTTCTTAAATTAGTTACAAGACCCTGCATCCGATTGAAACGCCAGGGAGAGATATTACCGCTTCCCAAAGACCCAGGGTATTTGGGGACCTTTTATGATACCAACTGCATCGCCTGGCGCGGCAACTCTGGTGGCCCGCTTTTCTCCATGAAAACAGGAACTTCAGGTCTGGAAATTCATAAACTTGTGGGCATCGTAACCCACACCTTCGATGTTAGTGCCTCGGGATCTATCTTAGAAACAGCGCTTTCAAAAGATGAATTTGGAACCTATGTTAAGACCGTTAATTTTAGCTCTCTAACCGCCGCAAAAGATGTGGATCTTTATTTAAAATGAAAGAAACCCTAGTAGAACAGACACCTACTAGGGCTTAAAAGTTTCTTTCAGACTCTAAATTAGACTATAAATTAAACATGGCGCCCACTAAGAGAGTGGTAGATTTAAATTTATTTTCTGCTTTAGGAAAATTAATACCACCTGAGGTCTTTACTTCTGGTACAGAGAGCTCGTCATTTTGCATCTGGTACTCACCAGTGATTGCAAGAAGGGGAATAGGGGACCAAGCGAGTCCTAATCCCATGATCGATCCTGTGCCTTTCAATGCGGCATCAAAGGTCTGAGTCACGCCACCAACATCAAGAGTAGCCTTACCTTTCCACACATTCAAAGCATAGTTATATCTTAAAAAGGGCATTAAATCAGTAGCCGGGATAGAGACTCCGAATATGACGTCCGGTCCCACAGAAAGACCTGAAATGTTATCTAAAGATGCGGAGGCGCCGACAGTAGTATCAGATCCTGTATAGGCGACCTTGGCTTTATCGTTTGAAGAAAACGTGGAAAGTCCAAGACCAACTCCTAGGGTAAACATCGGGATGGGCAATACATGAAAATGCGCCGACGCTTGCATGGTCTGACCTTCCAAGGAGGAATCACCGGCTCGAGAACTGTCTGGCGAAAAGGTACCAGTTCTGTTACCAATTCCAGCTTGAAGGTCAAGAATTGCAAACGCATTTTGGGACAATACCCAGGTGGCTGCGAGGGTAGTGATCTTTGCCAAATTTCTCATTTTTAAACTCCAGGTTAATTGTAGGACTATTTTAAATCCATTCTTTGCAAACTCAAAACACATTTCACGGATTCAGTATACTACCGCATTCCAAGATTAGCCCGCTGTAACTGATATTCCATCTACCCAAATATTAGGGGCATAACCTGCAGTCGTAGCCTCACATGTTTTTCCCGTGAAAACTATATTTTGCAGAAGTGATAAAATATCTCCTGAAATAAGACCCGATTCGATGCTTCTTTTCTTACCATCGACCGCAATTTGGCCGTCAAAGGGAAGAGAAAAAGAACCTTGTAAACTTTGAATTCCGGCGTGGAGGGCGTGAAGTTCCTCAACATAGACAGCACCCTGCTCTTCAGCCCAATCTTGTTCCCGGGTTCCCGCTGGCACAGTTAAATAGTGATGGGAGGCAGAACTCCTAGGCCCAGAAATGGCATTGCCGGTAGTTTTTTTGCCAAAGGCGCGAGCTGTCTCTTCATTGTGAACTAAATTTCTTAAAACCCCTCCCTCAAAAATCGACATTTCCTCAGCCTTTACCCCTTCGTCATCGAACCAGACAGGGTTTAGGTGGAAAGGATGGCGGGGTGAATCTACCAAAGAAAAGGAAGTGCTTGCAAACGTAGCACCTATTTGATCCCTTTTTACTAAACTCTTTCCGTCCAAAATGAGGCGTGCATTCCAAATATTAGAAAAAGCACTAAGCAATGTTAAAAATGCTTTAGGGTGAAAACAGACTTGTCTCTTCCCTGTGCTTGCTGGAACGTAGTCGAGAACAAACTTTCCGCTGTTAATGGTATCCTGGACACATTTGTTAATTTTTAAATCCGCAAACGAAAGCGCTTGTTCATAGGAATAAGCTTTGCGCGCTTTTTTTCCTTCTGCTTCTGCCAAAAGGTAAAGATAAGCCCAGGCATTTTGAAATGACTCCTCACGCATAGAGCCTATAGAATTTAAATAGAAACGCTTTCCCGAGTATTCACCGATGCCATTATAGGGGATTTTTTTAAAGGCAGGATCTGCTTTCAACACCTCGCGTTCCATCTCTAATAGCTTTTGCGAAAGCTGCCTCACATCTGTTTCTGGGGCGAGTTTTCGCTCGGGGATCGCAAATTTTTCCGTCGAGTTCGCAGTGAGATGAGGCGAAGTGTCGGTCAACTTAAGTTCAGCGATGTCCTTGGCAAGTTTCAGGGCTTTAGATAGCCCGGGACCGCTTAAGTCACTGGAACTTATGTAACCAAAAGACTCCTTGGTCATGACTCTAAGTCCAAAGCTTAAAGCGTCGCGAGTTTGGATTTTATCGACTTTGCCTCCCATGACAGCTACCGACGTAGAGAGCGAAGAGCTTCCACTTAGGTCCCACTCAGAAATTCCTATTTTCTGAGCTTCTTTTGTCAAGTGTTCAAAAATTTCGTCCTTTTTCATGGGTTACCTCCCCCCTATTGTCAGGCGGTCAACCTTGATGTGAGGTTGGCCTACGGTAGTCCAAATGGTTCCACTAATGGATCCACAAGCGCCTGGCACCAGTTCAAGGTCGTTTGCGCACATGGAAATGCGTTCCAAAACTTCTTGCCCCTTGCCAATGGCCGTTGCCCCTTTTAAGGGTTTGGTTAATTTTCCTTTTTCAATAAGCCAAGCACTAGCAATGGCAAAATTAAAATCTCCTGTGGGTTCGACAGAACCCCCGCCTAGCTTCAAAGCATAGATGCCCTTGTCCACAGAACTGATCAAATCCTCTGGGGAATAGCTACCAGCTTGTATATAGGTGTTGCGCATGCGACTTGTCGGCGCAAATCGATAGTCTTGTCTACGCCCGCTACCTGTTCTGGGATGCTGGGTTTCTAAGGAACCATTCCGATCGGCAAGAAAGTTCTTTAGAATTCCATTTTCAATCAAAAGAGTTCGCTGGGCCGGCATCCCTTCATCATCCATGCTGATGCTTCCGTATGCATTTTCAGTCAAGCCCTCATCCCATGCTGTTACTGCTTGATGGGCAATTTTTTGACCTTTTAATTCGGTAAAAGGGGAGCTCTTTTTGCGTACTGAAGTTGTTTCCAGAAGATGCCCACAAGCTTCATGAAAGATCACCCCCCCAAAGCCATTCCCTAAAACAACCGGATACTCGCCACTTTCCACATAAGAGGCATGCAGCATTTCCGCACTGCGTTTAGCAAGCTGGTCAACCAATACATCGCTCTTTACATTTTGCAGGAAAGTAGGATCGGAAGTTCCACCAATAGACTCCCTTACATCACAGCGGTCGCCGTTTTCAAAGGCATAGGCATTCGCCATAACTTGCTGATTTAAGCGAATGTCACGGGCAAAGACGCCATCGGTCGACAGCACGAGTATATCTTGATGATCGATAAAGGCAGAAACCCCAGATGATTCGATAAACTTAACCTGTTTCCATAATTTTGAATCGATGTCGTGGATTCTCTCAGCCACTTCTTTGGTGCCAGGCAGCTTTTTCTCAAAGTCGAGTTTTTTATGCAGGGCCGCATAATCGTTTAAGGGGCCAAGATTGACTTCTGGAATTAAGCTGGAGTTTTTGGGAAGGTCTAAGCCTGCAATCTCAAGGCAACGCTGTAAGAGCGAGTAGGCAGAGAAAAGCGAGAGTTCGCTTCCACAAACAAAGGCATCTTCTGTACCTCTTCGAATGCGAAGCCCTATCCCAGTCTCTAACATGGGATTAATCGCGGCAATTTTCTGATTTTGGCTTGATGCTCTAAAGGTACTTCGGCGTTCTAAAAAGAATTCCGCGAAATCAGCTCCCGCGGCTCGCGCTAAACCTAAAAGAATGCCGAAATCTCGACGCAGATCGTCATGAAACGATTCTATAATTTTGTGATCGAAGGAATTTTTTATGCCGCCCGCTAAATAAGTCATAGTACCCCAATTTGATAGCCTCATAATCCATTATACTCCAATGGTATGAAGAATCTGAAAGCTTCTAGGCCTGAGATTGGGAATAGCTAAGGGGGAAGAGCCTCACCTATAAAACTTTTTTTTGGAAAGGAACATCTCGCCTTTCTCCCGGGGCCTGGTAAGTAAGCTTTTGAGGCGATTTTACTCCCTTCAGAGTTTTGCGGGCAGAAATATCCAAGAAACCTATGAAAAAATGTTCTTTGAGACGAGGTAAGGCATTTAATTGAAGAGACTCCTCCTATTTTCTTTTCTATTTCCCAAGGGATTCTATTTGAAAAACGATCCTGAGCCTGTAAAGCCGTTCACCCTTAAAGGCAATTTGTTTACCTTGCGCCCCCAACGCATCTGATCCCAAACGAGAATCCTCAATTCTGGAATAATGTCCAGAAATACCCCAAACCCCATCTAGGGGGTATCGAAAAGAGCTCTATTGGCTTACAGGCTGCAAAGGTTAAGATACAGTAACTAAACGCCTTTTCGGTGAGATAAAAAATAGCTTTCGGACTCCGCGTGCCCCACCGATAACACCCGCGTTCTATTTCACTATTAGGAGTCACCTCCATGTCAAAAGCTCTCATTTTGTTGTTTCTAGCTCTAGGTGGGATCGCAGCATGCTCAAGGCCCGTTAATAAAGCTGTAGCCGTTCAGCCGGTTTGCAAAGGTTCTCAGACTCCTGCTGCGGACAATTGTCAAAGGGATCTGTCTGCACTCGGCTCCCCAGGTGAAGAAAGAACTCAAGTGTGTTCAGATGGAAGTCGCATACTGCAATCAAGGACTTGCCCAGCAGGTGATACTCGGACTGCAGCAGAAGTATGCGCCGCGAATCCTACTGCTGCAGGGTGTCCCGGCAGCACCTCCTTGGCTTGCACTCAGGCAGGACTGGCAAGTGGGGGCGATAACAATTCTTGTATATCTCTTCTGGTAGGCCCATGTGGTCAAAATAATCGAATTGAAGGAATGACGACCTACTGCAGCCCAGCCGGATACGTGTGTTCTCAAATGGATTCTAAAGTTAGCTGCGCAAGGTCGCAACCTCAAACGAACCCAGACGTTAACTGGGGAACGGTTGCCAACAAAATTGGAGAAGGCCTCGATGCTTGCCTCTCTGGAGCCAGTGCATCTAGTCTTTGTACCGCGCGCATTCCGGATAGAGACAAATCAGGAAAACTGATCTTTAGCAATGCAGACCAACTCGATAGTGCCCACGGGGACAAGTATCTCTTGATATCCCTAAATAAAAATACTCAAGGCATCTACTCCTTGTACCTGGATGCTCGCGATCGGGATGTGGCCAATATAAAAGTAAGATATTTGAAAGACACTGCTTTTAACGGCCTCAAAGGTCCCTCGATTAAGGCGGAAATACTTTGGGAAGTGAGAGGGCAGACATGTCACGGCAAAGAGACCGTCTTTACGCTGGAAAACAACTTAAAACCGAAACCTTTAAATGCCATTTGCGAGGGTACAACACGATGAAAAAACTAAAACTGATGTTTATCTCACTTGCTTTTGTCAACTGCTCGGGTGCGAAAGACAGCGAAATCAAAGCCGGCTCGACTTCATCTTCTAATGCAAAACTGATTTTTGATGGAAAATCGGCCTATAAATTAGCCTATGGTGATAAAGAGATGGACGATGTAAAAGTCTCTTTTGTACCACAAGAAGAAACTCGTTCGATGCAAGTTAAAGATCTTAGCGATTCTGGAGCAACTGAGCTTTCGGAAAGTGATTATTTCCCAAGATTTATCGTGACTGCCGAAAGCGGCACTTTGACTTGTACCTCTGGTGCTATTGCATTTATGGACAGTATGGAACTAGCTTGCAGCGATTCATCAGCTGCAACTACGACGGATAATGCCGCTACAAATAGTGCCACTACAACTACAAAAAGCACAGAAACCGCGATTTGTGCGACGGGAAACAACCCATCTAACATTGATGGTGCAAAATATGAAATTGCTACTTCTGATGGCCAACTTCACGTAGGTTTGAGCGCTAAGCCTACTTCAAACGGTGGCGGAAATTTAAACAATCGCTATCTGAAGTTTAAAGATTCTGGTGGTATGTTTGCTGGTGGTTTTGTGGTCGGTGGTGTCAAAGTTACAGGCACTCTTGACGCCAGCAATATAGGGGATAACTATACAGTTTACTTCTCAACTGACAGTCAAAATGTCTCGTATAAAATTGGAACCTTCTCCAAAGTAGCAGCTGATGTGGTATCTGGTACAGGAAATGACACGATCTACCGCGTGAATTTTGCGCCTAATGTCTGTGTCGCAAAATTCAAATCTGCCGCAGGTTTGCTGTCAAATGGGGCTGGATACATCATTGTATCAAAATAAAGATCTTCCGCGACTTGAGAGTGGAAATTTCAGCTGTTATCAAAAGCTTTAAAATAGCTGTGACTCGACTTGGATTTTTCCAGACAAAACCTCGGAACGAAGGGATTTGGCTAATTGATTTTGAACTTCTATATTTAGGTCAGGGAACTGATGACTCGCTAAATGGAACTCGTTTTGAAGGGTCGTGTTAAATAATCCTGGATCATCCGAACAAATCACAGTGTCTATTTTGTGCCGTAAAAAAGCTCCAAGGGTAGATTTTTGGGATCCAGATAGTCGGCTGGAGGAACTGGGGCAATGCTCAAAAGGAGTTTTCGCCTTTTTGACCAGCAATAGAACCTGTTCCTGGAGCTCGGAAAGCATTCTTTGCTCTTCAACTATCGCTTGGTCCTTGAGCTCGTAGTCCCAGGTAAGGCCGTGGGCTTTCATTCTCGATTGAATCCCCTGTAGGGTTTCATGAGACATGGTTTGAATTTGGGGCCTTAGCAGATTTTGCTCAAAGCTAAATCCCAAAACGGAGCCGTGACCGATGCGGTCTGCTCCCAGCATCGCTGCCTCTAGAACGCGAAGCATGCTGAGCCCAGCAGGTATACTTTCAAAGGTCTCCCCGACATGAACTAAAATAGCGAGGGCGAGATCCGGATTTTGAAAATTGTCTTCTTTAATTTGACTGAAAAAATCCTGTTTCTCTAAAATTTCATCATTCTCTTCGAAGTATGAAAAATCAATGGCAGTAAAGAAAAGCGCTTTTTTAGCGTGCTTTTCCATCCAAAGCCTCAGCCATTGGTAATGGAGTGGGTACCAAGCTATCTCGCGGGGCAAAGTAAATGCCGCAGTGGCAGTAAACTGACCGCGATGCCTTTCATTCACTTTTTGTAAAAGCTGTGAAACAAGTTCGAAGTAGGCATACATGTCCACCTGACTCAGTCGTACCGGTACGGGAAACCTATATTCGACTTGCCTGAGCCCTTCTAGAGCGTGTCTTTCCATTGCAAACTCAAGCAGGTCAATGCTTTTGGGGCCAAGGTCACATAAGGCGATGATCAAGTTGAACTTGGCTTGAAACTGAGCAAAATTTAAAGGTGCTTTGCAGAGATAGAACCTAGAAAAATCCTCTAAGCTTGGGGAAGACAGCCATTTTTCCCAATCCGGTTTTTCTAAGAATGCGAGTTCATAGGTCTGTGCATACCAGTCCAGAGCCCCTTTGCGTTCTCGGCCGGTTTTGTGCAAGTAGTTCCACAGATCTTCTGGTTGAAGACAGCCGAAAGCATGGACATGGTGGTCATAAAGTAACATAGGCTGTCCTTAATCTGTTTACAAGCCGCCTGAAGTCTTTGAATTACCGCAATTAGTTTCTACTTGCATCCCTTTTCATTTGCCGCTAGAAGATAGGCGTCCTTTACCAGGGTCTATGATCCCGGCAAGAGGCAAAGTGATTTCACCTTTTAAGGGTTCCCTGTTTTTGGTTTTTAGTGGTCTCCGATGAGAATCGCTAATAGCTGAGAGGAAAGCGAATCCGGCAGCAGGCAAGGTCAAGTAAGTATGAAAACAACGTATGAAAATCATGCGCCATCCACTGGCAATAAACCTATTCGGTTGCCTGTGTCCGAATTTTTCGGTGAACTTACTTTGACGCTAGGTCAGATTCGAAGCAGGCTTGCTTCTGAAGAATTCCTAGACCTCCAAAAATGTCTCGACCACAAAAAGAAAGTTCAGCCAAAAACCGCTGATGCTATAGCACAAATCATAAAAGAATGGGCTATTTCCAAAGGTTCCACTCATTTCTGCCATTGGTTTCAACCCATGAATGGTATGACGGCAGAAAAGCATGATGCCTTTATTGCCATGCAGTCCACCTCGATTCATGTGGGTACAGTTATTGAGCGCTTTTCTGGCACTCAATTAGTGCAAGGGGAACCAGATGCCTCAAGTCTTCCCTCGGGAGGCATGCGGTCTACGTTTGAGGCCAGAGGCTATACCGCTTGGGACCACACATCGTCTTTATTTATTGTTGAAAACGGCGGTACGAGAACGCTTTGTATTCCTTCCGTCTTTGTCGGATTTCATGGCCAAGCACTCGACAATAAAACACCTTTGTTGCGCTCAGTAGAAACTTTAAACGATGAAGCTTGTGAGTTTTTAAAGCTTGTCGGTGACGTTGATGTAAAAGAAGTCTACCCAACCCTAGGGGTCGAGCAGGAGTATTTCCTTTTAGAAAGTGAACTGGTTCGCCAAAGACCCGATTTGCTCTTAGCCAAGCGAACGCTTATCGGCGCTGTATCTTCGAGAGGTCAAAAGCTCGCAGATCACTATTTTGGATCGATTCCAGAGCGTGTTTTGGCTTTTATGGACGAAATGGAAACGACGCTCTATAGACTTGGCATCCCTGTAAAGACACGACATAACGAAGTTGCTCCTAGTCAATATGAGATGGCCCCTATATTTGAGCATGTCATTCTGGCAGCTGATCATAATTCCATTGCGATGGAAGTCATGAAACGTGTCGCTAATCGACACGGACTCGCATGTCTCTTTTATGAAAAGCCCTTTGCGGGGGTAAATGGGTCAGGAAAACATTGCAATTGGAGTTTAGCTAACGATAAGGGTGAGAATCTCTTAGACCCAGGTAGAACCCCCCATCAGAATCTTCGATTCCTTGCTATTGTTTCCGTTATTTTAAAGGCCCTTTCTGACCACCACAAGGTGATTTCTGCAAGCATGATGTCTCGAGGAAACGAGTTAAGATTAGGTTTCAATGAAGCCCCACCACAAATTTTCTCCGTCTATTTAGGGGAAGAGCTCGAGCAAGTTTTTGAATCTTTGACTCTTTTAGATAAGCCCTCAAGTCAGACCAAGCGCGACATAAATCTTGGTATCACACAAATCACCAGTCTGACTCGAGACTATGCGGATGGTAATCGTACGAGCCCCTGTGCCTTTACAGGAAATAAGTTTGAGTTTAGAAGTGTCGGTGCTGCGGCCACCGTTGCCTTTCCCATGTCTATTGTGAATGCTGCTATTGCCCATGCTCTTAAAGAAGCCAAAGACCGCCTTAAAAGTTACATGAAAGAGACCTCAAATCGCGACGAAGCTGTCATCCGATTGATACACGAGCTTTATCAAGAGAATAAAGGGATTTTGCACTCCGGAAATAGCTACTCTGCTGCTTGGGAAGAGGAAGCCAAAAGACGTGGGCTTATGGAGTCCAAAACAACTTATGAAGGTCTTTCCGTACTCTTGGACTCCCGAGAAACAAGCTTTCTCGCCCATACAAAGGTTCTTTCGAGTGAAGAAGTGCTGGCTAGATACCGAGTTCGCATGGAGCAATACCAAAAAAGACTCGAGATTGAAAATGCTACCTTAGCCGAAATGATCGTAGAATATGTCATTCCAGCTGTTGAGCATCAACTACATCTGTCTCTCTCTGTTTTAGAGAAAGCTCTCACTCCCTCTCTAAAGAAAGACCTTAGTAAACGCATCGAAGATATCGAGGGCATTTATTTGGGGCTGCTTAAGGGCGTTAGAGATTTAAAGCATTTTAACGAAAATCCCATCTCGAATGAAAGTTATGAGCTCCACGCTGTAAAAACCTATCACGCAGAAACAAAAGCTATTTCCGACGCTCTTCGCTACCAGGCTGATCAAGCTGAGCGAGTTGTTTCTGGAGAGTTTTGGAAACTACCACGCTATCGTGAATTGTTATTTTCTCACCGTCTACGCTGAACCCATCAGGGTTGCGTTCAGATTTAAAATATAAGAAGAAACGGGAGATACTATGACCCTTAAAAAAGGAGCTAAAATCTAAGAAACCAAATCTGAGAGACACAAGATGTCAGTTGTTACCTCTCTTGGTGGTTGGTGCCGAAATCGGCACCAACCAGATTTCCTGAGGTTCCACTGAGAACTTGATACTATAAACCAAAGTCCAATTTGCGGCGCTTTGGTAACGTTTGCTAAGCACGACTAGATGACCATCTAGTCGATTAGGGGGGAGGCGGCCTAGGTTTTACCTGGGCCGCTGTTTTTAAGTCGGTTTTAAGTTTGAAATGTAAAAGGACAAACAGACAAATGTCCTCTCAAAAAATGCCTTAGTATTCTGGAAGCTCAACCTGATTTTTGCTCAAAAAAAGAGCACAAGTATTTTTCCACATCTCTTGACTAGCCGGCCAGTTAACGTTAGGCTTAGACAGAGTTCATTAAAGGAGCATTACTATGAAAAAAGTGTCGCTTGCTGCGCTGGCCCTGCTTCCTCTTCTTGCCGCTTCTGAAGGTGATCATTTTCAGATCACTCCTAAGGGAGACCATTTTTTAGGCGGAAATATCGTCTTTAAAGGTCTTACTAGGGACTTAACCGCTGATAGCTTAGATCAAAAAGAATTTAAAGATCTCTATATTGTAAGACTCCCCATCCTTCTAAATGTCAAAGACATGTTAAGTACCTACGGCACTATAGTCCAGATCGTCGAACATGATTTTGCTTTAATGCGCATGCAGGAGTCTAGGGCGGAAAAACTTTCAGGAGCCTTGCACGGAAGCCAGGGTGCTTGTGGAATGGTGATCAAACTAGATGCAGAAAGAGACTTATCTGGACAGCTTTTGGCAGCATCTAAGCCCATCTACTCCACTCAGGACATCATCCCCCAAGTTCTAAAAGGGCAAAGCCAAGTAGAACTAAATAACATCAAAAAAGACGTCAGCGATTTAGAAAACATGGGTACGAGATATCATAAAAGTGAATCTGGCATCAAAGTCCCTTCGTTCTTAAAAGGGCGTTACGAGGCTCTTGCGAACGGAAGATCCGATGTAAGCATAGATTTCTTTAAGAATCAAAACTCCCCTCAAGATAATATTAGGGTCAGAATTCTTGGAAAAACGAAGCCCGAAGAAGTGGTCGTAATCGGAAGCCATATTGACTCAATCAATCAGGGTCAACGTGGTGGCATTGCCCCAGGTGCTGATGACAATGCCTCAGGTACCGCCACGAACTTAGAGATATTTAGAGTAATAATGAATTCAGGCTGGACCTTTGACCGCACGATTGAAATTCATGGTTATGCTGCTGAAGAAGTCGGTCTCTATGGCTCTGCCAATATGGCCAAAGACTATCAACAGCGAAAAGTGAATGTAGTTTCTATGGTCCAATTTGACATGAATATGTATCAAACCTCTAAAGACCTCATTATGTGGTTTGTAACTAATGACACGGATTCCTCGTTTAACAAGGAACTTCAAACACTTGTTACTAATTATCAGAAACTTCCCGTGAGCGAAAAAGCGGTTTTTGGGGGCACCTCAGATCACCGTTCTTGGACTTCCCGTGGATTTAAAGCTGCTTTCCCATTTGAAGATGCTTCCAATTATAACCAAAAAATCCATACTACGGGCGATACCTCAGCCTATTCCGGGAATTTCCCGTTAGCGGCTGAGTTTGCAAAACTTGGTTTAGCTTATTTTGCTCACTATGCAGGCAAAATTTAACTTCTTGAATTTCATGAGACTCCTTTTGTCCCTCGCTGCTCCAGCGAGGGACTTTTTATTTCAAGGATTCTTAACGCCATATAGTTTGAAAGCGCCCAACAGGTTATATTAGGGGAGGGGGTTTTTCATGAAACACATTGGCATCTACTACCGAGTTTCCACGGATAAGCAAGACTTAGCCAGCCAAAAAGGCGCCGTTGAAAAGTGGATCGAAGATCTATCTGCTGCTAAAAAGCCTAAAAAAACGCTCGTTTTTAAAGACGAGGGGATTTCAGGGAAAACAACCAATCGCCCAGGTTTGACAGCCCTTATGGATGCCGCTTTCAAAGGCCAAATCGACACGATTGTGGTTTACCGATTGGACCGTTTTTCCCGTAATGCTAGTACGGCCATACGTATGATTCTGTCCCTTGATGATGCTGGGGTTGCCTTCATATCTGTAACCCAACCCGTACTAAACTTGGGCCATGAAAATCCCTTTCGCAGAACCATGCTCGCAGCCTTTGCTGAAATCGCAGAAATCGAGCGAGACACTATCGTGGCGCGAGTCAGAGCGGGATTAGACGCGGCTAAAAAAAGAGGCGTAAAACTAGGAGCTCCCAAAAAATATGACGATGACCTGATTGCTGAAGCGCGAAAGCTCAAACTTGAAGGCTGCACCTTTAGAGAGATTTCCAGTAAGCTTTCGATTTCGTTAGGAACGATCTCCAAAATTTTAAAAGAAGAAACCTTGGCCTAGCAACGGTTTTAAATATAGAGCATGCTCCTACCAAACCTAGCAAGGTTCCTAAAAACTCTTTTTTAGCTCAAGAGCCGTATACGTCAAAACAGGAAATAGAGTGATGTTTTAGCTTTGAGGTTCCAGGAGCAATTTTTCCAATAGAGCTTTGAGACGGTCTTCATTTAGGGTTTGAATCACAATATGAGACTCTTCCACGGTGCCACCGCACCCCAAGCTTGATTTCAGTTTGGAACATATCAGCGTCAGCTGCTCCTTGGAAGGGGGGTAGGGCGTAAAGCCAAAGACCACCAACACGGGGTGTCCCGAACGGCCTTTGAGTTCTTTTCTAATCTTTGCCTTAAAACCATTCTTGGGAAATACAACATCAGGGGATTTTGGTTTTTCTTGTGCCTTTTTAGACGCAGACTCCGAACTTCCATTCCTAATTTCCACTTTTTTAACCCCTGGAGCGAGGGACTCTTTAATCCCTCCTTGCCACTCCAATTTAATAGGCTTTTTCTTTTCGTTCATCAATCCTGTTCCTGGTGGACGAAATCTACGAGTTTAGAAATGCTTTCAATGGGGGTGTCTGGAGTAAAACCATGGCCCACATTAAAGATATAACCCCCATCAAACTTCCGACCCGCCTTCAAAACGTCAAGCGCTTCCCGTTTTAAAGTTTCCCAGTTTGCGTAGAGCCACATAGGATCTAAGTTTCCCTGGATACAGCGGTGCGCCATCCTTGGATCAAGGGCCACCCTTGATAAAGGTTGTGCCCAATCGATCCCCACTCCTTGGCTTGGAAGTGTGACCACCTCATCCCAAATCCCAGCCGAGCGATTCACAAAGTGAATGACAGGAACTTTCGCGGAAATATGGCGTATAATTCGTTCTACATAAGGTCTACAAAATTCTTTATACATGCTAGGCCCCATGGCCTGGCCCCCCCAGGATTCAAAAAGCTGAATCACTTCTGCACCAGCAGAAATCTGCATTTCGAGATAAGGGATAGTAGCCTCAGTTAAAATCTCCATAAGTTCTTTAAAAACTGAGGGGTCTTTCATCATTAAACTTTTTACTTTGAAAAAGTTGTCCGAGCTTCCCCCTTCCACCACATAGCTGGCGACGGTCCAAGGAGCACCAGCAAAACCAATCAAGGTTTGATGTTTAGCAAGTTGGGGTTTGACTCTAGAAAGCGTCTCTCCGACAAAAGAAAGCTCACTAGCCAGTTTTGACTTCTGACTCAACCGATCGCGCAAAATGGCGAGGTCTTCCTTGGCTCTCACCACATGGGCAAACTTAGGCCCATCTCCTGGTTGAAAGCTGAGCCCGCACCCCAAGGCATCAGGGATATGTAAAATGTCCGCGTATACAATGGCTGCGTCGACAGGAAAGCGCTTTAAAGGTTGTAATGTGATTTCTGTCGCCACATCTGGAGTTCTAAACATGTCGTAAGTCTTCATCTTTTCTTTGATCGCTCGATACTCCGGCAGACAGCGACCCGCTTGACGCATAAACCAAACTGGGGTGACCTTATTCTTCTCCCCCTTTAACGCTTTTAGTATCGGCTTATCCATAGGCACTCCTTTTCATCAACCAAACCCAAGCCAGAAAACCTCATTCATAAAAAGATCAAGTCCCTGGCGTTATCTATCCCAACAAAATTCGGACATCCTTGAGTGATTCTTCCAGCTTCCAGCCCTCCAGTTTAGAGCAGTTGAGTCTAATTAGAAACACGATTTTGGGGATTTTCAGCTTCCTCTTCTTTCTCTAAGATCGGAATTTCAATCTTAAACTCAGTTCCCGGCCGCTCGCCCGCTTTTTCTACAACCCAACTTCTCATGTGAATATGGACCCCAATAAAGTCGCTAAAATATTTCATAATGCTCATTCCAAGCCCAGCCCCCATCTCCCCTTGAGTGCCTGGAGTGGACAGGACGCCACCGCCGGCCTCTCTCTTTAAAGGCTTTCCGGTCTCCATACCAACCCCATAATCCCTGATAGTAATCCAATAAGAATTGGCAATTCGATCGAGTTTAATCTTAATCTCGCCACCTGAATGAGAAAATTTAATGGCGTTAGAGATGATGTTTTCAAGGATATTGATCTTTAAAATCCCAGGATTCGTCCAAACCTGTTCGCCTCTTTCTTCAGCAGAAAATGTAATTTGTAAGTTCTTTGCTTCTATCATGAGTCGCATCGCTTCTAGAGTTTCTGAAATGATATCTTTAAGGCAACAGTTCTCACGGTTCAATGCCGTAAGGCCTGCTCTAATTCTATGCATGTCGCTCACTTGCCTCACCAAAGTAAAAGCTTTTTCAATGCCGCGACTGAGAGAGGTTACTGCCATTGCCGGGAGGGATTGCAGCTGGTTTTTATGAGCGGTAATCATTTCTTCAGAAAACTGAATCATGGAGAGGCTATTATTCATGTCATGTATCAAACAACTTAAAAGAATTTTGGTGGAGTGTTCTGATTCGATTAAGTTCTTCTGGAAACGTCCAGCAATCTCCATGGAAAGTTTGATGAGAGTGATCGACAGAATGATAAGACCAAAAAAACTGACTAACGCCCATTTATAGAAAGTAGAAACGTTGAAATGAGAAGGATTGTAATCGGATAGAAAGTGAATCGACACAGGTATCAAGGTAACACTGGTAAGCGTCCACCAAAAAAGTTTCGTATTTCGGTCTCGAATGATTAAAGGAATCACATAGGGCATGATACACCAAGGGGCTAAAACAATCCCATAGGGACCTAAATACACTCCCACCATTAACACGGTAATATTTCCGACAAATAGCAAGAAATTAGTGAGAGCTAATACTGAGTTTCTTAAAAAAGGAACAAAAATGGGTAATGTAGAGACCAAAGAAGCAAAAAAACAGACTCGTGCTGCATTGTTTTCGTGAAAACACCAATAAGTAATGGCATAAAACATAAGCAGTAAAGGTGCGATTCGTCCAAGCACTCGTATGCGAAGCTCTTGAATCGACTTAAAAGTAGCATTTCTAATGGGGGATCTCACGAAAAGATGTTCGCCTCTAATGTAGCTACTATTCCTGAGTTCGTAAATAGAGGAGTCAAGAGCTCAGATCTTCAGTGCTTACTTAGTACGCATGAAACTTCCTAGCACACCTCGCGAAATTTCAAGTTTGCACAATTCTAGAGCTTAAGAAAGCTCAAGAGAGCTATAAAGAGCTCATTGATGCTCAATAAAACAAATGATCCCAGCCAAGTTTTAAGTTGGCTGGGATCATTATGGTCACATCATTTCATTCCGTTAACACGCCGTTCTAAAATATGTTTCAGAACTATTAGTTACCGAAGTTACCGTAGTTGCCGTAGTTGTTACCGTAGTTACCGTAGTTACCGTAGTTGTTACCATTGTTACCGTAATTTCCCTGATTGCAGTATCCGTATCCACCGCAAGAAGGGCGTGGATAGTAGAAGTAGCAATGAGATCCTGTGTAGTACTGGTATGGTTGAACATAGTAAGACCAATACATGTTAGCGTAGATATTACTTCTGTAAACAGGTCGGAAGTTACCATAATAGTAGTTGTTTTGAACATTTTGCTGATTGTACTGATAGTAGCTTGAATCAAATCCTGAATTAAATTGGGGATAGAACATGCTGCCATCGTTGCCAATCGCATAAGAATACTTACCTTTTCCAGCACTCTGAGTAGGATACTGCCCTGGAGCTTGGCCTACTTTACCAGAATACTGTCCTGGGTATTGACCTGGAGCCTGGCCTACTTTACCAGAATACTGTCCTGGGTACTGTCCTACTTTGCCGTCTTTTGTAGGATACTGACCAGGATATTGTCCTGGGTACTGTGCTACTTTGCCGTCTTTTGTAGGATATTGTCCTGGGTATTGCCCTGGAGCTTGGCCTACTTTGCCGTCTTTTGTAGGATACTGTCCTGGGTATTGTCCTGGAGCTTGGCCTACTTTGCCGTCTTTTCCAGGAATCTGTCCTACATTTCCACCCAAATTGAGGTAGTTAATGTTGCTGAAGTTTTGATCGCCGCCATTCATGTAGGCTGGATTGATTGGCAATTGCGCAAAGCTATTTTGCAATTCACTTACATTGGATTCGGAAATTTCTTGTCCATTATAGTTTCTTACTTCCACACCGGAAGTCGCCATCGTCCCGTTTGCGTCAACGGGTACTCGAACTACCATTCCCTGGGGAAGGCTTTGATACTCAGACGCAAGTTGAGCTTGGTCAAGTGCTGGAGCATTTTCTGATTTGTCTGATTTTTGGCTACCACAAGCCACCATCGTGAAAACTAGAGCCGTCGAATACATTTGCTTTTTCATGTTTGAATCCTCCTAAGTCATGAAAATTTCTCAAACCATGACCGATCTGGTCCTGGCTACTCTTTAAACTTTGAGAACTTCAACAACAGCAAGGGGAATCAACAGAGAAAGGGGAGCACCGGCAGAGCCAGTTCTTAGAGCACTCGCTTTATAGTCAGGGTTGACTTTAAGAGTCAAGCTTAGGTTTACTTTTTTTTATTTCCCCTAATAAGACATTGTTTTCAGTGTGTTGCAGCTCACAAAAAAGCACCTCCTAAGGGGAGGTGCGTCTCATTGGCGTAGGCAAATTGATAAAACGTTCTAAGATCAATTCAAAATCCTTCACAAGCTCGTTTACCGTCAAAAACGGGAGCGTTTTGATCGAGCCACATAAAGATTTGGTCGGAACTTCCGGAGCTGTAGGTTGGCCACGTGAAAATCTCGTCAACGTGGAAATTAAGTCCAAAATTTGAATACCAAAGGGTTTGTTCGACATTTTGGTCATCTAGATAATCCACCCACCAGCTAAATTCTGAAATCTTTCCCGAATAATCGTCATCCACAACGCAATCGAGGCAATAGGAATTTCCCCAGCTAAAAGGAGTTTGAATTACATAACGCCCTGAAGCGGGATCAAAGCCATGTTCTTCGGCAACTTCAGGTGGATTTGACAGAGAGGTAGATTCCAATATTTTGCCATCTGCCCATTTCGACCACTGCCCCACTCTAAGAACCTGCTCCTTCGGTATGTGGATAGTCAATTCCGTGCGAAGCGAATTCACCGTATAGCGATTCAGATCAAATTTCGTTTTGATTTTTGCCATTCCATCCACATAAAACAAACAGCTCGAATTGTTTTCTAACAAGGAAGCTACGGAGCGCTTTTTGTTTAATGTCTCAACCGCTGCACTCGTTGGTCCCAAACTTTGGTGACCCACTGCCCAAGCGGATGGAGTAATCCCCAAGGTGCAAATAACCAAAGTATTCACGAGTAAAAGATGGCCAATTAATAAATAAAGAGACTTTATATTACTCTTTAATCCCATGACGTTGCTTTTCATGATAAACCTCCTCAGTTTCTCGGCGATTATTGACCAAAGTAGGTCTGAATTCAACTTGATTATTTCCGCCTGCTGACTTCAAAATGAGCTGGTTTTGAACTGTTTTTTTCCTAGAAACCTCGCTAAGAAGTTGCAGTCTTTCGGGAGGTATGTAAGATACATTGCTACCGAAAATAAGGATCCCGTATGAGCTTTGCTCTGGTCATTTCGCGCCTGACTAGCCTGAAAAAAGTACACCCTAAGCCAAGGCTTCCGGGGTATCGCCTTTTTTTTGCACAGTTCAAACAAAATTGGCTCCTTTATTTTGGCGGCGCGTTGGGGATTTGCATCACTAACTCTACAGAGCTTGCTTTCCCTAAGTTTATGCAGTGGGGCATTGATACGGTCCTAACCGGCTCCAGCTCAAGAGTCCCGGAACTTCTTAAGGGACAGAGCCCTGAACAAACACTCGTCAAGCTTTCCATGGGCCTGTTTTTCGTAGCTCTCGTTGGAATTTTTAGCCGTGGCTTATGGCGCCAATGTTTAGCCAGGCGCTCCCACTGGTCTGGCTATTGGCTCAGAAAAAATCTATGGGATAGTGTCTGTGATCAGCCCTTAAGTCTGTTTTCCAAATACCCCATAGGCGATCTCATCAATCGTTGCATTAGCGATATTAACCCCGCTCGTTTCGTTTTGGGATTTACGCAAGTGGCGACTTGGGACATCGTATTCTATGCATTCCTTGGAACTTTTTCCTTGTTTTTGATTGATAAGTGGATTGCTGTCTCTGCTATAACTATATTTTTAGCCCTGCCTTTTTTGATAAAGAATTTAGTAAAAAAAGAATTCGCATTACACGATGATGCTCAATCCCAACTTAGCCAGTTGTCTGACCGCATCACGCAGATGGTGGCTACAGTTCGGCTTCAAAGGGCTTCGGCTATGGAAGATGCTTGGGTGCAGCTGCTCACAGAAGATGCCAAGCTCTACGCTGATAAAAGACTGGAAGTAGAAAAGCTAGCGTGGAAGACCTTTCCCTACGGTGGCGGGGCTACATTTCTATGTTATATTGTCATTTTTGCAATAGGACTCCCCAAAGTCGCCGACGGATCTATGACTGTGGGTCAGTTGGTGAGCTCTCTATCCTTAGTGCTGCTTCTTCAGGGTCCGCTGTTTGGTCTTTCTGAAATCATTGCAGAATGGCAAAAGGGCCTCGCTTCTCTGAATCGCATTGCGGAAATCCTCGAACTTAAAGGTCAGGAATTGTCCACGCTGAACCCCATGCTAACACCCTCAAGTATTATCGTAAAGGATTTGAATTTTAGCTATGGACCGGATCGTGCGCCGCTCTTGAGTAGATTCCATCTGTCTCTTTTACCCGGAAAGTCTTTGGGAATATGCGGTGAAATTGGCTCTGGGAAGTCGACTCTCCTGAGTCTCTTATGCGGGCTTGAGCCTAGTCGGCCTGGAAGTATAAGAGTTTTTGGAAAAGACATCATGAGCACACCTCGTCACGAGATTACCCAGCTTATAAACTTGGTTCCACAAAAGCCTTTTCTTTTCGCCGGGAGCATTCGCGACAATTTGTCTTTAGATGCGACCTTTAGTTCTGATGAGCTGTGGGCCATATTGGATGAAATGTGTCTTGGAAGTGACTTTAGAGCTTTAGCTTTGGGTCTTGATACGCCCGTTGGCGAATGGGGTATCAGTCTTTCTGGCGGTCAGCGCCAAAGGATGGCCTTAGCACGCGCGCTTCTAAGACCCAAACCCATCCTCCTTCTCGATGACTGCTTGTCTGCCGTCGATTCTATCACCGAAGAGAAAATTGTTTTGGCTATTAAGCAAAGAATTCAAGGTGTCTCGGTCATTTGGGTAGCCCATAGGCCTTCCACCCTGGCTTTGTGTGACGAGGTTTTTGAGCTAAAAAATGGGGTTTTAACCGCAAGAGAGGTTTCCATTCATGGATGACCACGATGATCAAATCGTCATAGCCAAAAATGACGTTCAAGGACTGATTAAGATATTTACTTTGGCTAGCGGCTACAATAAACCCCTTTTCTCTGCCTTGGGAGTGCTGGTCACCTCAAGTATTTTTGCAATGATAGCCGCTAATATTCTGGGCCGTTTGGCGGAAACCATCGGTAGAATGTCCCGTGGCGAGGTCGGCTTAAGCGCCGCGCTTTCCCTGGCTTTAGGACTTCTGGCTATAGAAGGATTCATTATTTTTCTGCGTTGGTATGGAGGTCTTTCCTTAGCTAAAGCGACCAATAGCCTGGTACTTGGAATCCGGCTTGGAATGTTTAAAAAGTTGTCACTACTTCCCATTTCCTACTTTGACAAACAACCATTAGGCCGGATTATCACGCGCCTCACCGGAGATGTTGAGGGGATTGAACAACTCTTTGCCACAAGCCTCTCAAGGATTATAGACGCCTTGATTAAAATTGTTGCGGTCCTTTTTGCCATGGTGATCACTTCTCCAAAGTTTGGGCTTCTCATTGTAGCCTTCTCAATCCCCGCAGCAACTCTCAACATCTTTACGAAAAACATGATTTTGTATTGGATGCGCGAGCAAAAAAAACGTGTGGCCAGGCTTAACTCAAAGCTTGCCGAAAACTTAAATGGGTTAGGGGTTATTAAAATTCTGGGACTGGAAACCTGGACGAAAGAAGTCTATCACCAAAAATCCATGCATTATTGGTATTCGCAGCTAGCTATGATGAATATAAATACCGTAGTTATGCCATTTACGGTTTTCCTATGTGCGATTCCCGTCATCGGAGTTTTGTATTTCGGTGGGCATAGAGTTTTAGGGGGAACTTTGAGTGTCGCTACTTTCGTTACCTTCTTGAGGTATACGGAGTATTTCTTAAATCCAGTTAGAACCATTTCCAGTGAGATTCAACAGATACAAAACGCTCTTTCCAGCACTGAGCGCATCCGAAACACCTTGGAATCCTCAGAAGAGCCCGTGGAACTAGGTCCCGACGGAAACTACAAAGGAAGAATCCAAGGGAAAATTGAATTTAAAAATGTATCGATGCGTTATTCCAAGGGCGATTTGGTGTTGAAAGATGTCAGTTTCTTGGTACATCCTGGACAAAAAGTAGGCTTGGTAGGGAGCACGGGCTCCGGCAAAACGACCACTGTGAGCCTTTTGTCACGGCTTTATGAGTTTGAAGCGGGACAGATTCTTATAGATGATATCAGCATCAAAGACTATCAAAGAAAGTCCTTAAGATCGCAACTAGGATACGTAACACAAGATGCCGTCATTTTTAGGGGAACTGTACGTGACAATCTTCTAGCTGCCACGAACGCCCCTCTATCTGACGGGGAGCTATTAAAAATTGCAGAAAAAACGGGGTTGGCCAAGCTGTTAGCTCGTCTTCCTAGCCAACTTGACACTCATCTCTTTGATGGGGGAAGCAATTTGTCTGCAGGGGAACGCCAACTTATAAACTTCACGAGAATGATTATAAGAAATCCCTCTGTTATGATTTTAGATGAAGCAACCGCCCATACGGATGAAAAAACCGAAGAAGCCTTGCATCAGTCCATGCAATACGCCATGAAAGATCGAAGTTGTCTTATCATCGCACATAGACTAAGCACCATTAAAGAATGTGACTTGCTTCTTGTTTTTGATCATGGAACCTTAGTCGAGTGGGGCTCTCCTAAGAGTCTTTTGGCAAACCCAGGTCACTACTTTACTCTTGCCGCTCGGCAGTTAGATTTAACTTAGAAGCACCTTCCTAGCTTTTGGTTTTGTGATCAATCGTTAAGGAGCAGAAACATTAAATAGAAACTCAAACGGAGACGGCTCCAGTTACCTGGATAGTGCAGGAAAAGGGGAGTTTCTCGAGAGGGTCGCAAGTTTTGTCGAGCCTTGGCTAAGCCTGAAAAGTTGTAAACTAGGCTCAGAAGAAACTGAGCCGTTTTGGTTAAAAAAAGAATATTGGGAGATAAACCAAAGGTAAGGGGCTTATTGTACGCCTCAAGAGTTTTATTGACCAAGAAGGGTAGCGAGCCATTGGGCAAGGAATCATGCCGATAGAAGTTCTCGATGAAAACAAAATTTTCATCGACTGCCAGAGGCGCAAATCCTACAAGTCGATCGCCACGCCACAAAAAAATACAATCATACTTCAAAGTGGGAGCCATCTGCGGCGCTTGTAAAAGGTATCCTACTAAAAACAACTTGCCCTTACGCCAAGTTTCAAAGATCCCCACCATATCTGCGTAAGGACAGCTGTCACCACTTCTTCTTAGATCAAAACGAAGGCCTTTTTTTTGGGCACGGGAGATTTGAGAGCGGGTGCTTGAGCTCTGATTTAGGCTCCATGTAGTATCAAAGTACGCCACACTTCCTACATAAACCGATGACTCATCGTCCCGCTGACTGGGGACTTCTGAAAACCAGAGGTGAGACCCACTTCTCGCAGAAGGTTCACAAAGTCCGATAGTCGCTCCAAAAAAACGTCTCTTCCCTTCTTGAGGGTCTTTTTGAGCCAAGGCTAATAACGTTTGCATGGGAGCCCTTAAAAGAGACTTATTCAGCTTATGAGCCCTATGGTAGGTCATCTTTCATGAGAATTGAAAGTGCATTTTCAACGATGTTGTTTCTGTCGAATGCTTTTTCGAGGTTTTCCTTCAGCTCTTAACTTAGCACCTTTAGTTCTATTAGGAATAAAGGTTTCAGCAAGTTCTCAAAATCTGTTGCCTCATGAAAGGAGAGCTCGTAAAATGTTCCCATCGGCAAAGTTGAATTACCTATGTGTAAAATCTCTCGAAAGGGTGGAGTGATGCCTTCTATTTTTAAGAACGACTTGCGCACAAAGCTGAGATCTAAAGCTCTCCTGGTCGCTCTGGCGGCTTTTTCCCCCATTTCCCCCATGGGGTGTAAATCTCCAGAAACCGCCAGCTTAACCAAAGAATCCGAAGTTACGCCTCCCAATGGTCTTTTAACCAAATGCGACAGTAAAATGACTCTTAGCCAGTATAAAGAGCTGCTAGCGCTTTCTGATATTTCGACCTTTAAGGATTACCGAGAGGCAGCCCCACGGTCTGAAAGAGTCGCCCAAATATTCAGCGAGGCAGGCCCAGATCCGAAATTAGGAAAAGGCGATCGCCGTGGTATTTTTGCCTCCATGTATGTGGAGATCACTAAGGAATCGGTTGGATCCACGTCTCGAGGCGAGTATCAAAACAACGAAATGGCAGGGAAGCTCGTAAAGCGCTTTGCTGAGCGCTATTTTGACAGTCTTCACAGCTATCTTTTGGGACGTCCCATCGTTGATGAATGGAAGACCTATTACCAATTGGCAGAAAATTGCGACACCTCTGACCTTCGTATACTAGGCAGTGGAGTCAATACTCATATGACTTTTGATTTACCATATGCGCTGGCCGAGATCGAATCAGCCGATGGATTTGAAAATGATTTTATAAAATTTGGCGATATCCTGATAAAAAAGAAACGCCTTAGTACGAATCTTTTAAAAAGCCAGCAAAATGTATATGCCGCCTCTTTTTTTGATTTGTTTATTTTTGGCCGAGCTATCGATGGCCTCTTGAGTCCGGGTCAAGCTGCCACAATGGGGTTTCAATTGATTCGAAAAGAGGCATGGTTCAACAGTAGAGGTCTTCTCAAGGAAACAAGACATGCGTTTGCCCTGAACTCCATCCGATCAGCCTGGGTCAATCGACAAATAGTTCTTCGATTTATGCCTAAATCAAACCCCAATATGAAGGGCACAGAAGAGTAAGCCTACCTTAGTCCTAAGCCCTTTGCGTTTAAGAAATAGAAGCTGCATTATGATTTCTTAGGTTAGGAAATGCCATCTAGGTAAATTCCAAGGATCCATAGTTCCCTAAATTGTCGCGCCACACTTTATCCATAAGCCCCAAAAGGCAAAGGGTACCGAGGTGAGACTAAATTTTACTTGCCAGCTGATCGCTAGAGGAATCTTATTCTAGTTTGCATAAGATTCCTCTAGCGGACCAACCTCATATCACAGGCAAACGTCTCAGCAATGTTGCCGGGCCCAACAATGCCCCCATTTGCACAAGCAGTGGTCATTTGCTAAAGCCTCAAAAGGCGCTAAATCACCTGAGGATTTTTTATTTTCATGGTACAAAGTAACCATATACTGGAATCTGCTAAGAAATGTCTTCGTTATTTGTTAAGGGACTGACAATGGAACCCACTGAGCTTTTAAACATGAAATATTTGGCAACCCTACTTTTTGCAGCTGCTGTCATTCATACTTTCGCGGCGCCGCAGTTTAACAAATGGGCAGGTCGATTTAGGCCGGGATCGATCGGCGAGAATCTTTTCCATTTTTTAGGAGAAGTGGAAGTCGTTTTTGGGATTTGGGCTACCGTTTTGATCGTGCTTTGGTCCGTGCTCCACGGCACGTCATCTGCAATCTCTTTCCTGGAATCTTTAAACTACACAGAAGCTGTTTTTGTCTTTGTCATCATGTGCATGGCCGCAACAAAACCAGTTTTGGATTATAGTCGCAGGGCAATTCAGATCCTCAGCCATGGGATACCAGGCTCAAGGGCTACTAGTCTCTATGTCATGACTCTTATCGCAGGACCCTTGCTTGGCTCTCTCATTACCGAACCTGCAAGCATGACCCTCACGGCTATTTTACTTAAAGACACTTTTTTTGGACCACAAGTAAGCCTTAAGTTTAAATATGCCACTTTAGGGCTGCTCTTTGTTAACGTATCCATAGGCGGCACGCTGACCCACTTTGCCGCCCCTCCGGTACTTATGGTTGCAGGTCCCTGGGGGTGGGACACTGGATTTATGTTCACCCACTTTGGGCCCAAAGTTCTTCCCGCTGTAATTCTATCGACGTTATTAACAGCCTACTTTTTTCGCCAGGAACTGGCTAAATTGGAAATCCCTAAACAGGCTTCTGAGCTCAGCTCTACACCATTTTGGGTTTTTTTAGTGCAAGCTGCATTCCTGGCAATGACCATTCTTCAGAGTCATCATATAGTTTTCATAATTCCGGTGTTTTTAATTTTTCTAGGTTGGTGCCAAGTAACCCAAGAGTTTCAGAATGAGCTCAAGATAAAAGAAAGCTTATTAGTCGCCTTCTTTCTAGGTGGTTTGGTGACCCTAGGAAAGCTTCAAGATTGGTGGCTTCAGCCCACCTTAGCAAGCTTAGAACCCAAAGCCCTATTCTTCGGAGCACTGGGCCTTACCGCCTTTACGGATAATGCAGCTTTGACGTATTTGGGAACCCTGGTTCCCACGTTAACTCCAGAAGCTAAATACTTTCTTCTAGCAGGAGCCGTTTCAGGAGGAGGCCTCACCGTCATCGCCAATGCTCCTAATCCAGCCGGCAATAGCCTGCTCAAAGGTTCGTTCGGAGAGAATGGAATTAGCCCTCTTGGTTTATTTCTTGGTGCTTTACCTTACACCATCCTCCTGGGACTCTTATTTCTTTTTCTTTAATTAGGATAAAATAGGACGCCCAGAGAAAGAAATCGAGGAATTCGACAGACGGAGCTGATTTCCAATAGTTAACAGAGAGGTACAAATGGCGACACCCAAAAGCAAAAGTCTATTTTTAACATTTTCGATTCTTTTAAATTTCCCATTCATTTCCGCATGTATGGCAATTCGCCATCTTGAGGCCCCCCTTTCCAGCTCCCAAGCAAAAAGTGCTGCGTCCCCAAGAGCCGTCGCTGCTGCTGCAAAGGGTTATACATTTAATGTGATGGCACCCCTGACTCTCCCTCAGTCGTCTGAGGAATGGAGCTCTCTCTCTACGCGTCTAGAAAAAATTAAAGAAATGGGGGCTTATGCAGTCTCAACAGACATCTGGTGGGGTTTAGTTGGAGGCGCAAGAGATGATGTCTTTGACTGGTCAGCCTATTTGAAGTTAGCCAAAGCTATAAAGAGTGTAGGGCTAAAATGGGTCCCCATCTTGTCATTTCATCAATGTGGCGGAAACGTCGGTGATGAGTGCAATTTTCCCATCCCTGCATGGCTCTGGGACAAATACCCGGATGCCATCACCGTCAGTGAATTTGGAAATCCTTCCAAGGAAGTGCTCACCCCTTGGTCTACCCAAAAAACGCTTCCAGAGTACGTTTCTTTTATGCGCTCCTTCAAGACTACCTTCGCGGCCTATGCTTCAAACATTGAGGAAATCAACATTAGCTTTGGTCCCTCGGGTGAATTGCGGTTTCCAAGTTACAACAGTCACGACCAAGGGAAGACCGGCTATCCGACCAGGGGCGGACTCCAGGCATATGGAGTCCTTGCGAGAGAAAGTTTCAAGAAATATGTAGTCCAAAAATACGGCAGCCTTTTGGAAATTAATAGAGCGTGGAAAACAACCCTAACAGAACTTTCTCAAGTCAATGTTCCGAGTGATACCAATCTCTTTTACGGAGCTCAAGCCCGGAAGTCTACCTATAATCGAGATTTATACAGCTGGTATCACACAAGCCTTTTGGAGCATGGGAGACTTCTGGGCGAAGCAGCCCTCGAAGAGTTTGGAGATTCTCGTTCGCCGATGAAAGGAATCCAACTCGGAGGGAAGGTCCCTGGTATTCACTGGCGCATGGCTAGCGACCGACTGGCGGAATTAAATGCTGGCCTCATATCCGTCAATATCCAAGCTCGCCCTAGCAGTCGTGATTACCAAGAAATTGTTGGCCTTTTCGGTTTTTTGGACGAGAAAGCGAAGACGCTTGGGACTCGATTTGTCCTGCATTTTACATGTCTCGAAATGGGCGACCGTGAAAACGGTGATGTTGCAGCGTCCCTTGCCAAAACACTCGTAAAAATTGTAGGGCAAGCAGCACAACAGCAGAATCTCTTAATTAAGGGTGAAAACGCCTTATCCAGCACACTTGCCAATCAGCAGGCCTGGGACAATATGAAGGAACATATTTTCAAGGGGCCTTACAAAGGCATTACAATCCTTCGTTTTGATGACATTCTCAAGTCCGATGTTGCCACTAGAAATTTCAAAGAAATGGTTGAAGCTGCTTTGAAAAAATAGGAAACGACGGCAAAAGTAATTTGGCGAAACAGTCTTTCAAATAAACAAGACATTCTTCTTTTCATACTAGGGGGAATTATTGAAGAACTAAGGCCTTGCGCCAAATTTCCACATCTTCCAATAATTTCAGCGAATTTTCCCCTGGTCCTAACAAACAGCTCGATCAATCCGATAGGCCTTCTAATGTATTATATTGGGATTAGATTCCTTGGAAAGATAAGAGTACCGGCGTTATGATCCCTACAAAGTCTGAAAGACAGACTACTCCAGAATTCTTCTGCTCTAAAACGCCGCAATTAAAGCTAAATGCTGCAAATCCAAACAAGGCAGTGGGCAGGTTGATTATATCAAAAAGGGCGTTGATTCCCTACCAACTTTTTAAGGTGACTTTCGCTGGTATAGCTTTCTTTTTTAATGATGCCCTTTTTGATATCTGGTTTCAGGACGATCATTTTGCGGTGTTTTGAGTTCGGCGCGAAGACAAAATGTCTTGACTGGAATACGCCATATGAGACTATGTTTAAGAAATAGTTGCACTAAAAATTTAATATTTGGGGATCACTGATCGTGACTGCGCAGGACATTCGATGGATACAAAGATTCGAAAACTTCGGCAGAGCGCTCGTTTCTTTTCGTAGTGCCATTAGTCTAGCGAACCAGCGTGAGCTGAGTGACTTGGAAAAGCAGGGCCTAATTCAGTCATTCGAGTACTGCCACGAGTTAGCTTGGAACACCCTTAAAGACTTACTGGAATACCAAGGTATTACGGGAATGCTTGGCTCACGGGACGCGGTGCGCGAAGGATTTTCCAGAGGCCTTGTAAGTAATGGTGATATTTGGATGGACATGATAAAAAGCAGAAACTTATCAACCCACACCTATAACAAAAATGTGGCAGACGAGATCGTAGACAAGATTCGCAGATCCTATAGCGGATGTTTCGAAGAATTGTTCACCAAGTTAAGAAGCCTCGTGTCGTGACTACCTCGAGTCTCTTCGGACTAAAGCAATCGCAGCTTTCGCAAATTACCAATACGCTTAGACTGTGGCCAAAAATTAAGAACGTCATTGTTTTTGGTTCCAGAGCGATGGGTACATTTCGTGAAGGCTCCGATATTGATATCGCATTGGACGCACCAGACATGTCGCATGACGAATACTTACGGTTAAGCACGCAGTTAGACGATCTCCTACTACCGCACAAAATAGATTTGATTCTTATTCACCAAATCAACAATCAAGCTTTACTAGACCATATTCAGCGGGTAGGACAACGAGTGTTATAAACCCAAGTTGTGGAATGAGTAACCTTGCGCGGCCAGTAGCTCAAGGGAATGAGAAACGTTACTACGAATTAACGATAGGGAGCCATGGGGAGTGCGTGATCTAGCAGGTGGGTGGCAGCTTCTACTTGGTGTTTGGCACCACAGGAGGGACAGAAGCCTCTTTTCTCGCAGCTGAAGGCTAGTACCTGCTTCTTCTAACTAATCTTAAACACCCATATGCAGGAATCCCACAGCCACCTCTATTTGGAAGTCAATGTTTCAAAACGAACACAGTGCGCCAAATCAAGACATTGCCCTGTGTTTTCAGCGAATATTGATTATGTCCTAAAATTCTACTCCTTTTCTCCGATATTCCTTTTTTGCCTGAATAGGAAGGAAGAATATCGATGTAAAGATCAGATTACCGCCGTGATGACCATCGTCTGAAAAACTTAGTAGCTGCTTCGGACGACATAAAGAAGTTTGAGGCTTATGGGATTTCCAAGGGTACACTTTGGGAATGGAAGAAAAAAGAAGTTCGTGATTTTTTTACGGTTCCTTAACTTGAACGGAGCACACCCGACCTTATTTCTGAGAATCTGACCTTAAAAGCGAAGCTCGCTGAAGTAACCGTTGAGCAAGAGCTAGATTTAAAGACAATTAGGATTTCTGACTTTCAGATCCATTATGTAAATTCGAGTGGTGAGTTTTTTCCGCTGTCGACCGATTTCCATTTGCATATCCCACCCGGGGCAACCAGAAGCCGATTGGAAACTTAAACTGAAAGAATTCTCCCGCCCCAGCCCACCCCTCCCTTTTTTTTCTCCTTTCCTGGCTCTAAAAATTTCTTATCCCTACCCTTAAGTGTATGATATTTAATCATTTTCCTCTATTCCGGCTCCTTAGCCACCCACCCGTTCATTAATCCCCCGCATTCCTTCGCAACCGTCCGTAATTGTTGATGTTTTAGGAATATAAAGTTTGTTCATTTATCATGTGATTTATGAACAAATAGCCCCAGCAAGGGTATGACAGGACTGAATACGTCTCGACTTGTTCAAATCCTATGCACCGACAACGACAGTTCCGCTGTTGTGTCTTATTTTTATCCCTGCAACGCCGTTTTTGGCAGTGGTGGTGCTTAAATCTTAACACATTGTTGGCATGGAATTTCAAATTTGTTCATGAAAACTACATTTAAACGCGGATGAGAAAGGGGGAGAGGGACACAGGTGGTTTTCCATAAATTAGAGGCACAAGTAGGGGAAGTTGCCGGAAATAAAGACGAAAAACCCAAATGCGGAAACCTCGGATTTCCATCAGGATCTGCACTGCTATTAGGCAAATAGGCGACCCACCATTCCTCAATTCGACTTCTGCTCCTAGAAGTCGATGCTAATAGCGATGATTATTTGTTAGACAAAAGAGCAAACCAAGAACCGCTACATGAAACTTATGCAAACTTACTCACGCAAAATCGCTGTTCATTTCCCA
>JBAXBA010000040.1:0-29474 GCA_037142195.1 Pseudomonadota bacterium
GCTGGCATGAATGATTCTCCATATAAGGTCGCCATTCAAATATCCAACAATTCAGGAAAAAACGCTAGCAAAAAATCATGGAAAAGGAAGTTTGCATAAAAACCCATAAAATACTGCAGGTTATATTTCAGGCAAGAAATTAAATTATGAGTTTTACTTTATAAAGATGCCATTGGTAATACATCCCCCCACATACTGGCTTCCACTTAAATTTATTCAGATCGATTGCGGCCAATTGCCGTTCACCTGCAATTTCATTTGGGGTTTTCTCATCATGGCAGTAATGAACTCGGTAGGAATTGTAGTACTCTTGGAACACTAAAAGCTTTGCAAGTAAATCTGACTCACTCCAAAACAAAATATGATCAGTAAACTCTCGTCGGCAGCTTCCAATTAGACGCTCGATGAAAGGGTGACTCCATGGGCAATAAGGAACCGATTTAATTTCTTGGATGTTGAAGTTATTTTCCAGATTTGCTTTCCAGAGCCAATAATTGAAGAGAGGATCGTGGTCAGTTGAGATATATTTTGGCCAGTCCTTGCCGGAAGCTATTTTGTTAAACATATAACAGACATTGCGACCACTGAAAGGGCCTTGACGAACTGAAAATCTAACTATTTTTCCTGTAAATTGATCCATGTCTACCATCACCCAAAATGAACGTAAAAATACGGACTCCAAGCGAAAAAGATCCATAGACCAAAGCTTATTAGGGCTATTTCCAATAAGCAAAAGCCAAGAAGGTCCCTTTCCTGGAAGGGGACGGTAATGCTTTGCAAGAATCCTTCTTACAGTCTCGACGTTAATTGGCTCGCCAAGCACGTTTCCTACAAGCAAGGCAATTCTAGGACATCCGTATGAGGGATTCCTCTCCTTGGTTTCCACAACTAATTTTATCAACTCTTTGGAAGGTCCCTTAGGACCTGGTTTTGATCTAGTTTTCTTTGAAAAAAGTCTAGAGTATTTTCTATCTACTAAAGCCCGATGGAAATTCAGCAAGGTCGATTCGGCAATTGCTATCGCTGACCTACCAATTCGCTTCGGTGTCATCACTAAAGTACAAATACCCATGATAAGTCTGTCGGTTGATGTGAGAGGTGGGCACTTTTTCTCGCCCCTGGTCAGGACTAACGGCTGTTGCCTAAGAAGCAAGACTTCAGCAACCAACCCATAGGAACCTGCAGCCCTTAAAAGTCTAATTAATAGGCAAACCGCATATAAGATTTTTGTCCCGATCTCAATCATAGGGGTGATTCTAGCGAAAGTTAAAATTTTTGCTAGACTGCCCGAAAGGGCCCATTTGTGGTACTTCTAGCAATTTGAGGAGCCACACGTGATCGAACTAGGGATTTGATCTGTCCGAACCGAACATCCCGTCAGTATGATTTTACTTTTTGTTCTTTTTTGGAGCAGTCGAAACTATTTTATTATGAAATTCTTTAAGGTGAGTTGATGCCCATACAGCCAACCCTTCGAGCACAGGACGAAGAGCTGCTCCACTCTCTGTCAATTTAAATGCATTGTTACGGGCCGATTTTTCTGGATGCACTCTTTTGATAAGTCTTAGCGAGACAAGAAGTTCGAGTCGGTCGGCCAAAATGTTCGTCGAAATGTGCTCAGGCGACTCAAGCAACTCTGAATATGTTCTGGGCCCGTGAATAATTAAATCTCGAATAATGAGCATCGTCCATTTGTCACCCAGAACATCAAGTCCTGAACAAATGGGACAAACCGATCGCCATTCTATATTTTCTTCACTTTTTGCCATAATTTATTTTGGCTTAAATCTTAGTTTTAAGCAATAAATCCTACTAAAAGTCGCTTATGAATTTTAGACTTTGCGTTACATACCTTCAATTAAGAGGATTTGTCCACTTTCGGTTAATTCATTCATTCTTAGTTCTTTTAACGGCTTATATTCAGAGGAATTGTACCAAGTTTTTGCCATTTCCAGACTCGGAAAACGCAAAATGGCGGCCCAACTTCCATCCCACTTTCCCTCAAGTACGTTAGGTGAAGGAGTTCCTGCCATCATTTCGCCGCCGTATTTGATTAAACTTGGGATAGCGTACTGAGCATAGCGAGTAGATAGTTCTTCGATATTTTTGGCTTTCACTTGAACTAAGAAGTAGGCTGGCTTTTTGGGATTAGAGTCTGTCATTTTAATTCCTTTGGTAGAATTGGTTTTAAAAATACATTTCAAATACTGAAGGACTATTTAGAAATAGCTGCGGCCATTTCTATGAGGGAATTTTCGATTGGAGTTGGCTTCCAATCGAGTAATTCGAAAGTAGAGCGATTATCGAACGATGCTTTCTGACCTAAAAATGGAATCATGCCCTTTGCTTCGCGATCAAAGAGACTCATTATTTTCAAGAGCGCACTCGGCGCCTTCATAGACGGCACCTTCGAGTAACCAGCTTTTTTTAGGACTTGTGCTACAGTTTCCATCGAAACAGGCTCGGCACTCGCGGCAATAAAACGCTTTCCTGCCGCTGCCGGTGAGGTCATCGCTTTCACATGCAATCGTGCAACGTCCCGAACATCAATCATTCCCATTGCAACATCTGGTATCATTGGCAACTTACCTTTAATCATATCGGTGAGCATTTTCACATTTTGTCCATCGACGGCTCCACTGATGGGGGGGCCGAAAACTCCACCAGGATTGATGACTGTCAGTTCCATTTCGCTGCCTTCTAAAGCTTTCCAAGCTGCTTGCTCAGCAAGAGTCTTACTTTTTAAATACGCACCTATTTTTGCATTTAAATTCGACCACTTCTCAGGACCAAATTTTCCGCTCCCATTTCCTGCCATAATGGCCGCAGTCGAAGAAGTCAGAACGACCCGTTTAACTTTTGCTCGCTTGGCTGCTGCCAGAACTCGCTGAGTGCCCTCAACAGCAGGAGTTATTAGGTCATTCTCATTTTTTGGCTCGGCAATAACAAAAGGAGATGCAACGTGGAGCACGTATGTGCAGCCATTCATAGCGGCATCCCAACCCTTGTCATCAAGTAGATCGGCCTCAGTAAAGCTGAGCTTTTCCGCCGGAGCGACTTTTCCGATGGCCAAACGAGTGGACTCACCTTTGTTTTTGGACCTAATTGATCCGACGACCTCATAGCCTTGCTTTAAAAGTTCTACAGCACAATGTTGGCCGATGTATCCTGTGATTCCCGTTACAAGCACTCGTTCATTCATGAATAATTCCCTTTGTTGGTCATTTTTATGACTTGCAAAATACAAGTCTAAACAGATAACTTGTAAAATGCAAGTTATTAAAATCGCAGCCATTAAACTGCAGTTATTATTGGTTTAAAGATTACTTTTGAGACTTCATCTGTTGGTGAGAGAATTTCTTTATCGCGTTTCTTTACGCGGTTGTTCAGAAACAAAACGAAACTTTACGAAATTGAAGATCTCTTTGTATAGAAATCAAATCCGATGATGTTGAAATACGCAGAGGAAAAGTAGTTGATTGAGCGGAATAGAATAGATATTGAATAAAAGTTCCAGCAGAAAAAACAACGCCTTAATTTCATAAGTTATTGAAATCATTAATTATTTTTAAAATGGTGGAGGTGAGGGGAATCGAAAGCGATGATTAACTAGCTGATATTGATATATAAATTTGTTCTAAAAAAGTAACTTACCCCTAGTCCTACCCCATTTACAACGAAGCTCCAATCAAGCGTTTTGATCCGAAGAAATATAAACAGTAATCAGCTAAACCTAGATGAATTGAAGGAATAGATTCTATCCAGTAATTAAAAAATACCTACTTCAAAATTGATTTCATTTTAGTAATTAACATATTGCTATTCTGGTCTGATGCAATTGCGTAGAATATTCTTACAAAATTTTGAAATGAAAGAAAAGGTCAACAAAAGATGACTACAGAATACTGGACTTGTATTGGGGTTGACTCGAATGTCCCATGGCCAATTAAGGAAACTAAAGTCACGTTCGACGGTTACGAGTTTATTTTGCGTCCAGAAACAGAGACACTTGCCCCTTCAATTGCATTTGAGCATGGCTCAAAAGGAATTGATCCAGATGATGCGCTCACGATATCCAGAAGATTTATGAGTTCTCTTTCCTGGGTGTCAAAGCAGGGTTTGCGCGAAACTACATTGGCTGGAGGCAGTAAACCAATTTACATAGGAAAAGGGCAAATAAATAGGACTAGGACCAATCACTTCGATCCTGCTTATCTTCCAGTTTTGACGGAGCGGAAACCGCTTTTAGCTCTGGCTCTTTACCGGGACGCTCTCAGTACTAACAATATAGCCTATCAATTTTTAGGCCTATCTAGAATTCTAAATATAATCTCAAATAGCCCTTATGAGCAAAAAAAATGGATAAATGATAATTTAGATAAAATTATTGATAGTGAAGTTTTAAAGATAGTAGGCCAGATTAAGAACGGTTCAAAAAGTGTTGGCGAGCATATATATAATTCTGGTAGATGCGCGGTAGCTCACGCCTACTCAGAACCTATTGTCGATCCAGATGATTCTAAGGACATTAGAAGGATGCATGATGAGCTGCCATTGATAAAGGCGCTTGCAGAAATTTTTATTGAGCACGAGTTGAACGTTAAGTCTCAAAGCACAGTTTCGCGCGAGCACCTCTACGAACTAGCTGGATTCAAGGATGCGATCTCAGAATCAATATTCAAGGAAATTTTATCAAAAACCAGCAGAAGAGTAAAACCGTCTGAAATTGACATAACATTTACAATTGGTCTTCGAAGTAAACCCGTGTATTGTGGACTTTCAAAAATGACGATCTTAGAATCAAATATGAAAAATTCAATCCTCAGTTTGGCACTGAGTACAGACGACAAAAGCGTTCAAATTTGGATAGGCCTAGATTTTGCGAATGAGAAACTTATTTATGACCCTTGCAATGGCATGAAATTTTTCGATAGACATACAAATGAGTCACTAGTTGCAATCAAGAGCTTTATTCAATTTAAAAGAGATCTTTTTCTAAATGGATGTTTTGAAGTCCGAAATGCTGAAAATAATGAGATACTTGGGTATACCAACGCGTACATACCAACTGTTGAAATCGACACCTTGGCTATAGAGAAAATAATCTTTCACATTGATGATTTGCTTATTCACGGTCGTTAGTGGTTAGGTCGAGTCTTAATTTAAATGGTTAGTTGCATATTAGCCATTTTTTGTCAGCTCGTCCGCAACTCCTCGATAAGAGTATCAACGTTTTGCATGGCTTGCGCTAACAATTCTTTAATTTGGGCAGCATATTCCTGAGGTTCTAGCAGCTCCTCTTGCTCGGGTCCATGGGGATTGTAGTTACCAGCAGAAATATTGAATCCTGAATCAATTATTTTTTGCACTGGTACAAGCCAACTTCGGTCTGACTCCGGGCGCTTCTTATAGACCTTAATTAGGTCGGCGAAATGCAAGTCGCTAATGCCGGCTTTTTTGGTAAGCTTTTTGGTTTCCAGCAACACCGCTTCGTAAAACCAAATATCCTTGGTTTGAGTCGTCTTATCGAAAAACAGTACTGATGTCTTAACCGGTGAGTATGGCAAGAACACGCCAGTGGGAAGGCTTACGACCGTGTGCAGATTGCACTCTTTGATTAACTTTTCTTTAACTTGTTGGTAAGCCTGATTCGTTTGGAACAAGACTCCTTCTGGCACTATGACAGCTGCTCTGCCTCCTTTCTTGAGTGTCTTCTCAATATGCTGGAGGAATAAAATTTCTGTTGCCGCTGTTTCCACTGGGAAGTTCTTTTGGATAATAGGCTGCTCTTTCCCACCAAATGGCGGGTTTGCCAATATAATATCGTATTTGTCTCGTTCATCAATTTGGCGAATATCAGTTTGGAGCGTGTTCTCTTTGAGAATTCGCGGATAGTCCAAACCATGGAGAGTCAAGTTCATTAGGCATAGTACAAATGGTAGTGGGGTCTTTTCACGACCATGGAAGGTCTTGTTGTTGAGGATCTTCCGCAGCTCTGGAGTTTTTGCCTTCGGTTCCAAGTAAAGGTGCGCTTGGGCCAAAAAGCCGCCAGTACCACAGGCAGGGTCATAAATGGTTTCCCCAATCTTAGGGTCTAAGAGGTGAATCATCGTTTTGATTAGTGGCCTTGGGCTATAATACTCCCCTGCATTGCCTCCGCCTTCACCCATGTTCTTGAGCAGTGATTCATAAATGTGAGAGATAGCGAAAGTATCCTCGCCAACATCAAAGTGAATTTGCTGGATAAGGTCGATGACTTCGCGCAATAGGTAGCCAGAGTTGACGCGGTTCTGTGTGTTTCTGAATATAGCCGCGATAATGTCGCGGGGGTCTCCTTCTTTTGCTCCCTTAAGTCCAGCGAGGTATGGGAAAAGTTCATCATTGATGAAAGTGAGGAGGTCTTTTCCTGTTCGACCCTTCTTGGAATCAGTCCATGAGGACCACTGAAACTCTTTCTTAATGTGTGGATGGTATTCCTCGCCTTCTAATTGAGCTAGAGACTGACGTTCCTTCTCTTTGTCAGCAAAAAACTTAAGGTAAAGAATCCAGGACAAAGCTTCTGTATATTGCCAAGCTCCTGTTATTCCATCATCGGTTCTGAGAATATCGCAGCAACGGTTTATAATGCTTCCGAGTTGTTCTTTTGAGGTCATTTCTTTGGCTTCCGTGGTTTGGGTTTTGTCTTTTTCTTAACTGCAACTTTTGACTTGGGTTTTGGAGAGGGCAATTGTGCCACCATTAGCGGCACAAATTCATAACTATCTGTTTTTTCTTGTTTAATTTGAGAATCAATGGTATCTTTTTGCTCAGCTAAAAGATACAAATCTGTAGCATCAAGAAGTCTTGTGATTTGTTCCTCAGTCGGCAGTTGGCCTTTGAACTTCTTTGGTAGATTCTTTGAAACAACATAGCTTGCAACACCAACCGGATGGCTTGAGTTTGCTAGTGCATATTCCACGACTGTCCGACTCTTCTCACGACACAAAATAATTCCTATTGCTGGACCTTCGTCAGGTAGTCGTTGAGTCTCATTGAGGGCGGTAAGATAAAACTGCATCTGGCCAGCATAAGCCGGTTTGAACTCAGTAACTTTAAGTTCGATGGCGACAAAGCATTTGAGTGAACGATGATATAACAAAAGATCAATAAAAAAATCTTGGCCATCAACTCGCAAGCGATACTGCGAACCAACAAAGGTATACATCCCACCCATCTCAATAAGAAATTGATTGACCTTGCTGAGAAGTGCAAGTTCTAGCTCTCTTTCAGAGTGTTCTGTATCTAATTCTAAGAAATCAAAAGTGTACTCATCTTTAATAGCAAGCTGTGCCTGGGCTGCTTTCTCAGCTGGTAGGACTTTGTCGAAGTTTGATTGTGACTTTGCAGATCGTGAGAAAGCATCGCTGGCAATTTGAGTCGCTAGGACATTCTTAGTCCATCCAAATTTTTTGGTCATTGCGATATAAAACTTCCGCTCATTAACCGTTTTACATTTTTCAAGAATCATGATGTTTTGGGTCCAGCCAATTTGTGCCACCAGCTGTGGCACAATTTCATCACCCTTATAGGTCAGATATAAGTCTCTAATTCTATAAAGATTTCTCCTGGAGAACCCCGCTTGTCCTGGGAACTCAGACTGAAGATCCTCTGATAGCCGATCAATGACTGAAGCACCCCAGCCATCATGCTCCTGACGTTCCACTATCATCCGACCTAGTTCCCAATATAAAGCAACCAGTTCCGCATTAACGCTCTTGAGAGCCGTATATTGGGCGGCACGAACTCTTCGCTTAACATCCGCAAGAAAGCCAGGATAACTGGAAGGAAGTGCTTTGCTCATTTTAAACTCTTTCTTTTCTTTGCTCTGGGACTTGGTGCCTTAGTTGAGTCGGAATTTGTTTTAGCAGTGAGAATTTGTTCGAGGAGTTGATGGCCTGTACCTTCGGATGGGTCTTGGGGGACGAGGCGACCAGAAAATGCGAGAGACAGAACTGAAGAATTTATTGCTTTAAATTGTTGCTTGGCCAAGCCAAACCCATTCAACATTTGCGTAAAAGTCTCAAAAGACCGCCTTGCCGCGGTGTTTGATTGTTGAGTTAATATCGGAAACTCAATTTCCGAAAGGCTCTTGAAATACACTCGCTCCCTAACACTACCTTTTGTCTTTTTAGCTATCTCTTTAAGTCCCGCTTCAGACTTCAAAAAGCTGTACAATAGCCACGAGCACTCAATACCACGCGGCTTAACAACAACGTAGTCTGGACTTGTAATCGCCTGCTCATTGCCATCATACAGGGCAAGCGAACCTACATTTAGCCTCATCGGATTGTAAAATATGTCGCCTTTTTGTACTAACTTATATCTTGTAGTATTCACGTCGTCTGCTATACGCAAGTCAACAACGCCATGCTCATTGCTGACACCGACTCGTCGAAGTCCTTGGCCTCCATTCTTGCATCTCTCTATTCGCTCGGAGTACGAGTCACCAACGGTCGATTGCACATCTCCATCGGTCTTTAGGAAAGCGAGTGCCATTTTTCTTGAAAGCACCTCGGCTCTCTCGACGGCTTTTTCGATGGCTTCAATGCGCTTAAAGGTAGATTCGATTTTGGTGACGATGCGGCGTTGTTCGGCGAGGGGGGGGATAGAAATTGGAATCTGTCTAGATTTTTCTTGATTTAACTTTGGTACGGTTGATCCAGTGACAAAGGGCTTAACATTGTACCGCCTCAGGTAATGTAGAAGGAAACTAGAATTGAAAATCGGTATTGTCCTCAATACATGAGCGTGATTATTGACCCATGTTTTGCCCTCAATTCTATAAGCAATGTCTTTAGTCTTCGACCCAAAATGACCACCATCCTCTGCAAGCAAAATCAGAGGTTCGTCGAAAATGTATGCGTTATGATAACCTTGCAGACCATTGGCTCCGTAGTACGGATAAGGACCATGAATCCTTAGATTCGCTGCAAGAGGACGCCTTTTTGAGTCCAAGAACTCCACAACGTTTTCTAAGCGACATTCTGCCCAACTCTCAGGTATTTCCAATTCGCTCATTCCATCCCCTTATAGAAGATAGTCAGAACTTCATTCACCGAGTCTTGAATTTCACCACTCTTAAGTTGTTCTTTCAGAGGGGCACTAAGTTCAATCATCTCTTTGGAAACACTGAACGAACTAAAATCTTTGGCTAAATAATGCTCAGCTACACAATCTACTACTTCCCGCGCTTTTAGTCCAAGAGTCGGAAACAACTTCTTGAGCGATTCAACTCGGACCTGCTTTGTTCGCAATTCACTATCTGCTACCAAGTGAGCATAGAGGTCTGCTTCGTCAATAGGTTGGCCAGCCAATTTTCGGTTCGCATATTGAGATAGTAAATCCCTATCAACCTTATGCTCACGCAGTTTGGATCGAGTCAGTTTTACAGACTCAAGTGATGAAAACCCACTGTACACTTCCGAAGCATTTCCAAAAACCGACTTTAGTTTCTTCCGCTCTCGCTCTATAGCTAGTTCATTAGTCATTTGGTCATCACGGCTAAAAAACTCATCTAAAGGCTCACCTGCAAGCCTGGCTTTCATGATGGCGATAATTTGGGGATCTACATCAATGACCTCTTCCGTATGAGGCTGAATCTCCAAAGTCGGCATTTGTCGGTTCTTTGGAAATTTCAAACTTTTAGGTTCAGTCATGCTGCAATCCTCTCATCGTAAAGTGCTGCCTGAAAGTCGTTAATCAACTTCATAAGAGCATCGGCACCGCCCACGAGTTTTTGAATATCGCCTATGGCACCATATTTTTTAAGTCCAGGCGTCTGCCAAAGCTCCTTAGAAACCAAAAATGGTTTGAAGTCGCTGTCTCTATATACCGCGATCAAGTCTTCGATTAGAGGCTTCGCTGCGGGCGGCAAATCGTTATAGAAACGATGATTAAGTGCGCGGCTCTTAGCTATGCGCTCTTCTTTAGTCAGATATTCGTTGCCAAAAATCAGACTAGAGACCACATCCAAGGTGTCTACATCTCGCATTCCATATTTGGCAAAGAAGACCTGATGCAAGGCTTCAAGGTTCATTCCCAAGTCTAAGGCTTGCTGATCGACAAACTCACGTCTCGATTTGTGGTCTAACCAGACTAAATTGAGATCACGTAACTGAGCAAACTGCTTTTTTAAAACCTCAGACTGAAACAGCACGAACTTTTCAGGAGTCAGCGGCTTGCCATCAGGCCCAGTAAAGGAAACACTTTCCGCGACCATCTTTACATTGCCGCGAAGAAACTCTTCGCTCATTCGGTAGCGAATCTGCCCTTCCTCTTCGGGAGGCTCTTCGTAAATACCCAGGCTCGGGACTTCTTTTTCTTCCGCATCACCTGGACTACTTGATACCGATTCTGGCGAATCCTCAGTCGACTCAACATCAATCGAGCCGTCGTCAATCACAGCTGTTGGTTCATCATCCCAGTCAGGGTCATTGAATAGCTGGGTAGAAAAGTTGGCATATTCCAGGATAAAGAAACCAAGCTTCTCTTTGTATTTATCAAAGTGTTCATAGGTCCGCGTGCCTCGCCCTATAATCTGCTTGAACTCAACCATTGAGCCGACATTGCGGAATATGACGATATTTCGAACTGTCTTAACGTCTATGCCAGTGGTCAGAAGTTTAGAGGTCGTTACAACAATGGGCTCATTGGACTCCAGGTCAGAAAACTTTTCTAGGTATTGGTATTTACCGTTAGCGTCTTTGTCATTGCCTGTGATGCGAGTGGCGTAAACCTTGTCATAGTCAAACTTGTAACGCTCTTTGTACTTGGGAAAAGTCTCATTTATGTATTTAGCCATATCGAGGGCGTGTTGTTGATCCACACAGAAAACTATGGTTTTGCCCAAGGGGTCAGTTGAAAACAAGTGTTTGATTAAATGTTGAGCAAATGCTCGGGTGCGTTCTGGAATGCTTAACTGCCGCTCAAAGTCAGGTGTCAGATAGTCTTTCATTTCTAATGCACGACCTCGTGCATCACGCACGTCTTGATGGTCTGGACGATATCCGAGCGCATCTATATTGGAAGTGACTTTCTTAATAATATACGGGCTCAAAAATCCGTCAGCGATCCCGTCCTTCAGGCTGTAGGTTACTACAGGATTACCGAAGTACTTGTAAGTGTCGTTTGTTTCATCACGTCTTGGAGTAGCAGTCAATCCAACCTGAATAGCGGAGTTGAAGTACTTAAGAAGCCTGAACCAAGAGCCATCTAAACTCGTTCCCCTGTGGGCTTCATCTATAACAATTAGGTCAAAAAAGTCAGGAGGAAACTCCTTATATCGGTCAGCTCTTGTCAGCTTCTGACCTTCGTCATCTTCCCCCACAAGTGACTGGTAGATACCAAAGTAAAGGTCTCTACTGAGCGGAAAAGTCTCGTCTTTCGGAGACAGTCGGTAGCAAGCATCCTTGTCCATGGCATTATTAAAGTCATTAAAAGCTTGGTCGGCTAATAGATTTCTATCCACAATAAAGAGGATCTTCTTAGCCACTCTTGAATGGAATAGCTTGTAGACGAGTTGCATGCTGACAAAAGTTTTCCCTGTGCCTGTAGCTTGTGAAATTAGAACCCGCTTATTTCCATTTAAAATGGACTCAATTGCAGAACGCACAGCCCTTTCTTGGTAGTATCTAGGACGCCTTCTCTGACCAATTTGGGATTCATCGTAAAAGTCTTTGGTAATAGCCGCTTCGCTTGATGGAGTTGGCTTGATTCCTGCGTGTTTGAGATACATACCCCAAAGCTCTTCAGGAGTATGAAACGACGGCACCGTTTGCTGAGTCCCGGCTTTTAGGTCGAAAAACTCAATTTCGTGGCCATTTGAGGCATAGGCAAACCAAAGACCGAGTTTCTCTGCATATTCTTTGGCCTGAGAAGCGCCTTCAAGGTGATGCTTACTCGCGTCTTTAGCCTCGACAACTGCGATAGCGACCGATGGTTTGTAGCGAAGCAAGTAATCGGCATAGATAGGACGTGAGCGCTTCGCTGTCTTTCCATCCCAGTTGATACGACCAGCAGTGATTGAGTATTCCATATCAATCTGCCAATCATGCTTATGCCAACCCGCTTCGTCTAACTTAGGATGAATGAGTTTAAACTTGGTGTTTTCTTCATTGCGAGCCATCTGTAGTTATTCCTTTTACCTTGCTGGCTATAAAATCAGCAAAAAACGAGCCCTCAAGCCCAATTATCTAGTGAACACCTACTTGCCACTAAATGGATAGGTGACGCGTTTAACGTCGACTTTTAGCCTTTCGCTTTTTGTTGCAGTCATCCTGACAGCTATCCTAGTCCCCCAAAGAGAACTTGATTATTGTTATCTATGTTGCTGATGTTATGGAAGAACGTTACTATTGGCAATAGAATTGTTTAATATCAATGAACCCCAAAACTGATCGGATGACACTATAAAAACTGCCTTTGATTGCGACTAAACCATCAAAAGCTTCAAAGCCATTGAAGGATTTGTGCTAAGGAGAAAAAGCCTTTGTCATGCAGTTCAAAGAGTTATTCACAAGTTTTTAAGTGGTCACTTACTAGGAGCACTTTCACTACATAGTTTACCCTAATCGGTCAAAAACAGACTTGTTTTGGTCGGTTATACTCTAATTGAAATGCAAGGACTCCATAGCGAGTATCAATAGAACTCAACTATTTTTTCCTCGCCTCTAAGCGTCGCTGAAAGTTTTAAGGTAATATCGATTAGTTTTTCAGCCGGTATCTGATTTAAATCCACGTCTTTAACTTTTTCCTTTAGCTTTTCTAACATTCCAGAAAGTAAGGCAAGTCGATGTTTCTTCCCTATACTGTAGCTCTCCAAAAGAATTTCATCTTCCAATTGTCTCAATGCACGAATCTCTTCAAAATATAGCCTAGACCATTCAATTAAGGTGCTTTTGCTCGTGTTTAACTCTTTTGCTATGTTTGCAAAACTTAGCCCTTTGGCTCTTAAAGCTACAAACTTGCTTTTTACCTCTAAATCTTTCATTTTATGCTCCTTTTGCTAGTAAATAATTATAGTAACTGGAGACCATAAAACCAATGAAAAAGTGCTGTTTTTAGCCTAAATATTGCGAATAGGTTCGCCAACTTTGCCCCATTTACTTCAAGTATTTTTCTAACACTCAAATTTTGAGCAACTACCCAGGGTCGATTTTCCAATTCGGCAGACGCCTCATTAACCAATTGATATTAATAGTAAATCGAAGGGGACTAGAATCTCGCACTCTATTTTTTATGATCTGACACAGGTGGCACGGGTCTTTCTATTTATACTTAAACTGTTACCCAGTTTTTTTATTCATAACCATATTCACAAATATTTTTTATCTTCTACGCGAGGATAGAAAAGAATTACCTGTGCCACGTGTGTCAGGCTAACGAAATTAGTAAGTTACAGAATTGAAGAACCGTGCCAGCGTGTCAGAAATACTTATCAAGCAAAAATTTTGAGATGTTTAGTTTTTGTCCCTGCAAATGTAGCTATTTTTCATAGGTCAAAGAAGTCAATATTGATGCAAGAAATCTGTTCCTCAGGGGACTCTCTTACAACATTAATGGCCGCTTTAAGGGCCTCCGATAGAATTTCCTTAACACGAAGAGAATCTTGCTTGGACAACGAAACTACCCCAGAGTAGTGAAGCTGACCTACTTTGGCTTGCGAAATCTCTTGTACTGCGCGAAGCCGCCAATTCGAATGATGTTGAATAAGAAAGGGTGAGGCATTATCCAGGTGCAGCATAGATCTTTGCTGGATATATTTTCCTGGCTCCTTCTTTACGGCGAGGCCAGACCCCACTAAGAAACGGAGAATGTTTTCAACAGTAGTCTGTGGAATTCCAATATGATCCGAAATAGCTGAGCTAAATTGAAAAGCCTCAATGCTTAACATGACATGGACACACGAGTAGATCCAACTGGAGTAGTACTGGGCTTTTACTTCATCTGAGAGATCTTCATTGATGCCGAGTTTGTTTCGGATCGGAGTCGCTGCAGCCTTCATCGAGGAAAGCATAGTGGAATAGACCCCTCTCAGACTTTCGGTCCCTGCTCGATTGAATTGAACAAGTATTACAAAATAGGCAGTCTGATCGCGATCTAGTTTGAGGTATTGCGCGGTTTTATCGGCCTGCTCAGAACTAAAATGAGCATCTCCCCCTAAAACGGCAGTGACATGGGAGGGCTGGCATCCTATAAAAAATGCCAGGTCACGGCGAGTCCCCCCCTTTTTATTCATGGTCGCAAGCGATGCATCGACAAATTTCTTGTAGCTATCGCAGTCGTAAATATCCATTATAATTCCTATAATCGAGATGCATTCAGTAAAAATGAACATTTTATGTTTTAATTCTGAACAATTCAATAGATTTAAAGATAACTTGGGCTAAGTTTGAATCTGGGTTAAGTCACAAACGTTAGATTTTGAAATGGAGACAAAAAAATGAATTCTATTTTTCTCAAATTGAGGCTCTTGATCGTAGGTACTTCTTTTGTTTCGGCCATAAGTTTTGGCGGATCGGTCAGCGGGGGAGGAGGAAATTCATTGCCCCCGGATCCCATTGGAAGCGCAAAAGTTGTTGAGATGCTTCCAAAGTTACGAGGGCCAATGATTGGTTTTTTTTGGGCATTAGAACAATCTCTTGTCGCGGCAAATATGAAAGAATATTCGGTCTTTTTCAATGGACCGGTAACTGTTTACGAGGTGATAAATTCATTAGAAATACAGGCTTTGGTAGATGCACCGTGTTTAGATAGCAGTGGAATTGAAGTTGATGGCAGTGTGTACAATAGCCCATCAAACGGAGTTTGTATTAGTGCCCTTAGACTAGGATCTAAATTAGACGAAGTTAATGCGTATACACAAACATTGAGCTTGGTTATCCATGAAATTTCGCATAAGTTCGGTTTTGACGAGGAGGCTGCAACAAAGTTTCAGTCCCGTGTATTTTGGTTTATACGCTTTGATAGTTTAAATGACTTTGAAGAAAATTGGTACAACGCCTCAGGCCGTCTATCCCAAATTTTTCGTAACTTAGATTTAATCACTCCAAATTCAAATTGGAATTTAGTTTGCACAAGTGCACAAGAAATTCAACGTCAGTACGATCAGTTATTGCAATTGTTTGCTAGTTCACAATGGACAAGTGTGCTCCGCTGGAAAAGGTCTTCGCAAGTTCTTGCCGATCGCTGGAATGTTTTAGGTTTGCAAGTTGCGGGCTGTGGTCAAGCTGACAGCCCCTTAAAAAATCAAGAAAATGAGAAAGATTTTAAGCGATATTCGGAAGTTTTTGCTAACTCTAATCTTTTAACCATCGAAACCTTTACAAAGAAATATACTGCTGGTGAATACACAGAAAAATCTAGTCAAGAGATTCTTAATGTTGACACTATTTCTGCCGCTGTGAAAGAAAGTGAAAGGTTGCGAGACAGAGCTGCTATTTTTCTTGAAGATTTAGGTAAGTTGAAAGGTGAATTTGTCGTAACTTCTGAAAAGCGAAAATAGTTGCTGGGCGGATTTGAAGTTAGTCCTTAAAAAAAAGATAGTTTTTTTGGAGATTTGCAAATAGACTGCATTTGTCACATAGACCAGTAAAAGCTCTATATTTTAATCAATTTATTTCAAGGCAGGTTAACCTGCCTTTCTTTTTGACTTCGACTCATAGATTAAACTTTATATGGTTCTATGGAACGAATCATCGTCCTTTTTTCAGTTTGAAATCCCACTCGTTCATACATCTTTAAAGCGTCTTCATTCCCCTCAAATACAGTAAGCTCGAGGCATTTTGCCCCAATCTCACGGGCCCAGTCTTCCACTTCTTGAATCAAGCGCTGAGCAACTCCCATTCTTCGGTAGCCATAATCTACTGACAGATGGTGGATACATACGCCTAAACGTGGCATTCGCCGACCTCCCTGGTCTATTTTCGCAATCTTGCAATCAATATATCCACAGGCGACATTGTCTATTGTCGCGACAAAGAGTCTACGATCTGGATCATCAAGCCTGGCTAGTAGCCCTCCATGAGTACTTTGAGGCGCAGGCATTCGAGCCCAAAGTTCTGGCATCGTTTCGTAGTGAAACCGCGAAAGAATCTCCTGAAAATTGACATAGGCAGCGTAGTCGCTAATTTGTAACCTGCGAATTGAAATTTTATTTCTCATTCTTGTCTCTTTGATCTATTCGTTGCCCAGTTAACATACACAAATAGTCAAGGTTAGTTTATCCTATAATTGCTATCGGATAGAGAAATATTTAAGTCTGATTAAATCAGCGACCGTTTTCAGTTGTTTAAGAAATGTGTGAAGTTATATTCAAACCAGGGGCCTTTTGAAGGCTAATTTCTAATATTTGATTTCCTGCAGGAAATACTATCTAACATCGGATCTAATAATTTCAGAGTCACTTCAGATTTTCTTGCACACTTGTAATCTCACGTAAGCTCAATAGGTCTGCCCCAGGATTCAATTCGTTTTTTTGGGACGATTCAGTTTGTAACTTTATGCCAATCCAGGACCTGGTTTTCTGGCCGCCTATTTTAATGGCATTCTTGCTCATCTGGACCTTGGGAAAAACAGAGCTGACCTGGGAACAGAATTCTTTGGCCTTAACAGGCTCTGTCAGCTCCTGCCTGCAAGCTTCTTCGTATTTTCTGTAAAGCTCATTTCTGCTTATCTGTGAACCAGGTGACTCTTTAAGATTCGAGCGAACGAAATCGGCTTCAAAACTCACAGCATTTTTGAGCTCGATCTTTATTTTTTTCGATTCTTCAGTTTCACTGAATCCATGCCACCAAATGTCAAATAGTCCTGCTATTGCCCATGATAGTATACCGGGAACCTCACCGCTTTCTTGCCAAAATTCCGCCTTCGTAAGGCGCTTATCCTGCTTGGCCTCGTCGAGCAATTGAAAGTCAAATAGAATGACGAATAGTCTCCTCCAAAGACCTTCTGAGATATCTCCAAAGTTCGGCATTTCATTTGTGGCGAAAAGGAGTTTGGCTTTGGACCGCATGTTGAAGGGATCTTTGAACTTCCTTTGAACTTGAACCTCACCGCCGGCAATTATGTCCTTCAACAATCCAACCGAAATTCGGTCACAGTCTTTGGCAGAAATTTCTTCAACGATGTTGGCTTTCTTCCCGTCGAGTTCGGCCAAATTGAATTGTCGATCGCTTCTAAAGGACTCTAATGGCACAGCAGATACGTTACCTTTTCCAAGCAAAGTTCTAAGGACAGTACACACTACGCTCTTCCCATTGGCACCGCTCCCCAAAAGAATCATAAACTTGTGATAAGATACGTCGCCAGTAAGGGAGTAGCCAAACCATTGCTGAAGTAATCTAAGCTTAGACTTATCAGGGAGAATCTCTTCGACGACTTTATCCCAGGTAGGGCACTTGGCATGTTCATCAAATTTGAAAGGCAATACAGATGTAGAAAAGAAGTTAGGCGTATGAGCAATTAATGATTCTTGGTTTCGGTCAAATAGCTTTTTCAGATCTAAAATTCCATTGTCACAACTAAGAAGGTAGTCAGAGTGCCCCATTGGGTCACCAATCCAGGTATTTAGATCCCGATGAAAAGGAAGTAAGATTTTCCCCTGGATGTCAGCAATCAAATTGTTGCGTATGGTTTTTCCAACTGTCTCCTCTAATTGCTCATTTAACAACCATGCACTTACCTCGGCTTCAAAATCATGATTAGGAATTTCTTCGTAATGCTTTCCATTGTATTTAAAAATGGAGCCTTTAAAGTACCTGATTAGAAGTAAACCATCTTTCACGTATTCAGACGATTCAAGAAATATGTTGGCAAGAGACTCGTCTTCGTTAACCGAATCATTTTCTTCTGCGATTCTATTCACCTCGGGCAAGGTTTCATCGGTCGGAATAAATATCTCTTTCGGTTTTTGATTCCTATAATCTGCAAGCAAACCCAATATAGTATTTTTCATGAATCCAAGATGCCTGAGGGATTTCTTTGCTTGTTCAAAATGAGGTGGGGAGTCTATTTTCCAATAGATCAAGGGCTTCCAATTCCGCTTTGCCAAGCTTTTGTACTTCTCCGGAATCGAAGAAAATAGAAAAAACGGAAAGGGTGCTAAGTGCGCCTTTGATGCGGTTTTCAAACCTGTCAATTTGGCCATTAATGCATTCCTTTACTCGCTCAAGACCATGACTAACATGTAGGTCATTGAAGTCGCTATAGTTTGATTCTTCCTCTGTGAACACAGGAAATACTGCGCAGCCTTTTACCTCCTTTGCTGCTTCTAAAGCTTTTTTCCTCCCGGGGTTTTGTGGATTTGACCTATCGTCATCGCCAGCTATGACAATCACTATTTCGGGGTATCTATCTCGTAATTGAGATGCCACTGAAACAAGATTTCCCGAGTCAAAGGCAACAAATACAGGTAGTTCTGTAGCCATATGGGCCGATGCACCTGTTGCAAATCCCTCACTTACAAATACTGTTTTAGTCTTCTCTGAGAGGTCGCCGATCTGAAAAAAATTCCCTTTTTTTTGAGTGCCAGGTAGAAATTTCTTGATTCCCCCTTCAGGGATAAACTGCAGGCCCATTATTTGCCCTTTGAAATTATAGACTGGCACCACCAAGGAGTTAAGGTCTTTGTAGTTACTGACTTTTGTTCCGAATGAAGATACTTGTTTCCTCCTCAAATAGGGATGCTCAGATTCTACACATTGACTAAAAATCCAAGTTGCTTTTTCTGAACTATCTTTTTCAAATTGCTCTCTTTCTCGAAGCTCAGTATCTCTGATTTGGCTAATTAGTTTGCCTATTTTTTTCTTTTCTAGCGCCGAACCACGAAATTTGGAAGTGTAAGTTACCTTCTCCCCAGTTGCCCAGTCTCCAAAAACAATAGTTTTGTAGACCCTGTCGCGCCCGAAATTATGGGCGTATCCCACAAGCCAGGCAGATTCATTTTTTGGTTTCATTGGATTTCTTGAGAATCTAATGAGTTTGCCATCTAAACTCAGTTTAGATTTGTGTTCTAATATTCCGATCTCACCGAGCCACGCGTCAATTGATGATTCCTTATCCATGGTCGCCTCCTCTGGTATTCTTCACCTGGGACGCGATCCATTCCTCGATCTCATTTTCTAGCCAACCAACGGCACTTATGCCCAGCTTTATCGGCTTAGGAAAATGACCTTCTTTTATGTGGTTATAAATGGTTGAGCGACCTAAACCTGTTTTGGACTTTACTCGATTTAACCTTAAAATTTCACTATTCGGAACTGTTTGATGCTTTTCCACTTTCATAATTAGTCCTTCAAATGTTTTTTCCAAGACCGCCTTGGATGAAAAAGTTATGAACTTTTATTTGAAGGAATTCATTAGTGACATAGTGACACGATCATGTGACAGGAGCTTTTAGAGCGCTGTGCTTGATTTAAAATTACTCATAAATATAGATACTTAGACTATTTTAAGATTGTCTCAAAATTTTTACTTTTCTTCTTAGCGGCTACTTACTGTCAGTTTTTTTTTGGATTTTGGTTTTGGTTTCGCTTTCGACTTGGATTTAGATGCGGTTTTTACTTTCTGTTCGGAAACTTCCTCATCTCCTGAAGGTTGAATTGCCGCTGCGATGCTGACTGCAGTTCTCTCGCCGATGCCATGTTTCTCGACTAAATGGTCTATCACAAATTTCTGTTGGGGTTTTTTTCTATCCTGAGGCGGCCCATATTGGTCCCACATAGTCTCTGCTAAGGCTGACATAAATTTATTTTTGTATGGCAGCGTAATGCCTTCTCCCCCTTCTTTAACTTGCGATGGAGATAAGTTGTAAATTTCAAATGCTCGATCCATTGGTAAGTTTTTATCTTTTAACCAAAGTCTAAACTCATGCAATGAAACGTAGAGATTTTCGTTGCCATTAGAATCAGTAATAAAATACATGTTTTTCCATTTACCTGAATTTGATTTCATATCTGCAATAGCCAGCTTCGTTCGATTCCTATATTGATCTAATCGATTAAGTGTGTCAGGTTCAATTTTATGATAATCTAATCTTTCTATTTGCTGGCATGCTGCCCATAGACAATCACCGAATGATAGAATAACAGCCTTTTCAATCGATACCGCATCTTGACTCCACCAAAAACTAAAGTCAGCACCTGGTTTGAAAAAACAAAGGTCTTTATATTTTTCCATTAGTCAAACTCTCCAAATAATCAGCCCATGCTTGCATCATCTTCTTCCTCTCAGGCAAATGTTGAGTTCTGTTATAGGCACGTCCAAGCGCATCTCTGACAGCGTGAGCAAGTTGATGCTCGATGAGATGGGGAGGGAATCCCAGAACCTCATCCAAAAGCGTCCGCGCCATCGCTCTAAATCCATGACCACACATTTTGTCACTCGGTATTCCAAGGCTTCTAAGAGCTGCTAAAACTGCATTATCAGACATAGCCCGGTCGTTAGTCCTAGCAGAAGGAAACACAAAACGTCCTCCTCCTGTCAGAGGTCTAATCTCATTTAAGATTTCTAGCGCTTGTCTTGAAAGCGGGACAATATGATCGGTTTTAGTTTTTGAAACCGTAAAACGCCATTCTCCTGAATCCATATTGATATGAGCCCACTCAGCTTGCCTAAGCTCACCTGGACGAACAAAGACAAGGGGAGCTAGTTTAAGGGCTGTAGTTACGATAGGCGAGCCGCGATACCCATCAATGGCTCTGAGAAGTTCTGCCACTTCTTTTGGTTCGGTTACCGCAGGAAGGTGATCGCCCTTTACTTGAGTCAAGGCTCCTCTTAGGTCCCTGGAAGGGTCGCTGGCAAGGCGTCCTGTAGCAATCGCATAACGGAAAATCTGCCCGAAATTCCCTCTGGTTCTATGGGCTGTTTCATAGGCTTCTCGACCTTCGATTCTGTGGAGGACTTTTAAAAGATCTGGTGGGGTAATGGCATCGACGGGCATCTTTCCAATGTAGGGAAAAACATCCCGGTGAAGACGCTGGGAGATGCGAGTAGAGTGGTTGTTAGCCCAAACCTTGTTTTGTTTGGTAAGCCATTCCTGTGCCACTTTTTCAAAATGGTTCTGATTAGATTCTATACTGGCTGCTTTTTCCTCACGTCTAATCTCCATGGGATTGGTCCCATTAGCGATTAATCTTTTGGCATCCTCTTTTCGGTTGCGGGCATCTTTGAGAGAGATCTCTGGATATTTGCCTAAAGAGATGAGTTTTTCAGCACCATCAAAGCGGTACTTGAGACGCCAGAGTTTGCTGCCTGCGGGGGTGACTTCTAGGAAGAGTCCACCTCCGTCAAAATACTTTTTCGTTTTCGTCTGAGGCTTGATGCTCTTTACTTTCAAGTCTGCCAAAGCCATTTTGGGGGTAACCTCTTTTGGGAATATTCAACTTACCCCCAGATCTACCCCCAACTTACCCCAGATGTCAATGGACTTCTCGGGACCCCGCGGGACGGGGCATTTAGTTAAGTAATTGATTTTGTATGTTTATTTGGACTTTGCGGGACCCCCTGGGAAGGGGAGGTGGTGGAGGTGAGGGGAATCGAACCCCTGTCCGAACAAGTGATGGAAGTAGCGCTACATGTTTAGTCTAATGATTTCATGTCAACGTTTGGACGTCCCATAGACAAACTTCCAAACATCCAGCCTGATTGATCTCGTACCTGCGACTCCAGACGGAAGTTGCTTGCACCAGCTACAGTAATTGCGGCTTCCAAGACGTTGTAGCACCATCAAGGTTGCCGGCTGCTTATATTAAGCGGCTAGAGCGTAATCGTTGCCGACTAAGCATTGGGTTCCGTTTGATAAGCGAGCCAAAACCCAAGCTCGCACATGCTCTCCAACTCATCAATCTTGCCCGTCGAAACCAGTACACCCCCATTAAAACCACAAGCAATCGGGACAATATAGCAGGTTTGACCGTCTTAGTGATAGATAATAACGCTGGTAGAAGGTGGAGAGGTCTCTCATCCAGCCTCCGGGCCTTACTCTTTTGCGTTTTCGCCCCGCCAAGGCGCTTTCTTGCGTCTAACTGCGCAAAGAGGTTTTCAACGCTCGAAAAGAGACCTATATTTGTCGTTTCAACAGTGAGGTCCCTTTGAAAAAAAAACGCTTAGGAATCATAGGCGGCGGGCAACTTGCCATGATGCTGGCTGATGCCGCAAGAAGCATGAAATATTCTGTAACCGTTCTATCAGAGACTGAGAAGGAACCTGCCATTTCCCATGCAGATGACTTTGTTGTCGGTAGGTTTAACGAAGAATCTTCTTTTTTAAATCTATTTTCCAAGTGCGATGTAATCGCTTTTGAAAGCGAGTTTTCCAATACAGCTGCGCTAAAAAAGGTTGCGGATAGGTTCCCTTATATCGTAGGCCTTCATTTAAGTGCACTCGATCACTTAGCCGACAAACTTAGGCAAAAGCAATTTCTCGTGGAACTGGGAATTCCTACTGCTGCCTATTCCGTAATGAATGGAAACCCTGAAACTTGGCTGAGAGACTTAAAGAATCACTACCCCCAGGGCTGTATGCTCAAGTGGGCAAAGGGCGGGTATGATGGAAAAGGCAATTTTCTTTGGCGATATCAGCCGGATCTGCATGTAAAGGCCCTTGATTTTGTTTCTAAGGCCTTGGATAAAAATATCTCCATCTATGCGGAAGAGCTGGTAGTTTTCGAGAAGGAACTGGCCGTGGTAACGGCTAGATCCGTGTCTGGGGAATCTTTGAGCTACCCCACAATGATTACTGTGCAAGGGGATGGTATTTGTTTAGAAGCGCTTGGGCCTGCCGTGAGTTTGGCTCTGCCATCAAAATGCGCAGATCGTGCGGAAGCGATTGCCAAAGAAATTGGAAACAAGGTGGGCTTATATGGCGTTTTTGCGGTGGAGTTTTTTTATACTCCCAGCGGGGATGTTTTAGTGAATGAAATTGCTCCTCGGGTACATAATTCCGGACACTTTAGTCTTGGGGCAGCTGAGGTCTCCCAGTTTACGGCCCACTGGCTATGTCTATTGGGGGAGCCTCTTCCCCCTTGGGGATGCAAGTCCTATGTGGGTATGCTGAATGTTCTAGGACCTGCTAAGATCCAAGGTGAAGTGACGCCGCTTTTATATAGCAGTACGGGAATTGTCTCATATTGGTATGAGAAACGAGATTCCCGACCAGGCAGAAAAATGGGACATATGGTTATTTTTGCCAACTCCCAAGCAGAGTTTGATTTAAAATGGGCGGAAGCCCGAAGCGTCCTTAAGGAGTGGCACACTTCCTATAATTCCTAGAATATAGGGATCTGCTCTTGATGAGAAAATTAGTAAATGGGAAGTTCAATGAGGAGACCAAGTGCTTAAAAAAGTAGCTATAATCATGGGAAGTGACAGCGATCATTCCGTTATGAAGGAGGCAGCTGCTGCTCTCTCGGAATTAAACGTGGAATTTAAGATGCAGATTGTATCAGCTCACCGTACTCCCAAGGAGATGGCGCAATTTGCTGAATCTGCCAAAGAAAACGGCTATGGGGTCATTATTGCCGGAGCGGGAGGAGCTGCTCACTTACCGGGAATGGTTGCTGCTCATACCACTCTTCCCGTAATTGGCGTCCCGGTACCCATCGGTCCCTTAGCGGGACAAGACGCTTTGTGGTCCATTGTGCAAATGCCCAAAGGAGTTCCTGTTGCTACCGTGGCCATAGGAAATGCCTATAATGCGGGGCTGCTTGCGGCCCAGATTTTAGGAGTTTTTGATACGCTTTTAGATAAGAGACTGGAAAGCCACCGAGAAGGCATGCGTAAGGCTTCCCTTGCTAAAAAGCTGCCTTGAGTCTTTAATGAGAAAGGTTCTATAAACTGCAATTTTTGAAATTTTGAATCCCCCTTCTCGTCCCTTAATGAAATGATCATGGCCTTAAGACAAAAGTCTTATAGTGCCGAGGAGCCAAGAAAAATGAAGCTAATGGTTGTTATTGCACTCTTCGTAAGTACTTTAAGTTATGGTTTTGGACTGGGTCTACAGTTGGGCTCGACAGGTGTGATTACTGGCAAAGAAGAAAGGTCAGCAGATCGAACCGTTAAGGGCTCCATGGGCTGGAATACCAGAAATGGTGAAAATAAAATTATATTCACAGGCGATTACGTCATTCAAAACCTCAACTTTACGAGAATAGATAATGAACGGATTGTGGGATATGCAGGCATCGGTGGAAAAATAGAAACCAGTGCGGACTTTGGAGTTCGGTTTCCATTGGGTGTCGCGTGGCATGCCAAGTTGGACCCTTTAGAGGTCTATTTAGAGGTTGCGCCGACATTGTATATCTATCCTTCTACGGAAATCGGCCTCGATGGCGCTCTAGGAGTCTTATGGTATTTAGGTACCTAATCAGAATCCCAAAGAATAAGTTAGTAAATTATGAAGTTTTGGCCCAAAAAAAGGTTCCCCCGAGTAAACTCAGGGGAAGCCAAATAAGGGGAGAGGCACAACCTCAAACGGGTTACCCCGTTGGAGTTACTTGATAAGGAAATATCCCAGACATAAGCCTGCGAAGTAGCATGCGCTGACCACGGTCAACACGACACCACGTCGGATTTTTCCTGCTGGTACTACGGGAAGATTCAATTGACTCGGAAGTTCCGCTATTTTTTCCATAAATCTCATGTTTCCTCCTAAAAATTACCACCACTTACTCCTATGCACTTCCCATGCCGATGTGGGTCTCGTTGTTTGTTTTAATAAAAACAACGTGTTGCGAGATTGATTGCTAGAGTTTTCATGTACAAAGGTGTTAGAATCGTCAAGTAGCTTGACAGTTTGGACAGCCACCAGGGACCAAAATCGTAAGTCATCCGGAGCTTGAATGCAGTTTAAAGGCTTTGATCAAATGCTGCCATCGGAAGTCATTTCTGTGAAAGTAAATCACCAGGATGACGTTTTTTCGGTGTACGTATGGAGCCCGGAAAAGCCAATAAAACTGCATCCGTTTCTTCTTATCCACGACATGGGTGAAGATATGGCAGCATGGATTTACACCATTAAAACTCTAGTCAACGATGGGTACACGGTCTACGGATTTGACCTAAGGGGCCAGGGCCTTTCCAAAGAATTTTCTACAGCGGTTCCCTTCAAACAATACTGGCTGGAAGTGGTTCAGATTGTCTCTTCTATTTGTGAACGGCATGAAGGTCGTACTCCATTTATTATGGCGCAAGGATTAGGAGCCCTGATAGCACTCTCCCTCAATCGCTACAATCACAGGTTTTGTTTTGCACTTGTTCTAGCGAGCCCTTTGTTTAACCTTTCCGATCAGCTTTCTCACTCGCAGATTCTTGGAATCAAGTTCTATGCTAGGTTTATGCCCAACACCAATCTCCCGAAATGGCTTTCCCCTAGGTTTACTCGTAACCGCAAGATAAAGACCGGTGAGGAAGTGATTAAGATTCAGCCCCGTGTAACGGGATATATGGCATTAGAACTTTTTGAAGCCATCACGAGGTCTCATAAGATGCTTCAAAGGTCTTTTAATCCTGTGCTTTTTATCTGTCCAGAAGTGAGTCCTGTTCATCGCTATGATTTTATTCAACGGGCAACTGTCAAGGGGCAAGAAGAGCAAAAGGTTTCTTATGTCAGTATTCAAACCAAGTACCATAGTATTGTTAGTGATCGTGCAGAAGTTCTCGACACGATTCGTGGCTATATTCTTCCCTGGGCTCATCGCATAGAAAAAGGTTTGCCATGGTCTATAGAGGAAAAAAATAAATGATAAAAAGCCACTTTCAGTATGTCTATAAGTTAAAGCGAAAGAGCTTCTTCCTTGAGATTTTAGTTCAATTGGCAAAAGCACTGATTTTAAGCGCACTCATGCTCGTTGTCTGGCAGTGGCTTCATCCGTTTCAAAACACGCCTTCGGTAGTTCTGGCACTGTTAGTTTTTTTGATAACTTTCTGTTGGAAACTGCCAAGGCTTCCTCATAAAATAGAACCAGAGTCGGGCCTTTTAGGTTTAGAAATAAAGTACCCAGCGAGTAAATTCTCGCCTCTAGAATCTGACGCTCCGTTAAAGGCAGCACTTTCTCATTCTAGCAAGTCAGCTCCAAACCATGCGGCAGAAGCAGAGTGGGCTTCGAATCTAGAAAAAGAAAAGAAACTGATTCGCAAAATGGAATTTGCACGCATTCAAATGCGAGTGACTTCCCTTTTTGTTCCCCTTTTATTGGTTTTTGTTTTCTTTAAAATGTCTGATCCCTCTGTAGAGACGACTGTGGACCAATTTAAAGGGATGGTGAGAAACTTCACACGTGGTAGCCGTCTGGAAGTGGTTTCAGGGCGCTTTGATGAAGGATCTCCCCAGGCCTTTACGTTAGGAAAGACACCTTTTCAAATCACTTTAACGAGTGAAAATATGCTGCATGTTGTCATTGATACAGGAAGCGACGAAGTGAGCCCTGTCGTTAAGCTTAAAAAAAGCACCGGACAAAAAAATGAAGAATTCCAAACGTTTCTAGCTTCCCAAGTTCGAAACAAAACTAATGGTCTTAAAGAGCCAGGTTTGTTTGAGCTTAGCTTTAGTTCTCCAGAATCCGCAGAGCTTTTTATTCCCTCCCTATATGGTGAAAAGAAGTTAGCTAGCTTTCTGGTTAAGGCCTCCCCAACACCTGTGGTTCAAGTGTCAATTAGCACTCAAAATCCAAATGATCCCTGGCATGATGAGGACCCTCTGCCTTTATCAATACAAGTAAACTCCTTTCATCCGCTAAGAATCATCAAATTGAAAATATCATCGTCTGGAAAAAGCTCTTATGAAACCGTAGCAAATATCATGAAAGAGGAAGAAGTTAGATATGATGGGATCTATCCCTTTGATGTCAGGCCCTATGTTGAAAGTGACCTAGCAGAAATCGAGTTGTCTGTTTTAGCTGAAGATCGCGCTGTTCCTAAGCCGCTTACGGGAGAAAGTAGAGTTATAAAATTGAAAGTAGCGTCTGCTTATGGCAGATATCAAATAACCTTGCAAAAATTGCGCAGAGTGAAACAGTCTTTGGATGATGCTTTAAATTCCTCTAATTTTGGGATAAACCCTGACACTCTGAAGTCGTTCAAAGAAGCAGAGAAGATTTCAGAAACGTCGCCTTACTTTGACGGTCTTGACCGGATGAATTTAGGGAAAATGAGAGAAGATCTTGCAAAGTCAATGGAGTCTAAAAAAACTTCCCAATTAGTTACTCTTAACGCCGAATTGTCTGATTTTCTCTTTGAGCATGAATCGTTAGATGACCGAGAGCGAGACCGTGATTTCTTTGTTGTAGCCAGAGCCTTGTCTCGAGTTCTAGAAGTTGAAGAAGCATCGCGTCCGGCTAAAGCCTCTTTAGTCGGAAACAAAATCATCGATTTTTTGGATGGAAGAACCGAGAGATGGAAAAAAAGACTCGAGAGACTCCCTCAAGGGATGACTCCCAAGGAAGCTCAAAACGTCGTCTCTAAAAGAATGTTTCAAAAAATGATTCAAAATGTTGTGAGCCTAGGTGAAGGATCTGGTCCTAAAGGTCAAAAAAATCAATTGCTTAATAATAGTTTAAAGCAACTTGCCAATACGGTCTCTAGTTATAGAGATTGGATCGATAGCCTTGAAAAAGCCGAAGATGAGTTGAGAAAGAATCAGCAGCAAGATAAGCAAAAAGCAATGGCCAATGCGGCCAACAAGCTTAAAGAACTGCAGAGAAATCAGGGTGATATTTCCGGTCGCCTCGATCGTGCAGATGTGCGCCAAGATGAGATTTCTAAAGAGTGGAATGCCACAGCAAGTGCTCAAGATAAAAACAAAAAGAGCACTCAGTCTCTGGTCTCAGAAATGGTTGCCATGTCTCCGGAAGGAGCTAAAAGGCTGGAAGCTGCATCGGAAGCCATGGGAGAAACTATGAATTCCGGCTCTGCCAAGAATTTTGCTGCAGCTGAAAGTATGTCTGACATGGCGGCGAGGCTTTTAAATCAGTCCCAAAAGTCGCTACAAGAGAAACAGCAAGAACAGGGGCGGGAACCTAGAAAGCGTCGACAAATTAGTGGAGACAATTCTTTTGGAACTCAGGTGTCAGGAAACGTCGATCTCAAACGTGACTATACGGTAGACAAGAAATATCGCGAGGAAATTTTGGATAGCATCAATGAAACCCCGGCTGCCAAAGATGATTTGCCACTCATCAATAATTATCTTAGAAAAACCGTTCGTTAGGATAATAGAGCATGGGTTATGGGGCTATTTTTAGACTAGGATTTCCCATTGCCTTAGGTGCGAGTTCTGGGGTTGCCATGGATCAAATCAATCTTTTGATCACATCTTCTGCGTCCTCTGCGGAGATAGCGGGCGTATCCTTTGTCTCCGGCTTCATTATGATCTTTTACTTGGTAACCAGGGGATTTGGTACGGCTCAATCGCTTTTTATCTCCGAAATGCGCGGGCTTCATCGGATCGATTGGGCTTATAAATATTTTTCGGCTGCTCTCTATCTACGAATTTTTATTTCGATAACAGCGGGATTTTTGATCTACCTGGCAGGGTCCCATTTGGATTCATGGGGACTTTCGAAAGATGTTGCGGATGTTTCACGGGAGCTGATTCTGTTTTTTTCTGTAGGCGCTTTTTTCTGCCTCTCTTCAAGCATTTTTCGCGATCTATGGGAGTCTTTTGAAGAGTCAAAGTTTCCTATGTTTGCCATCTTTATCGGCATTGGTGGGAACGGTCTCATAGCATACATTCTTTCCCATCGCCTCCTGGCTTCTCCCTACCCTTCAGCCCTCGCTTGTGCGATAGGCTTTTTGGGGGGCCAATTCTTAACGTTTGGAATTCTCCTAGTACGTTCAGAAGGCAAACATAGAATTTGGAATCGGGTGCGGATGTTGCCGGAAAAAAAATATGTGAAAGAGATTCTAAGGGCCGGGAGTCCCATTTCTTTTCAGCAGTTTTGTGAGTGTGCCGCATTTATCACCACAGCCATTTTTATTGGCAATTTGGGAACCGACGATTTGGCTGCCAGACAAGTTGCCAATAGTGTCGTCAACATAACGTTCCTCGTGCCTCTAGGGCTGGCCCAAGCTGCTATGATTCTAGTCGGAAAGCTCGCAGCCCAAAAGGAAGTGGCGTCAATGCGCAAACTTAGCAGGGATGCCCTAGTCCTTACCATATTCTTCATGACCTGTTTTGCGGCATTGATTTTCTTCATGAGAGGCCAAATCCCATTGATTTACGGCTTAAATCCAGCGGCCTCTCAAATAGCTACCAACATGCTGATAATAGCTGCTCTTTTTCAGATTATGGACGGTCTGCAAGTTATGGCTCTAGGACTTCTCAGAGGATGGGGGGATATTACGATTCCTGCGTATCTCGTTATCATTTCTTGGTGGGGGGTGGCGATCAATGGCATTCGGTTAAGACCTGACCGCATTCGGTTAAGGGCTCGACGTAACCCC
>JBAXBA010000041.1:0-29270 GCA_037142195.1 Pseudomonadota bacterium
TTTTAATTCAGACCTATCCGTCTGTAATCAATAATATTTAGATGCTTTTACCCTGCAAGGGGGGCCGCTTCCCATAGGAATCTAGAAGCATACCCAGGAAGACAACTCTTCTTCACATTTTACCAAAACGATTGTAGATATTGAGCCATTTCATAAAAAGTGTTCCCCTAAATCTTCAAAAAGCCACTGTGTCAGGGTCTACTAAACCATTCCAATAGAATGGCCGAACCCGGGCGTTATACTATATACCTAGGTTTTTATGTATTCTTAACGGATCGAAATTTTGCTATACTCTATTATTACGCATGTTAATCCTATGATTCAGAAATATTTTGCACTTAGATGTTTAATATTAGACACTTAAATTCCTCCGGTCTTATTAAATAAGTTGTTGTCGTTGGTAGGTGGTGTATGAATATATTTCGCACTCATGACTTATATGATATTCAGGACTTTCATCCGTCGTATATATAGTTTTCTGTACGTGCACAGTCCACGTCGTATTGGGAAAAATTGGCAAATTCAGGAAAGTATCACACCCGCTCAAGACCCTGGCTATTCCGTGTTTTTCTTCACAGGGGGCGACTCAAGAGAGCAAAACAATGCAACGAAAGGCATAGGAATGGGTTCAGTTTTCGGTACGAGTTGACTGCTACATGAAGCTTATCACTTTGGATGAGCTATTTTTCGTTAATGAGACCTTCGCCATTTAAATTGCAAAAGCGTAAGCCAATTATGCTCATGGAGCTTAAAAGAATAGCCCGAAGAATAGTTAATCTGAGCCAGTTAACCCGAATATGTGGGAGATATTGTGACTATTGATTATAAAAAAATCGCTGAAAGTTTTGACCCTGGGCTTGCTGCCGTAGCCGAGGCTCTTGATCACTCTCCCTTCGAGTGGTTCGTTATTGGTGGTTGGGCACTAGATCTCTTTTTAGATGCCAAGATAAGGCCTCATAAAGATATTGAAGTTTCAATTTGGAGAGATCAAGCGGGTTCACTTTTTGATTTCTATGGGGAACATCGCATAGATCAAGTAGTCGGAAACAAACGGTACGAGTCGATTTATGCGCCTTCCGATATCGATTCCCGCGGGCATCTTATTATTCGTAATGCTGCATTTCTAGAACAGCAAACGCTAGACATCGAGCTCTTTCTCTCCCCAAGGCAGCATGGCTATTGGAACTTTCGTAAAGATTCCACAATATCAGTTCCGTTAGCATCCGCTGTTATTCAAACTGCGAGCGGCCTCCGAGTTCTGGCACCACATCTGGTCCTATTGTTTAAGGCGTGGTTCTTTCCGAATATGGAAAAGACTATCGGTGATGCACCGCAAGAGGAGGAGTTCCTCAGGAAGTGCTGGCAGGTCGATTGTAGAGATTTTGAGACAGTTTTACCATTCCTCTCAGCATCGCAAAGGGACATGCTGACAGGATGGCTGAAGGAATACGTTCCCGGTATTCCATGGTTAACAGGTTTGTCTTCGCGCTCTTGAGCAAAGAATGTGCATTGACCTGGAGAACATCCGGTTATGGCGGAGGTTTGCTTGGGGGGGATTTGAGGGATTGATTCTTTGCGTTGTAAAGTGCGGGATCTGTGCAATATAGATCAAAGGATCAGTAACCACTTTGGGCTTTTTGTTAGGGCGCTAGTGCTAGAAAAGTTGTCATCATAGGCAGAACAGATCTTTGCCCTTTGTTCCAATAGATAAGAGTCTGGGCAAAATCCGGCGAGTCTACCAGAACAATCGCTAACTTTTTGAGAATAAAATCGTCAGATATTCAAGTTACAGAAAGAGTTTTCTTAGGAACAGCAGTGCCGTTTAGACTTCTTTACCTGAATGCGAAATCTCTTTAAATACGATTGATTGGTCTCCTTTCAAGTTCTTTGAATAGAGCAGTGCACGTATTCTATTTGCCTGGTCTGTATTTATAGACGGCAGCGCACGCCCAGTCTTTCATACCTTATTCTCTGAGGTAAAAATGACACCCTAACAAAAAATTTAAGCGGCACCATTATCTGTTCGAATTTAAGCTTTATAGACTCATGCATAACTAGCTTAAAGGAGCGTCCCGTTTCGTTTGAAATACCTGATCTGAGCGAATAGCCTCGAGTGCGTACTTTTTGCGTCTTGATACATTGTTTCTACCTAAAATAAAACTGATTGATTAGGTGTTCATGCGGACTCTGGGGCGTTGTCATAAGCCTTACGGTGAGAAAAGCGGTTATCTAAAAGTTGACCCTTAGCCAAGATCAAAGAGCAGAGCTTAAAGATCCTATGACGATTTAGATTTCTGTAGACTCTTGTGATTGGAGCAGGAATATTTTTTGAAAATGGGTGTTCTATCATAGGGACGATCAAGAATGTCTGGAGATCAACTTCCTAGGTACCAAAGATCTGGTGCCATTGTCGCTTCTAGTAGCTAAGAAATCGTTTCCAGTCCAATAGGATTCTGGTCGGAAAAAGGTAATGTTCCAAGGAACATAAGGCCGGCTAAGGAACACAAATCTGGTATTGTTTGGGTCTAATATACATCGCCCAAGTCTAAACTTAAAGATACAGCAAAGAACTTTTTTAGATTGATTAAGAAGGAATTAATTGCTCGTGAATGGCCTTCTCTAAACGTTCCTAGGATGTAAATCTATTAAAGGAATCAGAGAGGTACTATGAAATATATAAAATTCCTACTGGTCATTACATCCATTCCGGTGGCTCTTGTCGCTTTGGCGGTTCTGCATGGGTTTTATTGGCTGTTTGATGTAACTCAGGCAAAAACTAGGATTCGGGGAATCAGTTTTTGTCGGAAAATGTATCTTAGATTTGTCTGTTCTGTCTTGGGTTTAAGGACACATAATTTTCTTTCAGACCGATTAAGTAAGTCTCCACATTTGACAGTAGCGAATCATCACAGCTTCTTAGATATTTTTGTTCTTGGGAAAGATTTTAATGGTTGGTTTCTTGCTAAATCAGAAGTCAAAGATTGGCCTATGATTGGGCTACTAGCCAGATTATCTGGGGTTGTTTTTGTCGACCGAAGTGACTTGGGCAGCAGGATAAGGTCGATCCACGCGCTTCAAAAGCTTTCGAATTCGGGAGGAGTTTGCGTTTTTCCGGAAGGAACAACCACTGCAAACTACTATCCAGAGAAATCAGCTTGGGCAGCTGGTAGCTTCGCCTCAGTTTTAAAAAATCCTCATGCTCTAATCGTCTCGCACGCGATTTCCTATCAAGACCATAAATTTCATGCGTGGATTGGAGATCAGGGATTTTTAACTCACCTTTTCAATGTTTGCTCCCTACCTTCCCATGAGGTTTATATTACTTCGAAGCAATATTCAAAAAAAGGTCTTCCAAAATCGACTCGCGAGACTTCGGTGTTTGTTCGTAACTGTTTAATGAAACACTGCCTTTCCAATCACGCCATGATTGAAGAAGAGCTGAAGAGCACATACACAAGTTTTAATCCCATAGTCAATTACTAATCTAAAGGAGTCGAAATGTTCAATCATCTGATGTACCTCGATCGCAATTTCTATCGGACATTTGCCGCCAATGAAATCGTGGACGTTGGTATGGATCTTCAAATTCGCAGCGGAAATCTTAGTGTGCGAATTGCAAGCTCTGACGAGATAAAGGACGTGATTAGCCTCAGAACAGCGGTTTTTGCCAGAGAGTACAAGAGGCAGATCATCGCACTGAAATCTGACTTAGATCGTTATGACCGTAATGCCCGACATTTGATTGTCAAAGATGAGTCCACAAATAAGGTTGTAGCCGGCTATAGACTTATTGAGGGACAATCTGCAGATGAATACTATTCTTCTTCGGAGTTTGATCTTTCGCAGCTCATGGATTTTAATGGAAAAAAGCTTGAGCTGTCGAAAGCAGTTGTACATAGAAACTATCGCACGGGCAAAACTCTTCAACTTCTTTGGAAAGGCTTGCTGAAATACGCCGAGTTCCGTCGCATTGATTTTCTCTTCGGAATTCCTTCGGTTCAGACGACCTGTCAGCAGGAAGCAAACTCCATTTTAGATTGGTTTCGCTCCAATGGGCATTTTTCGGAATCCATTGCTGAGCCGCATGGGGAGTTTAAAACGTCTGGAAAACTTAGGTTGAATTACTCTGATGTTTCAGAAGTCATTCCGAGCTTACTTAAAGTTTACTTAAAATCGGGGGCAAGAATTGTAAGTGGACCTGCCATCGATCTAAAGTACAAATGCACGGATTATTTGATGGTTCTCCCCCTAGATCAACTTGGTGAAAAGTTTAGAAACAAATTTCAGTCTAGATCGGGGCCATTAGTAGTCAACGGGTAGCCTTAAAATGGAAAAACAAAACCTACCTAAATCCCTTAGGTAGGTTTTTTCAGGAAAGTCGTCGGATGATAAGAGTTGAAGGAGCGGATATTCTTTGCCGTCTTCACATTTAGGGGCCAAATTCGCGGTTTCGCAACCTGGAATCCTCAATAACAAAACTACTACTTCAGAATAAATAGATGATTGTCTACAGTTTTAGGAAGTGGTTGCTTATGAATTTTGGCTACCTGGAATCCTACATTGAAGTCATTGTCATTCAAAATCGCAAAACTTCCGTCCGGAAGTGCTGCTAGGCCCTCCAACTTCTCAAATTCTCCTGTAGCTAGGGAACCCATGGAAGCAATTTTGATAGAGGTTGCCACTTCAATTTTTGCTCCTTCAGGTATAGGGTTTAAGAGGTTAGTAGCCTTTGAGAAATCCAGCTCAAAGAGAGCCTGATGTCTAGCCTTTGTTTTCTTATCCACGCCTTGCTCTAAAACGACAATATTACCACTGTTGTCGAGCGTTGCATCTCCTAGTTTTGCACCTTCCTTAGACATTTCATAGAAGTAAACAGCTTTTGGTTTCTCTGTTTTAAGATCGAATTCCAAAACCCTTACGCGTAAAGGTCCGTCTACTTTCTTAATGGGACTTTGCAAAAAAGCAAAGAGGCTATCGCCTTTGACCGTTAGAGCTTCAAATCCTCTATTGGGTTCCCTTTCTGCAAAAATGCTGGGTAAAGATCGAATCCCAGCTCGTTCTTTCGGAGAAGACTCAGGTAAATAACGGGCCAATATACGTCCATCTCGGGCCATTTTAAGAAGTGATGGTCCATATTCTTCCCCTAACCAGAGAAATCCTTCGGAGTCAGCTGCCATAGATTCGGTATCGATGCCCCAAGGGTCCATGGCAAGTGGCACTTTTTTAGAGTCTACAATACCCTCATCGACAATAGTCTCTGTCCCTCTGGGATTGACATTAGATCTGCCGGTAGTGGGGCTTCCATTGGGGGTCTTCATGGGAGTGAGCTTGCCAAACTTTGCCAAGCCTGATTTGGGATCAAACACAATTTCCACTAATAAAGGACTAAAGGTCGGCAGTATTAAGATTCTATCCATGATGCCGTCGTTTCTATAGTTTTCCGGTTCAGAATTTAAGCCCCTATCAGTGAAGCTTAAAAAGTGATAAAGCCCCGTTTTGGGCTCGATTCTTTCTAGTATGAGGCCAGAAAGACCTCCCACGGGAATTTTTCCTAGGCCTGGAACTGTTCCTATGGAAGGCGGGTTCGTAATTTTAAAATCTTTTAAAATCTCTGCAACTGCAGAATGAGATGTAAGTACAACTAATAGAGCCAATAGTATGTTCATAGGGTTCCTTTAATCTATGATTCGGCTCAGAAAATAACATACCCAGCCTCTTTTGGAAAGGTGGAGCTATTGGGGCGGATTTTTTCCTTGGAGGGAGGTTCTAAGAAAGCGCTTGCTTCTCGAATTCTAGATAAGTCCTACGTTTAGCAGCATGGACTGATAGGATTAGCTTCGGCGGGACAAGGCCTTGGTCAAAAGGCATTTTAATCTTTTGACGGAGATTTGCATGAGGTTTATTCGGCGGGTTTTCAAGAGACCACTACCTCAAGTTTTCTTGAAGCTTTCAGCTCTCTGATGGGCTTTCTTAGTTGAGAAGTATGTGGTTTTTTAATGATGCTTCTAGAGTTTGGTTTACTTCTGGAGTGGGCCTTATATCTTCAAGATTTAAACTATTGATAATGTAACAGGCGCCTTCCGAGAACTCTAAATCTGTGGAATCGTCAGATTTTTGCAACTCAATGGTATAGTCGTCATCCATACAAGATTTGCTGCAGTAGTTTTTAGAGAATGTCACGCTTAATTCGATCTTTTGCCCAGATGCCCCGGCCATGTCCACCTTATATTTGACCTTTGAGGATCCATAGCTCGCTACGAAGCCTTGTTCAATGTTAAGTTCCTCGAGCTGGTCCTTAATTTTAAATTTTAAATTCTTATATTCCTCTTCCAGACTTTCTTTTGTGGCGCTGTAGGCCTGACGGTTAAGACTGTCGATATTTGCAAGCATGTTGGAGTGCAGATGAGACAAGACGGTCAATGCACCTTCTTTGTGCCCCTGTTTATCTTTATCCTCGGTTTCATATACGGTCTTAGTTTGAGTGTGCAGTTTGAGTTGGTTGCATTCAAAGTCAAGACTGCGAGTTAATTTTGAGGTTTGAAGTTTAGGTGGCTTTTGGTCGGTAGCCATCAGTCTAATTTTAAAGGGCGCATTCTCTTTGGAAAGTTGAAACTGCCCGTCCCTATAGAAATCAAAATAGCGGTCTTCGCGTTCTATCTTTTCCATCTTAAATTTGCTGACAACTGAAAGCGCATCTGCCCGTCCAACCTTTAGGGAAACTTCTGTTTGTTCAGGCGCCGCAAAACTTGTCGGGCTACCTAGTATAGTTAGTAAGAATAGGCATATGACACGATAGAGATGGAAAAACGGCTTCATGACAGAATCCCTCATATGGAGAGGATATCCTAACCAACTTGTTAAGTAGGTTTCAATGGGCGCAGCTCAAGTTTAATCTTCTATTTAAGAAATCTTAATATAACTAATTACCTTCAAAAGGACTTACATGACTCCTTAAAATTTCAAAAAATACGCCTGTTTAAGAGCACTTAGGGTAATCTTGGGCCGGCCTCTCTTGTTTTAGGGCAGGTTTAAATAGTAAATGCTGACCTAAGTGGTCTTTTTAGAAGCGCGCCTCTCTTTTTTAAAGACCAAGTGCTAGGAAGTTGTGGATATTTTTTAAACATACCCCCCCCCCCACACAGATCTAGAGCTGCACTTTGCAGTCAACTTCATTTTCGGGTTGTTGAGCCGGACCGGACTTTCTACGGTCCTTACTGTCCTAAGGAGCCGATAGCTGAAGGCATATTTAAACTTCCATTGATGTTCCCAAGGCGCTTTTTGAAAACTTTCGTGTACGGGACTCGAAAGCGCCGGAGGCAGGAGATTGATTTTAGCCTCGAGGCAATAAGACTCACTATTGGAATAAGATAAGGTTAGTTTGGTTTTTCGCTAACTTCATAGGTAAATGAGTTCAAGGGAGCTAGATTTTTTTCATGCACTCGATGAGCTTTAGCTCTTTGGTAAAGTTTATTAAGACTAGAATAAAGGCTTTTTTCCGTAGTTGCGCCATAGATATGGGACCAAGTCGGATGCGCTAAAAGTCGGCGATGGATTTCTGGCATGGCGTGATAGGGCATATGGGGAAGGAGATGGTGAATGCTGTGAAAGTTAGAGTGCAAAGGTGCCCAGAGTGGAGTTGCTAATTTTGAAATTAGAGAATGATCATCGACTATGGAAACCGAATCAAAAAACTGAGTCCCTGCTCCCTTCTTTTCAAAATTGGAAAGATAACGATGGTTGCCGAGCGCCCTAAAAGAGAAGAGTCCATTAGAAACCACAAAAATCGAGTAATAACCTAAAAAGCCAACAATATTAAAATGAGAGGAAGCCCATACTGAAAAACACGTTAGAGTATATAACAGACAAAATACGTCACTTTCCATCATCTCGTTAAGCTGCTCTTCTGTAAAGCTCGATCTAGCATAGGAAAAATTCATAACAATGCTGGAAAGATGCACAAATACTTTTTGCTGTAGTCCGATGCCACGCACCAAATAGGCACAGGTAACAAACACCATTCTAAACAGCAACAAAAAAGGCGAGATCAAACTTGCGAGAAGTGGTCTAAAGACATTCCATTCATGGCGGTGTCCCCAAGACTCGTACTCAGGGTCTAGCTTTGTACCGAATTTCGCCGCTGAATGATGATCATTGTGAGAGTCACCCATGTAGGCGGGAACTCTTAAGAAAAAGCCAAACAGTAGGTTATATGCCATTTTAAAGGTATCTAGTTCACCATGACTATGTGAAATGTCATGAACGAAATTGGCACCTCTATAGAAGGCTAATGTAGCCACCAGTAATGAAAATATCTGAGTGAACCCACCATTTGGGCTAAGAAAAGATATATAAAGAAAAAACCAAGCCACAATAGCGGTTAAGATAAGGTCTGTCCAAAAACGCCTCAAGTTTAAAGGGACCAAATCTTTAGTCAAGGCTTGTAGTTCTTTAAGGTCTTTTGCAGAATAATTTAGCGGCATCTGGCTCATTGTTTTGGCCCTCAAAAATCGCACTGTATCTTCAAAGCTAGCATGAAGCCTAAGGAACGGGAGTTCCTGCTGGACTAGCTTTTAACCACGAAATTTCAGTACTTCCATAAAAGCGAGAAAGGCAAATCCTTTAGACAAGCTGAGTTTGCTTGCGACTTCAACAGCTTCAATGGTCTGTTGACTCATGCCAGAAAGCATTTTAACTGGGCCTTCATAAAGAATCGTTTCACGAATGTAATTAAACACATTCTTTCGTAGGGTTGGCTTGGAGGCATCAACGGCATAAACAATGTACCTCGATTTTGAGGCTAAGGCGGTTCCTATAACGAAGGACCAAAATCTAAAGCGATGGACACCGCTTCCTACTTTTGAAAACACAGCAGTGAGCTCACAAAGGCCCCCCAATAATTCTTCACTGGGAACCACAGGTATTTGTTCAATAGATCTTAACGGACAATTCTCAATGAGTGCGAATCCAGCTGTGACATCATTGTTTCTATCAAGAAAGACAAATGATTTTCCACTTTCTAGATACTCCACAGGGAGTTCCGTTCCGTCATGATACTTAAAATGGTGTTGTAAAATTTTTAATTCGTCATGGGTGGTTAACGCGAGGGCCCGCACAGAATTCTTAAGCAAAAATTTGTTGATCCCATTGGACAAACCTATCAAGGCGGTACCGGCAACTTTATACAATGTCTTCCCTCCCCAACGCAATTGAGCCCTTGAAAACTTCGAATCCCAGCAGAGTTAAATCATAGAACCAATGGCGAGTGTTAGTAGTTTTTGCGATGGTATCTGGTAATGATACTTTTTCATAGCAAAACTATTCCTTTGTATTTGTCGATACTTAAAAAATCTCACTGCGGAAAAAGTGCCGTTTTAGCGGGTATTTACGGCGATATGCGCCGTTTTGGCCGACTGGTTGGCATGCCGAAATAAACTATTTCAATCAGCATGTTGGCAGTGCAATACAAGTCTCACATGGTCAGATAGGCTAGTTGATCAATTCGGTAATAACCTGACTTTACTTCGATTTCTTATCAAGACCTATTTAGAGCCGTTCTTGGGCGGCCCTAATAAGGTTATAGCTATGGTCTCCATCATGCTGCCTGTCATAGGTCGAAAGGAACTGATGAACCACATGAAAGGATCGTTTCTTTTAACGGCAGATTTTTTCTGAAGAGCCAATAGATCTAGAATTTGATCTTGCAGAGCATCAAATTTCTTTTGGATTTCATAAATGGAGTCCTTGGAAAGTCTGCCAATCGACATTCTGAAGAACTCATTCTCGCGCGTAAAATCCGTATTAAAGTAATGAAGTGCCCCATTTTTACTGTACTTCCTCCAAATGGGCCCCGTCGGATGAATAGCAGCACTGCTACTGACCAAGACTTTGAGGTCTTTTTGAGTTTTGAATTCAATAAGTGAATGCGATTCCAGGTCTCTTAATATTTTCAGAGTTGTTTGACGTTCGTGATCATCGGCATTTTCAAAAAGCTCTGCGAATTGATAGCCACGCGCGATTTTGAAAAAGACTATGGTGTTTTGGTCGTCTTCAGCTAGAAATGCCTCTTGCTCATAAGTGAAAGACTGTTTTTGGCTCTTTAATTCTTCTTTTCTGTCATTTAAAAGCTCGGTAATCTCCACGTCAAGTACGCGACAGATATCATCTAAGGTATCTAAAGTCATTCTTTCTTCTGAAAAGTATCTTTTCACTGTGACTTCGCTAATTCCCAGTTTTTCTCCGAGAGTCGCGTAGGTCATGTTGAGCGACTTTAGACGAAGGCGAATGGCTTGCAGAAGCTTGCTTTTTTGGTTCAAAAGTGAATTCCTTACTAGAAATTTAATTTGTGGTATTTCCTCGGCTCGACTGACTTAAGTGACACGGGAGCCTAAGATCATCTGACATTGAAGTTACGATTTTGTCCAATAAATCTTCATGAAGGTCATCATGGTCCACCAGGCATGGATGGAGCCGTAAACAGATAGAAAGCCTTCCTCGCCAGGTGATGATCCCAACTCCCATAGGAAAGCACGGAGTTCCCGCTGGCGGTGCTAACGATATGGCGGATGGGAAGTTCTGTGCTTGATCTATCTCTGAAAAGTCCCAACGCCCAACGTTGGAATAGGAGCCTACCCACATATTCTTTTGCCCGCGGGCGATGGCCAACTTTAGAAGCCAACGTTCAGGGAGAGAAGCTACAAACTTAGCTAGGAAGTGACTTGCTTTAATGCGGCTGGCAATCAAAGAGGTTTTGTAGTGAGTCTTAAATGTTTCAAGAGAGTCACCTCTATTTAGGGTTAAACCCACTGAACTTGTAAAGTTACTTTCAAGCGTTTGTTCCTCGACGGTCGATCTTACGTTTACGGGAAACAGCCACCTAAATTTTGTTTCATCTTCAGCCGCTAGGGAGTCAGCGACAATTTGATTGATTATAAATAGAAGCCAGGCATTGAAAGGAAGTTCGCGCTCTTTAAGGCGAGTCAAAAGATTCCTGGTAGACTCCTGACTAAAAACGCGAAACCCTCGAGCTCCTGGGTGAGCCCCCCAGTCTTTCTCATATTTTTTCCATTTTATAATACTAGGTGAAAAATCACTGAGCATGGCAAATATACCCACAAAATATCTAAAAATTCCGCCTGACTTCATCCCGAAACGCGGGAGTAATAATCGATACTGATGCAGGTCCCATAGGGAGCTTCTAAGGGCGCCTAGCCCATCATTAAATTCGTGATGAAAGGACCTGACAACATCAGGGCGACCTTCATAGTGGAAATTAATGTCGAACACATCGGAGCGACCGAGGCTTTTTTCAACTTTAAAAATACGTCCTAGGGCATCCCGGGTCATGACATCACCCACTCAAAAGTAGCTGTATGTGCTGGTCTAAGAAATCCGTCCACGAATCCTTCCAGGGACGTATGGTCGGGATGGAAAACCCGGTAGATATCGCCTTTAGTTGCTACTTTTGTTTTAAAGAGAAGATGAGAGCCCACTTCAATATCATTCTCCACTTGCATGTAGGCTAAAAGGTTGGACTTCAGAGAGTATGATTTTAGGATGGCTTGTTTTAAAAGTGCTGATTTTACTTCCGCCTTCCGTTTGTGACTTACCTTCTTGGCGACTCTCAAAGCAAAGACTTGAGTGCTCGAAAGCGACAAGTTAAGGTTCATTTTCTTAAATAGAACCTTCATTTCTCTAAGTCGGTTCATGTCGACTAATAAACAAAATGCAACGCCGATCCCATGTTCCCTGAGACAAATGGGCTTAGAATACTCCCAAACGCGTTCTATGTCCTTTGGATCTAAGTCATACATAGAAGATCCAAGTTCAGCATTGTAGAATGCAATGACTTCTTCTTTCGTGGGGACATCGACGGATTGAAAAGAAGCGAGCAAACTTAAGCCTGGAATTTTTGGAAAGATCCATGCTTGGTAGGAGAATAGTTTTGAATATTCCAATGTAAAACGCTCTCGCGATAAAGCCGCTTTAGCGGGTACATTGCTACTTAAAATAGCGGTATAGAAATATTTGCAAAAGTCCAAATCAGGCAAACTGGGACTTAATCGAATAAATTCGGTAAAAAATTCATAATACTTTTGTCTCAATACGGCACTAACAGTCTTTGACACCCTAAGATCTTGCAGGTAGCCAACAACTGCCGGTTTGCCTCTAAGGAAAGAAGATCGGGTACTTAACGAGCCTACCGCCAAGAGCGCATTCTCTGGACTTCTAATGCACATTGTAAGGGAACGTTCCCCTTGGACCGCGAGGAGGCCAAAATAGTCTGAACCGCGGGTAAAGGTCACTTCAAGACTCCCAGTCGACATGGAGTGTTCTTCCATAAATACTGCCAGTTCTTTACCTTGTGCGGATGTCGCTAATGAAATCATCGGAAAAGATCGCAGAAGATCCGCGAGTCTTGGTGAGGCATTTTCCATGCAGATGATCAACGAAACCTCACATTCTAATTGCAGCGGCTCAGAGTCGAATGTTAGTGATTCACAATCTCATGAACAACTGATCAATTGACACTCAATCGGCTGATTATAGAGCGTTGACCTCTTTAAAACAAGGCTTAGCTTAAGTGTCGGGTTTCAAAGAGTTATGCTTCTTTTTCGATTTTCCGAAAGCAGTTCCAGCGCCCGAGGATATACTAAGACTCAGAAGCAGATACGGCCACTTAAGTGGCCGCAGATAAACAAGAAAGAATTCCGTCTCATAGTCGCTTGTGTTAACACAGGATTTTTGTCCCATTTTTCCCGACTCCAAGTCTAACCTGCGACTAGATTCAACATAGATTATTTGGGGTATCTCTTTTCGCAGGCGGCAGGCGTTTCTTGAAGGCGGTCCGGCAAGCTGTCTTTTAAATACTTAAAAATGGCATAGCCCACGTTTATCGCTGCCTTGTCAGCCCAGGCATTTTGTTTTTCTTCATTTACGGGTTGATCGGTGTCTGGGTCATATTGGATTTCTTTTGTCTTGGCATTTCCATTTTTATAAAAGCAGATATCTTTAAAAACAGCATAATCAATCATCCGGTCCGATAGCTTTTGGGGCGCTGTAGCTATGAGGCCCTTACAGCGTTCTCGTACCTGATTTAGCATTTGCGCCTTGTGCTTTCCTAGGTAGGGTTCAAACTCGGGAGGAAAATTTACCTTAGTCCCTTCCATGGCCATCCAAATAAGGTAGTTAGGGGCGAGCGAAATTTTCCTTTGACCTAAAACTACTGGCTTGCTGACTTCAAACTGCTCAAGATTATCTCCTCCTGCCCCAAAGAGCCCGTCCTTAAAACTGGGCACTCGAATGCTACCGCCCGAGATCGTGAGGAGATTGGATGCTAAGGCACTTTTGCTAGAAGCATCCTGCCCATGACATTTAGAGCAGGTGGAGTTATAGGCCCAAGCTCCAGGTGTTGTAAAATAGGCTTCGCCAAAAGGCCGCTTAGCCTGGCCTTGGTCGTCTAACATCCAACGGAGGGGGTTTCGGGGTAGGGGCTTATTGGGAAATCGACAAAGGTCTTCTTTGCCGCTGGTTTCATAATATCCAGCTGGAACCCAGCTTGCCGCCAAATTTTCCAGTCCCTTGTCGAAAGTAAGACTTTTATAACTTCTGGGCATGCCTGAATCTTCCTTCCAGTCACTGCGTCGGGGAACATAACTGTCAGACTTTGGCCAAGTCAGATCCCTATCTACCCAGTAGAAATCATTATTGGGTTTACAGTCCACATTAAAATCTGAAGGCGCCTTGTTCCCCAATCGGTAAATCCATTTTCCGGTGAGATTTAAGAGGCGACAATTTGCATCTCCCGGTGTGTGAAGTGGCATGGGTAATGAACCTTCTCCAGGATTGACTCCCACTTGACTCACACGTTTATACATGTAGGATTTTGCAGTATCCCCAGCGCGGACAAAATAGGAGGGCTTATCGCGATTGGAATTCTTAGAAATGCTGTTGATATTAAACTGAAACAATTTTCCAGGGCTCAAATCAAGTTTTACCTGATTGTCTTTCATGGCAAAGCCATCAGGACTATGACAATGGGAGCAGTTTCCTACCATGTATCCTTGTAAAACAAGTTCTTCATTGCTTGCAGGCGTGCCATAGTCGGTTTCAAGTTTAGGAAATGCTTTAGATTCGGAGCTTAGAAATCCATAATCTTGGAGCCTCTTCACTTGTCCCAACTCATCTGAGTTCACCGGAAGATCTCGGCCCCCTTCCCCAACAGCTCTTCGATTGAGTTGTAAGGGAGTAAAGCCAAGAACTAGGTCACGATTCACTTTGTGGCATTCTATACAGCGCTCTGATCCGGGTATGGCATACTTTCTTTTGGCTTTCGTTTGGGTATTTACTTCGATATTAAAGATATCATCTTTAAATCCAGTACCATCTCTGTAAGGGGCATCTATTAAAATCGCATTGGATTCGTCATCATTCCACTTGTAAGTGCCAAAGAGACTTTCTCGATTGAGATCGCGAGTCACAATAATGCGTGTCTCGATGATTTTATAGCGAACGCTACCATCTGAAGTTTGTACGGCTTTATAGAAGTTTTTATAGAATCTTGCATTTGCGGGAAGGATAAAGGAATTTGAGCCGCTAGCTAGAATAGCCTGAGATCTTTTGCCTTCCGGGGTTTCTGGGAAATGGACATAGCGTCCTTTCTCAGCATTGTCTGCCCAGAGGGGATACTCCACAGAATAGGATACTGTCCCTGACTTGGCCAATGCTTTGGAGTCCAAGGTATAAAGGTCCGTATCTTTTAGGGACTTCGGAAGAGCTTCCATATTCGCAAAGTAACTGTCTTTGTTTTTATCAGAGCCTAGGATTTCAGGCGAGGGTATACAGCTTCCGAGCTCGCTGAGTGTATTAGAAGTTGGCGTGCGAGAGCCTTCTTCCGTTCCCGCATTATAGGTTTCACTGGGAAGGCCAGAAGCTTCCCAGCTTCTGAGTTCCTGTGTTATTTTTTTATAGTAATCGGTATTTTGGCTTTTGGCCTGAGGGGGCATGGCGCCACTTTCCATGGTGCGAATCATGTCTTTATAGGCATTTTTCAGTCCACGAATTTCTTTTTTCTGCCCATCAGAGAATACTGTTTTGTTTTCAAGTTGTGCCACAAAGCTAAAGCCACCTACACTGGCAGCCGGCGCCAAATGACATCCTCCACAAGTTTTTTCCACCTGAGTTACAAGATCAGAGACATTCTTTAAAGAAACTTTAGGATTTTCATTTTCTACAATCAATCGCTCAAACGGAGTTGAGCTGGGCTTACGACATTCTTTGTCATCGTTTTTTTCATTGCCAGCTTTATTTTGGTCGTCTTCATTTGGGTTGGATGGATTGGGATAGCCTCCTCGAGTGGGCGGGTTTTCTCCAGGGTAGGGAGCTTTAGGGTTGAACTTGGGGCCGCAAGAAATTAATACATTTGTAGCAATCCAAATGATTAAAAATTTGAGCACCATGTCGCTCTCCTCATGAAGTTAGTAAAAACATAAAAACGAAATAGGAAAAGGGTTGCACGCCAGCGCGTGCAACCCTTACTGGAAATTAATCCAAAGTGATGAAACCATTATTTTGAACGATAGGATCTAGGAATGTTCTATCAGCCAATTTTTCTACGAGTGACTTTTCAGCTGAAGTTAACTTTTCAGGAACTTCGTAAACATAAAGAAATCTAGCAAATGGGTATTTGAAAGAACGAATGTTAACTACGGTCGGTGAAGTTCTACCTGAGGCGTCAGAATAAAGAGGAATAATTTTGTTTCCGGCTCTTTTTCCTGATAGTCCTGAATAAGCTAGCGCAGAGTCATCTGTTGATGTTTCTACAGATAGTTCGTCCGTGCTGGCAAGTGCTGTAACACAAGCGCCAAATTCCTTAACGCCTGTGAAATGTTTGAAAGCATCAGTGGTGCCAGAAGCATCGTCACGGCGAAGTACACGGATAGCGCCCGTCTTTTTAGAACCAGGAATAGAAGCCCAATCAGTGATTTTGCAAGTGTAGATGGCCTTGATGGTTTCAAGGTCTAGTTGGATAGGAAGACCGTTCTGGTCTTTAGCGAGCATCGCGATAGCGTCCAAAGCGATTTTGTGTTCTACAACGGTTAAACCTTTTGCGGCAAGAGCTGCTTTAACTTCAGGCTTCATTTCTCTCGACATAGGAGCTATTGCTTGCTCACCAGCAGCTACAGCCTTTTCGCCGTTTCCAGAACCTGTTCCTAGGTAATTCACTTCGCCTTCAAGTCCTGCAGCTACGATAGCGTCTGTCATAAGACCCGCTAGAGTGTCGGAGCCTTTAAGGCCAACTGCTGAAAATGCAGAGGAGCTGATGATTGCAGATAGAGCTGCCAGTTTAAGTTTCATGTGTTTTCCTTTTAAAAGAAATTTGAGTTCAGGTACAGGCGCTCTTGTAGCGGAAGGCTTATTGGAAGACCATTTAGCGTGGGTTAAGTTTTTTAAATATTAAGTAAAGATAAGTAGATCGACAGCGCAAGGTAGTGCAAATACGGCATTCGACTAAATTTAAGGCCGAAGTCGCTTCCCAACCATTCCACGGTCTGAGTCTGGATATCTGCAAAAATTCCTGTTCCCTGCAAACCTAATTTTCAAAGTAGTCGCCTGTCCAGAGGGTGCGAGCCCCCTTCTAAATTAGAAATGACATTTTTATCTATTTCGTTCCCTAGCTACCGAACTAAAAATGGCGTTCTTAAACTTCTAGGGAATCTTAATTGCCTAGCGTCGCATGACCGTTCCATTCAGGGGATAGGCATATTTCTAAAAAAGCTTTCACATGTGAGTTTTTAAGATTTTTTTAAGTGTTATGTTTCTAAAAATCCTCAGTCCAAAATGAAACCAAGGATTTCCAAGAACTCTGTTCTAGGTATATAGTGTCTAAGTCTAATGTTTAGATCTCTACAAACCAACGAAATTCACTGCTAAAGGAGAATTATGGACATAAAGAGTCTCTTTGCCGATGAAAAAATGCAACTTAAGAAGCTAGAAGAAATTGTAGAAGGCTCGCTCACTGAAGAGAGGCTTTTAAGTTCCAGGCTTGTTTCTTTGGAAAACGACCCTGAAATTAGTTTTGGGCAAAAGCTAGCCGACCAAGTGGCAGACTTTGGGGGAAGTTGGGCTTTTATATTACTCTTTTTTGGTGTCATCACGGTTTGGATTAGTCTTAATCTCATGGAATTCGCATTCGGAAAGTGGGATCCCTATCCCTTTATACTTTTAAATTTGGTGCTGTCTTGTACTGCTGCTCTGCAAGCTCCCATCATTATGATGAGCCAGAACCGGCAAGAAGAAAAAGATAGGCGCCGGGCTAGAGGTGACTTTATGATCAATATGAAAGCGGAAATGGAAGTCAGAAATCTCCATGGCAAGATTGACCTCCTTCTTACTGAACAAATGCAGTCCCTATTTAGAGTCCAAGAAGCCCAGTTAGAGTTATTAAACGAGATCACTCAAAAGTTGGAATCTCTTTCCACTCCGACTAAACAATTCTAACTGCCGTCTCTAACCATGAGGCTCGCTTCTAAGTTACCTGCCCTCGTTTCATTTCAAATGGGCAGGATACCTCGCGGATTCAGGTTTGAAATGGAGGCGACTTAGGATACTATTTTCGTCATGTACAAACTGTTATTTGCCATATTAGGTTGGATATTTGTGGTGGTGGGAGTGGTGGGAATTTTTCTTCCCTTGCTTCCGACGACTCCATTCCTCTTGCTTGCTGCCTATTGTTTCAATAAAAGCTCCGATCGATTCCATAGCTGGTTGCTCAGTCATAAGATTTTAGGACCTCCCGTAAAAAACTGGCAAGATTACAGGATCATATCTAGAAAAGCTAAATGGACAGCGACTGCTCTGATGTCCACCTCTGCCGCTTATTTGTTATATAAAGATTCCATACCCCTCTATGCTAGACTTGCAGCGCTCCTATCCCTCACTCTGGTCACAGTATTTTTGTGGCGGCAACGAAGTGTTTAAATTTTCAATTTAGGTGATCCTTATGAATGAATTGAGACCAAGAGAGCTAAAGATGACCGTTCTAGCGACACCTGACATGGTGAACTTTTCAGGCAATATCCACGGGGGCTCGGTCTTAAAGCTTCTAGACCAGGTTGCCTACAGCTGCGCCGCACAGTATTCCAAAGAATATTGCGTGACACTTGCCGTGGAGCGAGTTGTTTTTAGAGGTCCTATCCATGTGGGGGAGCTGGTCAGCTTTTTAGCACTCGTCAATTACGTCGGCCGGACTTCCATGGAGATCGGGATAAAAGTCATCGCTCAAGCTCCCAGAGAAGATTCCGTGCGACACGTGGTGTCCTGCTTTTTCACCATGGTAGCTGTTGATGAAAACAGGCGTCCTACGCAAATCGAGCCCTTTTCCCCTTCCACCCCAGAAGAACAAAGGCGCTGGCAAGCTGCGGAAGGAAGAAGACAAAAGACAGGCAAAAGAAATGATTAAGATTACCGAAAAGATCATCATTCCTGAGTTTGAATTTGAGTTTACCTTTGCCAGGTCGAGCGGTGCAGGTGGACAAAACGTCAATAAAGTAAGCTCAAAGGCGTACTTAAGGTGGAACCTCTTTAACTCTCAAAGTCTTTCTCCTGAAGTCAAAGATCGGTTTCTTAGTGCCTTTCAAAGTCGAATTACAGAATCAGGAGATGTGGTTCTCTATAGCGATGAATACCGAGATCAACCGAGAAACATTCAGTGCTGCAAAGACAAGCTTCGAGATATGGTTTTGCAAGTTTTTTTTCCTCCCAAGCCCAGAAAGAAAACCAAACCTACCTACTCTTCCAAGCAGAGACGTCTCGAAGGTAAAACCATTCAAAAGAAGCGTAAGCAGGATAGAAAGTCTGTTGTCTGGTAGAGACTTTATGGCAACGAGCTTCCAAATACAGGGCTGCTTGTTCCCTCGGCTTATGAAAACCCAACACCGCGAATGGAATTCTGATGTTCAAGCAAGGGACCAGAATTAACAGACAAAAAAAGAGGCTTTTCAGCCTCTTTTCTCATTCACTTAAATGCAGGTCTTAGAAGTTGTAAGCAAGCCTAACAAATGCAGAAGAAGCTTTCTTAGTCTTCTTGGCGCTGTTGCTAGCGTCCTCAAATACTTCGCCTTTAGCAGTGTCCATGCGGTATGCTAAGCTTCCAGTGAAAGCTTCGTAAGTGTACTTTCCGTAAACCTCAATGCGCTGAAGCGATTGGTCTGCAAATGTTGTCTCATCAGCAGCGTTAGCTTCTGGAAGATCTGCTTTTTGCGTGGAGTTTTTAACTTTGATACCAGGAGTTACAGAACCGCCTTTGTACATGTCAGCCATTTTGTAGCCAACATCTAAGCCAAATCCGCTAAGATCGTACTTCATCTTGGCAGTTTTTTGATCTTCAGAAGCCATTTTATAGTCTACTGAGTAAACAACAGAATTTGTGCCCATGGGTTGAGCGCCAGAAACTTTCAAAGCAGTCCATGATTGATTGGTTTCAGTCGTTTCAGCGCCATCAGCTTTTTTGTAGGCGCCGATTTTAGTGCCGTCTGCTGCTAGAGCAGCGGATTCGTCTTTCGTTGTGATATACTCTAAACCAACTTTAACAGGACCCACCGGTGCAGATACCGCAAGACGTGATCCAGAATTATCAACCAATGTCGTAGGTACTTTACCAGTCGCTTCATCGAGTTTCATGGCGCCTTTGGAGGCAGTTGTGCTGAGTTCAATGGCTGCTGGTCCGGCTTCACCCTTAACCGTTAGTCCATATGCATTGGTTTTCCCATCGTCACCCAAGGCACCAAAATTTACACCGATATTCCAGCCAGAAACTGGCACTTCAAAAGTGATTCCAGGTGCTTCAACTTCTGAAAAACCATCATCAAACCAATAGAATGCTGCTTTGCTTGCAGTACTTTCAGAAGTAGCCTGGTAGTCAGGAGTATAAATTCCAGAACCTTGCTTATTACCTGCGGTGATTTTAACCATACCAAAATCCACACCGACAAAATACTTATAGAGGTTTACAAGGGTAACTGCCTCACCTGAAGTTCTTTTTGAGTAAACACCGTCAGTATCTGGTTTGGCGTGGTGATTGTCCAAGCTTTCAAACACAACGCCAGCAAACGTATGATCTTTCACAGCGTTAATCGCAAGATTGACGTTCAGTTCTTCAGTTCTTGCATAGGGAGATGCTTTCGTTTTAGAGCTAAGCAAATACCATCTCGCTTCTACAGCACCGGTAGCACTAAGTTTCGCACCTTCATCTGCTGCCAGAGCTTGTGTTGAAGCTAGAGCAACGGCTACAAGTGGAAGACTCAAACTCTTCTTTAGACGAATTTTCATAAACTTCTCCTGTCATTTATTCTTTAGTGACTCATAAGTGAGCCATGTTAATGGGTATACTTTGGCACCCTTTTTATATGAAGTAAAGAGTTCTTATCAGAATTCTTAAATAACTTTAAATAGTTGGAGCTGTTTTTGTTTTAATCAGTTATCTTGAACTCATTGAAGCTCAAGGTCTGTGGGATTGTGGAACCACCTTTTTTGAAACGTCTAGGCTCTATTAAGATTGTATTAATTGTATAAAAGGCAACCAATGAAACCAGCTTCTCAATGGGAAACGATAGAATCACTTTGTTCCCAACTTTTAAAAAATGGTTATGCAGTGGAAACCATAGAACCTTCTCTAGTGGAATCATTAAATGCCGCACTTCAGATACATCGCATAGAAAATAGGTTTCATTCTGCAAGCATCGGACGGGGGCTTCATAAGGCAGTCAATAAAAGTATTAGATCTGATGAAATCTCATGGATCGAAGACTGGAGTGGTGCGCATTTAAGTGAGTTTTTTAAACTACTTTGTGAATTGCAAAAAGAATTATGTCGAAAATGCATGTTGTCGCTTAAACGATATGAAGGACATTTCGCTCTTTATCAAGAGGGCGAATTCTATGAAAAACACTTAGATAATCATCAAGGGAGAAATCATCGGCAGATTTCCACTGTGGTCTATTTAAACGCCTGCATGGGAGGTGAGCTTTTGATTTATGGTGAAGAAGATCCCACCCAAGTAGTTAAAATCATTGCCACTAGCCCAGGACGTATCGTTCTTTTTGACTCTAAACGCGTTTGGCACAAAGTCAGTCCTGCCCGTTCGGAAAGACGAAGTCTCGCCGGTTGGTTTCGAGATGACGAGGCTATTTTTTGATTCCTGTCTCAGATCGTACTTTGTAACAACCTGTTATTTATGCTTTCTCCAAAATTTTTTGTAAAAAACCTAAAGACCTTTTGCCGCCAGCCGAGACCTTGATTGTAACTGGCTCCAAGGAGGATAGCATGGCCGATAAACAAGTGAAGGCTGCAGAAACGTCACCTGCAGAAAAGAAGACAGTCGCTAAGAAACGCCCCGTGGTTGGTGTAACCGGGGAGACCGAAAGACCTCAAAAAGTCGAATGGACACTGAAGCGCGTACAAAAGTATGCCCGTCGGTTTGCTTCGAGCAAGGATTGGTCTGAAAGTCATCCTTCCAGTTGGAAGGCTGCACTTGCCCATGGATGGGACAAAAAAGTTGCCTTTAAATCTGCGAAGCAAACTCGCAGCCTGCCTTTAGCTGGTTAGTTTTAGTACCTCTCTCTAGTTAGGTCGCCTTCTGCTTACAGGAGGCGACCATTTTTCGTCAAGGCGCTAGGGATTTATGAGGCAGCCTGTGATATTCTATACTTCATTGTCTTTCTATTTCAGGTGACCTTTGACCGGGCTGAATCCAAAAACTAAACAGCTGATCTTTGGCAGCATGATATCACAAGTCTTGCCAGCTTCTTTTTTTGCGCTTTTCAATTTGTATTTAGTTAAGCTTTCTTTTTCAGCAGCCCAAATTGGTATTTTTAATTCCTACCGCTATCTCGTAGTCTTTTTGTTTTCAGTCCCCTTAGCTCTTTTTATTTCTGGCCCAATTGCCAAAAAGTGCCTGGCTGTCTCGGGCGTCTTGATGTCTCTATCGGGAGCCTTGATTCTTTACGCCACCGCTCGTATGGAAACAGCCCTCATGACAGCTGGCATGTGGATGATGGGGATAGCGCTCCTTGTGCAGCAGTCAAGTATCATCCCTTCTATATTAGAACATGAGTCCGAAGCCAGCTCTGCGAAGGCCTTATCGTGGCACTTTGCGATGCTGAGTGCAGCGACCTTGTTAGTAGGGCTGGTAAGCCTGATCTTGTCATGTTTGCCGGGCCCTCAACATCCGGTGGAGTATGTCCTCTGGGGAAGTGTGGCGGTATCTTGCCTGGGTGCTCCCTACTTGTTTATGGGGGTTCAGTCGGCTTTACCCCAGCACTCGAATCAAGTTTCCAATCCTTCTAAAGATATTTGGTTGAAAATAGCCAAACTTATCATCCCCCAATTTCTAATAAGTGTCGGTGCGGGGCTATCCATTCCTTATTTAAATCTTTTCTTTCATGAAAAATGGAGTCTTGATCATCAAGGCTTTATGCTCATCACCACGTGTTCCACCCTGGCAGTCATTGTGGCAAGTCTATGGGCTCATCGTTTAGCTGTGATCAGAGGGGAGCGTGCTTTGTGTGCCGGGAGTCAATATCTTTCTGTGGCTTGTTTGATCGGTCTTGGCTTTTGTGGCGGTCCCATTGGACTTCCTATTGCTTTAGTGCTGTTTTTTATGAGGCAACCTCTCATGAATATGGGAAGCCCTATCTTAAGCAAGTTCATGATGAACTATGTGGGAGAGCCCCATAGAAGATTGCTAGGTGCCTTGTCCCAAATGTCCTGGGGGCTGGGTTGGTTTGTGTCCTCGGTCGGCTATGGTATGATGAGGTCGAACGGATTTACGTGGACGGACATTTTTTTGGCGACGGGAGCCTGCTACCTTGTGGCAGGACTTTGGTATGCAGAACTTATGAAGGCACCAAACCCTCAAGTCGCCTAACAGAAGCTAAAGTAGAGCCTTCCCAGAGAAAGCCGGAAATGAGATCAAAACTCATGGCTATGATTTTTGTATTTTGAGTCTTATCACCTTTACAAAGCGCTTTTGGATGGAAGTGGAAGAAGTCATTTCAACAACTCGATTAGATCTCCCCCGGCGGTTTAGCCTTTGGCATAACCAGGAAATAGTGACGTTTAAAATGGCATCCAGAGACGATGCGGGAGATTTAGTAGCTGCCCTTCAGGAGTCTAGAGAACACCTGAGTGCGCATTTTGATTGGGTTTCTCTTCCCCAAACCTATGCCAGACAACATGCGCGCCTCAAAGCCTTAGAGCAAGCGCAGCTTCTTAAGGAAGCCTATAACTTTCATCTCTATAGGAGCTCTAAGTTGATGGGCTCATTTTCTATGCACTGCCGACAAACAGACGAGGGTCCAGATTGGGAATTGGGCTACTGGATTCATCCAGACTACCTGCGCCAAGGACTTGGTACTTTGGCATTGTGCAGCGGGCTATGGCTTCAAAGAGAATTTTTAACAGGCAATGTCTATCTTCAGGTCCACATCCATAATCAAACAGGACTGCGGTTTTTGGCCAAAAACAATTTACGGGCGGAATCCATGACATCGCGAACCAACCTTTTTGGTGCCCAGGAGGAAATGATGATCTTTCGGCCACGGAATATAAAAAAACCAAATTTTGAAAGTTCGACGGTTGATTATATGATAGAGAGATGGACATTAAAGCTTATTGAGGTGGAGTGGTGAAACGTTGGGCAGGATTAAAGCAGTTAACCGAAGCCAAGGCATTAAAGGTTCAAAAGCGTTTGGCTCACTATTTACGTGGATATCGTAAACGATCAAACCTCACACAAAACGTTTTAGCAGACAACCTGGGCTATACGGAGCTTCACTATCGGCGACTAGAAGGCTCTCAGACTGATAATATCGTTGTAAAAGCCGTAGACACGCTCGCGTTCTTTGCAGAACTTCAAGATATGACCGCTATGGATTTTTTGGCCTATTTAGAGCATCGAACGCCAGACAACAAAGGGGAGTTGTTCCCCTGGGAAAAAACTCTCATTCAAGCCTTTCATGAACTAGAACTAGAGACGCGCATGGGCTTTGTTCACAAGCTTTGTGGAAAAGCTAAAACAAAAGATGGCCGCGAGCGACTTCGACTTGTCATGGAAATTGCCATATCTCTTGAAGATCATCTTAATGAGGATCAACTTCAAAAATCCCTGAACTTTATAAAGAGTCTCTCCACGAAGTAGACGGAGTTTGACGAGGAAAGGACTCTCTTGGGGCGAAGTGTAGTGAGCAAAGCGAGCCTGAGATGCTCCGGATGCGCACAGATTCCCCGTTGGTGCATTTGTGACGCGATGCGTCAGCTTGTTCTTCCCCTGGACTTGGCCGTGATGATTCACCATTCGGAATTTTACAAACCCACAAGTACAGGTCAGTTGATACATAGAATTTTTCCAGCCTCAGATCTCATTCTTTTTAAACATGACATTCCCATACCTGAATCCACTCTTGTAAAACAAGACAGAGAACTCCTCATTCTTCATCCGTTTGGTGAGTCCTTGTCGCCGGTAGAAGATTTGTCTCAATCACGATTTTTGCTTCTAGACGGAAATTGGAGTCAGGCCGCAGGCATGTTAAAGCGCTTTGATCATCTGGGTCGAAAAGTCTCTCTACCCATGCAAGGAGCGTCCAGATTTTGGCTGAGGGAGAAACAAGCGGGTACCCGTTACAGTACTATAGAAGCCTTAATTTTCTTACTGAATCACTTCGGCCATTTAGAGTTGGCGAAGCAGTGCCAGGTCATCTTTGAAAGGCACGTGTATGCCGGCCTGCTGGCCCGGGGCAAAAAAGAGCTGGCAGCAGAGTATAAATGGGGAATGCCCTGAGTCAGAATGCCCTAACCCTCGCCTCACCTCTGATAGTCTAATTCCCCGTTCGAAAAGTGTCAGGGAACGAAGAGGCCAGTTTATCTTGCCAATAATACAGCCGATTTCCGCGGAAGGTTGGCCATTAAAAATACATGAAAACCGTCTCAAGAGTTTGATAGCCCAAGCCGAGGTAGTTTCTAGAGCCAAGAATTTGGCTATGAAGCTTCCCCTGGGGCAGTTAGCCCTATTAAAGGAGTACTCATGAAAGCCATTCGTCTTGATGCCAGAACCGCCCAAGAAATCTTAGGTGGGAGAGCGACTTGGCTCATGTCTTCAGCTTCTGATTGGCCGAAAGGTCATGTAGCGATATTACAGTCGTGTAGTGATCTCATTTTAGGTCAAATATTTGTGATGGAATCTCGAGGACAAGTAAGTGAAGAGATTTTGCTTGAAAATCAGCATCTTCTTTCCCAGAGCGAGCGTGATAACCTGCTTGCCGGCAAGTTTTCGAGCGGTGACTATTATGTTATTGTCTTTCGAACGCCTATAAAATATTTTTCAGCTGTTCCTTACCAAGATGTAGAAAAGGAAATACCTTTGCTGGATGCTGCATGAAAAACCCTGACTATCTTGCTTTAAGAATTAAAGTTCAGGAAAAAACCCAAGAACTCGAGCAACGCAATGCAGCCGACATTTCATGTAAGAAGGGCTGTAGCGGATGCTGTCGAGCTGGACTTTCCGTGTCCCCCATAGAGTTTGACTTTATTTCTAGTTTTTTAACAGGAAGTCCTGAGGCCTTGAAGGAAGCTTTAGAAGCAGAGCGCGATTTAAGGAAGTCCCCTGGAAGCTGTGGATTTTTAACTCTAAGCGGATCGTGTTCCATTTATGAGGTCAGACCGATCATTTGCATGTCCCACGGCATTCCTATTCAAGCAAAAGTAGGCGAACAGATTCTAAAAAGTGTCTGCCCTTTAAACTTCAAAGAAGGTTTGGATCATCTTGAGAGTTCCAACTTTATAAATCTGGACCTTATCAATTCGATTCTAGGCCTGATTAACGCTAAAGACTATGAGAAATCTGCAGAACGAAAATCCCTTATCCCTTCTGAGTTTTTGGATAGTGATATTAAGTAGCAATAAACCTTTTAGGATTTTGAGGTCTAATAGTTTAAAGCTCATTAATGGTTAGTGGGTCAATTATCGTAGCCAAGAATTGTGTTGCTAGCTTAGGAGCCAAATGACCGAGGAGTCTTTGCTAGAGACCATTTCAAGTGTCATTCTGTCTTCGACTTATTACCGTTTATGATAAGATTTTTTGAGTTGAGCATGTTTTTAAAAAAATGGAATCCCTAAATATGTTTTAGTAACATTTTCATCTGGGCAGAGAAATTCCTGTTTGTTGTGACGAATCCAAAAACATCAATTGTAAAGCACATATTCAAAATACCTAAAGCTAAAGCTTATCGCTCCTGTACTTGGATCCTTAATCCCAGCAGCAAGGGCTTTGGTTTTGTAGTAGCTAGGAAAATCTTTGAAAATGAGCCTCTAGACTTTAGAGAACAGTTCTTTATTAGAATAGTACCGGTAACGCATGGGAATAGGAAACGTCACTACAAACTGGCGGTAGGGAGCCATGGGGAGTGATCTACCAGGTGAGATGGAGCCACCTCCTGTCTTTTGGCAATACAGGAAGGACAGAAACCTCTCAATTTTAAAACATTGGTATGAGTCCAGGCCCGCGAGGGTTTGCACCTTGGATGGGGATTTGCCTGACATTGTCCGTAAACAATATACTATTGACGGCATCCAATCCAGTGGTCACAGCGCGCTCCATAAGTGCATTGGGGAACTCCTGATAATCTACCCAATCGCCGGCAAACAATAATGACTTTAGACCCAATATCTGTGCCGTATTTGCTGTTGGTCTGAATGCAAGTTGACCCACCTCAAAAGAAGTAAAATTACTGTAAGACCCTAGAGAAGAATCTAACACCTTAGCATTTTTTAACTCAGGTACAATAGCTTCAGCGTCGCTACGAATTTGTTCCCAAATAAAACCTGCAGATTTGCCTGAGAACTGCGGAGTAGCGTAAAGATGGAACTCAACAACGGAACCTCCAACTGAATCAGCCCACTGTCTGGATTCTGCTTCTAGCTTGTGAAGAAATGCTATGAGATTGATGGGTCTAGATTGTGGAGTTTCAATCACCGATTGTGCATCAGGACGCGAAGTTCCAACAGGGGAGTCAAACCAAATTCTCAAAATATGATACTTGGGTGCAGCCTTTAGGCGAGAAATATTTGCTTTTACTTTGTTGAGCGAGGCAGTCAGCTCAGGGACGCTGCTCGAGGACCCACCTAATACTTGGTGCGCTCCTGGAACGTCTGTGGCAAGAATCAATTGGTCGTAGGATTTTCCATCTGCAATCACTCCGTCTTTTCTAAATTCAACTTGTCTCACCGGGGAATTTAAAGTTAATTCACATCCTAGACTTCTAATGGCGGCGATCCAAGGATCAATAACAGCACTGCCGTGATCTTTTTTAGCAATGAACCTATTGAATGCTTTAGGATGCGACATAAAATAAAAGTGGGTCATTAGAGCAACGTCTGCTGCACTCATGGTTTGTGGGTCATTAAGAGTAACGCTAGCTGCTGGATACATCACAATGTCATAGAATTTTTTATCAACACCAGTAGAATTTGCCCATTCTGGAAATGATATATTATCTAACTTTATACGCGTTTTGAAGTGGTTGTAGAACATCAAGTCGGGCAAAGCCCTCCAAGTCTGAATTGCATTCAATAGGGACAGATTTGGACTTTCCTTGATCATTGAAATTAGGTTTACCGGATAAGGGCCGACACTGCGGATCGTTTCTGGCAGATAAGTTTTAAAATGAAAGTAGACCTCATTAAAAGGACGAAAGTTATCAGTAAGTCCAAGTTCGTCTAAAATTCGGTTGAAATTAAAGTACTGGTAAAACCACATGTGAAGTCCGTGCTCTACGGCAAATTCTCCAGTCGATAGACGTTCTTGCCTGGTGTGAAGACGACCACCAAACATAGATGCAGCTTCACGCAAGTGAACTTTATAACCTCGCTTTGAGAGCTCTAAAGCTGCAGTTAAACCCGCAATTCCTCCTCCCACTACAAGAACATTTTTGGCTTTACCTTTTAGCGTTGACGGCGCATCTGGGTTTTTAGGGAGAAGGATTTGTGACCTAAGTTCACTCTCATCGTTAATTAGTGTCCTACTCGCACATGCTGCAGCAAGCGGAGCAGTTGCCAAAATAGAGACAAAATTGCGTCGTTTCATAGATTGCCCTCTGTAGTCGTCCTAAAATAATAAATCATCTGTCGCAATAAAGCCTAGCTTTTTGTCCACGCCTTTGGATCCAAAGAGGCTGTGAACATCAGCCAGCGATCACTCTGCACCGCGCCATCTCAAAGCACCTTTCAGCATTTTCTTCAAATATTAGTCGCTGCGCGAATTTCTTTGATTCTTTCATTTATTTAAAGAAAATCTGATTATTTAAGTTAAATTGGGCGGATACGGAGCACGGCTTTGGCTTTGGCTTTGGCTTTGTACTAGCTGGGAATCTCTTTTATGATGATTCTGTAGACTTTAGAGAACAGTTTTGTATTAGAATGGAGCCAGAAACGCCTGGGAATAGGAAACGTCACTGCAAATTGGCGATAGGGAGTCATGGCGGATACTTGGTTGACAAGGTGGGTAGCAGCCTTCACTTGGCTTTTGGCACAATAGGAAAGGCAAAAGCCTCTTTTTTTCCAGCTAAAGGCAACTACTTGCTCCTTTTGACGACTATTGCTGACTAGTTTTAAACACCCATAGGCTTGGAGTCCCACCCTTTAGAAAGGACTCCAATTCTTTGATCACATAGCTTGGTAAAGGTAGTCCTTCCCTATCTCTGTCAAAGTTAAAAGTGTTTAGGCGATTTTGAATGATCCGCTAGCACTGAGTGAGGTCCGGACGTCGACGCATATAAATAAATATTTTTGGGGTTTTGGCGGTTTCCAGGACCGAACAATGCGCCAAACGGGACCTTCAGAGTAGAAGTGACAAAATACCGTTGGCCAAAAGGTGACATAGCCAGGTTTTCGAATGATGCTACGGAATCACTAGCCTCATGTCACTCTAAAGAATTTCAGTGCCTTTTCCAATCGGCGCAATGAAATTATTGCGGGCATGTTTGCCAGGCTGAAAATTGTTGAAAAAGCCGGTACAGGTATTGCTCGTATTCTGTCTTCCTCCAAGAAGGCCGAACTGAAAACCTCGCTTTTTGAAAATCTTGGCGGTTTTTTCAAAGTGACTTTATATCGCCCAATTATCAAAGCGAATATTGGTGACTTGTCCTATAAAGGGAGTCCCAAAAGTTCACCCAAAAGTTCACCCAAAAGTTCACCCAAAAGTTCACCCAAAAGTTCACCCAAAA